>JBMNOE010000041.1:0-13819 GCA_050942895.1 Christensenellales bacterium
CCGAGACAAAGACATTCCTCAGTAGCTCAATGGCAGAGCATTCGGCTGTTAACCGAAGGGTTGCTGGTTCGAGTCCAGCCTGGGGAGCCACAGCGGCGATATCTGACAATAGATATCGCCGCCTTTTTTATGCCTTTGTCGCTGACCCGCTTTAGCAATAACACTTGGGCCAATGTAAGCTAACCCGCAATTTGTTTTTAAGGGGAGGGCTGAAAACAAATGAGTTAACCTGAAATAAAAGCATCATCGGCTGCCGCAGATATTCCTGAAAGGCCTTCCGGAGGCATAATAAGCCTGTCTGCAGACATAAGCAAGATAACAAAAGCATGTCTCATTGCAATTTTGAAGAAAAGAATTATGTTCTTGATGAAATGCGAAAGCGAGGAATGTCCGATGAGCAATTTGGGCGGCAAAGATCGCGCTGCCTTGAGCTTTCCAGAGCCCAAGATGCAGCCTTTTTCAGAATTGCGCTTTTATGACTTGCCATTGATTGAAAGGATGCTTAAGCAACTTTTTAGCAAATGAATCCTGTGAATGACAGAATTTATTACGCCAATTAAAGATGCAGGAGTGAAAAACTACGGGAACAAGGATGTTTTTCATTTTTTATGAAAATTCTTTTTTATTGATTTAAAGCAGTAAACAAGTGAAATCAGCCGTAGATCTCTTAGTAATGGTTTCTGATAATCTTGACATAGCATGAAAAATTATGTATGATAAATAGCAATATACGCCGAAAGGAAGGTCTTTATGGCGAAAGTAACTTTTGATGAGTCCCTTTGCAAGGGTTGCGGGCTGTGCGTGACCGTTTGCCCCAAGGGAATAGTGCAGCTCAGCGAAACTAAGATAAACTCCAAGGGGTATTACCCTGCGGAGGTTTTGGAGATGGAAAAGTGCATCGGCTGCGCTCACTGCGCCAGGATGTGCCCGGACTGCGTCATAACTGTAGAAAGATAACAAACAGTTGGACGGCCCTGCTTAAAGGAGAGACAGAATGGAAAAAATACTGATGAAGGGAAATGAAGCCATAGCTGAAGCGGCCATAATGGCCGGATGCAGGCAATACTTTGGCTATCCCATCACACCGCAAAACCAAATCCCCGAATATATGTCAAAGCGTATGCCGCAGGTGGGCGGCACTTTTTTGCAAAGCGAAAGCGAAGTCGCCGCTATAAACATGGTCTATGGCGCGGCGGGCGCGGGCGGAAGGGTTATGACAAGCTCCTCCAGCCCGGGTATTTCCCTTAAGCAGGAGGGAATTTCGTATATCGTCGGCGCTGAACTGCCCTGCGTTATCGTGAATATCGTACGCGGAGGCCCCGGCCTTGGCGGAATTCAGCCCGCCCAGAGCGACTACAACCAGTCCACAAGGGGCGGCGGCCATGGCGACTATAGAATGATAGTGCTGGCTCCTTCCTCCGTCCAGGAGGCGATAGAGCTCACCCAGGACGCGTTTGATCTTGCCGATATTTACAGAAATCCCGTTATGGTGATGGGCGATGGTATGATTGGCCAGATGATGGAGCCTGTTGTTATAAAGGAAAGAGAGCCCGTGGCTCTTCCGGACAAGGCATGGGCAGCCACCGGCTGGGATGGAAAGACACGCCCCCGGGCTGTTATAAACTCCTTGTTTATTGATCCCGAGGTTTTGGAGAAGCATAATCTGAAGCTTCAGGCCAAGTATGCCGCGATAGAGAAGGAGCAGGTTAGGGTGGAAGTTGACTGCCCGGAAGACAGCGAATATATAATCGTCGCATATGGCACCGTGGCGAGGATCACTTCCAAGGCTGTGGCCATGGCCAGAGCAGAGGGCATGAAGGTGGGCCTTATCCGTCCGATAACCCTGTGGCCCTTCCCGAAGGACGCCATAAAAAATGCTGTGACCGATAAAGTGAAGCATGTGATGACTGTGGAGCTTGCTGCCGGCCAGATGCTGGACGATGTGCGCATTGCGATAGGCAATGGTGTGCCCAGTTCCTGCTTCTATCGTTTGGGGGGCATGGTTCCCACCTCCAGAGAGGTGTTTAACAACATAATGAAGCTGAAGGGAGGCAAATAGTATGGCAATAGTTTTTCAAAAGCCAAAATCCCTGACGGACATCCCATTTCACTATTGTCCCGGCTGCACCCATGGCATAATCCACCGATTGGTGGCCGAGGCCATTGACGAGCTGGAAATTCAGGAAAAGACGATAGGCGTCGCCCCTGTGGGCTGCGCGGTTTTCGCATATAATTATTTCAACGTGGATATGCTTCAGGCAGCCCATGGCAGGGCCCCGGCAGTGGCCACGGGCGTTAAGCGGACGAACCCTGATAACATAGTGTTCACATATCAGGGCGATGGCGATCTGGCCTCCATCGGCGCGGCGGAGGTAGTCCACGCTGCCACAAGGGGCGAGAAGATTACCACCATATTCGTCAATAACGCCATTTACGGCATGACGGGCGGCCAGATGGCCCCCACCACTTTGCCCGGCCAGGTGACCACCACATCCCCCTACGGGCGCGATCCGCAGCACTGCGGCTATCCGGTGATGATCAGCGAGATGCTGAGCCAGCTTAACGGCCCTTCGCTGATTCAAAGGGTCTCCGTTCACGATATACGCAACATCAGAATCGCCAAGAACGCAATAAAAAAGGCCTTCCAGAACCAGATCGAGGGCAAGGGCTTCTCGATGATCGAAGTCCTTTCCACCTGCCCCACAAACTGGGGCATGACTCCGGTGGAGTCAATCAAGTGGCTGGAAGAAAACATGATACCCCAGTTTCCATTGGGCGTTTTTAAGGAGGTATAGCCATGGATGAGCAGCTAATTATCGCAGGCTTTGGAGGGCAAGGCGTCCAGCTCATGGGTCAGCTTCTCACGCAGGCGGGAATGAAGGAGGATAAGTTCGTCAGCTTCTTGCCTTCATACGGCCCGGAAATGCGCGGGGGCACCACCAACTGCAATGTGGTCATCTCCGACGAGCCGGTGGCTTCCCCGATAGTGGGCGAGGCCAGTTGCGCCATGGTTCTTAACCTGCCTTCGCTTTTGAAGTTTGAAAAAGCGGTAGTTCCAGGCGGGGTTTTGATAGTCAACACCTCCCTTTGCGACAAGGCTGTGGAGCGGGACGATATCAAAGTGATAAACATCCCCGCTAACGACATCGCCATTGAGCTGGGCAATATCCGCGTGGTGAACATGATAATGCTGGGGGCATATCTGGAGGCGACAAAGGCGGTGTCAAAGGACACCGTGATGGATTGCCTGAAGGAAACCTTCGGCCCCAGGCGTGAGCATCTGCTGCCAATAAACAGCACTGCCATGGATGAGGGCGCGAAGATCGCCAGGGCATGATGTAATATTTAAAACATAGAAAAAAAGAAAGCCGGGAAGTCCGCGAAGGTCTGCCCCGGCTTTTCGTTTTTTGCAAGTCGCGGATGACGGCGGAGTTTTCCGGCCGCATGCCCGCGCAGTCATTCCTATTAAAGTGAATCTTGGCGGTTTTTCATCTCAAGACTCAGCGATGCTTTCGAGCATCCATTCCACAAAGGGCCGGATCTTTATTAAATATTCTCCATGAGTTACATTCGCATCCACCGGCGCGCGCAAAACCTCGGTAGAAAGAGTGAGGATATCTTCAAAGCCCTTGCTATTAGCAAACAAGCCCTTTAGAACCTCGTCTTTGGGGAAGGATACAAATTGGTTTTTAACCATCGAAAAATATGCACCTTCAATAATAATGAAATATCGCGCACACTTCCTTGCAGCATAAAAGGTATTCTGGGAAGTTTCCCCCGTACAAGCCGGTTGCTTTTGCGATAGCGCATCGGACGCCGCGATATAATAATCCAAATCAGCAATATTAGCAACAGCATCGTTTTGGGCAACGCTCCAGTGCAAATAGGCAGCAACAAGCTTTCCGCCAAAAAGTCCCTCCGAATGCTTTCCTTCTTATCAGTTGCGGATATTGATGACGGTGTTTTCCAGCTTCATGCCCTCCACCTGACGGATTGTGCCCAGCTCCTTGGCGGTGATTTGCGCATCACTGATGGTGATTCCCCTCATCGGGTTGTCATCATAACATTGGATTAGGAAAGCCCGCGAGCGCCCGGTGTAGTCGTCGTCGAAGGTGGAAACCAGGTTTTTAATTGTCATGCTGCGGATCTGCGGCATACCCTTTCCCTCCGGAACCGGCTGCGTCAAGAGCTGCCAGAGCCTGGGTATGTTTCCCTTGTACTCATCGGGGATTTTGGGGTAGCTGAAGTCCGGGAACCAGTTGGCGTTTAGATTTATGGTGTTCGCCACATTTCTCATGCGGATGTTTTCGATTACAACATCCTCCACAAAGCCGCCCCTTACCTTGGCGGATTTAAGATAGACGCCGTTATCGGTGCCGATCATTGTGATATCACGTGCGCGTATGGCGCGGATGCCGCCGGCCATATCGCTGCCGAAGGCCAGTCCCATGCCTTCGCGCAGAACGCAGTTTCTGATTTCAACATTTTGGCAGACTCTGTTTACCCGCATACCGTCAGCGTTCATGCCCGCCTTCAGGACTATGTTGTCGTCATTGCAGGAGATGTCGCAGCCTTCGACAATCACTCCATCGCAGGAGTCGATATCGATGCCGTCGGTGCTGGGGCCCTGGCAGTTGTCTATGCGCACGCCGGAGACCAAGGCATTGGTGCAGTAGCACAGATGCAGATTCCAAAAGCCTGATCGGGTCAGGTGAAAATCGCGGCAGACCACATTGTTGCAGTTTAATATCTGTATCATCCTTGGGCGCATACAGTCGTAATCGACAGCCCATCGAAGGCCTTTTTCATTGTATTCCTTGCACATGCCGCCTTTTCTGTCGGGGCCCCAGAACTTATCCCACCAGACTTCGCCCTGGCCGTCCAGCATCCCCTGGCCGGTTATGGCGATATCATCGCAGTCGATGGCGTTTAGCAGCGCAGGCATCCATTCGGTCTCGATGCCGGCGGCTCTGGTCCACATCAATGGATAATCGGCCTCATCCTTTGAGCCCAGCAAAACAGCGTCCTTTTCTAGGTGGAACTCCACGCCGCTTCGAAGGAACAGGCTTCCGGTCAGATATACGCCTGGCTGCACTACGACTTTACCGCGGACATTTCCCGCCTGATCGATCAGCCCTTGCAGGTCTTTGGTGACGAGAGCCTTGCCGCTAGAGTCGATTCCATGGGCGGATGTAGTAAATTCCTGTTTCATGTTGCCTCCCTTATCTTTTATATCGTCCATTATCGTCCATTATCGTCTATATCGTCTGCTTTTTGTGTGAAATGCAATTGCTGTTTATCAGCTCCCAGTCCAGCTCAGCGCCGATTCCAGGCTCCTTGGGCACATGGATAACGCCGTTTTCATCTATGGGCATATCACCCTTCATGGGGAAGCGGAAGCTGTCCTCCGGCACAAAATACTCAAACCACTCGCAGTTGCGTATGGCGCAGCTTACATGGAGGTTGACGATGTCCATATAGTTCATGGTTGTGGTGTGGATCTCGCAGTTCAGGCCGAAGGCTTCAGCCATGTGGCAGATCTTCAAAGTGCCGGTAATGCCGTCTTTCCAGCTTACATCTGCGCGGACGATATCGGCGGCCCGCTGGGTGATCACCTGCGCCACGCCCCAGTGACAGCCGCGCGTTGTTTCTGTGGCGGCGATGGGAAGATCCAGCGTGCGGCAAAGCTCAGTGTATTTATACAACTCAAAATCGCGGAAGGGCTCCTCCAGCCAGCGGTAGTTCAGCCGCTCCAGATCGCGCCCCACGGCGATGGCCTGATCAAGCGTATATTCGGCGACGGGATCGCTCATCAGCACCACATCATCGCCAACGGCTTCGCGAAGCTCCCTGTGGATCTGCATGTCCAAGGTAAATGGCCCGGGCGGGTGCGCTTTGTAGGCCATTATTCCCCGGTTCTTATAATATAGCGCCTCGTCGATGTAGTCCTGGGCGGTTTCGTGGAAAAGGCCGCTGGCGTACACGGGCAGACTCTCCCTGTAGGCGCCTATATATTTGTAAAGGGGCAGCCCGGCCGCCTTTGCGCAGATGTCCCAAAGGGCCACGTCCACAGGGCCTGGAAGGTAGACGGGGAAAAAGGTGAGATGCCGGTCTATATTCCACAGCTCATGCCAGATTTTCTCACGGTCATGGGGGTCCCTGCCCAGCACCACAGGGGCGATATTATCGTGCAGATATGCTTCTGTGACGGCCCCGCTGCGGGCGGCCAGGCAGGTTGCCAGCCCCTCGATGCCGTTATCAGTAGTGAGCTTCAGCACCAGCACATCCCAGTCCATGGCGGAAGCGCCCTGCCTGTCCTTGTCGAACAGGCATTTTTGCCGCTGAACCCACCAGGTTTCAAAGCTAATGATTTTCATATGGTTACTCCTTTTTCGCCTTTTAGTTTGTTGGTAATTCCTCCGCAAGGGCTTTCAGGGCCACCACCAGAGAATAGTTTGTGTGCTCAACCAGAAGGTGGTTTATCTCCCGCTGGTTTTCAGCCAGTATAGCGCTTATGATGCCGTGATGCTGGCGGTATGCGTCGCTTTTCATGGCTGTGTTCCTGCGCTCTGAGTACATGGCGATGCGAATTTGGGTCCACATCAGCTCGCGGTAGAAGCGCAGCAGAGTCTCGTTGCCCGTCACGCTGATGAGGAATGTGTGAAAATCCGTATCAAGGGTGTAGTACTCACGCGAATCCGACAGGTCAATACTCTTGAAAGCGGCGTCAAAGCGCAGCAGCTCGCTCTTGTCGTAGAGGCTGCAATACTGTGAAGCGATGCTGCACTCCAGTATTTTTCGCGACTGATATATCTCATTGACATTCTGCTTCGTCAACGGGCGCACGTACATGCCCTTGCGGGGAAACACGTCCACCAGGCCTTCCTGCTTTAGTGTTAGCAGAGCCTCTCGCACCGGTGTTCGCCCGCACTGAAGCCTTTCGCAAATTTGCTTCTCCACAAGGGTTTCTCCGGGCATATACTCGCAGTTTTGTATCTGTGCGCGCAGAAAAGTATAAGCCTTTTGGGTCATGCTTTTGTCTGTGACGGCCAAGGCGGAGCGCCTCCTTTTAATTAATTCTATGCTCATGTAATATATTACAACAATAAACGCCGCAATTCAACCCCCAACAATAAAAACAGACCTTGATATTTATAGGCATAAATGCTATACTTCAGCCATCTGATATATTACAAGAAAACACAGGGTTTTATGTGAAGGAGGGCGCTTAATGAAACATGAGATAACGCAGATGCGAATCTACAGGGCAGAGTCCCGCTTGAGCAGACCTATTGCGGATTCAACGCATTCCATAAGCGATATCGCCTTTTATGTGGTGGAGCTTGAGACCGCTCAGGGGGTGAAGGGCCAGGGCTATCTGCTCAGCTTCCACTATTCCCCGGGCGCCATCGAGGGAGCGCTCAAGGACATCCGCCGCTTTCTGTTAAATGGCAGCTACGCGGCAAACGAGACCCTGCGCCTTAAGGCGGACTACGAGGGTGAAGCCGAGTATTTCGGGAATATTGGCCTGCAACGCTGGGCGCAGTCGGTTGTAAACACTGCCATGTGGGATGTTTGGGGCAAGATCTGCGGCCAGCCCATCCATAGGCTGCTGGGTTCAAATGGCAGGAAAATCCCCGTGTACGGCAGCGGCGGCTGGCTCAGCTACAGCGACGAGGAGCTGCTGGATGAGGTGAAGGGCTACGCCGCAAGGGGCTTTACCGCTGTGAAGATAAAGGTGGGCAGCCCAGACATAGAAAGGGATATTGGGCGCATCGCCAAGGCCAGGGAGGCTCTGGGGCCGCATGTGCGGATAATGATGGACGCAAACCAGGGCATGAGCGTGGCGTCGGCCATCGCATTATCCGGCGCAGCGGGAAAGATGGGCATTACCTGGTTTGAAGAACCCCTCATAAACACCGATTTTGCCGGCTACGAAATAATCCGCTTAAAGACAGGAATCAGCCTTGCAATGGGCGAGCGCGAATACGATGTTTCGGCGCTGAAGGCCCTTATAGGCAGAAATGCGCTGGACCTGTGGCAGCCGGATCTGATGCGCATTGGCGGCGTAGAAGCCTGGAGGGACAGCGCGGCGTTGGCTGCGGCTTATCACGTACCCTGCCTGCCCCATTACTATAAGGACTACGATGTTCCATTGCTGGCCACTGTGTCAAACCCCTTCGGCGCGGAGAGCTTTGACTGGATAGACGGCATAATAGACAATGTGATGGTAATAGAAAACGGCTATGCGCTCCAGCGGGAAGGCCCGGGGTGGGGCTTCAGCTTTTTGAATGAATATTTAACTGGGCTAAGTTGAGGGAATATGTATGCAAAAGGAGAGGCGGATATAATGGATAATAATGCAAACCTGACTTTGGCGGGGCGCTGCGGCATTGTAACGGGCGCATCCGGAGGGATCGGCTATGCGGTGGCGGAGGCGCTGGCAGGGGCAGGAGCGACGGTTTATGCCGTGAGCCGCACGGGAACGGTAAAGGATTCTTCGCTGCCCGTCTGTAAGGGAATTGTCCACCTGCAGGGTGATGTGACCGATTCAAAGCGCATGGGGGAGATTGTTAAGGCGGCGGGGGAGAAAAGCGGCCTTGATTTTCTCATTAACAATGCGGGGATAACCGAAAAGTGCAGGGCGGAGGACTTTCCATATGAAGCCTTCGAGCGGATTATGCAGGTGAATGTTCACAGCGTGTTCCGCCTTTGCCAGCAGGCATACCCATATCTTAAGCGGTCGGCCCACACGGGGCGCATAGTCAACATCAGCAGCATGGCGGCGCATCTGGGGTTTTCGCTGGTGACGCCCTATTGCATAAGCAAATCTGCCGTGCTGGGGTTGACCAGAGGGCTTGCGGTGGAGTGGGCGGGGGATAACATCACCGTTAACTCCGTGGCTCCCGGGTGGTTTCCCAGCGAGATGAGCAAGCAGGTGATGGACGATGAGCGCAGGGCCGCAATATTGGCGCGGATGCCCCTGCATAAGTTCGGGGACACCCGGGATCTGGGCGCCATTGTCCGTTTTTTGCTGGAGGATGGCGCGACATATATAACCGGTCAGGACTTCGCTGTGGACGGCGGCGCTCTGGCCTATGGCTATTAGAAGCACTTTACATAAAAACGGAGGAAATGACATGGCTATATGGAAAACAGAGGAAGAAATGTTCGCCTTGATGAAGGAAAAGCTGTATACCCCGGTGGTGGGCGATGTGCTGGACTTGATGGGCTATGTTCATCAGTTCATGCCGCCATATATCCGCCCCATAACAAACGATATGAAGCTGGCGGGCAAGGCCTGCACGGTGCTTGAACACGATGTGTTCGGCCCCCAAAAGAAGCCCTTTGGGCTGATGACGGAGGCGCTGGATCAGCTTGAAAAAAATGAGATATATGTGGCTACGGGCGCCCATAACAGCGCTCTTTGGGGCGAGCTTTTAACCGCGACTGCCAGGGTGCGGGGCGCGACGGGCGCTGTGCTGGACGGCTATCACCGGGACACGCCGCAGGTGCTGGAGCAAAACTGGCCAGTTTTCAGCAAGGGCTGCTGGGCGCAGGATTCGAGCATCCGCACAAATGTGGTGGATTTCCGCTGCACCATAGAGATCGGCCAGGTGACAATAAATGACGGCGATATTATCTTCGGCGATATTGACGGCGTTCTTGTTATCCCCAAGGCGGTGGCTGAAGAAGTGGTGGAAAAATCCCTTGAGAAGGCTTCAAGCGAAAAGCTGGTGCGAAAGGCCATCGAAAACGGCATGAGCGCCACAGAGGCTTTTGCCCGCTTCGGCATACTCTGATTACAGTGATGGAAAAGGACAGAAGCCCGAAGGACGGCCCCGCGGCCTTTCAGATAGACATCCGGGACAATGTGGCCACGGCACTTACGCCGCTGCCCGCCCTAGCGCGGGTTGATTTGCGTGGGGACGCCGCCTTTGAGCGCACCACCGCCGGACAGGATATCCCGCTGGGCCACAAGATCGCCCTGAGGAGCATCGCCGTCGGGGAGGAGATCATCAAGTACGGGATTGTCATAGGCCTGGCGACGCAGGCCATTCCCCAGGGCGGCTGGGTGCATCTGCACTGCATGAAAAGCCTTTACGACGAGCGCTCCAGCCATTTGGACGGCTTGACGGGCGCGCCCAAGGATATCAAATATGAGTAAAGCGGCAGATATTGAAAAAAATCAAAAGGTATGGCAGGGCTATCTGCGCAGGGACGGCTGCCTGGGCGTGCGCAACCGTGTTCTGGTCATGTACACGGTGGAGTGTTCATCCTTTGTGGCGAAGGAGATCACCCGCCTGAGCGGAAGCGCCGATGTGGAGTGCGTGGGATTTCACGGCTGCACGGACAATGAATACGCCGTGCGGCTGATGATAGCCCTTATACGCCACCCCAACGTGGGTGCGGTGCTGGCGGTGGGTCTGGGCTGCGAGTATATCCAGCCCCGGTGGCTGGCGGACATCGCCGAGAAAGAGGGCAAGCCTCATGGCTGGATGTTCATACAGGATGAAGGCGGCACCGAAAGCAGTATCCGCAAGGGCGTTAACCTGGTGGGGGAGATGCTTGGGGAGCTAAAGACGACGCCCCGGGCGGCGATGGGGCTTTCGGATCTGATCATAGGCGCGGAGTGCGGAGGCAGCGACTACACCAGCGGACTGGCGGGCAATGTGGTGGTCGGGCGCTTCTTTGACCGGCTGGTGGACATGGGCGGTACAGCCATATTCGAGGAGATAGTGGAGGCCATCGGCCTGAGGGAGCTCTTATCGGCTCGGGCAGCCAACGAAACGGCGCGCCGGGAGCTTACAAGAGCATATGACAAAGCCCTTGATTACTGCAAGGCGGTGCGGCAGTATTCAGTCAGCCCGGGCAATTTTGCGGGCGGCCTTTCGACCATCGAGGAAAAGAGCATGGGGGCTGTAGTAAAATCCGGTACAAGGCCGATACAGGGCGTTCTAAAGGTATCCCAGAGGGCAAAGCACCCGGGGCTGTGGCTGCTGGACACCACGCCGGACCCTCACTGGATGCAGTTCGGCATCACCAACCCCAACGACAGCGAGGGCCTGACAGCGCTGATATCCTGCGGCGCTCAGATAGTTTTCCTGGTCACGGGGCGGGGCAGCGTCGTGGGCAGCGCGGTTTCTCCCTGCATAAAGATCACCGGTAACAGCAGGACCTTCGCCCGCATGGAGGGCGACATGGACTTTGACGCGGGCCCGGCGCTTTCGGGGGAGGCGTCATTGGATGAAATGGAGGAGGGACTGGCGGAGTTGGTGGTGCGGGTGGCTTCCGGCGAGGCAACCAAAAGCGAGGCTTTGGGCCATAAGGAATACTGCATACCGTATAAGTACCAAAGCGAATTCGCCGCAAGGCCATGCGAAAAGGGCTGAACAGATTGAATATTTGATGTAAATTGGAGGGATATGATATGGAACCGGGCAGATTTGACATCAGGTCCATGTATTCACTGGCGGGTGAAACCGCTATAGTAACCGGGGGCGCTACAGGCCTGGGCCTGGCGATAACCCGCTGTCTTGTGGGCGCAGGGGCAAAGGTGGCGGTGCTTAGCCACTCAGAGCCGGAGCGGGCAAATGCCGCGCTGGCGGAGTTCGGCGGCAGGGCCGTGTTCTATTATCATGACCTGACGGATACGGATAGCGCACAGAATATCGCCGACAGAGTAACGGCGGAGCTGGGCCCTGTAGGCATTTTGGTGAACAACGCCGGAATTCATTGCAAAAAATTCATATGGGACATGACCGTGGATGATTACAGGCGAGTGCTGGACGTGCACCTTGTGGGCGCTTTTGCCCTCACCAAAGCGCTGGTTCCACAGATGAAAGATCTGGGCCGCGGCCGCATCATTTTCATGGCCAGCATGACCAGCTATATCGGCCAGCCCATGGTCAGCGGCTATGCCACCGCCAAGGCAGGCTGTTTGGGCCTTGTGCGCACTTTGACAGCGGAGCTTGCAGAGTACGGCATTACAGTGAACGCCATCGCTCCAGGCTGGATAGATACGCCCATGTTCCGTCAGGCGACGGACGGAGACAGGCCGCGGATGGAGAAGATAATGGGGCGAATCCCAGCCAGGGCCATCGGCGACCCAATGGACGTGGGCATGTGCGCCGCGTTCCTGTGCAGCAAGGCGGCCAGGTATATCACCGGAACCTGTGTGCCCGTTGACGGCGGCGCGCTGATCGGCTTTTGAGGAGATTGAGGGGAGAAGGATATGTTCAGCGAAAATATGTTTTTGACGAATGAAACAGGGAGGCGGCTATATCATCAATATGCGAAAGAGCTGCCGATAATTGATTATCACTGCCATCTGCTGGCCCAGGAAATCTACGAAAACAGGCAGTTTGAGGACCTGGGGGAGATGTGGCTGGCTCATGACCACTACAAATGGCGGGTCATGCGCACATTTGGCATCGACGAGCGCCTTATCACCGGCGGCGCGACTTTCCGTGAAAAGTTCATGGCTTTTGCGGCCATAGTGCCCCAGCTTATCGGCAACCCGCTATACATCTGGTGCGCGCTGGAGCTAAAGAGGTATTTTGGCATCGATCAACCCCTGTGCGCAGAGAACGCCGAGGAGATATACCGGCAAACAAGCCGCCTTATCAAAGAAAACAACATGACGCCTCTTTGGTGCATGCAGCGCTCAAATGTGGAGGTTGCAAGCACCACCGAGGACCCTGTGGACAGCCTTGTTTTTCACAAGAAAATGCTGGAGAGCCAGGAGCATCCCGTGAGGGTGATATCCGCTTTCAGGCCGGATAAGGCTTTCTACTGTGAGAAGCCCTCCTTCGCGCCATATCAGAAATCACTGGCGCAGGCCGGCGGCATGAAGGTGGATTCATTTAAGAGCATGATCGGCGCACTGGAATCACGCCTGATCGAGTTTAAGGGCATCGGTTCCATGATCGCCGACAGCGGCATCGAAAGCTATGTATGGGCGGAAGCAACGCCGGCTCAGGCGGAGGAGATATACGCCAAAGCCTGCTCCGGCCAACCCCTTAGCGAGCAGGAGCAGGCTCAGTATAAGACGGCGTTCCTGCTGGAGCTGGCGCGGCTTTACCATCGCCACGGATTTGTGATGCAGCTTCATATAGGTACATATCAGGGCGCAAACAGGAGCAAGGAGGAGTCCGTCGGCGTTGCCTGCGGTTTTGACTGCACCAATGATGACACCAGTGTTTACAGCGTGGGCCGGCTTTTGGACGCCATGACCCGGCAGGACATTTTGCCCAAGACTATACTATACCCGCTAAACCCGGCGCAGATAGAGACATTCGCCATACTGGCGGCAGCCTTCTGCGAGGGCGGCACCCGCGCAAAGGTGCAGCTTGGCGCACCCTGGTGGTTCAATGACCAGCCCTACGGCATAAACCGCCAGTTCGAAGCCGTCGCCAACCTTTACCCTGTCAGCCTGTCCGTGGGGATGCTCACCGACAGCCGCAGCTTCTTGAGCTACTCCCGCCACGAGCTTTACAGGCGTGTGCTGTGCAATTATTTGGGGATGCTGGTGGAGCGCGGAGAATATTTTTCGCCCGAGCATGAATTGGCGGCCATAGTGCGCAACATCTGCTACGAAAACGCAAAAGAATACTTTGGGCTGTGATGGGATAACGTTTTTGGGTCGGAGCCCGCATAAGATCTCTTAAGCGTTCTATGAAAGTTTTGGTCCAGCTTTTTCAAAAGCTGGCGGGAGCCCGAGGGCAGGGCTCTCGGAGAGGGCAGCGACACAGGGCTCTGCCCTGCACCCGCAAGGGGCAGACCCCTTGACCTCACATAAGATCTCGTAAGCGCTCTA
>JBMNOE010000016.1:0-57393 GCA_050942895.1 Christensenellales bacterium
TGAAAGTTTTGGTCCAGTTTTTTCAAAAGCTGGCGGGAGCCCGAGGGCAGGGCTCTCGGATAGGGCTCTCGGAGAGGGCAGCGACGCAGCGCTCTGCCCTGCACCCGCAAGGTGACGCATCTCCTTGACCCCACATAAGATCCCGTAAGCGTTCTATGAAAGTTTTGGTCCAGTTTTTTCAAAAGCTGGCGGGAGCCCGAGGGCAGGGCTCTCGGATAGGGCTCTCGGAGAGGGCAGCGACGCAGCGCTCTGCCCTGCACCCGCAAGGTGACGCATCTCCTTGGCTCCACATAAGATCTCGTAAGCGCTCTATGAAAGTTTTGGTCTAGTTTTTTCAAAAGCTGGCAGGAGCCCGAGGGCAGGGCTCTCCGAGGCATACCCCAAGACCTCCGCAGCAAAAAACCGTTCCATTAGAACGGTTTTTTTATGGTCGTTTTATAATTTTTCGATGCGCGAGCGGACTCTGATCCGCATCAGTGCCCTTGAAAGGGCTATCTTGCTGCGAGCGATGCTATTGGCGTTCTTTTCCCGGGAAAGGATGCTCTCGGCTCTTTTGCGGGCTTCCTCTGCCCGGTTTATGTCGATCTCGTGGGGCCATTCGCAGGCCTGGGCAAAGACTGTGGTCTGGTCTGCCAGCACCTCCATGAAGCCTTCGGAGTGGAAGGCTGTCACTATCTCTTCCGGGGTGCGTATTGTCACCGAACCGACGCTCAAGGCCGTCACCATGGGAATATGATCTGCCAGTATTGTAAGCTGCCCGCCGATGGATTGTACTGTCAGGCTTTCAACTTTGCCGCTGAAGAACTTGCGCTCGGGGGTCAGTATCATAAGGTTGAAGGACTTAGCCATTTTGCATCTCCCTTGTCTTTTGGCGAACTTCGTCCAGCCCGCCGGCCATCAAAAACGCTGCTTCGGGGATATCGTCCGCTTCGCCGTTGATTATGGCTTCGAAATCGTCTATTGTCTGGCTGAGGGGGACATAACGGCCCTGCTGTCCGGTGAATATTTCCGCCACATGAAGCGGCTGGGAAAGGAAGTTTTGTATCTTTCGGGCGCGGTAAACGGTAAGTTTGTCCTCGTGGGAAAGTTCGTCCATGCCTAAAATTGCGATAATGTCCTGCAGCTCATTATAGCGCTGGAGACATTCCTGCACCCTTCTGGCCACATTGTAATGTCTTTCACCCACGATATCGGGCTCCAGCATTCTGGAGGTGGAGTCAAGAGGATCCACTGCCGGGTAAATGCCGATTTCGGCGATAGCCCGGGAAAGCACTGTGGTGGCATCCAGGTGTGAGAATATGGCTGCGGGGGCGGGGTCTGTCAGATCGTCTGCGGGGACAAACACCGCCTGAACGGATGTGATGGAGCCCTTGTCGGTGCTGGCGATCCTCTCTTGAAGCTCGCCCAGTTCTGTCGCCAATGTGGGCTGATATCCCACGGCGGAGGGCATCCTTCCCAGCAGCGCGGAGACTTCGTTGCCTGCCTGAACATATCTGAAAATGTTATCGATGAACAAAAGCACATTTTGGCCCAGTTCATCCCGCAGGTATTCGGCCATTGTAAGGCCCGCAAGCGTTACCATCATCCGCGATCCGGGGGGCTCGTTCATCTGGCCGAAGGCAAGGGCAGTGTGGTTGATTACGCCGGACTGCCTCATCTCGCTGATAAGCTCCGTGCCCTCTCTGCTGCGCTCGCCCACGCCTGTAAAGACGGAGTAGCCGCCATGGTTTGTGGCGATATTGTGTATAAGTTCCATTATAAGCACTGTTTTGCCCACGCCGGCACCGCCGAAAAGGCCTATCTTGCCTCCAATGGGGTACGGCGCAAGAAGGTCGATGACCTTTATACCGGTTTCAAAAAGCTGCGTGGAAGATTTTTGGCTGATGAAGCTGGGCGCGGGCCTGTGAATGCTCCATTTTGGCGCGTCGATTGGGCCGAGGCCGTCGATGGGCCTGCCCAAAGAATCGATCACTCTGCCAAGAACATTTTTGCCCACGGGAACGGCGATGCCGCCGCCGGTGCTTAAGACCTTTGTGCCGCAGCAAAGGCCCTCGGTGGCCTCCAGGGCGATGGCGCGCACAATCCCGGGGGACACCTGCTGGGCCACCTCCATGTGGACGGGGCTTTCCCCAGCGGTGTGAAGCAGCGTGCGTATAAGCGGCTCCTCCCCCGGCGTAAAGCTCACATCCAGCACGGGGCCGGCTATCTTCACGATGGTACCTGCGTTTTTCTCTATTTTTTCTTCCTTTTCTTCTTTTCTATCGTTCTCTTCTTTATGCATGCCTACCGCCTTTTTGGTCTTTTGGTCGAATACGCCGGAGGCGCTGACGATTTCGGAAAGCTCGTTAGTTATGGTCAGTTGCCTCACAGCGTTATACTGAAGGTTAAGTTTTTTCATCATGTCGTCGGCGCTTTCGGTGGCGCTTTGCATGGCGTTCATTCTGGAATTGTTTTCGCTTGCATATGAGTTTACCAGCGCGCCGTACATAAAGCCGATCATAAACTGCGGAATCAGGGCATCAAAGACCTGCTCCGGGGAAGGATCGTATAAAAGCTCGCCGGCGCCATAATGCCATGCGCTTTCCTCATCGCTGAAATCGGAAACTTCTATGGGCAGAAGCTTGAAGTCCACGGGTTTATGGGCTGAGCTGCTGGAAAAATGTGTGTAAACGACCCGCAGCTCATCTATGAGATTGGCGTCATACAGATTTGTGACCAGCTCCACGATATCGCGGGATATGTCTATGGCAGGGTGTTCCACCACGCCTTCAAACTGTGCATCCACATTGTGATCCGGCGAACGGTGGAAATATTCCGTGGCCATATTTCCCACAGTGAAAATGCAGACAACGTCTTTTGTCCTCATGGAATTATCCGCCAGGCTCAAAACATCGTGATTATAGCTTCCGGCAAGGCCCCTGTCCCCCGCGATGACTATGTAGGCCGTGCGAGAGCCTTGCCTGTGGGTGAGATAGGGATGGTTAATGCCGCCGGTGTGCTCAAGTATGCTTTTCATCGTTTCAAGGGCGCGGCTAAAATAGGCCTTGTTCTGCTCTATATCGCGGATGGCCTTGCGCATTCGGGAGGTGGACACAAGATGCATGGCGTTTGTGATCTGCCGCGTTTGCTTCACGCTTTTCATGCGGTATTGTATATCACTGATGGAGGACATGTCACATCACCTCGAAGCCCTTCGCGTATTCGCCGATGGCCTCCTGCAAAGCGGACCTTGCCTCGTCTGTCAAGTCGCCCGTCTCCTCGATCTCCCGCAGATGAACCCTGCATGTCCCCTGCAGATAGCTGAGAAGGCCTTCGCTGAACTCGTCCACCTGTCTTTCGGGGATATCGTCCATGTGATGGCCGGTGACAGCCAGCAGCAGGCAGACCTGGCTGACCATTGAAAGCGGGCTGTGCTGGTCCTGCTTCAATGTTTGGGTGAGCCTCGTGCCATAGTCCAGCAGCTTCTTTGTGGACGGGTCGATGTCGGCGCCAAACTGGGAGAATATCATCAGCTCCCTGTATTGAGCCAATGTGAGCCGCAGCCTGCCGGAGACCTTTCGCATGGCCTTTGTCTGAGCGGAGCCGCCCACCCTTGAAACCGAAAGGCCCACGTTTACCGCAGGGCGAATTCCGGCGTGGAAAAGCTCCGTTTCAAGGTATATCTGCCCATCTGTGATTGAAATTACATTTGTCGGTATGTAGGCGGAGATGTCGCTGGCCATTGTTTCGACTATTGGCAGCGCTGTCATGGAGCCGCCGCCCAGTTCGTCGTTTAGCTGCGCCGCCCTTTCCAGAAGCCTGCTGTGCAGATAAAAGACATCGCCGGGGTAGGCCTCCCGGCCAGGAGGACGTTTCAGCAGCAGCGACATGGCCCTGTATGCCACGGCGTGCTTGCTTAAATCGTCGTAGATTATCAGCACATCCTTGCCGGAGTACATGAACTTCTCGGCGATGGAGCAGCCCGCATACGGGGCGATGTACTGCATGGCGGCGCAATCGCTGGCGGTGGAGGCCACCAAAACGGTGTAGTCCATGGCGCCGCTTTTTGTGAGATCTTCGTATATCTTTGAGATCGACGAAACCTTCTGGCCGATGGCCACATATACACAGATGACATTTTGCCCCTTTTGGTTTAAAATGCAGTCCAATGCGATGGTGGTCTTGCCGGTCTGCCTGTCGCCGATTATCAGCTCACGCTGACCTTTGCCGATGGGAATCATGCTGTCTATGGCCAAAAGACCGGTCTGGAGGGGCCGGGTCACATTGGCACGGTCGATTATTGTGGGGGCGCTCTGCTCTATGGCGCGGAACTTTTCCGCGTGCAGAGGCTGGCCGTCAAGGGGCATACCCAATGGATCCACCACGCGGCCCAAAAGGTTCGGCCCAACGGGAACTTCCACCACGCGGCCCGTGCTCTGAGCCCTTGAGCCTATTTTTACATCGTTTATGCCGTTTAGCAGAACGATGCCTGCTCCGCCCAGCTCCAAATCCATGGCCATGCCGTATATATCGTTCTCAAAGGCGATAAGCTCGCCGTAGCGGCTGCGGGAAAGGCCGTCAATTTTCACCACGCCATCGCCGGTGGACTCCACCTTCCCGTATTCGTACACGACGGGCCTGTCCTCGTAGCTTTTTAGCCGCTCGCGAAGATATGTGCCGATCTTCCTTGTGTTTTCGTTAATCATGATCGCCTCACCCCTCGCTTATTTCGCTTAAAATATGCTGCCTGATGCCCTTCATGCGCACCAGCAGGCTTGCATCGTAGACCTTGCCGTCAACGGTCGCCATAAATCCGCCCAGAAGCTTGTCGTCCCTTTGAACGTTTAATCTGACGCTTTGGCCCAGCAAACCGGCAAAATGATCCTCAATTTTTTTAATGTCACCGTCATCAAAAGGCCCGGCGATGTAGAGGTTTCCTTGCATCATGCCCTGTTCACCTTGCTCAAGCCTTTGAAAAACTGCTCAATGACGGCGCGGTTATCAGCGGCTGAAACTTCCCTTTCCAGTATTTTTGAAGCCAGCTCCAAAGCGAGGTCCGCCACTTCGCTTTTCAGTGTACCCTCCAGCCGAGCTTGCTCAAGGGCGGCTTGCTCTTTTGCTTCGGCCAAAATAGCTCTGGCATCCTTCTCTGACTTTTCGATAATCTCCTTCGCGGCTATATCAGCCCGCAGGACGCCTTCGCGCACCTTGCCCTCAGCTTCGGCCTTGGCGCCGCTCAAGGACTGCTCATACTTTGCCTTAAGGTCCATGACTTCGCTCTGGCCTTCGCTGATCTCAAGGCGCTGTTTATCCAGATTCTCCTGGCGCTTTTTCATATATTCCCGGACGGGTTTATAGACCAAGGCGCGCAGGATTATGTACAGCACGACTATGTTCAGCACATGCTGCAATATATCCACCAGGTTAAACTCCATTGTGCGCCTCCTAAGAACCCATCATGAAGATGATGATAAGCGCCGTGACAAAGCCGTAAATCGCTGTGGACTCGGTCAAAGCCAGGCCGAGCATCAGGGCGGAGTTGATCTTCCCCGAAGCCTCAGGCTGGCGAGATATGGCCTCAACAGCCTTGGCAGTGGCATTGCCCATGGCGATACCCGCTCCGACACCTGTGAATACGGCCAAAGCCGCACCGATTGCGATTAAACCCAGTTCCATTTATATTTCCTCCTTGATTTTGTGACGCAGTAGTTCTGCGTTCTTTAATATTGCCTAAAAACACTTAGAAATTATGTTGCAGGTCTTTTTTGCGACCTTGCTTGTGATGTAAAAAATATGTTGCAGGTCTTTTTGTACGACCTTGCTTGTGATACAAAAAATATGCTGCAGGCCTTTCTTGTGGCCTTGCTTGTGATATAAAAAATGAATTGCAGGCCGTTTTTTTATGACCTGGCTTACATTATAAATTACGCCAAGAGCTTTTTATTCCACGGCCTCGTTTATAAATGTGAGAGTGAGCGTGATGAATATGAACGCCTGTATCAGCGGGTGGAAGACGTTGAAATAGAGCCCTAACACAGCCGGAATACCCACGCCAAAAGCGCCGAGGGCCATGTAGAGCAGATGCACGACTATCATGCCCCCAAGCATATTGCCGAAAAGCCGGCAGGCCAGAGATACGGGGATGGCTATGTCGGACAAAACCTTGATGGGAAAAACTGCTGGCGTGGGCTCGGCAAAGCTTTTTATGCGGCCCTTGACGCCTTTTTGTTTTATGCCGTAATAGTTTATCAGCACAAATGTGCAGATAGCCAGCGAAGCGGTCATTATAAGATCCGCAGTCGGCGGCCTCAAGCCAAAGAGCTCCAAAGCGCTGCAGGCCACCAAAAGCGCTGCAACTGCGAATATGTAGGCACCCAGATTTTCCCCAAGATGAGGCGCTCTGCTCTCTGTGTAATCGGCGATGCCCTCGACCATTATCTCCAAAGTGCTCTGAAGACCTTTCGGGTTTTCGCTGAACTTTGGTATGACGAAAAGGCGGATGATCACCGCCAGGATGATCAATATCGCCATGGCTATCCATGATATGACCACCGAGGAGCTGACGTCCATGCCCCAAAGGTTCATCCTGGGGGCCATGATGTCTATATGCAGCTCCTGGGAAGGCCCGGCGAACATGCCTAATATAAGGCCGCAGCAGAGCCACAGCCCAAAGACCCCCGTCATAAGTGTCAAGCGGCGTTTTCGCCTTGCTTTTTTAAAGTTTGGATCGTCTGGTGAGGGCGCTTCGCTTCGCCTCCATCTGATGATCTGAAAAATCCCCAGAGCCAGCGATGCAGCTATGACAGCCCAGCGCACAATCTGACCAATGGACATTATCCTTTTTCCGCCTCCTCTGCGCGATTTCTTGCGATTGATTGAGTGAATGACCCCGCAACCAGTACGATTGCCAGCCCGGTGCCGCACCAAAGCAGTTGATCCCTGAAAAATATTATCACCAGCGCAAAAACAACGGCTAGGACGGCCAGCTTAAGCGCCAGTATGATAGCAATTTTTCCGGGCTTGCCCTGTGACAGGGACAAAACCAGCCTGCTTAAAAGAAACAACTCGACGCCTCCGCCGAGAATCCCTATTAGAAAACCAAACATGAGTGCCCCCTTTCTGAACACAAATTCTATTATACTCCTTGGATGCGCCCCTTGTCAAAAGGGTCAGGTTTTTGTACCAAAAAGCTTTTTTGCGATTCCTTTCGCAATTCTTTTTGCAATTTTTGCTGCAGTTTAAAAAACGCAAAAAATTCCATAAAAATTTTTCATGTCTTATGCCATAATAAAACGTTTTTTTAAAGAGCTGAACGGATGCCTTTTAGTCAGGGCAAATAAACTCTGCGGGAACTTCTCCAAAGCTTTTTTCAAATAAGCCGGAGACGAACCCCAAAAGCAACTCCCATAAAATAAACCTGATATTGGTGGAAAAATGGGATGCCTCTCGGATATCGCCCAAGAAGACAGCAGAATATGGGGTTTGGGCTTTGCGGTTGTCAATATTCTTGGTGCGGGGGCCTGTGGAATTTATTCAAAATTTATATTGACAAACTTGCCCCCAGACAATATAATACACCAGTAATGTTTGAATTGCAATAGTTTGAACTCAAACAATTAATTATTTTAAGATGGAAGGGGTTATTTTGAAAAAAAGGAAGAAGTCTATTGTGCTTAAGATGGGCTATGTCAACCATCTGGTTTTTAAAAGCTCTGCGAAGTTGATGGAGGAGGCAGATCTTTCCAGGGGGATGCCGCCCATTTTGGAATTTCTATACGAAAAGGGAAGCTGCATCCAAAGGGAGATCGCCCGGCAGCACCATATGAACCCGGCTTCTGTTACCAGTGCTTTAAACACCATGGAGGCCAGCGGCTTCATAGAGAGGAAGCCTACCAAGACCGATAAAAGGGCGGTGATGGTCAGTCTCACAGACCTTGGCAGGGAAAAATATGCAAGACTTCGTGAAATTCAAGATGAGATGGAAAAATGGTGCTTTGCGCAGTTCACTCAGGAGCAGAAAGCCTGCTTCGAGGAATGCTTGGAGCTGATCATATCCGCGCTGAAAAAGCAGGAAGAAGAAATCGAAGGAAAGGACAGGCAGGCGGAAACATAGCATGAATAAACTTTTTAAATACCTTAAAGGCTATTGGCTTGTTACAATATTAGCGCCGCTTTTCATGATACTGGAGGTCTGGATGGATCTTCAGCAGCCCAGTTTGATGGCACAGATAATTGACGTGGGCATTACGAACGGCGATATAGACTACATACTTGCAATCGGCGGGAAAATGCTGCTGTTCACATTCATTGGCGTCATCGGCGGCGTTGCATGCACATATTTTTCCTCCCGAGCGGGCATGGGAATGGGCACAAATCTTAGAAAGGCGATGTTTCAAAAAGTGCAGACCTTCGCCTTCGCGGAGATAGACAGGCACAAGCCTTCAACCATAATAACACGCATGACAAATGACGTCACTCAGATACAACAGATGGTCATGATGGCATTGAGGATGGTGGTCAGAGCGCCGATGTTTACCTTCGGCGGCCTCATAATGGCGTACACAATCAGCCCAAAGCTATCGCTGATATTCGTCGCGGCAGCGCCCATTTTGCTGTTTACAGCCATTTTTGTGATGAAAAGGGCATTTCCGCTTTTTGAAAAGATGCAAAAAAAGATAGACGCCATAAACTCTGTCATGCGCGAAGGGCTTCTGGGGGTAAGGGTCATAAAGGCTTTCAACGGCGAGGAAAGGGAGCGGGAGCGCTTCGGCAGGGCCAATCAGGAGCTTAAAGACCAGGGCATGGAGGCCATGGGCACGGTGATGATAATGATGCCCGTGATTACGCTTGTTATGAACCTGAGCCTTGTCGCACTTTTCTGGTTTGGCGGTGTTTTAACCATATCCGGCGAGCTTACCACCGGCGCGATAATGTCCTTCATGAACTATTTGATGCAGGTGCTGGGTTCGCTGATGATGCTGGCGATGATAGCGGTGAACTTCTCCCGGGCGAAGGCCAGCGCTGAGCGTATTAACGAAATACTGGATACGGACACATCGATAAAGCCCCCGGAGCATCCCGCTGTCGCCCAGGGCTTTGATGTGGAGTTTGAAAACGTTTCATTCGGCTACAACCCCAGCAGCCCGGAATATGTGCTTAAAGACATCAACTTCTCTGCAAAAGAAGGCCAGACGATCGGCATAATCGGCGGCACCGGATCCGGAAAGAGCACCTTCGTTTCGCTGATACCAAGGCTTTACGACGCAACGGAGGGCAGTGTTAAGATCGGCGGGCGGGATGTGCGCGAGCTTTCAATCGACGAGCTGAGGAGCAAGATCGGCGTGGTGCTTCAGGAGAGCGTGCTGTTTTCAGGCACCGTGGAAGATAACCTGCGCTGGGGCGACGATGATGCCACCAAGCAGCAGATGGACGCCGCCGTGGAGGACGCCCAGGCGGCTAATTTCCTGTTCAACACAAAGGAAGGCTATGATTCCCCCGTGGAGCAGCGGGGCAGAAACTTCTCCGGCGGGCAGAAGCAGCGGCTTTCAATCGCCCGGACATTTGTGAAAGATCCGGAGATTCTGATACTGGATGACTCCACCAGCGCCGTGGACATGGCCACCGAGGCGAAGCTTCACGACGCGCTAAAAAAGCGCCGCGACGACAGAATCGTTTTCATTATCGCCCAGAGGATTTCCGCCATCAGCGATGCGGATAATATAATCGTTTTGGACGACGGCAGAATATCCGCCCAGGGCACACACGAAGAATTGCTTAAAAACAGCGAGATATACAGGAGTATAGCCGTTTCGCAGATGGGAGAGGAGGTGCTTGTAAATGCCGGATAAGCTTGAAAAAAGAGAAGAAAAGAGGAAGGATAAGTACCTTACCAGGGCTGAAAGGCAGGAACGCTCCAGTGGAAATGAAGAAAAGGCCCATGAAGTAAAGGGCAAAAAGCGCAGAGTGCGCGAATATGCCGCCGACGCCGATCAGGGCAGGCGTGGAGGCCCGGGAGGCGGAACGATACTCTTTCAAAAACCCAAGGATATGAAGGGCACCACCAAAAGGCTTGTGCGGATGCTGACGGACAAAAAAGGAATGTTTCTCCTGCTGTTTTTGGTGTGTATCGCCTTTGCCGGCGTGAACGTTGTAACGCCGGTGATGATCGGCCATCTCATAGATGAGTATATCATCCATGGCGATATTCCCGGCCTGGTTAAAATGTGCGCGGCACTGCTGGCGGTGTATCTGATAGGCGTGGCGCTCCAATTCACACAAACAAAGATGATGGTCTGGCTCTCTCAGGATGTTACATCGAATATGCGGGCGAACCTTTACAACCACATCGGCGGATTGCCGCTGAAATTCTACGACACCAACTCCAGCGGCGACGTTATGAGCCGCCTTTCCAACGATGTGGATACAGTCGGCATGACAATCTCCCAAAGCGTATCGCAGCTTATATCAGGCGTAGTGACGATGCTGGGCATATTCATCGCCATGCTGATTTTAAGCCCCATTATGACGCTGCTGGCGGCGGTCACAATACCGTTGATATTCGTGCTGACCCGCTCATTGAGCAAGGTGACACGCAGGTTTTTCAGGGCTCAGCAGAAAGCCTTGGGCAATGTGAACGGCTTCATAGAGGAGATGATCTCCGGCCAGAAGGAAGTGAAGCTCTTCTCGCGCGAGGATGAGCTTGTTCAGGAATTTGATGAGTTCAACGAACGCCTGAGGGTGAGCGGCACCAAGGCCCAGGGGATAGCAGGCATAATGGGCCCCATGATGAACATGATGAACAACATTTCCTATCTGCTGGCGGCTGTGGCGGGGGGCTATCTGGTGGTGAGGGGCGGAATCAGCCTTGGAACGGTTTTCTCTTTCCTGCAGTACATGCGAAAGATAGGCCAGCCTTTAAACCAGATCGCTTCGCTGTTTAACACCTTCCAGTCAGCCCTTGCGGCGTCGGAGAGAGTCTTTGCCATAATGGATGAGCCGCAGGAGCAGGACGCTGTAGGCGCCCAGGATATCGGCGATATCAAGGGAGACATTGTGTTTAAAGGCGTTGATTTCTCCTATGACGGCCAAACAGAGGTGCTTAAAAACGCCTTCGTTGAAGCAAGGTCAGGCCAGCAGATTGCCATAGTTGGGCCTACGGGAGCGGGAAAGACAACGATAATCAGCCTGCTGATGCGCTTTTATGACAAGCAGAGCGGAGAGATACTTGTGGACGGAAAGCCCGTTGAAAACTTTACCCGCGAAAGCTTGCGCAAGAATGTGGGCATGGTCCTTCAGGATACATACCTGTTCTCATATAGCGTGAAGGATAACATCCGCTACGGCAGGCCGGACGCTACCGACGAGGAGGTTGTCGCTGCGGCTAAAATGGCCAACGCTCATTCGTTCATAATGCATCTGCCGGAGGGTTATGACACAGTGATTACCGAAAACGGCAGCAGCCTTTCCCAGGGGCAGCGTCAGCTTCTGGCCATAGCAAGGGCGGTGCTGGCTGATCCTCGGATGCTGATACTGGATGAGGCCACCTCATCCATCGACACCCGCACAGAGCTGATGATCCAAGATGCCATGCTGGATTTGATGAAGGGAAGAACCAGTTTCATAATTGCACACAGGCTCTCCACCATCAAAAACGCAGATAAGATTTTGGTTATAAACGGAGGCGAGGTCGTGGAAAGCGGCACCCATGATGAGCTTTTGGCAAAAGAGAACGGTTTTTACTCATACCTTTACAACAGCCAATATCGCACCGGCATGGCGATATAAAAACAGCCTTCTTCCGCCTTTTACACCCGCCCCTCTGCAAAGCCGTAGGTATTTACTTGTGGCCGGAATTATGGTATGATTTATTCAGTAAAAAGAGTGATTACCAGAGGGATTATGAAAACAGCAAGGCGTTACAGCAGAAAAAGAGATGCAATTTTGGAGACGATAGCCTCCACAAAGAGCCATCCCTCCGCAGAATGGGTATATAATAAGCTGAAGCCGAAATTCCCAGACCTGAGTTTGGGCACGGTTTACAGGAACATAGCCCAGTTTAAGGATGAGGGCAGGATCATATGCGTCGGGGTTGTGGCGGGGCAGGAGCGTTACGATGCGAACGTTCAGCCGCACCTGCACTTTGTGTGCGAAAATTGCTCTGAGGTGATAGACGTGGAAGTGGAATATTGCAGCGATGACCTTGCCAAGCGGGTGGAGGATAAATACGGTTTTAAGGTCAGCAGCCACGAAACGATCGTATATGGTAAATGCGCCGATTGTGTTCGCAATACGAGCGGTGACAGTTGATCGAAGGGGCGCATCCCGGCATCGCTAAAAGAGCGTCATAAAATAAATATTAAGGTTTTCTAGGGTTCCGCAGCATTCTTCATAAAGAGGATATCTAAGAAGCATGTTGGTCAGGTCCGAGAGGAAACGCGCGGCAGAGCCGTGTTCACGGTGGGACAAAAGCCCAGGAGTATTTGATTTTTACTCTTGGGCTTTTTAAATTTGGCTTTTTATATTCAGCTATTTTTTAATTCAGCTATTATGTTTTCAAGGAGAATTGATTTAGCAATGTGGGGACTGATACTTTCAACCATAATAACCGGCGCTTTAGACAGCGTTAATCCTATCGCCATAACGCAGCAGTTTGTGCTGCAAGGCCTGGTGAAAAAGCCGCGGCATATATGGTATTTTATAGCGCCGACCGGCATCACCAATCTCATCGGCGGCTTCCTGGCATATTATGGCCTGATTATTTTTGTTGGCAACTTTTTCACAGAGCTTTTGCAGAGGCATGGCCGGGTTTTGTTCACTCTGGAGCTGATTTTGGGCATATGCCTTTTGATGGCCATGGCATGGATGATTCAAAGCTTTCGGATAAAGGCTCTGAAGTCACAGCTAAAATCGCAGAATTCAGCCATTGCTCAGGAGAATGGCGAGGTAAAATCGCAGTATTCAGCCATTGCTCAGGGGAATGACGAGGAAAAAATGGCAAGAGGAATAAAATCCGTTTCGCCCATGGCCCTCATAATCATAGGCGTTGGCGCAACCATATCTGAGCTGACGACAGCCCTGCCCTACTTCGCTTTTATGGCGATACTTTTCAGCTATCAGCTAACCTTTTGGCAGGTAACGCTGATACTTGTTCTTTATAATTTCATATACACCCTGCCGCTTATGATACTCTATTTTTTATACATGAAAACAAGGGAAAGATTCGATCGAGTTTACATCATAATAAAAAACGGCCTTTTAAATGTATCGAATATGATCGCGCCAAGCCTTGCAGGGGTTTTGGGTCTGGTGCTGGTGTTCCATTCAGTTGCAGCTCTGATGAGAATATAACAGCTGCTAAATGCGGGGTGTTGAAAATATCCCGATTAGCGCATATAATAATTATTATATACAAATTATCTTTGGCTTGGCGCTTTCAGTGTGCCTTGGCCGATGAAATAACGGGGCGTAATAAAGCTAAGAAGCGGCCGGTGTGCGGAGGTATGCGGGTGTGAAGGGTGCAAGCAGGGGGAATATAATCTTTCTAAAACCCTTTGGCGTGGCTTTGTTGTGCTGCCTTGCGTTCATTCTGGCTGCTTGCAGCTCTGCCGACAACGTAAAAACAAGCGGAAAAATGAGCGGAAATAGAGATGAGATACTCATTTACACCGAGGGCTATGCCCGCAGCTTTGAGACGGCGATTCCGCAGGGGATGAGCCTTAAGCTTTCCGAGGGCACAAAGGAGAGCCGCTTCACCCATGAGCTCAGCCAGTATGCCGCTGTGGAGGCTTACGACTTCCAGGCCGCTCCGTTGCTGGAAGCATATGAGCGCTTTTTCTGGCAGCCGCATTATAAGGTCACGGTTGTTATTGCCATTGACCGCGACAGGTCGGATGCGGATATCCGCAGTTGGGAGGACCTGACCGGTGCGCGGCAGATGGTGGGAATTACGACTGGCGATCCGGAGTTTCGCCTTATGATATGCGCGATATCCCATGCCCTCAGCGGTGACTTTTCGTTGGATCAGGCCATGGAGCTGTTTGCGGACATAAGGCAGGACGGATTTTTGCAGTTGGATGGGGACTTTGCGCCCATACAAATCTGCCTTGACAATCAGGCGGCGCAGCTAAAAAAACAGGGGCGAAACATCGAAATCGTGATACCAAAAGAGGGAACCCTCAGCTTTGAAAAGGGTTTTCTTGCCAATGGGGAGCTGTTGCTGGAGGAAAATAATGCTGAGAGCCTTGTCAGCCAAGGTCTGCGCTCGGTTGAAGGCCTCAGTGACAGCGCTATCTATCCTCCCGAGGATGACTACGGCAGGGCAGCGACTCTTAAGGACTATCATTCCTTTATTGCAGCAGGTCAAAGCGTATTGGTGCGCTTTCGCAGGGAGGCTCTGCGGGTGAGGCTCTACTCCACCGCTGACGGGCGCGAGCATATGATTTCCGCAATGGCATTCATTTTTCTGGCCATAGTGTGGACGGGAAGCATGGTCACAAAGGTCATGAGCAGACAAATCCGGCGGTGGGCGTTTGTGGTGGTGCTAATTTTAACCTTTTGGGCAATACTGCGCATTTTGAAATATCAAACGCCGGAGGGCAGCGCGATAAACCGCTATTGCTGGTATGGTTATTATATATTTCAAATATTCTTACCGGTAGCTCTGCTGCGTATAGCCGATTTAACCGGACGTTGGGAGGATTCTCCCCCGCCCCTTTGGTGGAAGCTTTGCTTTGGCTTTAATCTGGCGCTGCTATTGCTGGTTTTTACCAATGATATTCACATGCAGGTGTTTAGGCTGGACGTCATGTCCGGCAGCTCATCCGACTACAGCTATGGCCCGGGCTACTTCCTGGTATTTGGGGGGAATGTGCTGTGCTTCATTTCAGCCATAGGATTGCTGCTGGTAAAAGGCTGGCGCAGCCCAAGGAGATACGGAATGTTCGTTCCGGTGCTGATGTTTTTGATGGCTCTTTCATACGCCGTTTTTTATGTGCTGCGCATCCCCTTTGCCAGGGAGAGCGATTTCACTATAACAGTGGGCTTCTTTTCGCTCCTTTTTCTTCAATCCGCCATGATGTCCGGTCTTATACCGGTAAATGCCAAGTATGAGCTTCTTTTCGCCTGCTCGCCTCTGGCGATGGAAATTCTGGACGCCGGCGGAAAAACAGTGCTCCGTTCCGCATCGGCCTCGGCTGAAGCAGGAGCGATAATGCGCGTCAGTTCCATTACAGGCGGGCTGGCGGTTTGGCAGGAGGATTTGTCCGCCATACACCGGCTTCAACGGGAGCTTTCCGTGACCATTGAACAGTTGGAAAAGACCAACGACATGCTTTTGTATGAGCACAGGATACGCTCTGATATGGAAAAGCTTTCGGCCCAAAAAATAATACAAGGCGAGCTGGACTCTTTGCTGGAAGACCAGTTGGCCCAAATTGGCAGTCTGCTGGAGAGCCTGAGAGGGGATAACGCCCCGGACAAGGAGGCCCTTGCCCACATCGGCTTGCTTTTATGCTATGGCAAACGCCGCTGTAATCTGATGTTTTGGGAGAAGCAGAACGAAACCATGGGCTTTGATGAGCTTTTTGCATACTTGAATGAACTTGCGGAATATGCGCAGGCCGCAGGTATAGCTTGCGCCATCATTTCAGATATTTCCGACCCCTCCTATACCTCTAAACCCCGGGAGTTTTGCAATGATTTAAAGATCGAAGCGGCCATAGGATGCTATAGTTTTTTGTTTGACGGCCTTAGAATTGCCATGAAGCACGGCCAGAGGGAACTGATCTGCAGGATGAGCATACAGGGCAAAGGCGTATTGATGCAGCTTATGGGGGACGCTCCATTGAGGGGAATCCGGCTGAGAGAGGACATTGCCGGCGGCGCCATCGAGCTGAGAGAGGATGGATATTTGTCCCAGGCAGCGCTGAGGATTGAGGGGGGCTGTGCAGATGCTTGATTTTTACATGGTGAATCCGGAGTTCTGCATCGCTTTGCAGATATTATCTGCGGCAGGCTTTGCCGCCCAGGCGGCCCTTTGCGTTCTTCACATGCTCCGGCGCAGGTGGGAAGGACGGCTTCTTCCGGAAAGGCTGCTGGAGATTTTCACCCTTCTTTTGATGAGTCTTATGACATATCATTTGGCCCTAGTTGCACATCATTCCTTTGGAAGCATCGTTGTGCCGCTCGGGGGGAATATCGAGCGCTGGGTTCTTTTTGGCCTGCTCCTGCTGCTGGGGATCGTTGCTTTCATAAAGCGCAAAAAGGCGGCGCTGCTGCCTGCTGCCGGCGCGTTTTTGATACTGCCCATATGGGAAGGCGGCGGGGCGTTCACGATGCTTTATGCCTGCGCGGTGCTTTTGCTGACAGTTCGAAGCGCAGTATGCGCCTTTTACTGGCATCGCCAGATACACAGCGGCCTTTCGGCCCTTTCAATAAAAGAGGCGGTGGATTCGCTTCCCTCGGGCATACTCTTTTGCGAAGGGGATGGGCATATTGTGCTTTTAAACCAAGCCATGCAAAGGATAGCCCAGCAGCTTACCGGAAAGGCCATAAGGAGCGGCGATGTCTTTTACAAGGCCCTGCTGGAAGGGGAGGTCCGGGGTGAAAAAAGATACTCGGCGGACAGGTCTTTGGTGTATGAACTCCCCGGCGGGGGGGTATGGCGATTTAAGCTGGACGAGATCCAGGCCAGGAGCAGGAAATATTACCAGATAGCATCTGCGGATATAACAGAGGAATGGCGGCTTACAAGGGAACTGACTGACAAGAAGCAGAGGCTTGACCGGCAAAAGGAAGACCTTTTAGCCATGCTGGAGGATCTGGATGAGCTGAGCTATCAGGAGGAGCTTGTGAAAAGAAAGGGCCGCGTCCATGATGTTTTAGGGCAGCAGATTGCCATGGTTCAGAACCTGCTAAGGAGCAAATCGCCGGACATTGCAAAGGTTGCGGACAGCATAAGAAGCATGGAAGAGGAGCTTAAGAAGGAGGGGGAGGAGCTGGACGCCTCCTTTGAGCAGATCGCCCAGTCGTTTAGAAGCGTTGATGTTGAATTGACCCTAACGGGCGAGCTGCCCAAGGGCGAGTTGGGGCTCTTATTGCTGGATATAATCCGTGAATGCTCCACCAATGCGGTCAGGCATGGCTTTGCAACGGCTGTGGAGATCAGCTGCGAACAATCGGATGGGGGATATTTGCTAACAGTAAAAAATAACGGCGGCCTTCCTGAGATCATCCGTGAAGGCGGCGGCATCAGAGGAATGCGTCGGCGTGCGAGCGCCGCCGGAGGATGGTTTAAGATCGTTATGCAGGAGGGGTTTAAGGCAATGGCATGGGTGAAAGGTGAAGTGTTATGATAAAAATTTTGATCGTTGACGACCACACGGCAATCAGGGACTCCTTCCGCCATGCTTTGGAAGCTTGCGATGACATGGAGGTGCTGGATGACATCGCCGACGCTTCGTTGGCTCTAATATTCTGCCGGAGCCTCAGCCCGGATGTGGTGCTGATGGATGTCTGCACTGCCGGGGGAGCTTCCGGCCTTAAAGCAGCGCAGCAGCTTAAGGCACAGATGCCGCATATAAAGGTGATAGTTATGACCGGCTTTGACGAGATCACATACATGCCAAGGGCGAAGGAAAGCGGGGCGGATGCCTTCGTTGAAAAGAGCATGAGTCTGCCGTTTTTCATTCAGGTCATAAGGGATGTGGCCAGCGGGGGAAGCTATTTTCCAAAGCGCAAGAGCATACCTGTGCAAAGGGGGGAGTCTCCGCTTACAGAGCGGGAGATACAGGTGCTTAAGATGGTCTGCCAGGGGCTGTCAAGGGTTCAGATTGCTCAGGAGATGTGCATATCGGAGAACACGGTGTACAGGCATATACAAAATATTACCGGGAAGATGGGTTTTGAGCGCACCAGCGAGCTTGTAGCCCATGTGGTGTTGAATGGCTGGCTGAACCCGAAATATTAAATGAACAATAACTGAATAGCTTCATGAAGAGCCGCGGCTTATGCCGGCGGTTTTTTATATCTTTATATCTTTGCATAAAGTTGGAAAATTTTTACAAAATGGTTGATAGCTGTGATGTGGGGGGCGGCACAATCTGGTATGCTATGGGCGTAAGCTTATATTTGAAAGGGGTCGTGGAAGTGCCGCCTTTAAAGATCATTGCGCTTATCATGCGCAGAAAGCCGCTGGCAGAGGGAATCGCCATGGCTCTTAAGAGCCACATGGCGGGGGAGCTAAAGACCCACATAATAACCAACCATAAGCTGGCATGTGCGTATATTGAGCAATACCAGCCGGAACTTGCGGTGGTTGAAATCGCCGAGTCCGGGCCGTATGACGCTACGAGCTGCCTGGAGCTGTGCGATGAAATCCGCAGGCAGGTCCCTTTCTGCAAGCTGCTTACAATCTGCCCCGAAAGCGATAAGGATGAAATCAACCAGTGTGTTAGCGCAAAGCGAAGAGGAATGATAGACGATTTTGTGTTCTATGACGCCAGTTTGGACTATTTAGTGTCTAAAATTTTGTCCATATGAAAAGCGAAACTTGGGCCCCATAAGACAAGATTATGAATGTGACAGCAGAGGAGGAATAGAAATAAAATGGCATTTTGCAATAGTTGTGGCTTGGAGATAAGTTCACAGGCGAAATTCTGCGATAATTGCGGGGCGCCGGTCAAGAGCCAAGTAAAGGAAGAACAGATAAAACAGGTCGATAAAACCCTTGATTTAAAAGAACAGCAGAGCTACACGCCGCCTGCACAGCAGAGCTACACGCCCCCGGCGCAGCAGAGCCATACGCCGCCTGCACAGCAGAGCTACACGCCGCCTGCGCAGCAGAGCTACACGCCCCCGGCGCGGCAGAGCCATACGCCCCCGGCGCAGCAGAGCTACACGCCCCCGGCGCAGCAGAGCCATACGCCCCCCGTGCAGCAGAGCCATACGCCTTCGGCGCAGCAGGCATACGTCCCCCCGGCGCAGCAGAGCTATACGCCCCCGGTGCAGGCTGCAAAGCAGAAGAAGCCCATCGATAAAAGGCTGTTCATATTTGGCGGTGCAGCCTTGGCGGTGGTGCTGATAGTGGTGCTGCTGGTTTCGCTAATTGGCGGAAACGATAGCGTCGCCGCTTCTGTGAATGACCCGAACGTCGGCGTTTGGAATGCCGTCACGGCAAAGGCTTGGGGCATTGAGCTGGACATTGAAGATGTCTATCAAAAGGGCTTTTCTATAGAGCTGCTGGATAAGGGCAAGTGCGAGCTGAACGTGGACGGCAAGAAGGGCAGCGCCAAATGGACCTTAAAAGACGATGAGATTACCATAAAGGGCGGCGGGTTTGACCTTTCAGGCGAACTTAAAGACGGAAAGATGGTCATTGACGATGTGATGGGTACCGGCATTGTGGTGTCCTTTGAAAAGGAGGGCGGATATGTCGCGGCGGGCGGATCTTCCCCCGCCCAGACGAGCGCTCTGCAAAAGCAGTGGAACGGCACCTGGTACGGCGTCGTCGATTTCATAGAGGGCTCCGGCAGATATTCATTCATCCCCGACAGCTCCGATGTCTACATGGTGGTTGATGTGGACGAAAGCGGCAGCGGGGTTTTTGCAGTTTACTTTGGCAGCGGCTTGCCTGCCTTCGCCAGCGGAAGCTGCACAGTGTCGTCCCATGGCCTGGACGCTGAGAGGGGGGCAGTTCTTGACGGGGATATGTACACCTATAACTGGATGTTCAGGGTCAGCCCCGACTACGAAAACAAATATGTCATCAGGGACGATTATACGGACTTTTATGGCGACTACTTCGAATACACAATTTTCTTAAAACCTTGGGGTGCAAACTGGGATAAGGAGATCCAGGAAAACCAGTTGTTGCCGCCGGGCTATGATGACTACAGCCAGAAGCTGAAAAGCGGCGCTCCATCGCCCTTTGACGGCTTGAATCCACTTTGATGGAACTGCTGTGACGGGCTTTAGAAGGAGGAAATGATATGAAGAAATTAGCCGCAGTTTTGCTTTCGGTCATATTGCTGCTTTCGCTTGTGGGCTGTGGCAGCAAAGCCGTCAGCGCCGACCCGAATGTGGGCAAATATGTGGCGTCCAAGGCCGAAGTGCTGGGTTTTGAGGTGGCTGTAAAGGATGTCTTTGAAAAAGGGTTCACGATAGAGCTTCTTGACAGGGGCAAATGCACTCTGGAGATAGATGGCGCCAAGTCAAACGGCAAGTGGAGCATTAAGGACGATGTGCTGCACATTGAAGGCGTCGGCGTCAAGAGCGAAGGCACATTAAGCAGCGGAGTGATGAAGCTGGAAAATGTGCTCGGCACAGGCATGAAGCTAACCTTCCAAAAGGAGGGCGGACAAAGCGTTGCAGCCCAGGGCGATTATGATTACTATGTCCTTGAATCTTTTGATGGCGGCGAAGGCCTGAGGGCCAGCGGTTCAGAGCTGGAGATGTACGGCATGAGCGACTGGTATGTCCTCCTGCGGGGGGATGGCACGGCTGAAATCATGTTTGACATAAGGGAGACAGGCACATGGAAGAAGGGCCAGATCATTCTGGAAGGCATAGGCACCATGGAATACAAGGAGGAAAAGGATACGATATCCATCGATATGGATGGAACGGTGTTCGTCTTTGCCCTAAACGACGGCCTGCCGCCGCCTCCCACTGCCAGCACGGCCCAAAGCCTGGAGGAGGCCCTGGGGGTAGAGCAGTTGGGCTTTGTATCCCCCACGACGGAGTTTGAAATCGGCAGCTATTGGTATGGCGCGCTTATGATCTCCGACTTTAGCCCGTCAAGCCAGGCGGCGGAAGCCGAAGGCATATACGATGTCTGGGGCTATATCGAGGAGGATAGCTCCGGCAGGGCATTTTTTGAGGTCTTTGACACTATGGACATGGAGTATGACCCCATATACTCCTTGTATGTGAACCTCTACGGGGATTACATGGAGGCGGATATCGGCGAGGACGATGCATGGATATTCGATATATATTTAGACGAATCGGAGGAATGGTGGCTCTCGACGGTGCTGGACAACGGCGTGCTTTACATAGACTATTTCTGCCGGGGCGAAAACATCTCGTTTAATTTCTTGCTCTACATGAGGGAGGACGGCACCTATTGGGATGAGCAGAACGACTACATCCTACCCCCCGGATATGATGATTACAAGGGTGGGCTCGATGTTGCGTACGGACCAACTCCCCCTGTAACCGCGGATAACAGCGGCTCCCTCTCAGGCGCCTGGGTGGATATGTCCACCGTGATAGACGATGTGTTGATATCGGCATCAGTTCCGGAGGGAACCTGGTACTGCAAGCCCTATATGGACACATACAGTCTTTACAATGTGCCCAGCGAGGATAAGGTATACTCAAGCTCGCCAAAAATCGCCATAAGAATTACTTCAAACGTGGAGAGGTTTGATTTCTATAAAGATGATTTTGAGAACCTGAAGAGCATTGACGACAGGACCATCGCAGGCATAAAGATGGCCGGCAGGACATACAAGAGTGTGGGCATGGAATGGACGGAATATATAGGCGTGATAGACTCAGACCACGCTGTGAGCGTTCTGATAACAAAGCTTGATATCAGCCCGGGCAGCGAAGCCGACATGGTGCTGGACAGCATCAGCTTTGACTGATTATCATGAACGCTTAAGGCGCTGAATATCCTGATGAGGACAGCCGGTTAGCGGGCATATTGCTGATGGATTTTCCAATATAATAACAGTGCAACTATATTTAACCAAAAAGGACAAGGAGGTATTTTGATGAAGTACACAATTGAGGGCGGCTCTCTGCCGGCGGTGCTGATACAGCTTGAGGCGGGGGAGACAATCATCAGCGAATCCGGCGGCCGTACATGGTCGCGGGGGCCAATTGTCACAGAGGCGAAGGCTGAAGGCGGCGTTGGAAAGGCATTGGGGCGCATGTTTACCGGCGAAAGCATGTTCATGTCCCGCTACACGGCTCAGGGGCCTGCCGAGATCGGCTTCTCCTCATCATTCCCGGGGAGCATAGTGGCGCGGACGCTGCAGGAGGGCGAGAGCATAGTCTGCCAGAAATCCGCATTCCTGTGCGCCACATATGGCGTTGAACTGTCGGTTCATTTCCAAAAGAAGCTGGGGGCGGGCATCGCAGGCGGCGAGGGCTTCATCATGCAGCGCGTGACCGGCCCCGGCCTGGTTTTCCTGGAGGTGGACGGCTACTGCCAGGAATACGACCTTGAGCCCGGCGAGCAGCTCATCTGCGACACAGGCGTGGTGGCGATAATGGATGCCACTTGCCAGATGGACGTTCAGATGGTTAAGGGAATCAAGAATGTGCTTTTCGGCAGCGAAGGACTGTTCGACACTGTTGTCACCGGCCCGGGCAAGGTCTACCTGCAGACGATGACAATTGCCAAGTTGGCAAAACTGATGATACCGTTTATGCCTTTCAAGAAATAGGCCGAAACAGTAAAAATGGATAGCAGGGGGGGAGCCCCTTATAAAGAAAGGAGCGCAACCATGAGAAAATATCTGGCGGGCATAGTGGCTCTCATCATGCTTTGCCTTAGCGGTTGCGGCCTCCTCCCTGCTTCTGGCGGCAATGCAGCCAGCGATGACATAAAAAGCAGCCTGAACGACAAAATTGCAGAGGCGATCGCCCAGAGCTTGAGCCCGAGCCCTGGCATTGGACCAAGCGCTTCGCAAGGGCCCATACCTTCTCAAACGCCGAAGGAAGCCGAAAGCCTTCATGATGAGGATGATTGGGAGCATTGGGCGCAGATGCTTGAGGGCTGGTGGGTGGACATGTCCAGCTACGGCGACGGGGATTATGTCCAGGTTAACTACTTCACCTCGGATGGGACGGTATATTTAAGCCCTGAGGACTACTGGCAAAGCCTGGAAAACGCTGCGGAGTTTGATATTCGTCAATGGACACTGGTGGATGGACAGCCGTATCTGATTAAAACCGAAGGCAACACGCCTATTTACGGCACGATTGAGATCGATGAGCTTGGCGGAATGTTTGTGGAATGGCAGGGCGATGATTTCAGATATTATGAAAGAAATACCAGCTTTTGGGCAACAAACTTCCTGCTGGACGGCCCGTATTATTATCTGGCGGAAAATGCAAGGCTGGCCTGGGTGCGGTTTGGCGAGGATCTTTCTACCGAGGAAGGATATGTCACCATCTGGGTTAATGACGTGATATGGGTGGGCTCATACCAGGAAGATCTGATCAAAGAGTATGGCCTTGAGGATGCGGATTTCAACAACGATTATGAGATCTATGACACAGACCCCAATTACTATCCCATGGAGATTATGAATGATGACCTGACGACTTTCCGTGTATGCGGCTATGACGGCGAAGGCTTTTTGGTCTCGGGGATAAGGGCGGATTTCATCGAGTTCAAAAGACTGGTGGATGATCAGGGCGAAAGAGGAATGCTGGTTTATTACGGCGGCGAGGAAGGAACGGAATATATCTTTTCAATGACTGAAATTTACGTGCCTTGAAGGCTTGCCCGTAAGGCATGGAATATGTGGAAAAACGGAAAAGGAGAAGGAAAGATGAAGGTTGTTTTTGAAGCGCTGCCAACATCCGCAGGGGAGCTTGCCGGCTCTGTGCAAATGAATCTGACAAAGCCTGAGAACACATGCGCTCTCTTTCTTTGCGCGCTGAACATTTTTACAAAGGATAGGCAGGAGGGTGTGGCAGCAATAAACGCCCTGAAGGGCCCGGCAGCCCTCAACGCCCATGAGATAAGCTTCCTTACAGACAGGTTGAGGGACAAGGCATATCTTCCGATGGCATATTTTGAGGGCGCAAGGCCGGACAATAACTACCAGCCTGCGCTTCCATACACGGTTTTATTTTACCCCGATCCTCGCCCGCAGGACTTACAGGCAGGTTACATGCGGCTATATCTCAGGACTGCCGGGGCGGATTCGCCGCGGGCCATAACCCTCAGGCAAAAGGACGGTAACTGGTATCTGTGGGAATATCCCGGGATAGTGATGGGTGTGCGCTTGCCCGTCAAAGAGGATCCCTGGGCATAGCGCGCTGTTGCGCCTGTTTTGCTTGCACCACCGTGATTGAAAATGGATAAAACTAAAAAGCAGAGCTGCAGCTATATTCGCTGCAGCTCTTAATTCTGTTTATAACTTGGCTTTATAAAGAAATGGGCTCGAAGATGGGCTCCGCCTCTTCCGTCTCGATTTCGATGGCGTAATAACGCTTTGTGCGATATTCAACAGGCACCCGTATCCGGATGAACCTTCTGTCCGATCCCTCAGGCTGAGTCTGATAAAAGAGCTCCTCGCCCGTTTCCAGGAGTGTGACCTTTTTGACGGTGTTGGCGAAGTTTGTAAGGACGAAGCGGGAGTTGGGCTTGAGTATGTTCAGGAACAGGCGGTGATCCTTGCGGGTCATCACGCACCACTCCAGGTCGTAAGGGTAGAAGGGAACTGACTTTGTGGCATATATTGCTTCGCCGTTGCGCTTAATATAATCTCCGACTGCGTCCAGAACTTTCACGCTGCCTTCGGGGATGTTGCCCAGCCCGTCAGGGCCGATGTTCAAGAGATAGTTCCCGCCGCGGCTGTTTATTTTAAGCAGCAGCCGCAGGATTTCATCGGGGGAGCGCCAATTGTGGTCGTCCTTCTTATAGCCCCAGCTTTCGTTCAGCGTCGCGGGGACTTCCCAGTCTCCGGGATAGGGCAGCAGGGGGATGAAGTTATCGCCGGTGGAATTGTATTCACCCACATCGTTGCCTATGCGCCCGCTGACAAGGCAGTTGGGCTGAATGGATTTTACTATGTCGGCCAGCTCACGGCTCTGCTCCTGGGTGATACCCATGGGCGTGTCGAACCAGATCAAAGCGATATCGCCATATTGTGTGAGAATTTCCTTGAGCTGAGGAATGCATTTTTCGTCAAGGTATTTTCTAAAGTCCTTGCCGGCATTAACGTCTGCTTTATTCTTGTCATCCCGCTGATCGCGATAGCCGTTGGGATCATGCCAATCTTGGGACTGGGAGTAGTAAAGCCCCAGCCTCAAGCCGTAGCGGTCGCAGGCTTCCTTCAGTTCTTTGATTATATCCCTGCCGAAGGGCGTTGCTTTGACGATATTATAATCGCTGCACTTTGAGTCATACATGGCAAAGCCGTCATGGTGCTTGGAGGTAAAGACGATGTATTTCATGCCCCATTGGGCGGCTTTGCGCACATATTCGTCAGCGTCAAAATTGACGGGATTAAACTCCTGCGCAATCTTTTCATATTCCTCCACCGGAATTTGCAGGGTGTTCATTATCCATTCGGAAATCCAGTCGGTGCGCCGGCCCTTATATTCACCGCCTAAGGCGGAGTAAAGGCCCCAGTGGATGAACAGGCCGTATTTTGCCTCCTTAAACCATTGCTGTCGCGTGTCTTTCATTTAATAATTACCTCCATAATGTTTTGCCGTAGGTGTTTTATGCTGCCGATGCATCGCTCAATTGCCAAACTGCCTGTCATATGCCTCCTGATATAGGTTGAGATAGGTTTCAAGGCCAATCTTTTCCAGCTCATTCAAGTAGGCATCCCAGTCGTTTTCAAGGCTCATGCTGCCCGTGACAAATTTGCTCATGGATTCAGACACATAGCTGTTCAGAGTTTCCTTGAGCTGGCTGACCTGTGAGACCTTCTCGGTTTCAAACATCAGTGTGCTGGGCACTGTCTTGGCGACGGCATACGGCTTGTACAGATCCATTGCGGCATGATAAAGCAGCGTTTCCTGGTCCCAGTCGGTGGGGCTTGCCGACATCTGAAGCTTCCAATCGGACCTGCGCACCAGCGGGCCCCATTCGTGCCAGTTCAAATTGTTGGGCTGGCCGAAGACAAAGATCCATTTGTAGGTGGCGGGGGTTACCCCGTCAAAGCCGAGCTCGCCCTCTGCGGCTCTCTCCCAGCCTTCGCCCTCCGGCCCGTACACGCCGTTAAGAGCTTCCAGACTTGGGTCTGACAGGGCGTCAAAGAGCAGCGCGTCGCCCACGCGGAAGGCGATTTCAGGCTCCTTACAGGCGCTTGTGATGAAGAAACTGGCGTCGATCCAGCTCTCTATGTAAGAGGTCTGGCGGATGCCGGTGGGGCCTGTGAGGGGCGGGATAAAGTCAAACTCCTTCACCACATCGGAGGTAAGGTTCATGAAAGAGCTATAGGAGTAGGTGAGCGCAGAGCCGACGCGGTTGCCGTTGGCATCGGCGGTATACATCTTAAGCTGGTCGCTTGTGGTCAGGAAGATTTCCTTATCGGCAAGGCCCTCGGAATAGAGGGTGCGCATATATTTCAGGCCTTCGCGCCAACCGTCCTCTGCGTATGCGGCGGTGATATTTCCGTCCTCAACGCTCAGCCAGTTGTAGAGCTTGCCGCTGTTATAGAGGAAGCTGTGCATAATGAATATGTCAAAGCCGGTGTAGTTGCCCGTCAATGTTACCAAGGGAATTTCGTCGTTGACATCGCCATTTGCATTGGCGTCCTGGGTCTTAAAGGCTTTGAGCACTTCGTAGTATTCATCGGTGGTGGTGGGCATCTGAAGGTTTAAATTATCAAGCCATGTGGTGTTGATCATGGCCCTTTGCATCAGCGAGGTATGGGCCTGGGCGTTGGATGTGTAGGAGGGAAGGAAATAAATGTTGCCGTCTGGTGCGGTGATGGAGGGCTCAACCATGGCGTCCATCTCAAAGAGCTTGTTGAGGTTGACTCCGTACTTATCGATCATATCGTTCATGGGCACTAAGAGCCGCTGTCCGCCGTAGGCCACCGCCTGATCCACCGAAAGGGAGCCGCTGGCGCTGATGATGATATCGGGCAAAGAGCCGCTGGCCATAACCACGCTGAGCTTTTGCTTGGAAGCCTCAGCATCGATGACGGTATCCCACTCGAAGTTCACGCCGGTCTTATCCTGCCAGTATTGGGTCACCTTGTTTGTGGCCCAGTCCTCAATTTCCACCCGGGCTCTCAGCGCCAAAATGGAGAATGTGACAGGCGAATCCACGATGGGGAAGGTATCGGCGGCGCCGTCAAAGCCATTTGTGCCGGAAGCACCGGAAGCCGATGTAGGGGCGGGGGCTGCTGTGGCCGAGCCGGGGGCTGCTGTGGCCGAGCCGGGGGCTGTGGTGCCGCTTGCGCCGGGGCCTGCGCATCCTGCCAGGAGAGGCATGATCATTACCACTGCCAGGGTAAGCGCAATAATTGTACGTTTCATTAGCAATTCCTCCTCTTGTTTTTTCCTCTTTTTTCCTCTTTTTTCTGCTCTTTTACTTTTTGCTTTTTATTTTCTCTGACCTTACAGTGCTGCCTTGCGGCCATCATCCCTTGATGGAGCCGACCATCACTCCCTTTACGAAATGTCGCTGCACAAAGGGATAGATGCACAGCACAGGGACGCTGGACACAATTATCAGCGAATACTTAAGCAGTTCCTTCAGCCCTTCCTTGGCTTCAAGTTCTTTTATGTCGATACTTATCATGCTGGCGTCGATGGAGTTTAGAATCAGTATATCGCGCAGGAACACCTGCAAGGGGTATAGCTTTTTATTTGTCAGATACAAAAGCGCGTTAAAGAAGGCGTTCCAGTGCCCTACGGCGTAAAACAGTGAGATGACGGCTATGACTGCGCCGGACAAGGGAAGCACGATGCGAACCAGGAACTTGAGATCGCTGCAGCCGTCAAGCTGGGCGGCCTCCAGAAGGTCCTTGGGGATATTGCTCTCGAAAAAAGTGCGCATGATTATCATGTTCCAAACGCTCAGCGCCCCGGGGAGTATCATCGCAAAGCGGGTGTTGGTGAGGCTAAGCTGGTTCATCAATATATATAAAGGCACTATGCCGCCTGAGAAGAACATGGTGAACACGAACAGGAACATCAAGGGCTTGCGGATGCGAAAATCCCTGCGGGAAAGGGGGAATGCCGCGCAGATGGTCATCACCACATTCAGCAGGGTGCCTGTCACGGTGTATATGATTGTGTTTATATAGCCGGTTAGTATATCGTTGTTTTTAAAGATCGCCTTATAGCCGGAAAGAGAAAAATCCACGGGGAGCAGCCAAACCCTGCCGGCCATCACCGCCGAGGTGGAGCTGAAGGAGCTGCTGACTATATATATCAGCGGATAGAGCACCGCAATCAATATGATCGAAAGCATGATATATACCAACGTCATAAAGGCGCGGTCGCCGCTGCTCATTTTCTTGCGCAAAAATATGCTGCTCATAGCTTTTCCTCCTACCAAAGCGAAACATCGCCGACTCTGCGGGAGATATAGTTGAATATTAGAATCAGCGAGAAGTTAATTACGGAATTAAACAGGCCTATGGCTGTTCCGTAAGAGAAATTGGGTATGCTGGCGGAAAAGGCCACTTTATAGACATATGTGGATATGATCTCCGAGGCCTCCATGTTCATGGTGTTTTGCAAAAGCAGCACTTTTTCAAAGCCAACGTTCAGCAGCCTGCCCATATTTAGTATAAACAGTATGACTATTGTGGGGATAATGCCCGGAATGTCGATGTAAAGTATGCGCTTAAAGCGCCCGGCGCCGTCCACTATGGCTGCTTCGTGGAGCTCTACGTCTATCGCCGAAAGAGCCGACAGATATATGATGGAGCTCCAGCCCATTTCCTGCCAGACCCCTGACCAGACATATATGCTGCTGAACATGGAAGGCTCGCCCATGAACATTATGCCCTCGCCGCCCAGTGTGCGGATGATCTTGTTGGCAAGGCCGTATTCAAGGGATAAAAACTGCACTATGATGCCCGCCATAACCACCGTTGAAATGAAATGCGGAGCATATGTCACCATCTGTACGGTCTTTTTAAAGGGGCCGTTATTCAATGTGTTTAAAAGGAGGGCGAGAATTATGGGTATGGGAAAGCTGGCCAGAAGATTATAAAGGCTTATCGTCAAAGTGTTGCGCAGCACCCTTTCAAACTGGTAAGAGTTAAAGAAATTGATGAAGTGCTCAAGCCCTGCCCACGGACTGCCCCATATGCCTCCGTAGGCGCTAAAATGCCTAAACGCTATCTGCGCGCCATACATGGGTATATAGTGGAATATGATCAGATATATCACGGGCGGCAAAATTATAAGATATAGCTGATAATTCCGCTTTAACTCTCTTGATATGCCGTAACAAAGGCCCGCGATACTCCGGTGCTTTCCCTCCCGGCGCTGTGCTTCCATCATTTTATCATCACCCCTTTGTAAATCTGCCGCATAAAGATAGCTATGGACAAGATGCGAAAAGTCCGCGCCCCGGCAGGCGCCGCATCAATCTGTGTCCCACGAAGCTATATGTTTTATGTGTTTTTCTTGTCTGATATGATATATGTTAATGCATTAGCTTGAGATTTGAAAGTGTAAATTATCGCAAAGCATGACTCGTTCCACTTCTGCTTAGGATTCAGGGACGTGTTATCGGTTTAGCCAACTAAATCTGCGTTCCGGAGGGAAGCTTGCTGAAAGCACAAACCCCCTGGCTGGAATGCAGCAAGGGGGCTGGTGTTTTAATTTCAGGCCTGAGGAAGGCTTGCAGTGGACTAAACTAACGCTCCATCTCTTTCGCCCTTGATTACGTCCTGCCAAAACTGGACATAGCCGGAGCGGCTGAAGGCAGGGGAGAAGCTTTCGCAGATGGCTTTCGCCCTTTCAGCGCCGCCCGAGAGAAGATCGACCACCGTCATGGCCATGGTTTTTGCAGGATAAATATACAGCGCCTCCTCATTTGCGATAGTGTATTCCTTGCTGTGAGCGCTCCCGGACACCCCGCCCATAGAGGGATGGATTGCGGGCATTATTGCGCTGATATCGCCCATATCCGTTGAGCCGCCCATATCGAATCGGCGTATTATATTTTTAGGTCCGACAAACCCGGCGATGTTTTGCACATACAGTTCCTCCATGGCGGTGCTTTGAGAGAGGGGAAGATAGCCCGGCGACTCGCGTATGTCCACGTCGGCGCCGATTGCGTAGGCTGCGCCCTTTATGGCGCGGTTGACCTTTCTGTTGGCGTCGATCACCGCATCCATAGTGCTGCCGCGCACATAGGTTTCCATGCGAACATCCGCAGGCACGATGTTGACCAAGTCCCCGCCTTTAGTAATAATTGGATGCACCCTTATGCCGTCCTCATCCTTGAAGGTTTCCCTCTGGGCGTGGATGAGCATAAGTGCTGCGGTAGCGGCGTTCAATGCGTTTATTCCCAAAAACGGCGCGCCCCCTGCATGGGCTTCCTTTCCGGAGAACACCACGCTCTTGCCGATAAATGCGCTGCTGGAAGGCGAAAAATATGCTGCAGCTTCAGGGGAGTTGCTCTGGGCGTGAACCATCATCGCCATGTCCACGTCGTCAAAATGGCCGGATGCGATCAATTCCTGCTTGCCGCCCAGGAATGAAATCAATCCCTTTTCACGCAAAGCCTCCCTGTATTCGATTTCCACAAACTCCTCGGCAGGCACCGCGAAGAACACAGCATCGCCGTCCAGCTTCTCTCCCACACCGGAAAGTATCAGCCCCATGGCAGCCCCCAGCATCGAAGCGATCTGAGCGTTGTGGCCGCAGGAGTGGGCTGCGCCAGTTTCAGGATCGGCAAAGGGATGGCCCGGGCAGACGACTGCGTCAAGCTCACCCAGGACAGCCACGCTGGGGCCGGGTTTGGCGCCCTTTAGCCTTGCTTTTACGCCCGTTATGGCAAGACCCTTTACAAAGCTGAGGCCCAGCTTTGTAAAAACATCCTCAACCAACGAGGAAGTCTTCCATTCTTTAAAGCCCAGCTCCGGGTTTTGGAATATTGTCCGCCCAATTTCAATTATTTCATCGCGTTTTTCGTCTATGGCGGCGCAGACAGCCTGTTTCATCTGTTCGGGGCTCACTGCAGCTCCTCCTTAAGTCTTTTCAGGCAGTCGATCACATGGTCCAGATCCTCCCTGGTGTGAGCGGCGGAAACCTGTGTGCGAATTCGCGCCATATCCCTAGGCACGACGGGGTATGAAAAGCCCACAACATAAACGCCCATTTCCAGCATACGCTCTGCAAAGCGGGCGGCCTTGGCGGCGTCGTAGAGCATTATCGCCACGATGGGATGGGTGCTTTTGATCACGTCAAAGCCAAGTTCGTCAAGCCTGGCTCTGTAATAGGCGGTGTTTTCCCTGAGACGCTCAAGGCTTTCAGGGTTATTTCGGCAGATCTCAAGGGTCTTAAGGGCGCCGCAGACCAAAGCCGGCGCTAAGGTATTGCTGAAAAGATATGGCCGGCTGCGCTGCCTGAGCAAAGAGACGATCTCCTTCGTGGCGCAGGTGTAGCCGCCGCTGCTTCCGCCCATGGCCTTGCCCAAAGTGCCGGTTATTATGTCCACACGGTCGCTCACGCCGCAAAGCTCCGGTGTGCCACGGCCGGTGGGGCCCACAAAGCCCGCCGCGTGGCTGTCGTCCACCATGACAAGGGCGTCGTAATTGTCCGCCAGGTCGCAGATGGCCTGAAGATTCGCGAATGTGCCGTCCATCGAGAAAACGCCGTCTGTGGCTATCATGCGGATGCGGGAGCCCTCCGCTTCCTTCAGGCAGCGCTCAAGGTCTGTCATATCGTTGTTTGCGTAGCGCAGGCGCTTGGCCTTGCAAAGGCGGATGCCGTCGATTATGCTGGCGTGGTTAAGGCTGTCGCTGATCACGCAGTCCTGATCGGTTAAAAGGGTCTCGAACAGGCCGCCGTTTGCATCGTAGCAGGAGGAGTAGAGTATGCAGTCATCGCTGCCGAAAAAGTCCGCCAGATTTTCCTCCAGCTCACGGTGGATGCTCTGGGTGCCGCATATGAAGCGCACGGATGAAAGGCCGTAGCCCCATCTGTCCATGCCCTCCTGGGCGGCTTTGCGGATATCCTCGTTGTAGGCAAGGCCCAAATAGTTGTTGGCGCACATATTGATAAGTCCCTTGGCCCTGTCGGTGTCGATCTTTCCGCCCTGGGGTGAAACTATTATTCGCTCATTCTTGTAAAGGCCCTGGGCGCGGATCTGGTCCAACTGTTCCTGAAAATAATTATTCGCATTTCTTTTCACTCAGATTACCCTCCCGTTTTTTCTTTTTTCTTTTCTTTATAGCTGTGAAGCGCCGGGCCAGCGGATGACCACCTTCCCGGACTTGCCGCTCTGCATGGCTGCAAAGCCTTCTTCAAATTCGGTAAAGTCCACCTCGTGGGTAATGATATCGCCGATATCAAGGCCGCTTTGGAGCATGGCCATCATCTTATACCAGGTTTCAAACATATGCCTGCCGTATATGCCCTTGATCTCAAGGCAGCTAAATATGACCTTGTTCCAGTCGATGGAAGTCTTTGTGCTTTGAATTCCCAGCAGGGCGATCCTGCCGCCGTTGTACATATTATCTATCATGCTGTTTAAAGCTGACGCGCTGCCGGACATCTCCAGGCCCACGTCAAAGCCCTCATGGATTCCCAACTCCCGCATTTTATCCTTAAGGCTCTCCCTGCCCACATTGACAGTAACGGCTCTGCTGATCTTGCGGGAAAGATCAAGGCGGTAGTCGTTCAGATCGGTGATGACCACATGGCGCGCGCCAATATGACAGCAGACGGCGGCCGCCATAATGCCGATGGGCCCGGCGCCGGCCACCAACACGTCCTCACCCACCATGTCGAAGGAAAGGGCGGTGTGAACGGCGTTCCCCAGGGGATCAAAGCAGGCGCATATCTTTTCGCTGATGCCCTCCTTGCACTTGACCACATTTGCCGCGGGTATGACCACATATTCGGCAAAGGCGCCGTTGCGGTTTACGCCCACGCCGCGGGTATGCCGGCAAAGATGCATCTTCCCTGCTTTGCAGTTGCGGCATTTTCCGCAGACGATATGCCCCTCGCCGGAAACAATGTCGCCGATGGCAAATCCGCCCGATGCATGTGAGCCTATCTCGCAGATTTCTCCCACATATTCATGACCTGTGACAAGCGGCGGCTTAATGGTTTGCTGGGACCATTCATCCCAGTTGTAGATGTGCAAATCTGTGCCGCAGATGGCGGTGTAATGGACGCGTATCTTCACATCGTTTGGCCCTATTTGGGGAATTGGCGTCCTGGTCAGCGTAAGGCCGGGGCCTTCGCGGAGTTTCATCAAAGCATACATCTCGTTGCTCATTTGGCTCATCCTCTCAAAAACTTTTTGCGCCCGCGATAGCTGCATTGTGCGCTTGATTTTATTTCAAGTATCTCTCCATCCAATCGGCGGTTTCCTGCAGCCGCACCTTTCGCGCTTCAGGGCGCCCCGAGCGGGAAAGCTCGTGGTTTTCGCCCTTGAACAAGCAAAGGCGCGTGGGCGTTCCGTTTATTTTCAGCGCGCTGTACATCTGGAATGCATCGGCAAGCCAGCACCGGTAGTCCTGGTCGGAATGGAGGAAAAGGGTAGGGGTCTTGGCATTATCGGCGTATTTTACCGGCGATGCAGCCCACAGCTTTTCAGCATCGCCCCAGACAGAGGCCTGCATCTGGTCGGGGCCGAAATAGTGGCCGATGTCGCTGGTGAGGCAAAAAGTGATCCAGTTGGAGATGCTCCGCTGGGAAACCGCGGCGGCAAAGCGGTCCGTGTGGGTGATTATCCAGTTGACCATGAAGCCGCCGTAGGAGCCGCCCATCACCCCTATCCGCAGGGGATCGATGGCGGGGTAGGCCTTTAGCATCTCGTCTGTAAACTGGATGATATTGTCATAGTCGAAAGTGCCGTAAGAGCCGCGCACCGCTGAAAAGCTGCTGCCTTTACCATCGCTGCCCCTGGGGTTGCAGTACATAATCACATAGCCCAGGCCGCAAAGCCACTGCATTTCATGGAAGTAAATTTCGCCGAACAGGCTCTTAGGTCCTCCGTGAATATTGAGTATGGCCGGGTATTTTTTGTCAGGGTCAAAGCCCGGGGGAAGCATCGCCCAGCCGTCGATCTCGAAGCCGTCAGCATCGGTAAAGACATGGTGGCGGGGTGCAACGGGCGGATGCTCCTTTATAAACCCGCTGTTAAAGCTGCTAAGACATGTGCCGCCGTTTTCATCAATACGGTAAAGCTCCTGAAGCTCCTGGCCAAAAAAGGCCACGAACTCAATTTCTCCGCCGGGTGAAATGTCAAAAAAGTCAACGCTGCCCCGGCCGTCGGTGAGCTTGCTCAGCTCAAGGCCATCGATATCAAACCGGTAAAGATCGCAGGCAAACCCTCTGGTGCTGGTAAAGTAAATGCTTTTTTCATGCAAGGCGAAGGTGCGGCCGCTTCCAAGGCGGCAGTCTCCGCCCACCGGCCTTCCCACAGTATAGTCGCTTTTAAGCAGCAGGGAAGGGGGCCCGCCTTCGCGGGACGCCTTATAAAAGGCCGGATTTTGTGCCACGCCAAAGGTTTTCGCGTCTGTTGCGGCAAAGACGATGAGATCCTCCCGGCAGGCAAGAGCGCTGATATTAAGCTTGCCGTCCATCAGCTTTTGTGAAGCGCCCAGGGCGGGGTCGTATATAAAAAGCGAATCCTTATCCACGTGGCCGATATCCACCTGTTTAATGGTGTAGGCCGCATAGCCCCCCCTTTGGCAGCAGCAAAATCCGGTAACATCGTCGTCAGGCCCGGTGATGGGGGTGAGGGCGTCGGTTTTGGCGTCATACAGATATAGCCGGCTGCGAACGCCGTTTATGAAACCCTGGCCGTTTGACCAAAAGGGCAGTTCGTCAATTATCATATGACCGTTTTTTTCTGAATCAAAATTATTTTCATCATGTATGCAAAGGACGATGAACAGGCCGTCGCCCAGAAAACCGATATCCTTAACCTTGAGGGGAATGGAGAAAGCGGGAACAGCTTCGCCCCCGTTAAGGCTTATAAGGTAAAAATTGCTGATTGCGCCTGAGGGAGCTTCCTTGTTTTCGTCGTTTCTTTCGTTTCTTTCGTTTCTTTCATCGCAGAAGATGATAGTGTCGTCGTCTTGCCACAGGTAAAGCCCGTCGGCGCCTATGCGGGCAAGGCGAAACATCCCCCGGGCGGAATCGTTAACCCAGAGAACTTTTGAGTAGCCGTTTGAATCGTTTGCTTTTGCAGCAACCAAAGCGGAGCGCTTTGCGCCAGGTGAAAATGAAAGGCGGGACAGAAATTCATACTGGCAAAAATCCGCCAATTTCAGTCCGGACATATTTAATCAGCCTCCTTTGTTTTTTATGCGCAGGTTTTTTGGAGCACAGATATCAGTTTGAGTTCTTTCTCTTACTATAATTAAAACCCTTCTTTGTGTGCTTGTCAATAGACTGAACCGCTGCTTGAAGGCCGTTAATAAGTGAAAAAGGGGAGTCGCCATGAATATTTCTTCTTTAAAACAATACCCGTTGCCGGCTTCGTCATAAAGGCCCGGAAAATAAAAAGCTGGAAAAAGGTCTCGGAAGCATCCTCAGCACGAGTATTTCGTGGACGCTACAAGGGTTTTATGGTAAAATAACATATCATAAAATGAAAAAAATTACGCAGCAACGAAGAAGGTGATTTAATGGTCAAAAAAGGAGGGAGCCGGAAAAGACAAGTATTCTCTCGCTTTGCGCTTGCATATATGTCGTTTTTTTTGCTGGCCCTGCTAATTACCGGCATACTGTACCACTCTGCCACCAGTGTGATACAGGACTATGCGGCCGATTCGGCCATGTCGCTGCTGGCTCAAACCCGGGACTCTATAGACCACCACATTCGCCAGGCCGACGGGCTTATTGACAGATTGGCCCAGGATTACAATGTCCAGGCCTTTTTATCCGTAAAGCATCCCCTTAAGGATACAGATTACGATAGCCTCAGGAATCTTTTTGTCAAGCTTCCATATGCCGACATGGACAACTACATATTGCACAGGTTATTTGTCTATTTTCCAAACAGCGGGGTGGTCGTTAACTCCTCCGTTGCTTCAAGCCGCCTTGAAAGCATGTATAATTATTACTTCCGCTATGAAGATATGGATGTTTCACAGTGGCGCAGCCGAGTGCTGGGTGAGGGGGGTTATTTCGCTCTTTGGCCGGCCCAGACTGTGCATGTCGAAGGGGAAGCCATCTCCGCGCTAACCTATGTCCGCAGCATAATCAACCTGTACGACACCGGCGTTGACGGCTATGTCATCGCATTGGTAGACGAGAACGTCATAAAGGAGAGCCTGAACAGTTCGCTGATGCAAAATGCGGGCGCAAGCTATATACTGGACGAGCAGGGCAGGAAGGTGACAGGGGTGGATCACAGCGGCCTGGACTTTGCATTCTCTGATGAGACCATTTCGGGCACGGGTTCTTTCAGAGCCTCCGTCGGGCAAAGGGATGTGCTGGTAATCCACACGGCATCTGCGGTAAATGGCTGGCGGTATGTTTCGCTTATTCCCATTAAGGTTTTAATGGAGCCGGTCAACGCCGTGACGAGGACCTTTTTAATAATACTCTGCGCGGGATTTTTCATCTGGTGTGCGGTCGCGCTGTTTATGGCGGGGCGCAACAGTCGGCCGATACGGGATATCGTGCGCACAATAAACGCCATGAGCGGGGACGAGCCGGGTGGACGCCGAAACGAGTTTGACTTTATAAGTGGCACCATCGCCGATCTCGTCCATCGCAACGAGGACCTGGCCAGCGATCTTTCGCGCCAGGAGGAGCTGATTAAAAACACATTCTTCCAGCGCCTGCTGCAAAATCATTTTGTGGACCAGGACGAAATGCAAACCCATATGGACCATGCGAAAATTGCTCTGACCGGCGCATCTTACCAGGTTATGCTGGTAAAAATAAGCGGCTATTACGATCGCATGACCAGTGATATGTTCGATGAGATGGAAAATTCATGGGTGCTTTCCAGAAGCCTTATGATCAAATGCCTGGGGAGCGGGACGCATTTTTACAGGGTGAGCGAGGATTCAATCGCGGTGGTGCTCTGCATTGAGGAGGACTTTGACGCGAAGGAGGCTTCCCGGCGGATGCAGGGTGAGCTAAGCTCATATAAAATAGTTGCGTCAATAGGCGTTGGCACACGGTATTCGTACTTGATGGAGCTTTGGCAGTCTTTTGACGAGGCTAAAAAGGCCCTGAATAACTGTAGCGCTTCCGGCGGTATCTATTTTTATGAACAGGCAGGCTATTCAAGTGATGAATACGCATATCCGATACAAACGGAGATACGTTTGATCAATCTTGTTAAACTGGGAGAAAATAAGGGCGTAGTTAAGCTGCTGGATGACCTGGAGGCGGAAAACTTTCAGAAGAGGAATTTATCTCCGGAAAAGGCCGTGCTTTTTGTTGGCGAGCTTTTGGGAACTGCGATTAAGCTTAAAGATGAATTGGTTTGCCAGAACATGGGCAACGATGACAGGATACGGGAGATTGCCCATGTATTGGCGCGGCGAATGCCTGAACAGGCCCTTGCCCAGGTAAGGATTCTGTTGCAGCAAATGGCTGGGGACGTGCTTGCCTTGAAGGAAAAGCGAAAGAGCGACTTGAGCAAAGAGATGCTTGACTATATCGAGCAAAATTATGCCGATCAGGATCTTTGTCTTTATAGTGCGGCTTCGCATTTTAATCTGATGGAAAAATACTTCTCACGCTATTTCAAGGAGCAAACCGGTGAAAACTTTTCTGCCTGCATAGAAAAGACGCGCATGAGAAAAACGAAGGAGATGCTGGACGGCAGCGATTTGCCTCTGGTGGAGATCGCCAAGAGGACAGGCTATATAAACATGAACACATTTTACAAGGCTTTTCGCCGAACCTTCGGCGTAAGCCCCAGCGATTACCGCAGAAGCCGGGAAGCGGGCAGCTAAGCAGCCGGACAATCAGCTCTTTTACGCCTGCAATATTCTGTTGATATCCTCGCAGACCCTTGCCCTGGTGTTCATGACCCAAGCTTCGTCAAATTGAAGGCCGAGGGCTTTTGAGAAGGAGTAGTAAAGGTTGATTTTCTGGTAAAACTCCTCGTGCATGGCGAGGGCTTTGCCCCGTAATTCCGGAAGGCTCACGGACGCCTGTTTTTGCACAAAATGCTCATCCACATAGACCAAGAATTGTGCCAGCAGCTCCTCGTTGTGCACGTCAAAGGGCAAAACCATCAGCCGCCACTGGTCAGTTTCAGGAAGCTTATAATGCTCAAGGCTCTCCAGAATCATCAGATAATCCCGCACATCCTTTTTTCGGTAGCGAAGGGAGGTATCGCCCCAGGAACTCCATAGTGCAATTTTCTCCTTAAGAGGCAACAGTCCAATTTGCAGCAGCACATCGCTGGGGCCCACTATTGCGCTTTCGATGGCTGAGTCATCCGCCTCCAGCTGATGGCTTAAAAAGTCAATTTCGCCGTCCATGCTGGCCACATATCCCACCTCGTAAAGGCCAATGCGCCCCGCCCGCCCCGCGATCTGCTTCACCTCCTGGGAGGTTAAAAGCCGGAAGTCCTGCCCGTCAAACTTTCTTGATTCGGTGAAGATGATGCGCCTAATCGGCAGGTTTACGCCCATTCCGATGGCGTCGGTGGAGATTAAAATCCGGCTTTCGCCGCTGATAAAGGCATCATATTGAAGCCGCCTGACCTCCGGCGGCAGATCGCCGTAAATCACGCTGTTTTTGACGCCAAGATCGGCGAAATGGCGGGAGAGGGTCAGCACGCGGCGCTTGGAAAAAGCAACTATGGCGTCGCCGGTGAGTATCTCATTTAGCTTAAAGGTCTTGCGCTCAATCTTAAGGGGAATGGTGCGCCTGTATTCCTTTATTTCATATTCATCGCCGCATTCCTCGATCATATGAATAAGCTGCTCTCTTGCGTTAAATGCGCCGCACAGGTGGATTTCAGGGCTGCAAATGCCTAAAATGGCCCGGGTCCAGGCATCGCCTCGCTGTAAGTCCGCGACCATCTGAATTTCGTCAATTACGACAAGGTCATAGCGCCCTGTGATGTTCGCCTTCTCCACGGTGCAGCTTGCATGGCTGGCCTGAGGAACAATAATTTCCTCCTCCCCGGTCAGCAGGCTGCAGGGCAGGCCCTCCCGGTTGAGCCGCTCGAAGTTTTCAAGGGCCAAAATTCGCAGAGGCGCCAGATAAAGACCGCTCTCGGACTGCTTTAAGCGCTGTAGGGCTTCGTGGGTCTTGCCTGTATTTGTTTCGCCCAGATGGAGAAAAAACTTGCGTTTAAGCCTTCTGGCCCGGGGATATTCATCCTTGGGGGTGCTGGGCAGGCGGCGGCGAAACTCCTCGGCGACCAAACGGGGGATATGGTTTGTTACCAGGACTGAGATAACACCGGAGCTCAGGTAAGCCCGGCTGTTATTCGTGATTTCATCAAAGCTATAATTTGTGCGGTGCACATCATTATAGTGGGAAAGCAGGCGTATGGAGACCTCCTTCAAAAGGCCCACATAATCCTCATAGAGCTGACTATACCCGCCAATTCCATCTAAGCTGAGCCCGCCAAGGTCTTTAATCTTACCCCGCAAAGCGGCTTCCAGATGCCAAAGCTTGCTGTCTCTGGTCTGTGAGGCTTGCTTTTTTAAGCGGGGAAACTGCTTTTTCAGATAGTGAAAGGCGTGATGCGCCCGCCGGTTTTTCTTCATCGTCTCTTCCTTTTCACTGCTGTTTTTTGCCGGTTAATCTGTTGCCGCTCAGTAATGCTTTTACCGCAGCATATGTTTGCTGCTATCTTATATTAACCTGTTGCTTTGTTCCAATGCATTATGCAGGGGCGGGAATACCGCGAATATGCTTATATTTTGCTTGATCCGTCTGAGGACAGGCTTTTGGCTGCGCCTTTGCTGAAAGCTCCGTCCGACTCCTGTTGCAGCCAGGCTGTTACCATTGTAACAGATGCCGGGGCCCGGGTGAAGGGCAATTTTAAGCTGCTGCAAATTCACTTGACAACAATGGAAGCAATAGAATAAAAAGGGCAAAAGAGCGATAAAGCGTCTTTTGCCATGATATTGACATGCCGTTTATAAGGCCATGTTTGCATTTTACTGCACTTTTTTGCTCTCTTTATTTCCCCTCGTTGTTTTTATAAAAAGCATCCTCGCCCTCAGGGGCATCGTGCATTATATGGGTCATCTTTGCGATATCCGCGCCTTCGCTGTCTATTAAATCCATAATTGTGTTTATGCAGACTCTGATCTCATCCGTGTTTTTCATGTGCTTATGAGAGAGCTCGCGGGTTTTTGTTTCATGCGCATTCATGACATTTCTAATCTTCAGCTTTAAAAGGGAATTCTCATTCCAAAGCTCCCGGTTTCTTGCATACATTTCATCAAGGCTCGCCTGAGCTTCTTTGCATTTTTCAAGGGCTGCATCTTTTTCAGCGATCACACCGTTCTTTTCAATGACCGCTTCCTCATATTGCTTTTTGACTTGATCGTATTCATCAAGCGAATTGCCGCCTTCCGCTGCCCCGCTTAACGGACGGCTGTTTCCTTCCCTGGCATGGGATAGCTCCGCCTGAAGCTGCTTGTTGCTGTCAAGATAATCTGCGCACTGCTTTTTCAGCATGTCTGTCTCAAGGCGCTGCGCATCCATTTGGGCCATGTATTCATCTGCCTTTGCGGCCTTGGCCTCCAATTCCCTGTTTCTGCGCATCAACTCTTTTTTTTCAAGATACAGCAGGTTAGCGCTTTTCTCAAGCTCGTTTTTAATTGCCTGCGCTTCGTCAAGCTGCTCCCTCAGCTTATCTCTTTCCTGCGATAGCATCGCAACGGTAGCATTATGCTCGTCAAGCTGGTTAATATAGGAGACATCCGCCTGCTTAAGCCTGTCATTCATAAAGTTTATATGTTCCTGAACTTCCTTTAAGTTATACCCTCCAAGAAGATTCTTTTTGAATATTTTCTTTTCAATTTTTGGCAAGCTCTCCCGCAGTTCATTGATGGCTAAGGCGCTTGTTTTGTTATCCATTATACTGTCTCCTTTAAAATGGTTTCCTGTATGTAATAGATGCTTATTTGCTGACAACTGTTTTAACAGGATCCGAAATTGTCAAAATATCATGTTTTTTGATATTTCTATGGGAAAGAGTACCCTCATGAAGCTCTAAAACCATGCATGCCTCTTTTATGTAAGGGCTGGCTTTGCCGGGAGCCATTGAATGGATGACATGAAGGACTTCTTTTTCTTCGGACAGAAAAACTGCATCAATGCTAAACATCATGCCAAAAGTGTGAATCTGTTTGCATGGGCATATCAACAATGCCTCCATATTGTTAATCTTTTTCTTATTCAGCAATCCTTTAAGGCGCGAAAAGAATGTGTCGGCAATTTTCACTTTGTCAGCAATTATGACACCGTCCAGCAAAACAGCGCATTGCTTCATATATCCTCACTCCAATTCATGAATACCTGTGCTGATAACGCTAGCCAAATTGCTCTATCAGCTGCAATATGGTTGGGCCGAGCAGTATAATTATCAAAACGGGGAAAACAAATATAACTAAGGGCAGCAACATTTCCACAGGCGCTTTCATAGCCTTTTCTTCCGCTATTTGCCTTCTTTTTGTCCTGAGCTGCTGCGATTGCGAAAGCATCACGTTCCTAATGGGAATGCCCAACTGCTCTGCCTGTATCATCGCGGTAAGAAATGTGCTCAGCTCCTCAACGGGCGAGCGGTCCACCAGGTTTCTTAGCGCCACTCTCCTGGGCTTGCCCAGCTGAATTTCCGTAAGCACAATATTGAACTCGTCGATCAACACCCCCGAAAGCCTTTGAGAGATTTTTGCAAGAGCTGCATCAAAGCCAAGGCCGGCTTCAATCGAGACGCAAAGCAGATCCATAACATCGGGAAGCTGATTGGTGACTTCATACTGCCTTTTGTTGATCCTGAACCTAAGGAAGAATATTGGGGCCACCAGCGTGGACAGGAAGGCGATCATAAAAATGAGAACCCCCAGCTTAGCTTCAGGAGAAGTGAGGAAGATTAACATGGCCGCAAGGCCGAGCACTGCTCCGGTAAACATCAACTTCGCGGCATTATAATCATTGACATCCATCGCCAGGCCTGCCAGCTTAAGGCTTCTTTCAAGCTTTTCCGTTTTATCTCCCCTTCTTTTAGGCAGTAGGTTCGACAGAAACTTAATGGAGGAAGCAATAAAAGGCTTTATCACCCTTTCCACAAAAGGTTTTTCGATATCTTCATCCAATGTATACCTTTTGCTTCCGTTTATCGATGACAATCTTCGCTTCAAATTATCATGGCGAACCGCCGCAGAGCGAAAAGCCATCACGGTCAACAAAAAGACCATTGCCGACACAGACAAGACCATGAGGAGCATATTTCCCACCCGCCATCCTTTCACGTTAACGCATTAAAATAGAATAGTTGCCTTTTTAGTATTTGATATTCACAATGCGTCTGATTATCAAAAACCCTGTCACTTCAAGCAAGGCCGCAACAACAAGCATCGTTATGCCGGCGGTCGAATCAAAAAAGTACTGGACATAGGAAGGGTTAACAAGCATGAAAAATAAAAGAAGAACCACCGGCAGAATGCCGATTATCTTTCCCGACGTCCTGCCTGTTGTAGTCAGCACTTTTATTTCGGATTTCATTTTAAAGCGCTCTTTTATGGTGCTTGTGATGCTTGTTAGAATCTCGGAAAGATTTCCTCCGATCTGCCGCTGTATCAGTATAGCCGAGACTATCATCATGTAGTTTTGGCTGTTCATTCTTTCCGCCATATTCATAAGCGCTTTTTCCAGCGTGCTCCCCAGGCTGATTTCGCGCAGCGCCCGCGCATATTCCTTAGATATAGGCTCGGGCATTTCTTTTGAAATGCTGATTAGTGCCTGATGAAGCGTAAGGCCGCTTTTTAGACAGCTACTCATGATGGCGATGGCCTCAACGAGCTGTTTTTCAAAGAGCTCTATGCGCTTGAGTTTCTTTGTGCGTAAAAAAACGGGAGGTAAAAACAGTCCGATCAATAACAGCCCGAGAAAAACAAATATATTCGCCGTAAAGAGGTATGAAAGAAATGACGGCACAATGGCAGCCAAAGCCCAACCCAATAAAAATTCGGACGGACGAATCGGCAGTCCGGCTGAGGCGAGTTCATTTTCTATTTGAAAAAATGCCTTGATAGGCTTTTTCTCTTTTCTTGCCTCGATATTTTCAGCTCTTATTTTTTTCGCTTCATCCTCTTTATTATTTGCAGAAAATATCCTTGCAAGCCTTTTTTGCATATTGGACTTTTCTTTAAATGCTGCCATTAGAACGATCATGGTGAGAACGAAAACGTTGGCAGCAAGGAAAAGCGACAGAATTTGCTTGCTCACCCCTTAACACCCCTAACTAATCATTTCTGAACCAGTCGCTGTTGACGGCCACACCGTTGCCGGAAATTTTTTCTGCGCAGCGCGGGTGCACGCCGGTGCTTATGAATCGCCCTTTGAATCTTCCGCCGCTGTCGATATCGCCGGAGGTTTCATATTTGAATATATCCTGCATGATCACTGTATCACCCTCCATGCCGTTTATCTCTGAAATGTTGACAACTTTTCTTGTGCCGTCCCGAAGCCTTGCCTGCTGAACAATGATATCGATAGCCGAGGATATCTGTTCTCTAATCGCTTTCAGCGGCAGTTCCATGCCATTCATCAGAATCATGGTTTCGATTCTTGAAAGCGAGTCCCTCGGTGAATTCGCATGTATCGTCGTAAGGGAACCGTCATGGCCTGTGTTCATTGCCTGAAGCATGTCCATCGTTTCAGAGGAGCGCACCTCTCCCACAATTATTCGGTCGGGGCGCATTCTAAGGGCGTTGATAACAAGCTGCCGAATTGTAATTTGGCCCTTATTTTCAAGGTTCGCAGGCCTGCTTTCAAGTGTAATAACATGCTCTTGAAGAAGCTGCAGCTCTGCGGCGTCTTCAATGGTGATGATGCGCTCATTGTTCGGTATAAAGCTTGAAAGGGCGTTTAGAAGCGTTGTTTTCCCGCTGCCGGTTCCCCCGGAGACTATTATGTTGAGCTTTCCCTTCACACATGCTTCTAAAAAGGCGATCATTTTTCTTGAAAGTGAGCCAAAATCCAAAAGCTGTTCGGCTTTGATGGGCGTGCTGGAAAACTTTCTGATTGTTATCACCGGCCCGCTAAGTGAAAGAGGAGGGATTATAACATTGACCCTGGAGCCGTCGGCAAGCCTTGCATCCACCATCGGACTTGACTCGTCAATCCTCCTGCCGACAGATGAGACTATTCGATCAATTATATTCATCACATGCTCGTCGTCCCTAAAGACGATGTCCGATCTTATGATCTCGCCCTTTCTTTCAATATATATTTTATCCGGTCCGTTGACCATTATCTCCGAAATTGAAGGATCTTTAAGCAGCACTTCAAGGGGGCCGTACCCAACGATATCGTCCAGCATTTCCTCGGATATTTTCATTCTTTCAATAATGTTGATATCTTCGGCTTCGGCGGCTACCGTCGCTTCGATTATGCTGTATATCTCGTTGGATATTTCGCCGCTTTTTATGGCTATGTCGCGCTTATTGATTTCATCTATAACCTTCTGATGGATTTTCCCCTTGATATTCTCATGTTCATTGTGGCGCCGGCTTGCCGGCCTGATGTTTTCTTGTTCGATATCATTTTGGCCTGTCCTTTGGCGCTCCATTCTTTCAAGCAGTCCCACAAAAGCTCTCCTTTCAGCCTGTCCTTTATACTGGCGGGATTATCAGCTTTGAGTCTCCAGCCTTTTCAGCACATTTTGCGAAAGCTGGCGAAGTTCTCTGGCAATTTCTGTCCTTGGATACCCAAGCACTATCGGAATGCCCCTGTTGTGGCTGTTAAGGGCTGTTTTATTATCAAAAGAAACAATGTTGCTTGCCGTGCGCTCAAGAAGCTGGTGAACATCCTTGACCGTGATAATTCCTTTTGCTGCCTTGTTGATGACGAGCTCAAGCTTGTCCGATTGGCGGAGAGAATCGAATATATTCATGCTTGTCTTTGTGTTGCGAAGGGAAGAAATATCTATGCCTGTTATGAGCAGTATCAAGTCGGCGTTTTCGATGGCAACCACCGTGCTTTCGCTGAAATAAGGCGAGGTGTCGATGATGATATAGTCATAATAAGGCCGCATAGCCGTGATGATAGCCTCGATGTTTTTAGCGGACACATACTCCGCATATTCGGGGCTGTTAGGCGCACATAAAATACTCACCCCGGAGTGGTGCATGACAAGCATGCGCTTGATGGCGTTAATGTCGGAAGCATCCTTGCCCTGGGAAATTTCCGCAATCGTGTTTTTGGATTCGATATCAAAATAAGCGTTTACATCGCCAAACTGCAGATCGGCGTCTATAATCGCGATCTTCTTTCCCATCTGCGAAAGCATTACCGCAAGATTTACAGCTATGGTGGTTTTACCTATTCCGCCTTTGGAGCCAAAAACAGTGACCACTTTGGATTGCATGTTGGCATTGACCGATTTAGTGCTCTGAAGCCTCGCCATTTCAAGCTGGTGGGATGTCCGTATGATGTCGATCAGCTCGTCTGTATCGGCCGGATGCTTAAACACCCTTCGCACGCCGGCCAACATGGCTGTTTCAATCATCTTCATATCGGTTTTATCGCAAATAAGAATTACTCCGCAGCCCAAGCCCTGCGCATATGTATCGCCAGCTAAATTAATTGTTTCGCTGTAATCATAGTCGCATTGAAGGATGACAATATTGGGGCGCAGACTGCTTATTTTTTCAATCGCATGATCGTCCAGCCTGGCAACGCCAACTATGGCGAGGCTGTTGTTGGCCAGCTGTTGTTTTATTTCATAAAGCCTGCTGTCACTGTGCCCGATCAGCATAACCTTTATTCTTTCCATACATTAAATCCTTTCGGAAGCCTTTCCTGTTACTCCATAGTGAATGGAGAAGGATCGACCAACTGATTATCGATAATTGAGCGCAGAACAAGACGGCATTTGCCTTCAGAAAGCGCATAGCTTACTTTCAGTACATCTTGCACGGGCAGGGAAACAGTGACCGATGTGCTTGACGCAGCTTCCGGGTCCTGGCTTGATCCTATCCGTAAAACCTCGATATTTTCAGCTATCATATACGCTTTTAAAACATTCTCGCCGTCAACTTGGGTGATCATTATGGAGATGATATCGATGCGGTCTCCCTTTTTGATTTCGCCTGCAACGCCGCTTATTTCGTCGGTCTTAATCGTCAAAGCCCGCTGGTCGGTATCGATTGAATAGGATAGATCGGCGCTTTTATCGCTCAACTCTCCAACCTTTGAACGCAGAATTTGTTCGTTTGGCTCTATGGTCTGTGCCGCAACCTTGCCGATAATCGCGTTAATTGAGTCGGATGACAGCGCGTGAACAGCTTGCTCCGGAAGGCTTACAACCTCAAGCATATCCGATGTGATAACCGTGTGCTTCTGGATCTGAACCTTTGCAACAACGGCGGATTTGGTTGGGTATTCATATTGCTTTTCGATGTTTGTTGCATAATTATACACCAAAAAACCTGTGATGACAGCCAATATTAACGATATAATGACAAGCTTTTTCAAGTCTTTTTAACGCACCTTTCAATCATTCTGCAAGCACAAGCCCGCTAATGCCGTAGAAGTTTTCATCCGAAAGCTCCTCTCCCGAGGCTTTTCCGTCGGAGATTATATTTAAAAATGTGCCGGTTATATAACCGTTATTTGTTTGATCTTCAAGCAAGAAGGCTGCAAAGCCACAAACACGGACTGTCTTTTTTGCGTCCGGTTCGTAGACTACAACCTTTATAACCCGCCGACAGTTTGGGTCGTACCGCCCGGTTATGCAGCCCAGGCCTCCGCTTTGAGCGTCGAAATGGGTGCAGTCGTTATAGCGCGCGCTAAAGCCCTGGTATGTCGGGCCGGTCATGTTTCCGGGTTCCTCGATCAAAATATCTCCGATGTATACCTCCCCCGGATACCCCTGGGCCAGCCAAAGCCTGTAATCGTTTGCACCACCGCCGGGCTTGCCGTCAAGATCCAAGGCTCCAAAGGAGAAAATATTGCCGCTTTTTTTGCCGTATTTTAATACGACATGTTCCAGATCGCCGCTTTCCATCCGTTCTTTCAGCTCTGATTCAAGAAGCCCCAAGGGCGCCAAGCCCGTGGTCGAGCTGATTGGAGAAAGCTTTACAATGGCCTTTCTTGTAAAGTTTATGCTGTCGATTCCCAGCACTGATGCAAAAACAGTCGTGTATTCCTGGCCTGCCTCAATTTTCATGCTTGTATATTTGCCCATGAAAACATCATCCAAAATGATATCGCTCCGTGACAGATTATCATATCCGTTAAATGAGGCATAGATTATCGCATTATCCTTAATCTGATTTTGCGCACTGATGTCGCTTGTATCCACAGGAAGCATTCTGCCGGCGGAATATGCCGCGGCGTCAATCGCCTTTTGAACTTGGCCGGCACCAAGATAGGCCATGCCCACGTCTATGGCCAGGGCAGCCATGCCAAGCAGCACAACCATTGCCACTGCAACAATAATTACAATGGAGCCGTTCTCATGGTCAGCGGCCAAGGCGGTTAATTTCGCGCCGGCCATTCTTTTTATTTTCGTGAAGCGGGTGTTTTTCATGCTCTATTCCACCTTCATTCTGCATGATGAATTGAGCGAAACGGCCTGTCCTTCAAAGAAGATGCCCACAACCGGCGTCAATATGGAAACTTCAGCCGAAACGTCGATGATTACATCTCCCGACCGCCTGTCATTGGGGTTTGTGAAAGTGACGGCTACGTTCATAGAGCCACGCATTCTCTGCGGCACCAAAGACAGGGTGTATTCTTTTATGTCAGCAACAGCACCGCTCCCGCTTGAATGTACTATCGCATATCTTGCGCCTTCCCTTGCGCTGTGGTCTACTGCGTTCTGGTTTGTGATGATCCAGCCGTAATCAATAATTCCGCATAAAATGATGATCAGTATGGGCAGCGTTATCGCAAGCTCAACAACGGCCTGCCCGGCTTCATTTTTCATTCGTTTAAGGGCGGTGAAAACCATCAATGCCGCCTCCTCTCATCGTGTATAATTTAAATAGTGTGGTTCCGGTTTGGCCTTGCGCCCAGCTTCAAAAAAGGATTTTAGCCGCACCTGAAGCAGCAGGTGCAGCTAAAATTTCAAGTTACCAATTAAGAAGCAGAATCATAGTGCGATTTTTATCACTGTGCTGCTGGTGGTTCTGATGCATCGAATTCGATACTGTCGAAAAGCTCGGAGATTTTAGGCCCTAGGAGCCATACGACGCCGACAACCATAACCGCAATAACGGCTATGATAAGCCCGTACTCAACCATTCCCTGTCCGTCTTCCTCGCGAATCAGCTTCATGACCATGTTCTTCATTTTCGTTTCCTCCTCTTTATTTTTTTTATATTCTGAAAAGTTCTCACTTTTTCATTCAATATCAGCCCGCCAGCATCCGGGTGAAATATTCAAAGGGCCCATGGGATGTCAGAGCCGTGAAGACCATGGTCGCAACCATGCTTGCCGCGATAAAAGGCCCTAAAGCAACTTTTGATTTCAGCCCGCCCTTTTTTGATATGATCAAATAAGCGGCATAAACCAGCAGGAATGCAGCCATAAGAATGACCGAGGCCAAAAAATCATTTAGGGCCAATATGAAGCCAACGGCAGAGGCGAGTTTTACATCCCCGAGGCCGACGCCGCCTTTTTTAAACAGCGCAGGAAAGAGGAACAGCAAGAGCCCAACCGCCGCCCCCAAAAGATAAGACGGCAGTTCGGCATATCTTTGGCCTAAAAGCAAAACGATCAGATGAACGATAAAAAGCGCCGCCAGCAGTTCGTTGGGTATCTTTCTAATCAGAATATCGATGGCCGAAAGCATAATGCAGATGGATGCTATAATCGCGATTTCTATTGCGTACAGGCTGGTGCCGCAAAAATGCCAAATGGCAAGCCAGACTGCACAATTAGTGCCCATCCATATGGCCGTATGGACGGCGCCGTTTGAAAGCCTCTGCGCGATCTTGGCGTCAGTTCTGCTTTGAACCAGCTTATAACTGACTTTTTCCATCAAGTAGCCCACTGCCAAACCAAGCACAAGCACCAAAGCAAACAATGCAAATCACATCCTGAACCTAAAATAGCAGACACAAAAGACACAAAAGAAATAAAGACAAAAAAGCAGCGGCCCGCCGCTGCTGATTAACATCTGCATAACAAGATACAGATGTAAGTTGCAACTGGCTGTCATCGGTTAAGACCATTAGACCCTTTAGCTTTGCGCCCCTGCCTTTCGACAAGTTTGCCAAAATATTGAGTTAATATATATATAACAGCAGAAAATGATGTTGTCAAGGGATTTGTGCATAATTTATGTAAAATCATGGCGTTTTTTGCAAATAGGGAGTGCTGCTATCCCTTTTTATGCATCACAAAAATATCCCCGTAAGAATTTATCATATATTTTACATCATAAAAGGCGCCGTTTTGCTTATTTGGGGGAAACGGCTTGAACCATAACGGTCCTCAAGGGGACGGCAATGCTATGCAATAATATTCATGCAGCATATTATCTGCGTATCTGCGCTCAGAGGAACGCGACGATCACGCCTCCGCGCTCGGCATAGAAGCTGTCCAACCCTCTTGTTTTTAGAATTGTCACCTTTGCATTATTCCAGTGGCTGAGCACGCCTGCGCGTATCTTCTCCGCCATTTTTTCGTTATAGCAATGGCTGATGGCAACCTCCCCACCCTGAAAACCACGCTGCTTTAAATCGCTCAATATCAGGTCTATAGCTTTGGCTGTTCCCCTGGCTTTTCCCTTTATAGCGATTTTGCCTTCATCGCTGGCAATGCCAACCCCCCACACGCCCAATGTCTTCGCAATAAATCCTGTAATCTTGCTCATTCGCCCATTCTTTACAAGGTTATTAAAAGAAGACAGCGCAAAAATAGTCTTGGCGTCCTCCAAAAACTTTTCCGCTTTTTCTGTTATTGTTTCAAAGGGGTGCTGGCCTTTAATCCATTCGGCAAGATGGTGTATGCACATGGCTATCTCCGGGCCTGCGGAGCGAGAATCAAGAACGGCAATCTTTTTTTCCGGATGCTCTGACATGACTATATCAACAGCAGCCATGGCGCTGTTATAGCTGCCTGACAAACCTCCGGATATTGTGATGGCTATGGTCTGTTCAGCTTTTCTGAACTGCTCTGCCCATGCGTTCGGCGAAGGGCATGCGGAGGAGGTTATAGTGGGGGACGCTTCCATATCATCAAGCATTTTGGGGATGTCCAGCTGCTCGTCATCCACATAATCGTGGCCTCCAATGCTGAGAACGAAGCTGACTGTAGAAAAACCTGTCCCCTCAAAGTCAATATCTTTTTCCATCAAGTCGCATGAGGAGTCCGCAACAATATTCCATTTCATGTTCAGGTTCCTTTCCTCAGAATGTTTCCAAAAAATAAGTTCTGAGAGTTTAATAAATCAAATATACAGCATTTAAAGGAAAATTGGAAGCATTATATTATCGATTGGCTGAGATTGTTAAAAGCTAAAGGGATTTTATTTCAAATCGCTGCGCGTTAGCTCGGCAGATATAGCGGCGCTCAAAAAAGATGCTAATCATTGGCATGCCGAGGATGAGGGGAAAACAGAAAAAACAGGAAAAGGCTCTGCATACTTTAGTGGGGTAATCGGAACGTTTTATTATTCGGCCCATGAATGCCTATAGCGGCAGTTTAAGCCTTGCCGCCTTTCTTCATTGTAATTCTAAAGGTCAATTCCGTCATGCTTATCATAATAATTATGAAAACCATGAGGTACAAGGGAAGTATTGCGTAGCTTATCAATGTGCCGAGAAGCCCGAACAGAGGAGGAATAAATGTAGAGCCGACATAGGCGCTGGCCATTTGAATCCCGATAATCGCTCCGGAATTTTCTTCGCCGAAGTTATTCGGTGTGGAATGAATAATGCAGGGATAAATCGGCGCACAGCCGAGCCCGATAATGATAAGCCCGACAAGTGAAACTACCGGATTCGCTGTGGGAATCATCAATGTGAAAACCCCGCAGGATAAAATGCAGGCGCCGAGAACGATCATCTTTCTGTCACCGAGATTATTCATAATAAAGCCGCTGAGGAATCTGCCGGCGGTCAGCCCTATGTAAAACAGCGAAGCAAATTGCGCTGCACGGTCCGCAGCCATGCCTTTTGCTTCAACCAGATAGGTGCTGGCCCAATGCATTGCGGTTGCCTCCGCGGCACAATATGCGAAAAAGCCGATCAAAAGGAAGGGAACTCCCTTGATTTTGAGAGCGCCGAGCAACCCGATGCTTTTTGCATTGTCTATGACAACTTGACGATTGGCTTTCCAGACAGGGAGCGTGGCGAGGAGAAGCAGGCCTATGCCAAGCTGAATGAAAGCGATAGTTCGGTATCCGCTGTTCCAAGTTGAATTTATCAGTGTATAGCCCATGACAAAGGGGCTGATAATCGTCCCTACGCCCCAAAAGCAATGCAGCCAACTCATATGCTTTGATGAATAATTGATAGCGACATAGTTGTTCAGAGCGGCGTCAATTGCCCCGGCGCCAAGGCCGTAAGGAATTGCGAATACAATGAGCATCCAGAACTTGCTTGAAAAGGAAAAGCCAAACAAAGCGACAGCCGTGAGAAACACGCTGATCACAGTTACAATGCTGGTGCCCAGCTTCCTTGTCAGCCTGTCTGACAGAAGGCTGGATACAATCGTTCCTCCCGATATGACCATGGAAACAATTCCCATAAAAGAAATCGGCACATTTAAGTCAGCATGCATGACGGGCCATCCCGAGCCAAGAAGGGAATCGGGGAGCCCCAGGCTGATAAAAGCGATATAAATAAGTGCGAGTAAAAGCGAATACATTCCTGTTTCTCCAAATCTTTGACTTTGGCAACCCAAAATTCTGTTATCAATGAAAAAGCGCGGCAACTACTGAAGTATAGCCGAACAAAATTTCATTTGCAACACTTAAGAGAGTTCCTAATAAAATCAAAACTATCCATACTCTGGAGCCGGATTATACAGTATGTCTATAATGAATAAAGGTGAGCATTATGAAAGCGTATATACCGTTTATGCGATACCCAATAACTATGCGCTATTTGATGCCCATCGGCCGCCGCCTCGATCAGTGGGAGATTTGCATGCAGTTTCATGGCTTTGCAAAGCCGGAGCGTGAACGCGGGATTGATGAAATTATTCCAAGCGGGATTCAGCTTGCCGACAACGGCATAAAACCCAAAGCAATCATCATAAAACATTGTTTCCTTGCCGGTAATATGTTATGCTATATCCGCTGCGGAGGTGGCGTATGAAATATTTATCGGTTGCGGAAACTGCGAAAAAGTGGAAGCTGTCGGAACGGACTGTGAGAAACTACTGTGCCGCCGGGAAAATAGCGGAAGTCTTCCTAACCGGGAAAACATGGAATATTCCCGAAAATGCGCAGCGTCCGGAGCGCATTAACAAGCGCAGGGACGAGCCAAAAACTCTGCTTGACTATCTGCGCCGGGAAAAAGCGGGCAAAACCACCGGCAGCATTTACCATAAGGTTCAGATTGAACTGACCTATAGCTCTAACCACATCGAGGGAAGCCGCCTGACCCACGACCAGACCCGCTACATTTATGAAACGAATACCATCGTCGCAGACGAAGCGATGAATGTGGACGATATTGTGGAAACGGCAAATCACTTTAAGTGCATTGATATGGTGATTGAACAGGCGAACCAGCCGCTCAGTGAAGCCTTTATCAAACAGCTTCACAGAACGCTGAAAAACGGCACCAGTGATTCCCGAAATGACTGGTTTGCCGTGGGAGATTATAAAAAACTTCCCAACGAAGTAGGCGGCAAGGAGACCACCCCACCCGAGGAGGTGCAAAAGCAGATTGCGGCGCTGCTCAAAGAGTATAACGCTGTGAAGAAGAGAAGCCTCGCTGAACTGATTGATCTCCATTATCAATTTGAGTCCATACACCCCTTTCAGGACGGCAACGGGCGTGTGGGGCGGCTGATTCTGTTCAAGGAATGCCTGCGAAACAATATTGTGCCGTTCATCATCGACGAGGAGTTGATGATGTTTTATTATCGGGGGCTCAGTCAGTGGAAAAGCGAACAGGATTTTTTGATGGATGCCTGCCTTTCGGCACAGGATAAATTCAAGAAGCATCTCGACTATTTTAGGATTGGTTATGATAAATAAGTAACCAAGAATTTGCTGGGCGGTTTTATATGGTAGATTGTTGAATTAAGGAGATTAATATGGAGTACAAAATATTGGGTCAGAACAGCGATATAGCATTAGTTATTACTGATGGGGTTCTTATTAAGGACACTCAATCCGCCTTAGATATGATGGCATCTGTACAATATGAAACTGATTGTGATAAAATTATAATACACAAATCATGTGTGGCGGATGAGTTTTTTATTTTAAGCACCAAAATTGCAGGTGAAATATTGCAAAAGTTTATTAATTACCGTAAGAAAATCGCCATTGTCGGGGATTACTCAAAGTACACAAGCAAAGCTCTTAAAGATTTTATATATGAAAGTAATAAAGGGAATAGTATTTATTTTCTACCAACCATAGATGAAGCAGTACTTAAATTAGAAAGCACCGAATAAGTCTGATGTCAAGCTGACGGCTTCCAATTTATCGGGCTGACACAGCAATGAAGTAATCACATCACATATAATAAGCCATTGGGCACTCTGGAAACAGGGTGTCTTTTTTTATGACTGTTTTTAGCTGAAGCCTGCAAATAAGAAGTCAATAGGGAAATGAAGAAAAGTTGCAGAGAGAAATTGAGCAACAGAAAAGGCCGACGCTGGAGCGCCGGCCAAAACGGTGCAAAGAGTTTAGCAACTGGTGAAACTCCAATGGGTCAAGTGTCGGGTATGGGAATACGGCCTGAGCTGTAACGCCGCGAAAGCTCGAAAAGCGCAACGGGAATACCCCGGATATGGTCACGAGGCGGTATGCACATATTCTCGACGAGGAAAGGAGAAATTTGGCCGCTAAAATGGAAGCCAGGTTCTATCAGGGCGGCGGAGCCATTGCCCTCGCGCCCACGCCCATGATGAAAACGCCCCCCGCCGCTTGACGTAAACGCGATTGCCGCACTGCTGACGAGCAATCCAAATCTGCTAATACTAATCCTCCAGTCCGTCCAGTATGCTAATCTTGGATAATTTATTAGCAGTTCGGCCATGAGGTCAAAAGACGGTATTAGCAAATGGATCGGAAAATCCCCTTGGGAGGCCGGAGCGAGGGCGGTTTATTAGCAAATTCAGTGGGCCGCCGTCCGTGCCAAAGACCATCCGCCTTCTATTAGCAAACCCATATTTATTAGCAGAAATGTCCGTAGTATTAGCAAAATAGGAAGGGGGGCAAAAATGAAAAAGGCCGAAACCCTTTTAATCAAGGTTTTCGGCATCCCAGATGGCGTTCCCGGCGCGATTCGAACGCGCGGCCTTTCGCTTAGGAGGCGAACGCTCTATCCTGCTGAGCTACGGGAACATAGGGGGGGATTCCGCCGAGTTTCCAATCCGTACTGCGCGAGGTGCGCAGAAAAACGGGAAAACAGCGACGCATACGATTATGTCACAATTAAGCGTTTTTGTCAATGCAAATCAACCCGGTGAAATAAAAACGGAGCTGACATTCGCCCCGCTTTTATTTTTTTCTTTCGATATAAACCCTTCAATGTCCCATACTAAAAACCGATGCTTGTTCCGGCTGGCATGTGCAGATTATTTAAGCAGATTCTTCAGCCTGCCGATGCCCTCGATTTCAACCTCTACCACATCTCCCGCCTTCAGCCAAGTTTGATTTTCAGGCGGATACCCCGCAATTACGCCGCTGGGAGTGCCGGTGAAAATCATATCGCCGGGCTTTAATGTCATGAATTTGGATATGTCGCTTATAAGGTATGCGGGCTTAAAAATGAGATCGGCAGTGGTGCTGTGCTGCCTTCTTTCGCCGTTTACAAAGCTGGATATGGCAAGGTCGCCGGCGTCCAGACTGTCTGCGGTTATTACATACGGCCCCACAGGCCCCGCGCCGTCCATGCTCTTGCCCAGCACCCACTGGCTGGTGCGCTTTTGGATGTCTCTTGCAGAGATATCGTTGCCGCAGGTGTAGCCGAATATGTAGCTTTCCGCTTCGCTTTCGGGGACATCGCTGGCTTCCCTGCCGATTATTATTACCAGTTCAGCTTCATAGTCGTATTTAAAGGCGGATTTCCTTAGCTTTATCACGCCGCCATGGCCGTTGAGAGCGTTTTTATACTTGGTGAAAACCACCGGAGCCGGCGGAAGCTCGGAGCCGGTCTCCATGGCATGTGCCGCATAATTTACCCCGATACAGAGTATCTTTTCCGGGTTTAAAACCGCAGGGGCAAAGTTTATTCTATGTGCGTCCATAAGCACGGGCGAGTCTATGGCGGCAATTTTCATTGCGGCCTTCAATCCGTCGGGGGATGCTATGACCTCGTCAACGCTGGCGGGGGCGAAAAGCCCCGTCTTTGCAGCCGTTGCGCGGGCGTCCACATGCCCTTTTTCGGTGACGATGCCAAGGGATGGACCATTTTCGGCGGCGTAACAGGAGAAAAAGTTAAAAAGCTTCATGATCAACCTCCGTATTATAAAGTGCAGAAAGATGCAGCATTGTTCTTTATTGCTATAATACGGCATATAAGCCCACTGTGCAAGGCTGGAATACGATCGGTTTTCTGTTATAATATACTAAATTGTAAGCATTCGCAGAAATACTTAAAAATAGCAATGGGACAAAGGAGCAAAACAATGCAGAGCAAGCGTCAAGATTGGCTTAGAGTAATGGACAAGGTAGCATGGCCGGTGCTGAGCGCCCTGTCTGAGGGCAGGCTGCGCAGAGATATGCCTGTGGAGGGAATGATCAAAGATCGCTTGCATGTGACCCACCTGGAGGCCCTGGGGCGCAGTCTGGCGGGGATTGCCCCTTGGCTGGAGCTGGAGGGAACGGTTGGACATGAGGCCGAGCTTCAAGGCAGATACCGCAAAGCGGCCCTGAAGGCAATAGAAGCAGGAGTGACGCCGGGCTCGCCCGATTATATGAACTTCGGGTTTGAGCATTCGCCGCAGCCCATCGTGGACGCTGCGTTTCTGGCCCATGCCCTTCTTCGCGCGCCGAAAAACCTTGCACAGGAGCTGCCGGATGACGTGCGCTCAAACCTTATTAAAGCCTTTCAGGGGCTGCGCTATGGTAAAAAACCCGGCTTTAATAACTGGCTGCTGTTTTCCGCCATGATCGAAGCGGCGCTTTTATTGCTGGGCGCGGACTGGGACATGATGCGGGTGGACTACGCCCTCAGGCAAACAGACGCATGGTATGCCGGCGACGGCGTGTATTGCGACGGCCCAAAGTACCGCTGGGATTATTACAACAGCTATGTGATCCAGCCCATGTATCTGGACATATTGGCAGCAGTGGGGGAGTATGACTCATACTGGCAGGGCCTTTACCCCGAGGCGGTCAGGCGCAGCGTGCGCTATGCTGCGCTGCTGGAACGGCTGGTGGCTCCGGACGGCAGTTTCCCGGTCACGGGGCGCTCCATCAGCTACCGCTGCGGGGCATTTCAGCTTCTGTGCCAGGTGGCTTTGGCGGGGAATTTACCGGAGGGCCTTGCGCCTGCTCAGGTGAGATGCGCAATGTCTGCGGTGATAGACCGCACACTGAACGCACCGGGCACATTTGATGAAAACGGATGGCTTAAAATCGGCCTTGCGGGAAGTCAGCCGGGGCTGGGGGAGGGCTATATATCAACCGGCAGCCTTTACCTGTGCCTGGCGGGATTTTTGCCTCTGGGTCTTGCGGAGGCCGATCCCTTCTGGAGCGATCCCGATGCTGAATGGACATCGCGGAAGGTATGGCGCGGCGAAGATATTCCTGCCGACAAAGCGTATAAGGAGCTATGATTTCTTTTAAACGAAATAAAAAATACACGAAGGGCGGGAAGTAAAAACCTCGCCCTTGTTTTTAAAAGCTTTTGAAAGCTTCAAAAAAAGAAAAACGGAGCAAATGAAGAATTGCTCCGCCAGGGAAACCCTGTTTGGTGGGGTTAAATGGACTTTCTGCGTACCTTTTCTCTCTTTATTTGAGATTTCGGCAACTTCGTTTTTATGCTATAAACAGTGTTATGTTTTCGAGGCATTTCTCAGCTTTCGCTTATATTTTGCATCAAATTCATTTTTTTATATAAGAATCGTGGATGCGGCAATGGACTTAGTCTGCAGAAAATCACAAGTAAAATGGCAGGCGCTCTTTTATATCGCATGAGTCAATGGAGATTAACGATACTGAATCCCAAATTTCTTCTAGATTTTTGT
>JBMNOE010000062.1:0-2622 GCA_050942895.1 Christensenellales bacterium
AAATTCGCCATTTTAAGCTCTATATAGCCAGCTTGTTTGGTACCCAAAAAGTCACCCGGACCACGTTGCTTGAGGTCTTCCTCAGCCAGTAAAAAGCCATCGTTGGTACGGGTCATGACATTCAGGCGTTCGTTTTCAGAATCATCGGAGCTTTGTGGGATGAGAAAACAATAGGATTGCGCGTCTCCGCGCCCCACTCTGCCTCTGAACTGATGCAATTGCGCCAGACCAAAGCGATTAGCGCCCTCGATCACCATCATCGTCGCGTTGGGAATATCCACGCCCACCTCAACAACAGACGTCGAGACCAGAATGTCAAATTCTCGGTCGCGAAACTTCAGCATCACCTCATCTTTTTCAGCAGGTTTCAGGCGCCCGTGTACCAAGCCAACTTTCAAATCCGGAAAAACCTCTTTCTGCAAGCGTTTTTGCTCGTCAACGGCGGCTTTGATTTCCTCGTTTTCCGATGCTTCTACCAGGGGATAAATGATAAATGCCTGATTGCCCTGCTTTACCTGAGCACGAATATTGTTGTAAACACGTTCGCGCTCACTTGGAAAAGCCACCATGGTATGCACTGGCAATCTTCCAGCAGGCATTTCGTCGATAACACTCACGTCCAAATCGCCGAAAATGGTCAGTTGCAAAGAGCGAGGAATCGGTGTGGCGGTCATCACCAAAACATGCGGATTATCGCCCTTGGCGCGCAGTTTGGCGCGTTGGTTCACACCAAAGCGATGCTGTTCGTCAATCACCACCAATTGCAAGTCCTGGAACTGCACAGGGTCTTCAATGAGCGCGTGGGTGCCAATGAGCACCTTTAGATGCCCACTTTGCAAATCCGCATGGATTTCAGCGCGTTCTGCCGCGCTGGTATCACCCGTTAAAAGGCGCACCTGATCCGCTTCCAAAAAAGGCTGTTTGCCATCAGTGGTGGTCGTCATCAAGCGCGAAAGCGTGCGGTAATGTTGCTCTGCCAGGATGCTGGTTGGTGCCATAATCGCCGCCTGCGCGCCACCTTCGATAACCATCGCCATCGCCAGCATCGCCACAACCGTCTTACCAGAACCGACATCACCTTGCAAAAGGCGGTTCATGGGATGCGTCTGCGCCAGATCCCCACGAATCTCATTCACCGTGCGCATTTGCGCCCCGGTGAGTTCAAAAGGCAGTCCCGCTAATCGTTCATTCAGCCAACTATCGCTCACCGTCCATGCCCGCCCGGTTAGCGTTTGCCAGTATTTTTTCTGCTGGATAACACCCAGTTGAATGAGGAATATTTCATCAAAGGCAAAGCGATTCTGGGCAGATTTGAGACTTTTTTCGTCATCCGGGAAGTGAATTTGCGTATAAGCCTCGGGTAATGGGATGAGCTTGGCTTTTTCTTGTACTTTCGCGGGCATAAACTCATGGATTTTCGGCGACCAATAGTTAACCGTATTGAATTGAAGCCGCCTGAGCCACTTTTGGGTCACGTTGGCAGTGAGCGGATACACCGGCACAATGCGATTGGTATTGAGTTGCTGCTTATCCAGTGCTTCAAACTCCGGATGCATAATCACCATTCTGCCCATGTAATTTTCCACCTTGCCAGAGATAGAAATAAACATGCCTTCCCGCAGGGTTTTGAGTATCCATTGCTGGTTGAACCACATCAGACGCAGATTACCCGTTGTATCCGAAACGATGACCTCCACGATTTTTCTGCCTCGGGAGATTTGATACATCGTGCTGCTTAGCACTTTCGCGATGATGGTCACTTCATCGCCAACATAAAGCATGTTGATTGTTTTGAGCTTGGAATAGTCGTCGTAACGGCGCGGGAAGAGATTGAGCAGGTCTTTGATTTTGTAGACCCCAAGCCGGCTAAGATTCTCAGCTTGTTTATCGCCAACGCCACGGATAACAGTAACCGGGGCTTCAATGCCAAAACGCGGTGCGGGAGGGCTTTTCACACCTGCTGTTTTTGCCCCAGCTGTTTTTGGACCAGATTGCCCGATAGCAACTGAAGAGCTATCGCCCGCTTGATGGGTCGGTCGCGCGGCACTCACTGGTGATTTCGCCCGAGCGCGTTGGCTGCTTGCTGATATGCCTGTTGATTTGCTTGTTGTTTCGCTTGCTGATATGCTCTTTAATAAGTGGCTACGCGCATTAACACTTGCGGTTTGACGCTCATCTTCCTCATTCACCGTTTGAGAAAGATCAGGCATGGCGTCAGACACCGCGAAAGCTGGCAAATTTAGCGTTTCTTGTATTGCCAGTTTTTCAGCTATCTCTATAAGCGTATTTTTGCGCTCTATAGGACTAAGCTGCGCGTAAGAACCAAACTTCTGACTCACAAACTGAATCGTCTTTTCTTCCATGGCGACTTCACGGGCATCCGACTCCCAGGTTTGGGTCAGCCGCACCAAGCCACCCATCACCGCGCGATTCTCAAATCCCTGCTGTGCTTCAAGTTTAAATATTCTGGATAGTTTTTCCGTCGCTTTGTTCATGCGTAAATCTCTGCTTAATCATACCAAAACCCACTTGATGGCTTCAAGAGTTGAAAGAGTCTACATAATGGTTTCAAATAAAGAGGCATTAAAAAAACCTCATGCTACTGATGAATCTCAAACTCTT
>JBMNOE010000063.1:0-2620 GCA_050942895.1 Christensenellales bacterium
ACTGCTTCAAGTTCAATCGTACCAAATCCACTACCCTCGAGAGCAGCATTAAGATTTTTTTGAACAATTGCAACTTGAGCAAGTTCGTCACTTTGAATGGCGCCTTTTGCATAAGCGAGCCTAATTTTAATGTTGGCACCGGCAACAATATCACCAGCGTCGACGAGTTCTGTATGCGCTTGTTTCATGAGCGCTTTAGCTTCAGTGAGGTTATAACCGGTAATTGAAGCATGCGCTTCTTCGAGTGTGGCATAGGTTTTGCCTTCGCCGTATTCAATTCCATAGAGATTGACTAAGGCTTGCATCGCCGGTTCACTCCTGCGATAACTGGAACTTGGATCGTTCCAAACGTCATAGTAATAGAGGTTATTCAATAACGAGAATGCTGGTTTATAACCGGCAGTTTTCGTAACGAATTCCGCTCTGTTAATCGCTAATGACATCGCTTTTCTAAAGCTATGGTTAGAAAGGACAATACTATTGGTATTCCCTTCGTTAGTATCCATATTTCTTAGAGCCTCGGGATTCGTATTCATAAAGAAACTCATTTGATAAGTTTCATCAACTTGATAGAGCGAATCCGAAAGGGTGTATTCTGGTAATTCAGAAGCTGTTGGAGCATAAGAGCTCAATTCGCCAGCTAAGAATTTTTGTTTGGCGGCAGCATCATCAAGAACGTCGATAACGACTCTGGTTGCTTGATATTGGGGCCGAACTTCGCCATCAACTTCAAATAAAGTTGTTGAACTTAGTTTACCTTTTTCGTCCTTGGTCCAGCCGTGCCAGTTTTCGTTGCGGACTAAAACCATTTGTTTGGCCGCTTCAAGCGTTTGAAGCTTATATGGTCCGTATGATTTGGTTGTGGCAACGCTCGTACCATAACTAGTTGTCGCTAATTCACCTGTAGTGTCCTTGTGAGCATTATATGTCGCTTCATGAACTAACCAGGTACTCGTAAAGCTAACAAAGGCTTGGGACTCATCAAGCGGAGTGGCCATGACATAGTTGAATGTTAAACCAGTCGCATCGCTAGTTTCTTTAAAAAGGCCAACCGTATCAAAGCTTTTTTCGGGGAAGAGCTCTTCGACAAATAAGAAGAATTGCCATCCTTCCAGTCCACCAAAGTTAAATGCAGCTTGTTGCGCAAAGAATTGTTCGATTAACGGCATTGTTGTTTCGTTAAGTTCTAATTCATATGCGTGTGGATCAGTTTCATCGGTAATGACATGTTCTAACATTGCCGCCCAAACATCTTGAGGGAAATAAGGGGCATAGTTATCTACATAATATTTCAATGTGTCGCCATCGAGTGCGATGACACTGTGATTCATGCCAAAGAAAACTCCATAATGTGAGTTTTTCTGGACATATTTTCCTCCAACTAATTCTAAGTCGTCCAATGACAGTACGGCAAAATTACCATGAGTCAGGTTATCGACATAGACGAGCGAGTCGGAATAAAAGCGGCCTAATGCACCTGCGATTGCGCTTTCGCCTGCTACATATAGGTTCGCGCGATAGTTTTTCATGTCAGGATCAAGTAATAAATCGGCTGATTTGACAAAGCTGTCAGCATTAATAGGAGTTCCGTCTTCCCACTTTAATCCTTCTCTGAGTTTGATTTGATATACGATTTGACCAGGGTTGTCTTCGCCAAGTTCATCAATCCAAGTTTGAGCTTCTGCTGCAGTTTCGAATGCATCTGAATGGAAGGTAGCGAGAATATCCGCTGAGTCTTTCGTAACGTCTGTAATTGATTCGGCCATATCAAATACCCATTGATATTCACCAGCTTGGGTATTTTTTGGGGCCAAATTAACAAAACCCTCTGATAAGTAGTCTAAAACACTATTGTCAGCGTTGGTTTCCCAACTATGAGGGTTCCAGTTTGATGCAAGAGCAGTGGTATAGGCCCGATAAGTAAATTCGCCTTTACCAACATTTTTGCCCCGACTACAACCGGTAAGTGTTAGTGAAGCAAGCGCTGTTGCAACAAATGCAATTCTTAATTTGTTGTTTCTCATACTTTATACTCCTTTCGTATTAGTATAGAAGCCATCTCCACCTATTGCGCAACATAGGTTAGTTTACGGCGCGTAACACTCGTTCATGAGCGATTTGCTACAAAAAAACGATATTACGTAATGTTAAGATATTAATTTAATCTATTAAATGCAACGATTTTAGAGTGTTTTTTGCGAAAAAGCGGTTACATTTACCTTGTCTTTGGGTTTATCTACGAGAAAGTTTTCGAGTCTAAAATAATGAATTTAATCTTTTATCCCGTTATGTGGTCCGTTTTTTTATAAATGGTAGTTGATAAAAAATGTTTTATTTTAGAAGTATTTACCAAAGGGGCGGTGAGAAGACTCATTCGTAAATATTCTTCGTTCTTCTCGCTGATATATAGAATAGAACTGAGATTAATAACCTAGTTAATTTATGAAAGAATCCTGATGAATTCCATCAAAAACTATGTCTTCTTCAGCGAAACCTATCGCTCTGAAACGATGAAAATTCAATATGGATAGACATCGTTGACCGGCTAGGCCTTAAAGAAATAAAGCGATTGGAAGTTAGCCTTGCTGCTACTTTCCATTTTCAATGTCGATGATTTAAA
>JBMNOE010000012.1:0-68440 GCA_050942895.1 Christensenellales bacterium
ATCATATAACTGGTGCGGAAATGGCAGAAACGCTTTTGTCGAAATATAACTATCCACAAGACAAAATTGAGAAAGTCAAAAAGTCTATTTTTAATCATCGCAGCAGCAAAAATGCAACTGATATTGAAGATATTTGCGTAGCAGATGCAGATATATTATCTCATTTTGATAATATCCCAATGCTGTTTAACGTAATATTAAACAATGTATGGGATAAAAACTCTAATAATATTACTTTAACTGAATTACGAATCAAAATGAAAGAGTCATTTGAGTATGATTATAATGATTTAAGCGAGAGAACAAAAATACTGTTTCATGATAAGTATAAACTTATAAGCAAAATAGTTTTAGATTTATAAAGCAAATAAAAAGCAAGGCACCCTACATTATAATGCGTAGAGTGCCTTGTTCATTTTTATCCTTATTCATTAATATCAACCATCACGCCGGATTTAAATCCCACGGTGAATTTATTTTCATAGGCAGTGACCTTTTCAATCAGCCGCCGGACAAGGAATTCGTCGTATTCTGTGAGGGCGGTAAATTGTTTCCACAGGAATGCAACCATGTCGGCATCCGGTTTTTCAGTTCCTCACGGTTAGCGTTTTCAACCATCAGTTTTTGTTTTTCATCTCGCAAGCGGTAAATTTCATTGCCAACATTATCATAATCCGCATTGGAAGTAGCCAGCTTCAAAAGCTCCGCCTGCAATTCCTTCAATCGTTTGTCGATGTCGGCAAGAACTTGGTCGTTCCCTTGGCTCAGGACGGTTTCGATATTGCCTTGAAGCGTGGCGAGAAAACTGTCCTTGTCGCACAGCGTTTGGTTGATGGCGGTAACGAGCACCTGCTCGTTGCACCTACCCAACTGGCTTGACTTCCTAAGAAAAACAACAAAAACGAGATATGCAACTGCCGGTTGACAAGAAACCAAGCCCGCTTGGTGGAGGCGCAACCGGCATTCATACTATTATTAGCTCATCAAATTAAAAGGAGTGCATTATTATGGATATATCGGACAGAATACAGGCCTTGCGGAAAATGAAAGGTCTTTCCCAAGAGGAACTTGCAGAAAAACAGGCGTATCGCGCCAGGCGGTATCTAAGCGGGAACTACACCCAAAGGTTCATAGGCACAAGACCCCTTTTGGAATAATTCCGCTTCCATGCTATTGTGCGCGCTCATTTTCTACCTTTGGCATGAAGCGCCGGAGGACGAGCAGAGTTTCGGCATGGTGATGGAGATGCTCAGAGCGGCCGAAACAAGAGAGGACGATGAGGATTTCCGCTCCCCGCTGGACGACCTCTTTGACATTTTGGAATCCGAGGAACCCGACCATATCACGGTGAAGTATTACAAGCTCTACCGCAAGGGTTCCGGCAAGACGCTCAAATCCATCCAGATTACCCTTGCCGCACGGCTGGAAAAGTTCAACCTTATAGAAATGGAGAAACTGACCGCTGCAGACGAATTGGACATTGTACAGATGGGAACCGAGAAAACCGCGCTGTTTGTCATCATTTCCGACAGCGATACCAGTTTTAATTTCCTTGTCAGTATCCTCTACACTCAGTTGTTTCAAACGCTGTTCTATGAAGCTGACTATGTTCACAAAGGCGCGTTGCCGATGCACGTTCATTTTATCATGGACGAGTTTGAGAACGTTGCGCTCCCCGATGACTTTGAAAAAGACCTCTCCACCATGCGCAGCCGCGGTGTGTCGGTGTCAATTATCCTGCAAAACCTGGCGCAAGCTCAAGGCGCTGTTCGAGAAGAACTGGGAGAGCGTTGTGGGCAACTGCGACGAATTTTTGTATCTCGGCGGAAATGAGGCGAGCACCCACTAATATGTCTCCAAGCCGCTGGGCAAGGCCACCATCGACACGAACACCTACGGGCAAGTCTACCGGGCGAAGCGGCAATTACAGCACGAACTATCAGCTTGTGGGGCGGGAGCTACTCACCCCCGATGAGGTGCGGATGCTGGATAACCGCTACGCCCTTTTATTTATCCGTGGAGAGCGCCCGGTGCAGAACGAAAATATGATATCCTGCGCCACCCCTGCGTTGCTGCAACCACGGACGGACACGGCAAGCCCTATGACCACGGTAAAGAAACCCGTTCCAGCAGCGTATTGCAGTTTGTGCGGGCAGCAATGCTACCTGACCAATCTGAACTACCAGAGGAACAGGAAACTGCTTATGCACCCTATTCCGAAACGGATTTAGAAAATTTATACGATGTGAAGGAGAAAGAAAATCATGAGAAAATTCACAAGCAAACTGCTTCGCTAGGACAGCCCCGAAAGAAACCGAAACCACAAGACGACAAGCCCGTCTGCCCTGAGCGGAGGCGCTGATTCGTCGCGGACTGCGCTCAGCTCCACTGCCGACAAGTCGGCAGAATCCGCCCGCTCCGTCGCTCCTCATCTTCCCACAAAGTCTACGACTTTGCGGGGACCCCTTAAAGGCTTCCGCATCTACGCCACCGTTGTGTTGGCGGTGACATTGATGCTAAGCTGCGGCATGACCGCCTTTGCGGCGGGTGACGCCCCCGTGGCGGTCGTGAACAACTTGAGCGACTTCATCTCCAGTTTATCCGTGCAATCAAGCTGATTCTGCTGGGATTCGGCTCGTGCAGATCGGTTTGAGCCTGAACCCTTCGCAGAGCGCCAACGGCTTCATGACGCTCGCGGTCGGCGCGGTCATCACCTTTGCCAAGGAGATTTTGGCACTGATTACGGGTAAAAAGACAACGGCTGTACCGCCTTTGCGATACAGCCCTTTACATAAGCGTTATTTGCTTGTGTTGCTTTCAATAATATCAACGACATTGTCGATGCATTCCGCACATTCGCGGATTTTTGCGGCGATTTTTGCGCGCTTTTCCTTGTCCTGTAAAACCTCCAGCGTGACGTTGAACCCGCTGCCGAGAGCTTCCAAGTCGTTACCGTTGTCGCCCGAGCAAATCTGATTCGTTCTTCTGTATTGCTCCTTGATTTCATCGATAAACGTAAAATCGGGGTTCAGCTCCTTCGCTTTGTCCAAATAGCCGTAACAGCAGCTCCCGTTAGTGGCGAGGACGCAGATATAGTTGGTGTGGTATGCCCAAGTGTCAAAATCCTCCACTGCCATACCGTCGAATTTGCCGTTTTCAATGTCCTTCGCCCACGCGCGAAACGCTTCCGCGCCGAAGCAGCACTTGTGATTTTTTGCGTTCAGATGCTTTGGAATGTCAAGAATCGCCTTGCGATAGATATCGGCAAGCGGGATACTCTCCTTTTTCTCCCCGACGAAAATCCAACCGCCGTCACCCTGAAGAACCCGATTGGTATTTGTCCATCCCTCAAGCACCGTTTCAAACGGAATCCGTTCGGGCTGATTGCTGTTGCCGGTAATCAGAAGCAAAACCTTACCGTAATCCTCGTACCCGACATAGACTCCCACTTGAGCGCCCCATGCGATAACGGGCACACCCTTGTCGATATAGGCGATCAGCGTGTTCAGATACATTTCGGTGTTCTTCCGCAAATCTTTGATTGGAACATAGGTGGCGGCGTACCCGCATTTCGCGAAGACCTCCTCGATATATTCGGTAGGCTTCCCGCCCATGTTCTCTTCCGTCATATAGCTGGTCAGCGCGTCGCCAGCGTACTTGATACTGTTGTAATGCTGCGTGAAAATGTCGCCGGTCAGCCCGGCGAAAAACCAGTAATTATAATCCGGTTCGCCAAGGCATTCCATCACATATTTGGCGCAACCGTTGAACCAATAGTTTTCGCCATATTCGTTGGTGACAAGGCGATGAATGACTGGAATCATATTGTTGCTCTGCTTTGTAATCATGGTCAACTCTTCCTTTTTTAATTTATTCTTAGGAGTTTGCACGAGCTGCGAAACGCGGACGGAACGGAAATATTTTTTCTGCTCAGAGCCGAAAACAATGGGCTGCGCTTCTTCACGGCTTAAATCGAGCGACATATACGGGAACTTCGTGCCGCAATACCGAACCTCGCCATTGATGATACATGCCAAATGCTTTTTGCCGATGATCCATGTCAGCCGGTTATATTCGCCCAATAAAATCTTGCCGCGTTGTGGGAAATTGAATCTGTCCCGAAAGACCGGCTGGTTGAAGTTGATGGCTTCATTTACCCGCTGCGTGGCTGTGTTGTCGCCCATGTTGATTCCGAAGCCATAATTGTGGTCTAGCCCATGATGACCATGATAAATGCGGACGCTTCCGTCGTTTGCGCCAAAACCGGAATGCTCGCCAGTGCGAAACTCAATATCCACACGGAACGGCAGCTTGACGGCGACATTTGTGTTCATCACCCGGGTGTTGATCCAGCCGATAAATTCAAGCTCGCCATCCTCAGTCATTTTATAATGCGGGTCGTGTATCGGTGTGAGCTTATCCAGCGGCACATCTACTGTCCATAAAAGCGGGTTTGCCGCCTCGATTTCTTCGATGGTAATATCCGTAATCTCTACCGGCTTGTCAAAGAGAGAGGGGTCGGCAAGCCGTTTTTTAACGGGAACAAGCATTGAAACCAACTCGCGCTTATCATCGGGCGAAATCAGGTTTTCCAGCAGTGTCGGGTGGCGCGAAGTACCATCTGAGCAGTAGGCAAACTGGTAATACGGATTCGCGTCCAGCTCGCGCAAAAGCGCGCGTAAGCATTCGCTCAAATCCCCGTCAAGGTAGATATTTACCGCCGCAAACAACCCGCCGTCAAAAGTATAATCCAAATATTCGCTGTCGTTTACAAAATCCTCCGGCACACGCACCATAAGTACATCTCCGGCTTCGGTTTGAAACTCAAATTGCCGGTGACTGCCCGATGCGGCGGACAAGCCGTTCATCTGTACATACCGCAGAAAACCCGCGTAATCGCTCTGCGATGTGTCCGGTTTGCGGAAAGAGGTAAGCACACGCATTTTCGGCAAATCCGTGATACTGTACTCAATCGGTTTAGCAAGTTTTTCGCTTGCCGCCTCCAACTCCCGATAGCTGACCGGCTTGTGCTCCTCGACCACCGCAAGCTCTTTTTCCATCTCGTCATAAAGCAGCGGCAGCGCCGAAATCTTTTTGATGCCGTTTTTAATCATAGTTTGCAAAAACTCATTGGTAATCAGCTTCATCTTCGAAAGCGCTCCGATTTCATCGTCAATGGCATTGATGCGTTCAACAAAGGTTTCGACAACAACGCTCATGTCCTCGCTCTCATAGATTCGCAGGATGTCCTTGATTGTTATCTGCATCTTGCGCAGCACCATGATTTGCTTGAGCCGCTCCACGTTTTCATCGTCAAAGTAGCGGTACTTCTCAAACTCCGGGCGCACGCTTTGAATCAGCCCGACCTGCTCATAGTAGCGCAGGCTTCGGGACGATATCCCAAACTGATTGGTCAAATCCGTTATTTTAATGAGGCTCATAAAATCACCAATTTCCGTGTTTTTTGCGGTGAAAATTATCTTTCTGCTGACCATTGTACCACTTGACCTAACGTCAAAGTCAACCGTAAAAAAATATTTTTCTACATAGCTCCGAACGGCAATGGCCTACTGTTTCGGGGCTTTTATATAGATATTTCAAAAACCAAAGGAGGTGGTCACAAAATGAGCTGGGTTACAGATAACCTTGAAAACGCACTGGAGACGTGGAACGATAAGCTTGTTGAAATCTGGCAGCTTATCACGCAATCGCCGACGGAGTTCAAGGGCGGCGGGATATGGGATGTTATCGTCAACATCCACGACGGCGTGAAAGCCATCGGGTTGGGTTTGCTGGTGCTGTTCTTCGTTGTAGGCATATGGGCTGTAGCTAATGATGGCGCTGTTTCGGATTGTGCAGGGGCTTATGTCGAGCATCATGGCGGCAGCGGGTATCGGAGGCGCGAATCAGACGGTTTTGCCGGACAGTATACGAACCGCGATTGATAACTGCGGATTTTTCGAATCCATCCCATTATGGACGGTGACTTTGATCGGCGGGCTGTTTATCACGGTGCTTTCTTTCGTAATGATAATGTCGGTATACGGCCGCTTTTTTAAGCTGTATGTTTATACGGCGGTTGCGCCGGTGCCGCTGTCCAGCTTTGCGGGAGAGTCGAGTGCATCGGTCGGGAAATCGTTCATCAAATTCTACTGCGCCGTATGTCTGGAGGGCACGGTGATTGTGCTGGCGTGCATTATTTTCAGCCTGTTTGCGGCAAGCCCGCCCGCCATTGACCCCAGCGCGACAGCGGTTACGCAGGTCTGGAGCTATGTGGGCGAGCTGTGCTTCCATCTTCTCGTGCTGATCGGCACGGTCAAAATGGCCGACCGCGTGGTGCGGGAACTCATGGGGCTATAACGAGAAACGGAGGAAAAAGATATGTTATTCACCAATAAAAAATCGTCGGCAGGACTGTCTTCTGCGGAAAAGCTGACGGGGGAATTAGCGCGGTGCGTGGAATTGCAAGACACCATGAAAACCGTCAAGGCCTGCCCCGATACGTTCGAGTATGAAAGAGACTGTTTCCGTATCGGGGGAAGCTCCCCTGGCAGCGATAAATGGGGACGGGTACTGTTCCTGCGTGAGTACGCTTCCTATGTTAAGGACAGCATGGTGGCGGAGCTTTGCAACCATGGACGCAACATGATGTTCTCCGTAGTCACGCTGGTGCATATGCCGACACCAAAGACCAGCTTGACAGCGATACCGAAGCCCTGTTGACGACAGCGAGGAAACACCTCTGCCAGTTTGGAACATTGAAATACCAGCAGGCTGACGGCTTAAACACCGTCCTGCCGTTCGGACTTCGCAAGATTAACGCTCTGCGAACGTTGACCACCGAGAGCCTTGCGGTCTTGATCCCTTTCTGCGCCCAAAAGATTAACCATGCGGGCGGTGTGTATCAAGGCGTGAATGTCATCAGCAAAAACCCGATATTCGTCAACCGCCTGAATCTGCTCAACGGCAACGGTTTTATATTCGGCGTTTCCGGCTCAGGCAAGTCGATGGCCGCCAAGCGTGAGGAAATTAGCATTTTGCTGGCAGACCCCAATGCCGATGTGTTTCTCATTGACCCGAACGCGAGTACACGCCCCTGGTGGGCGCTTTCGGCGGCGAGGTTATCCGCATACCAGCGACATGCAACAGCCATATCAACGCGATGGATATGAACGAAAAATACGGCGACGGCGCAAAGCAAAATCGCTCATTGACCGCTGCACGGCAAATGTCTACAAGGAATATATGGCGCGAGGCTACTCCGGCAAAGTACCGGCCTTGCGGGATTTTCGAGAGGAACTGCTGAAACAGAATGAGCCTGAAGCAAAAGAAATCGCTCTTGCAATCGAGCTTTTCACGGACGGCAGCTTGAACACGTTCGCCAAGCAGACCAACGTAGGCGTGGATTCCCGGCTCGTCTGCTACGACACCCTTGACCTCGGCAAGCAACTGCAATCAATCGGTATGATTGTCGTCCTCGACAACATCCTCAACCGAATAACCTCCAACCGTTCAAAGAGGCAAAACACCTATATTTTCATCGACGAGATTTATCTGCTATTCCAGCACGAGTACAGTGCAAACTTTCTTTTTGCCATGTGGAAGCGTGTCCGCAAATATGGCACATTCGCAACAGGTATTACGCAGAATGCGGATGATATGCTTCAAAGCCACACGACGCGGACAATGCTTACCAACAGCGAGTTTATCGTCATGCTCAACCAAGCCAGCACCGACTGACTTGAGCTTGCGAAGCTCTTATACATCAGCGACTTGCAGATGAGCTATATCATCAATGTGGACGCGGGCAATGGGCTTATCAAGGTGGGCGCGTCCCTTGTGCCTTTCAACGCTACAATTCCCCGTCATACAAAGCTCTATAAATTATGTTCGATCAAGCCGGGTGAATGATGAGCAGGGCGATAAAAGAGACCTTTTTTTGCGGCGGCGGTTATTTTTTTGACCGACGCCCTTTTGTTATCCGGCTATCAGCTTTGGCGGTATTATTCCGCTGAACACGAAGCCGCCGGACAATTTGATGACTTAACCGAGCAGATTCAAACACCCGCATTGCAGCCCTTGACGGAAAGCCCTGATAGAACAGAATCACCGCCCGAATGGACGGCAACCGACCAACACAGAACGCTCTTTGAACAGAATCCCGAAATGATAGGCTGGATTGCCCCCCCCGGTACGGCGATAGATTATCCCGTCATGCAATCACCCGCCCGCCCGAATTTTTGCCTGAACCACGGCTTCGACGGCAAGGTCAGCGACTACGGCGTTCCCTACGCCGATAAACACTGTTCCATTGACCCGCCGAGCGACAATATCACGCTCTACGGGCACCACATGAAGTCGGGTAAAATGTTCGGGGCGTTAGAAAGTTACAAAAGCAAGGGCTTTTATCTCGATCGTCCGATTATCCATTTTGATACGCGCGCAGGGTTTGGGCAATATGAGACTTTTGCCGTCCTTGCGGTAAATCCCGCTGATTTTCCCCATCACCAGTTTGTAAACACCACAGACCAAGCGGCGTTTGATAAATATGTGACCCGTTGCAAAGCGCTTTCTTTGTACGATACAGTCGTGAGCGCCAAGTACGGAGACAAGCTGATTACCCTTTCCACTTGCTAATACACCCGGCAAGGAAACAGGCTTGTGGTTGTAGCGAAAAGATTGGAGTAGGATGCAGGAACAAATGAGCGGGCATCTTTGGACTGCAAAAATGCCCGCTTTCGTAGGTGGGGAGAACAGTTCATTTGTATAACAGGGGTGTCGGCACTTATAAGGCTTGAACAATATCTATTCCATTTCCATCAGGGTCTTTAATATTGAAATAGCGGTAACCCCACGGTAGGTCTTGCGGCGGTTCTTTGACTTCAACTCCTAATTCAACTATCCGTTTGTATTCGGCGTCAGCATCCGCAACTCGGAACTCAAAACCCTGACAGGTGTTATAAACTTGCGGCTTGAAACCCTCGTCATAATTTACAGTTATCCAAGTGGTATTTTCGTTCCTTTCCCCGAACCAGATTTCAATACGGTGCGGGCCGCCGTGCTCTTTGTCGTTTACGATGAATGCGCCTAAAACGTCTTTGTAAAAATCAGCAAGTCGTTGGGGGTTGGAGGATACAATATTGGTACCGACAAACTTGAGGGAAAATCCCGTTGTTTTTGTAAAATCGTCCAAAATTTGCTTGCCTTTTTCAAGATAATCATTCATTGAATATGCCCTCATTTCGTTTGGATTTTCAAGGCGGGAAACGGAAATTTGAGATGGCAAGGAGATTAAATACGGGTTCTTGCGAAAGGCATATGGAGTACATCCATACGCAGTTTTAAATGCCCTTGTCAGAGCTTCCTGCGATGAAAATCCGTATTTAACCGCTATGTCTATTAGCCTTTCCTGAGAATCTCTTATATCAAGTGCAGCACGACATAAGCGCCGGTCGGCGATGTGCTTTTTTATTGTAGTGCCGACAATTAAGCGGAAAAGCCTTGAGAAATAAAACGGTGAGTACCCCGAGAGATTGGCCAAGTCAGACAAAGTAAAATCATCCGTAATATTTTCTTCAATCCAAGCAAGCGCTTTTTCAATTGATTCACGCCACTCTGTCATGTCATTCCCCTCCTTTCGACTATAAATATATCAGAATGAGAAAAGAGTTTTTTGATATGACTTGCTGTTTGTTCCCGTTATTGAATAATATGAAAATTAGTCGTGTGTTTCGGATATTGTCGGATTGACTCGCTTTGCATCTTTACACATAACAGTATACCACATGGCTTCCACCACGCCTTTGGCTATCGACAAAGGCGTTTTCCATGTCAAAATCCAATGGAAGGGGGAAATCGTACAATGCCCAAGGGAATCAAAACAAAGCACACGGTCAAGGACATCAAGCTCCTTGACCGTGTAACAAGCGGCACGGCTCATGTGAAGAACGCTTTCATAAAATCCAAGGATACCGCCGAAAACACGCAGGAAACCACCTAAGACAAAGCGGAAAATTACGCTGCCGATGAAATAGAGGGAAGCGCAAAATCAGCGGCGCATGAGACCGCCTATCACCTGAAACACCCTCAGACCAAAGCGCGGCAGAATATTGAAAGTGCAAAACAACATTTCGCCGAAGGCAAACGACAAATGCCTGAGCAGCGCAAATCGGTGGCTGAACAAGCACAAAAGACCTCTAAAAACACAAAATCAACGGCAGATACGCTGGGCAAGAAGGCGGAGCAGTCAAAAAACCGCTGAACAAATGCAACAGGCGGTCATTGATGCGAAACGCACCCTTGTGCAAACCCGCCAAGCGGGAAAGCAGACCGCCAAAACCGCAAGACAAGCTGAAAAGACAATCAAGACCGTTGGCAACGCCACTAAATCCACCGCCAAGGGTACAATCAAGACGATTAAGAAATCAGTTAAAACAGCGGAGCGCACCGCAAAAACCACCGTGAAAACAGCGCAAAAGACCGCGAAAGCCGCCCAGCAATCCGCAAAAACAGCGGTGCAAACCGCAAAAGTCGCCACGAAAGCAGTTATCGCTATGGTTAAAGCGGCGATTGCCGCAGTCAAATGGCTTGTCGCCCTTATCGCCGCAGGCGGTTGGATTGCGGTTCTTGTCATTGTCATCATCTGCCTAATTGGGATGCTTGTCGGCTTGATTTTTGGCATCTTTTTCCCCGGTGAAGACAGCGGGAACGGCTACACTATGCCGATGGCGATTGTCGAAATCAATACCGAGTACAGTGACAAGCTGATCGAAATTCGAAACGAAAACGCCCATGACGAGGTGCAGTTGTCCGGCGCTCGCGCCGAGTGGAAGGAGATATTGGCAGTTTACACGGTCAAGGCCGATCCGATCCCGACAATCCTGCCGATGTCGCCACAATGGACGAGAGCAAAAAAGAGCTGCTAAAATCGGTGTTTTGGGATATGAATATCCTCTCTCACCGTACCGAAACCAAAGAAGTCACAGAAGTGACCGTCGAGGGTGATGGTGAGGACTTTACCTCCACCGAAACAACCGTGACAAAGACCATTTTGTATATCACTATTTCCCATAAAGCCTCTGATGAAATGGCGTTGCAATATGGTTTTTCTCAAACACAGAAAAACCAGTTTCACGAGTTATTATCTGATGAGTACGCCAGTCTGTGGAGCGCGGTTCTCTATGGAATCCATAGTGGAAGCGAGGATATTGTAGCTGTGGCAGTTTCACAAATTGGCAATGTAGGCGGTCAGCCCTACTGATCGTGGTATGGCTTTGACAGCCGCGTGGCATGGTGCGCGACTTTTGTTTCATGGTGCGCCAACGAGTGCGGGTATATCGACGCGGGGATTCTGCCCAAGTTTGCCGCTTGCGAAAGTCAGGGTATTCCGTGGTTCAAGGAGCGTAGGCTTTGACAGGACGCGGGCGGCGGCTATATCCCTAACCCCGGCGACATCATTTTTTTCGACTGGAACGGCGACGGCCGCGTCCAGCATGTGGGCATCGTGTAATACGTTGAAGGTGAGGTCGTACACACCGTCGAGGGTAACACCAGCGATTTCTGCGCACGGCGCAGCTATCGGTTGGACAGCGGGAGCGTGCTGGGGTATGGGACGCCGATGTATTAGCAAGACAGACAGGCGAAAAGCCTGTCTGTACATAGAAACTCTCAGGACAACATCAAGAGCGGCGTTTTGTGCTCTTTACAGCTCCGCGCTGAACATAAAAGCGGTGCTCCAATCGTCGCAGCCGTTCAGGAACACTTCTGCAGTCCAATATTTATCCGGGTACGGAATATTCACGTTTTGCCCGAGGATTATATTCCGCGTAACATCGTACATGGCGTCACTGTCATAGCCCTCGTTTGAATGCATGGCTTTCAAATCGCCCGAAAATACCGCAAAAGCAAACTGCGAGAAAAACGGCGGCCCCTCCACGAGATTGTAGACATCCCGCCGCGGCACAAAGTCGAAGAAAAGAAATCCTTCAGGCACAGGGGTTTCGACTTTCATAAACCGTCCCCAAAAGCCGTGCCACCTTTCAATATCTATGGGTTTTCCGTAGTGATGTTGGAAGAAAACATCATAATCAAAGCCCGACTTGTATTCTGTCATATCTTCGAGCGTCTCCATTATATCGAGTTTCAAACGCATATCGGTTCCAACGCCTTGTATACATTCTTTTCCGATAAAGCGCATAGCGGGCAACTTTTTATATTCAAAGCTCTCCACTATAAAACCTTTTTGCTGGCGTTTGACCGTCTCCGGCATAAACAATGCCCACTGCACACCGGCGTCGCAGTCTTTTAAGTAATTAACATATCCGAAAAGCTCAACGCCATCGGTACCGAAACGACCTGTTTTTCCGCCCGCTATCTGCTCACGGACACTGCGGTTTTCCATGACGGAAAAGTTAGAAAACACTCTGCCCAGTGTGTCTGCCAGCCGCTTGTCACCCGGATTCCCCGACAACTCATCATCGAACCTATCCAGCGCTTTGAATATCGCCTCATTCACCACACCGGACGGCTCAAGCTCCTTCAAAACCGCGCGAAGCTTTGCGTTTTGATCCTTGAACCGCGCGAGTACGCCCTGCATCAAAATCTGTTCGTTTTCGGCAAGCTTGTCCTGTGTCCACTCGGAATCATCGAGTATCCATTCTGTCAGCTTGTCAAAAATAACCGGGTTCCGACCCCGCGCCTCTCCCGCCCAGCGAACAATTCGGCTGTACTTTTCGGCGGCGGACAGTTCGCCCTGCCCCTCGCTGAGCCTGCCCCAATCGGCAAAATGAAACTCGTTGATAATGTTAAGCGACATATCAAAGCCCCCTTGAATTGAAATATTGATTGAAAATGGTCGGAACCGCTTTATGCTGTTCAACTCAGCTTTTGAGGGAGGTACGCCGTGGAACCGGGTGAACGCCTTGGAAAAGCTCTCGGGCGTGTCGTACTGATACCGCAACGCAACATCAATCATTTTGCTGCCCGGTTTTAGCAAATCCTGCGCCGCCAGCGTTAATCGCCGGTTGCGGATATATTCGCCTATGGTAAGCCCCATTACCAGATGGAAAACAAGCTGGAAATGCGAGCTTGAGGAATAAGCCTGAGCCGATATCTCATCGATGTCGATATCATCGGTCAGGTGCTTTTCAATGTAGTCAATAACCTTTGACAGATTCGCAATTCAGTCCATGTACGAGCCTCCTTTCGAATGTATTGTACAATAAAGCCATCAAGGGTTTCATGTCTTGGAATACGGAGTTTTGTCCGGTTAGATTATCAAGCGTTATCCATTTTAACATAGCTAACAGCAGAACATCCATCCGACTCCGTGATTGTCGTGCAGCAGCGCAGACAGGGGTGTCCAATGCCAGTCAACAAGAAGCTCGCCATGTCCGCCATTTCTAATCATAACCTCAAATGCCCTGCGCAGTTCCTCCTGCGATGAAAAGCGAACACAGCAGTCTCCGTGATAGTGTTCGTTATCATGCGGCCTCAACAGGATAGGGTAACCGTCGATTTCTATGTTGATATAAGGGTCACCGTTTGGCAGATAATCTCCGGAAGTAATAACCGCGCCAAAGGCTTCTACATATAATTTACTCGCACCCACAGGGTCATCAATATGAAACATTTGATAGAAACGAGGCGGCCTTTTTACTATATCCGGTTTCTTTCCAAGCTGTTCGGTGACCTCTAACAGCCTGTTCACATTCGCTGCGTTGCCGTCGTAATCCACATTGACAAGCTGGGTTTCTATCTCCCTCGCCTTTTCATAGAGCAGCTTGACATCGGATTCCTTGCCGAAATCGGACTGCTCGATTTGCCGTATAAAATTCAAAATGATATCTTTAAGCTCGTGCAGCAGTGCGACCTCATCGTCGATATCGCTTACCTTTTTGTCCAGTACTTCCAATACAGCTTCCGACCCAGGCGCATCAAAAACCCGCTTAATGTCCTTGATGCTGACATTCAACCGGCGCAGTATGAGTATCTGCTCCAGCCGCTTCACCGCATCTTCGTCATACAGCCTGTACGCGTAATCATCGCTGCGGGTGCTCGTCAAAAGGCCCATATCTTCGTAATAACGCAAGGTTCGCGCGGATATGTCGTATTTGGCTGACACATCTCTGATTTTAATAAGCTCGTTCATAAATAAATTCCTCCTGCCGTCAGTTTTGATTTCATTGTAATCGCTTCCCCAACGGCAGAGTCAAGGGAAAAGGTGCATTCTATCTGCTCATATTTAATAATATAGCACCAATCACGCAAGTTTCATCTTCGCTGGTTACATCAAAAGCTAAACAGTGTGAGTCGTCGGTTATAAACCCGCCATAGTGCTTTGAAATAACCATCCTGCTCGTCAAGCAATTGTTTCACTTTTGCTAAGTCATCAACGTGTATGTCAGGAATCAATACCGGATATGCGCCGCAACGGAAAATCTCACGCCCATCATCAAATTTCCAGTAATACCCCATATTGCCGCCTGTGCAAGCCGTACCGCAACCGTCGCATTTGTTTTTCAAGTGCGCAGGGCGTTCAGGATTCATAGTCCCCCAATACTGTTCGTTTTGCGCCTCTATATCGCGCCGCAGCGCATCGCGGTATTTTTGAGGAGGATTCTCGCAGGCAAAAAACTTAACGCGAAACTCACCGCCATTACAGACTCGGATTTTTGCAATGACTTGCCGCCCGCGTTTGAAGGAAAGCGTGAGGGCTTTGACCGCTTGTTTTTGCGGCAGATATCCGAGCTTAGTGAGATGATCCATGATACCGCCGAAAAGAGTCTTTCGCTCTTCCGGCAATTCGGACAACAATTGTGAAATTATCGCGTTCTGTTTCATAACGATTCCTCCACCATAAAGCCCCACTGGACGCCAAACCTATCCATGAATTGCAACCCAAGCTCGGAGTATGACAGTTTTTCGGGAGGGTCGATGACAATCCCACCGGACTTCATAATTTCATAGCACGCGAGCAATTCCACCGAGCTTTCAAAGGTTACGACCATGGCAACGGCACAATCCGTTGATTTGTCTTTGTTACCGAAACGGTCATTGAGCATCACGCGGATGTCATGTATGCGCATTTCCGCATGACCAACGCTCCCTTTGCCATCCCCACTATGAAACAGGACGTCCGATTTCGTGTCAAACGCTTTCTCATACAATGCGATTGCCTCGGCGCAGTTGCCGCTAAAGTGCAGATGTGGTATCAGCATATGTTAGGCCTCCTTTGGAAAACTTCTGAAATTCAAGATGTTCCCGTCCGAGTCGCGGAATTGAAACGACCGCGCACCCCATGAATGGGTTGTCGGCGCATTTACCATTTCCGCGCCGAGTGACTGCAAACGTTCATATTCTGCATCCAAGTCATCGACATTAAAGCTCAGAACGGTATTGTTCCCGCTCTCTGCAAACTCATAATAGAAATCCGAGTTCTTTTCCAGCATAAAAACCATATGCAAACCGCCAACATTCAAAGTGGAATGCCATTCATCCCCTTCTGCCGCGCCGCCGAAAACAACCTCGTAAAAAGCACGCAGACGCAGGACATCGTTTGTGATGAAACAGACATCGGTGAATATCATTTGTTACCCTCTCTTTTGGCGGCGTGCCATGAGGCCGGGAAATTTTCTTCAAAAAACCGGCTTTTTGTGGTGTTTATATGTAGAAAGTTGTTTTTCAAAATCAACCGCTTCATCATTTCAACAATTTCGGCTCTTTTTTTATCCATCAGCTCCCCGTATCGCATGACACGAACCTTGCCCTCCTGTTCAACTTTAAGGATTTCGTTGTACACGTTATCGACAAAATCAAATCCTTCAACCGAAACCGGTTCTGTGGCTATCCATACCCCTCCTGTATGGCCTTGCTTTATCATACCGTTATCTGAGCAGGAATAAATGTACCCGCTGCGCATGTTGTATATTTTGGCAAGCTGGTTTGGAAATTGCTCATGGTAAACAACAATGCCGCTTTCATCAATACCGCAGGTAACGTGGTTTATCTCCATATCACGAAGATAAAAGAGGGAATAAGACTTATTAGGCGTAAAATAGCAAACTGTTTCCGTTCCACCATGCATTTTTGATAAGGGGTGTAATTCCTTCAACCCACCAATGTTGCTTGCGTGATAAAATTCGTTACTATGTTCGTTCATAATTTCCTCGCGTTCCGCGTAATCTCTTTGATAAACTCGCCCTTAGCCTCGGTATAGCCGTCACGGTCGTGCTCATAATTCGCGAATAGCCCACGTTTCAAATCTGCATATTCGGCGGCGACTTCGGGGTGAGCAATCAGATGGTCGCTAAAATACAGCTCGTCATAATCGCCGTTATAACGAACGTGGATATGATAAACCTTTTCAGCAAAGCCATCAGAGATGTAACCTTTCAAAATCATAACAAGATCGTGCTCCGAGAGCGAATTGCCCTCCCTGCGTAGGCAAATATATTCCGATGACGGCAAAGCGGCAACCAATTCTTCTATATCGGTGTCCTCATTGATTTCAAGCAGAATATCCACGGTCGGTTTCGCCATCAGTCCGGGGACGGACGTACTGCCGAAATGACTGATACGGAATACTTTATCTGCCCCGATCAACCGCTCAAGATTAGCCTTTTCCTCCGCATACCACTCCGGCCATGCGAGATTGTATTCACTCAGGATGATGGGGTATATTCGGGCGCGCCGTTGATCGGGGGTTTCCAACAGATGCGCAATCATGGATTTAATCTCAACATTCCAGTTCTCCTCTGAAATATCGTATGTATCATGGGGTATTGGCAGCTGTCGCAGCACAGCCAAATCCATTTGCTTGCGCTCTTCCCAAAAGCGAATTTGCTCAACCGACGGCGGTGCTTCATTGCGGCTCGTTCGGGCTTTCTGCAATCTTTCCGACACACTATCACTTGACAGATAAATAATCTGCGGGTGGAGCGATTCGACGGCTTTAATGAGAGCGTTCAAGTGATGGACAATTTGTTCATACGAAGCATCGTAATTGCGCATCATGTCGTTAATGGGATGGTGGATTAATGACCCATCAAAGATTAATAAATCAGGCTGGTGTTTAGAGTTATGCGCGAAGTTCTCCCAGACCGCCTTGTATACGCGGCTATACTCTGAAAGGGAAACAAGGTTTACCGGCTTCCAGCAAAACTCATGCTTGTGAAGCTCATCAAGCAGTGGTTCCGGGAACAGCGGTGTTTTCTGGTCATAGTATCGAACCAGACGTATATCATCTGCGATAATGGTATTTCTTTTGATATCCTCTGAAAACGCTTCATACTTTGTGAGCAAATCAGCGTATTGGTCATGTTTCAAATACGCCGTACAGTAGAAATCAATGGGGTTCGAAAAGTCAAATTCCTTATAGCACTCGGCGGAAAAGCCCATTTCACGCAGCTTATCACGCAGTATTTGCGTTGTTGTGCTTTTTCCAACACCCGATACGCCCTCGACAAAAATGAGTTTACTCATATTACCGCCTCGCTTTCGCATTGCTCACGCCACCTGTACAGCCAATCGAGCTGCTTGTCCAAGAATGCGTTATCCACACAGTCAAGCCCATACATTTCAATAATCGTCGCTTGTAACGCGAAATGATATAACGCTATCAAATCAAAAAACGCGTTCATCTCTGTCTCACAAAGAGTATTGTGCTTCAGATAACCCGGCCGAAAGCGTATAAGAGCCTCTTTTGATTTCCCGTAGCCGCTCTCGTCAAAATCAAAATAATGGGTTTGGTTGCATATCAATGTTGGATCATACATCGGAAAACTCTCGCAGGAGGTGTCGAAATCCAAAAGATACAGTTTACAATCAGGCGCTTTGTGGATATTGCCGCTGTACATATCGCCGTGACAATACCCGTGGGGCAGGTCTTTAATCCTGTCCCAAACCGCGTCGCCATACGCCTGAAACTCGTCGGCTGTCGGGTATTGCTTTTTTCTCAATATGTCAATATATCTGCCGATGAGAAAATACTTGTCTCGCTTAACGAGTTCGCCGGTGTAGTCTCTCATTATACGATGAAGCCTCCCGACAAAAGCACCGATTGCCTCGGCATCCTGCTCCGGGTCTGATTCAACTCCCTCAATGAACTCATATAGGATGTAGAGCGCATTTTCCGTTTGAACGTGAAGAGTATTATTTTTTGTGCGGATGAGAGCAGGCACAGGAAACCCTTTATCATGTAAAAACGCTTGAATATCAACGCCCTTAATGGCGGTATCAAAAAGCGCAGGTTTAATGACGCGCAGGAAATATCTGTCGCCACCCGAAACCATCGCATTGAGATAGGCGGCGCACTCCTCCGTGCTTGTGGCGTAACCGTAAGCGTCTTTATACATATTTCCGCCAAGCTTAACCCAAAAACCAAGCGACGATAAAACGGCAATGCTGCGCTTGTGCCGCGCCGGGTCTGGAACGCGGCTGGGGCATATGATCCCTATCACGTCTCCAAGTGAAAGCTTCGGTGCAACGACTGCCATGTGGTTCATCTCCTCATAACGTTAATCTCGATGTTTATATACTATTCAATCAAAAACTCAGCAACAACCACGTCCAGATGGACGGGTGCGTCGTTACCGCTGCCGTTTCCTATGCCGAAATGGCAAGTTCCAGCGATACTCTCATCTATACCAATAATTCCGCTCGGTGTCATTTGGGAAAGCCCAATTCCAAGTTCAATGATTTTGCGGCAATTATCAGGTAGTTTCCATAGTTCCATTTTTAATCTATGTGCCATTTCTCCGCCGGAAATGTCGATGATCTCTCCATTCTCAATATGCAGTTCAACCGGCAGATCCACAAGGCCAAAGCTGTCAGCTAAATCTGCATATACTCGCAGTTCACCAACGGTTACATCCGTTACAATTACACCATTGGCTGAATCAGGCACAACACAACAGCTGATTTCGGCAGGCGGTAAATACGCATTCGCACCCGGCGAATGCGTATTATATGGAATCAAGAACGGTTCACATGGTCTCAGAGTAATATCGGTGCCAGATTTCGCCGTTACTCGAACAAGGCTCTTATCGGGTAAAGCGCTGTACTGATGCATAATGCTTTCGGTCAATTCCTCCGGTGTGTTTAGCCCTTCTAATAGCGCGTGCGGTGTAATTGTCGGGCGGATACAGATATATTTTGATGCAAGTCCCTTCGGCTTGTTAAATGCGAAAGCGTGCTTTCGATGCTTGCCCATCCAGCTTTCGATTCCTATATGAAGAATAAGTAAATCTTCAGGCGCTAATAAATAGACTTCGGCGTAATCATCCGTTTCGTCGAGGTTTATCAGGTGAATGCTTTTTACAAATGGTACGCTTTCATCTTTAATTAATCGCGCTGTATTCAGCATTTCGTTGTCCGTCAGTATGCAAACTCTGTTGCGTCCGTCTAATCCGCCGTACCTTGCAACGATTGCAGCATAGGACGGCGGTATTTCCACGTAGTGGCAACGCTTGCGCCAAAGGATTTCGTAGTCCTTGTGCGGAACAATACGTTTCGTTAAATCAACCGCATTTTTTATACCGGCTTCGCCGCACCAGCGGACATCTTCAGCGTAAGCAAGCATGTTTAGCGGGTCATCATCCCAAACAACAGGAACTGTATCCCATCCGGCGAGGGTTGCCAACGCCACACGGGTATGCCCGTCGGTCATTAGGTATTTATCGTTATACAATTTAATCGGAATCGGGTCGAACTTTGACTTATCCGAAGGGTCAAACCAATCTCGCGCAAGGCGCAGCTTACCCTCGCTGACATAAAGCTGGCTCGGTTGAATCTCAGCAGGTGGCAACTCAAAAACTTTATCAGGCGAAACTCTTGTTCGGCGGTGCTCAATGTACTCATGTCGGGTAAGGCGAAAATGGTGCTGCAGCTTACCTTTTTGCGGTTGTGGTAAATCCTCCGACAAGATTAGTGAGAAGCCGTTCTTCTCCCAGACGCGGCGAGCGCGAGGATTATAATCCTCATTAAAGCAATGCAGTACATCGACATGCTCTCCGTTAAAAGCGTAATCTACCAACATGCGAACAAGCGCTGTACCGATGCCTTTGCTCCAATACTCTTTTTCTCCGATTGACATATCAATCCTTCGCACATCTGTTGATTCCGGGTACATAGCTTTCACATTCGGAATATTCATTTTCTGTAACCAACATTCGCCAATAGGTTTGCCGTTTGCCTCTATCGCAAAGCAGAACGCATTTTGTGAAACGCTGCCGAATATGGCGTGTACGATTTTTGCATCGTAACTGCGGACGATATCTTCGCCGCCTTCTGTCCAGTATAGGATATCCGGGTCGGCGTTCCACTTGTAGAGCAGCGGCAGATGATCGTCACATAGAGGGCGTAGGATGATGTCGTGTTCGTCGGTACTGCCGTAAAGTGTAATGTCGTGGGTTTTAATGATGCTCATTTTTTATTCCCCATATTCCTCATGCAATTTGATATACCCATCGTTTTGCTGTTCTGGCATTCACAGATAATCGTCCGCCGACGATGTGGATGATGTTATATTTCACAGTTCAAATCACTCTCCACTCCATATAACCCGTTGTAAACGGCAGATGATCAAATTTTCTTGTGCCCATGTGGACAAAACCGTTCATGGCATACCAGTCTTTGAGTCTTGTGTTCTCCTCAATGATATCGAGCGTGATTTTAATCCCGCCAAATTCATACACTTTTGCCTTACAGAAATCCAGCAGTTTCTTACCATAACCAAGATGTCGCCATTCAGGCAAGACTGCAAGCTGATTCAATTCATACACGCCGTTACCCATATCTGTGAGCGAGACAAAGCCATATATCTTATCGTCCACAAACAAGGCATAAGGATAATACCCATCTTTTATCTTGCTGCGCAAACGGTCGTATGCGGTAAATGACAGATGCCCAGGAGCATTCTCCCGCGTCCAACCGAAATCCTTCGCAATGGTGGAGAAGCTGCGGCTGACAACATCGGCATACTCTGAGAGCCGCTCGGTGCTTACCGGAGCAACTACGGCCTTGTGAACCGCCTCCAGTTCAAGCTCTACCGAACCGACAGGGCAATAAAAGCGACACTTGTGCTTTTCCTGCCCGATTGTCCGCAAATCGCCTCCACACCGTATGGTTTCCATCAGAGGAAATAGCTTGAGCATATTTTTTGACGCAACCCATCTGGGCATCCGTATTCACAGCTATATGTATCGCCGACCTCATGACCGTTGCGATAACCATCGCTTTTAACCACTGATATTCTGAACCGAAAATTTTCCGTGGTGAATTCATTCATGCCGTTTCCCTCCTTATCAATATCCGATTCATGTATTCGCTGTTGTTGTGAATGTCCATAACAAGCTGTTTTTCCTCTTCGCTGCACCCGATGAGGATTTTGATCTCACTGTCCTTTTTGAACAAATCTACTGTGACGATGATTGCGTCGATAAGCTCGCCATTTGTGCCTTTCCATGCGTCAATCCCGCCGCCGTCCATGGACGAGGTGTTTTCGAGATAGCCGTAATCGACAGGGTATATGAGCGCCGGGTACTTTGGGTGGCGGCTGCCCTCGGGGCGGTCGATTATTATTTTTGACTCCGAAACAAGCTTGTCTAGAGCAGACCAGAAGGCGGGGCTATGGTTCTCCAGATTTGCGTTTTTGTTACCGCTCAAAATCCTTACACCTCACAAAGCTCATTTTCAGCTTTCCATTATCATCGTCCGCCACACCGATGTACACATCACGGTCATTGGGGCCTCTTTTCGTGTAATGCTTAAGCATAGCCGCATATGTCGCCGTATAATTCCGCTTTAACAGCGCCTTTTGTTTGACCCAATACAGCGTACCTTCGTCCGTTTGGATAACATCGGAAACGGTTGTTTCTCCAAAATAAATATAGCTCTGCCGAATCTCATCTTTGCCTCTGCGCGTAATGATATAGAGCAGATCAAGGGATGTGACATTGTCCTGACGTATACCGGTTTCTTCCTCGATTTCCCTATAACACGCCGATAGCGGATCGTTTATCTCAAGTGGCTCTATATGCCCGCCGACTCCGCTCCAAAAACCGGGGTTGATTTTTCGATTGTCTGCGCGTTTCATCAGCAAATACTGGTTGTCGTTTTCCAAAAATGCCGCTACATAATTTTTTAGCGTTATCATATTCCCTCCAACAGTTTCTCCACCGAAGCGAGCAATCTGCCGTCCTTCACTTTTTCCAACCCGTCATTCGCCCAGTTCGGAATGATCTTGCGCTGGCAAGCGATGAGGAGGCTTGATAATTCGCAAACAACGCTGTCTATGATGACCTCGTGCTCATCGAATCCGCCATAAGCTGATACAAACGCCGCTTTTGCTTCGTCTGTGCCGAGGCTGCTGCATACATTGCGGATATCCGAGTAGACGTATGACTTATAAAAGAAGTTGTAGTCGAACATCAATGCGCTCCGTCCGTCGCGCGCCACAGCAAGATTCGTATAGTGAAAATCGGTGTAAACAAAAGTTCGCGGCAGTTTCATGACAGCAGTACGGATTTTATCATAATGCTTCTCGATGACTTGCCATACCGGCAGTCCGCTTGTCCCGGTTTTCTCTTGGATGAGCCGAAGATTATCAAGCGTTAGGCTGTCGTATTCGTCAATAAAATCGTGAGTATTTGCGTACCCGCGTCCGTTTTGGTGAAGTGTTCTGTACCAGTGCGCGATTCTTTCGGCGATATTCTGGTCGCTCATATCCTCCGGTGTACCCAATCGATACTCGCTTCGCTCAATATCCTCCATGACAAGGGAACAATCCGTATGGGCAACCATTTTCAGCGTTGGGATGCCGAGTGAATTAAGCAGCTGATAATTGGCTATCTCCCGCCGATACTCCGGCTTGTCAAAGCATTTCATCACATAACTGTCAGTGCCAGCAGCAACTCGCCAGACAGAAACACCGTCTTTGTCGCGGATTAGCGATAAATTGTTAAAAGGAACATTCATGCGCTGTAATTCGGATTTCGCTAGCCGCTCAATAGTGCTTGAAAATTCCGCGTCTATGACATCCGCGAAGCGCTGAATGACTGCGTTATCCATGCTCTTCTCGGGTGATAACTGCGCATCGTATCGGTTTTGCACTGCTCTTTTCATCGCGTCCTCATCGGGGCATAAGCCGTTTTCAAGCGCCCATTCCCCGGCGGCGGTTTTGGCGATTACTTTTCCTGTGCGAAGCGTGTAAATCCCGCGCGCAATGTCCAGTAGCCAACCGACGACTTCTCCGAACTTTCTCGCCGCCTTGACATGGCGGGCAATATCGTCTCGCATTTGTGCATATGTTGGATAGGTCATCTTGTGACGAATATCATCGCCATAGAGCAAGATGCCGCTATCAAGCAGTTCAGACATGCCGAAGCTGTCCATGTCCCAACCGTCTGTGATACGCTGTCCGCTCGTTCCCCAGTACACCGCCCGTTCGCCTTTGCCGTTTAGAAAAGCGTCCGCCGAGAGCATACCACCCTCAAATAAGCGAAAATGCGGATTGCCCGGATAATGTTCTAGCATGGCTTGACGAAGTTCGACGAGCACATTCGCTTGCTGCTCGGTGATTTCACGCTCGGTCAAAACGGCAATATCGATATCGCTCCAGCCAAACTGAAAATCGTCAAGCACAACAGAGCCGAAAAGGTAGATTGTCGGCTTATTGTCGGTGAGAATTGACACGATTTCATTGGTCATAACTTGCATGGCTTCGTTAAGTGTCATCTCGCTGCCTCCACCATCTCATCAAAATAAGGATAATCGAGCAGCTCTCCGCTCACCATCATTTCGCGGATTTTATCGGCCGATGCCCACATCACGTCACAGGTTTCATCGGGTGCAAGGATTACGGTTGATATATCCACATTTTGCCGAAACAGCCAAACATCAATCAAACCATTACATCCGGCGGTGCTACACGGTAAGTGATGATAGATTATTCGCCCATTTTTCGGCTCAAGGATAACACCTAATTCTTCTTTTGCTTCCTTCAACACCGTGGTAAAGCTGTCATCTCCCGCAACCGCACTTCCGCCCGTACATTCCCACATATTCGGGAACATTTTGTTCGGTGCCCTCTGTGAAATAAGGTATTCGCCGTTATCGCTCTCAATCCAAACAGAAACCTCAAGGTGATGTTCGCCTTTGTTCATAGGTCTCCCACGTTCATAAAAACGCCCGATCTTGTTACCATCCTTATCCAGAACATCCCATAACTCGTAACCGCTGAGATACCAAGTCGGTACAGGGTTTTGCATATTGTTGAACCAGCGAAGGACATTCTTTAAATGCCGACTGCCTTCCTCCGGCTCGACCTGATTGTGAACCGACGTATCGCATAATGCTGCCAGCGCGTCATATGCGAGGTAGTATCTGTGCATCTCGAAAAACTCGTTTGGCGGTAGGCTCTCAAAGTATCCGTTAATTAGCCCTGTGCAAAAAGGAGCATTCGGTTCGTTGCCCCAATTTGTCGGGTCAAATTCCCACCACGGGTCACCATAGCCTTTGTTGTACGCGTTGAAATCAATCACACCAACCCCACCGTCGGGCATGACCATCAGGTTGGATTTATTGTAATCTCCATGATTGAAGGTCTGCGGTCGATTCTCGAGCAAATGCTTGTTATCTTTCAGAAACCGAACAATTCTATCGCCGTTTTTTGATTTGATGGGTTTTGCGTTGTAGAAGTCAATGCGTCCTTGTACTTTACGATAAAACCAGTCCTCCCACGGTTCGGCACCCTCCGGCGCGGGCAGTGTATGTATCTTTCGCAGCGTTTCACCCGCTTTTAACCCCAACACATATTGCTTAGTTTCGGACATGAGCGACAGCGCCGTCTCTGCGTCCTCGCCGTCAAGCCAGCCGGAAAGAGAATAGCAGTGCGTCCGTCATCACACAGGCCAAATTCAATAGGCGGCGGTGTTAAAATACCATGATTATACACCCGTTCCATCATTTCGTATTCAGCCTTTTTGCGGTCGAGTTCCGCGATATCCGAGACACGCAAAAGCATCTGCCGACCGTCTGCGGTTTCGACGCGGTACTTCTTATCGCCCGACCAGCCCTTGGTGATGGGCTCGATTTTTGCGAACGAATCATTGCTCGGTATATCCTTCATCGATTCACTTCCTTCCGCTTGCGATCAAAACGGTTACCGTAGAAAAATCCCACTGCTTCTCACCTGATAGGTATAGTTCTACTCTTTTGTCATATCGCTTGTTTATCATGGTTCGAAGCTTTGTTTGCTCCGACACCGGAAGCGCATCTGGATCAAGCCGCAGAGCCTTTTCCATGCTCGCTAAACTGCTCAGACGGTTGCAGTTTATTTGTTCCAAAGCCGCCTCCCTTGTAACTGAAGCGTTGTCCGGCGCATATTCGGTTACGGTTATAAAGTCGACATTGACATCGCGGAATCCTGCTCTTTCAAGAACAACAGGATACTCCTTTTCGTCCATTTCGTAGGAGCCAATATCCTTGACGGGCTGATTCTTATTTGCTTTTGCCCATAGTTTACCTGAGAGCACCTCTTCGCCCTCGCCGACAATATACCAATTGTTGTTCCTTACACTAAGCCGCGTGCGTACCGAAAGCACAGCAATGCGACCATCGGGCTTTAATACACGGAGTTGTTCAAAAAGAAAAGGTGTTGTCGGGACATGCTCCACAACCGTATGTGAGTAACACAAATCAAAGGTGTTATCCCCAAATGGAAGCTTTGTCGCGTCCCCGTTTACAAATTCGCAATCAAGCCCAAGCTCGGCGGATTTTTGCTTTGCGTATTCGATATGACCACTGTCAAAATCAAGCCCGGTCACCTTTGTTTTTGGTAGATGCTTTTTTATCCGATGACAAAATAGCCCTCCGGCACAGCCGAGCTCCAAAACATCTATACCGTCTGTCACACCTATGGCATTCAACCAAAGGTCCTTGTTTTCATCCGTAAAACGCAGTGCCCGCGAACGGTAAAGCTCTTCCGAGGTTTGTACAAATTGTGACCAGTTATTATTCATTGTTCATTATCCTCCACCAGTTCCATAATCTCGGTTATATCGCAGCCCAGCGCCACGCAAATTTTCACCAGCACATCGGTGGTAATGTTATCTCCTCTGTTGAGCTTAGCAATGGACGCGGTGCTGATGCCGGTCGCTCTTTTCAAGTCCTGCTTATTCATCTTCTTGTCGAGCATGATATGCCAGAGTTTGTTATAGCTGATTCTCACGAAAATGCCTCCTTATAGCTGTGTGAGCTTTTTAGCTGTTATTCCTGCTTTATACCAAAACAGATTACGGAGCGGTTTTTGAACAATTTAGGTCACCCCATTCAAAAAGCCATAGCAACCGTTATGTATGTCCTTCGTGAACGGAACCACATTTACGCCTTCATAATTCAATTTCGGGATGTCGTTTTCAATAGTAATGATCTGCCCGTGTTGCTGATGATCAATCAGATATTAAAACAATGCCACTTTCATGCTATCCGAAGCTTCATCGCTAACTTTCTCTTTTAGCGACAAAATGGGGAGTCCACAATCAACAGCCCCGGCGTGAATTTGCCGTGAGTGTCGAGGTGCTCCATAAAAGCAACCGCCAGCTTTGGTTGAAATATACCGAGCTGAATCCGTCGTATTCGCAGGCTTGCAGTAAGCGGGTCAAGATTTCATCCAAAATCGCTACCATATCGCCATCGAAGTGGCTCTTTACATCAAATTGGGTCTGGGTGGATTCCTCTTCTGTCTGAACATCAAGGAGTTCACTTTTCATTGCGGTTTCAATCTGATGTATGACGGCCACCTCGTTGCGGATTTCGATAGCTCTGCGGTATTCCAGTAAGGACTGCTTTAGTCCGGCGATTTTGGGCTTGAGTTCACTGTTGATGATGGTTTCAACGCTCAAGCGTTCCCCGCTGAGAGCGATCATTTGAGCAGCCAATGTTTCGCGCTCTGAAACCGATATCCTTTTCCGCTTCGGCCAAATCCTCGAGGCGGAGCGCAATGCGTTCCGCCTCGGCATGAGAAGTCTCCGCATACGAATGCTCGTGCTGTTCATCGATATCTCCGCCGCAGAAGGGACATTTTGCATTGGCGGTCAAATCACCGCTGTGTACCTCTCCTTCTACAATGAAGGTCAGCCGCTTTATATCCGCGTTGTATTGACTGCGGAGCGCCTGATACCGGTTGTAAAGAACATTGCACTCCGCCATGCGGCTTAAGCGGGTATTGATATATTCCACAACCGCTTTTTTCTTAGCCTCTTTGATTTTCTTTTCTTCCTTCGGGTCTGTTTCCTCGTAATTCAATCCCGTCAGCAGATAAAGAAGTGCTGACAACGATGCCATCTTCTGTGTGTCGTGCCTCGAAACCATGATGGACTCCGTTTGAAATACATGACCTTCATCAATCAAGAGCGCATGGAGGAAGCTTCTGAATGTCAGCCGCTGTTTATCAAAGCGTCCATTTTTTATGATGCTGGATGTTCCGTCAATTCCTATGAGCGAAAGCCAAACATCGCTGATGTTGTTTTTCGCCCCATCCACCTTATAATCGCCCGAATCGATGTTTTTCAGGGCGTTGGAGACCTTAACCGTTTTTGTATCCAGTTTGCGTTCAAATTTAACAGTGCCGCTGTTATCCACCTGCACAATCGCTTTCACGGTATCATGCCCGGATTTTTGGTCAAGACGGATGGTTTTGCTGCCGAACAGGTAGTCAAGGCACTCGACAACATAGCTTTTACCCGTGCTTGAAGGGCCGCACACAATGTTCAAGCCTTTGTCAAAATCAATAACAGACGGCTCGTCCTTTCCGCCACTTACGATGATTCGTTTGATGTGGAAATCAGCCGTTGCCTGCGCCTCCCTTTATTGAAGCTATCGAATGTCGATTGATTGACCGCATATACAAAGCCGGTTTGTCTGCCAGATACGTTCACGAGCCCATCTAAAACCAACTTTTTCAATGCCTTGTTGACCGTATCGCGCCGGACGGTAAATTCGCTGAACTTAAAGTTATTGTCTCCATGCAGGCTTTCATCGGCAATTCCAAAATCCTTGCCATACGCGGTGATAAAATCCCTCATCGTCATCCACCCACTTTGTCCGTCGTCATTCACGAGAAAATGGCAGACACCCTTCTTTTCACTGTTGCCGATCCAGTCGGTTTTGCGCAGCGTACACTTGCTGATGGGTGTGATGGCAGCTTGCGTCATGACTGCTCCCAGCCTGTCAAATCCGTTTTCATATTTCTGTTCATGAACATCGACAATGCCATCGTATGTTTCGTTTTTCAGGGTTTCAAACTGGTGGGTGCCGGCGTTGCCAAAGGCCTCGCGAGTGCCCCTTCTGACACTTTCAGCGGCGTAGTAATCTTTACGCTGTCGCTGGAAGTTCTTTTTATATTTACGGTAACTGTCAAGTCCATCCTTGCTCAATTCCGAAAGACCTTCGGCATCGGCATATGCCTCCAATAGCGCCTCGACATACGGCATTTCATCCTCTGAAAGCTCATCGGGGGGAGAAAGGATGACCGGGCAAGGCAGCTTGGCAAGCAGGGTGCGGAGTTTGGATAAGTCGTGAGAAATTTCTTCGGCGAACTCTGTATCGGCTGCGGCTGCGTTTGCAATAGCTCTCATTATCCCAACAAACAATTCGGCGCATTTACTCACAATATCGGAAACGGAACCATTGTTGACTATTCCGCGTCTGGACAATTCATTTGCAATCCCTGCCCTGCTATAGCTTCAAGTGAAAACGCACTCATATATTCGGCAAACGCTTTTGTGTTCAAATGACCGAGAAAAGCGGTGGCGTTTTGCTGGCTTATTTTACGTTTTCCGTTATAAATTCGCTTGAGATAATCCGGTGCCATATCCAGCAGTGGGTTAGGGTCATCTGTATCTTCCATAAAGCTTCCAATCAAGGCGACGACAAAGTTGGACCCTGACTGGCTGTTACCGCAATACGGATAAAGCACTTTTGCATATTCACTGAATGTCAATGGTGCGCCTCCTCGTCTTTTCACTTGTACGATTCTTTACGGACTTGTCCGTGTTTGTGCGGAGATTTAATAGCCCGTTTTTGTAAAGTAAATACGAGAGGACAAGTTGTTGATAAATGCATTTACAAGCTCATTCGTGATTGTTGATATTGTAGCATATACCATCGCAAGAATCAACGAAATGTTCGCGAACGTAAAACGGAGAGGAGAATGATTTATGCAAGAAGCGCGAAATAGCGATGGCCGCTTGGTTTGTCGCTTAAACGAGTCTACTAGCACGATAGAAATCAAATAGAAAAATTGCATTACGCGCATTACAATCAACGCGGATGGCACAGTCAAGATTGTTAATATAAAATACGCCGCGTAAGAACAGCAAATCAATTCAATCGAAATCCGCGAGACCGCTGAGACGCTGGTGCGGAACGCCTGTAAATGGTGTTCCACCTGCCGTCTCTTTTTGTTTCACGGATGATGGCTCCTGCGGATTTCACAGCCATGAAAAACGCGAAGGAGCCTTTACATGAGCATCAGCCAAAGCGCCCGCGCTCCTCCAGGTTTGAGTTTTTGCTTCCCCACGCCATCAAAAATTCAAATTTTCGAAGGTCACTATGAAAACAACCTATTTGATATGGAAAGACCCTGCCTGCGGCGGCATCAGCCCCGAATTGCAGGAAATCACCGACAAGGAGTTTTACGCCCTTGTCAACACGGATGCGGGCAAGAATCGCCATTTTATTGCCTTCACAGCGCCGAGCCGGGTGGCTCCGAAGGCGAGATCATGATGGAATCCACAGTAGAAGCATACCGCGATTGGAAAAAGGACAAGCGCCATCGTGAGTATCTGCGCGACATCAATCCCGGCTACACGGAGATTTCCTACCACGCTTTAGAGGGCGACGACGGCATTTTTGGCGAGGAGCTGCTGCGCGATGAGGACCGAGGCCCGGAAGCCGTCTTTTTTAGCTCCGCCCAGCAGGAACTGTTGCGAATGGCATTGGCGCAGTTAAACGACAACGAGCGGCAGCTGGTTAAGTATCTCTACCTCTCTGAAAAACCCGGAACAGACCGCGGCTTCGAAGAAAGAACAGGCATATCGAAGAGCGCCGCGAACCGCTGGCGGCAGTCGGTTTTGGCGAAGTTGAAAAAGTTTTTTGAGGACTGAGTGGGACAAGCCCTGTTTTGGGTGGGCAATGAAGTAGTGAGAGAGTTGGAAGCTTCTTGGGGACCCCCCTACAACCGAATAGGTCAATCGTCAAATGCAGTTAAAGAAACTCCCGCCCAGCCACAGTCCGAGCGTTGAAGCCAGTTTTTCCGCTGGTGAGCCGTCGCAGGCAATGGGGCGGCTCGGCATCAGAATGCGGAGGGGTGGAGCTCCCGTGGAGTGGCCTGGCAGGCCGCCGTTTGACGATTTCAGATAAGGCCAAAGCGGTCGGGCAAAGAGAATTGAGGTTTCAAATGAGCCTCCCATCTTCCCAAAGCCCGACCGCGAGGCTACATATCCAACAAGAATCAGGAGGTTTATGATATGCCATTTGAAGTTTTACGCGGCGAAATGTATTTTGCCGATTTATCTCCGGCAATCGGCACCGAGCAGGCGGGGTGCAGACCGGTATTGGTGCTGCAAAACAATCGCGGCAACCGATACATCCCCACGGTGGTAGTCGCTGCGATTACCGAAAAGCCAAAAAGCGGCTCCCTACACGCTATATGCTCCCGGCATTTTGCGGGCTGACCATCCCGCCCGTGGTGCTGCTTGAGCAGCTGCGCACCATTGACAAGAGCCGTCTACAAGCCTACATCGGGACACTGGATGAGATTACGATGATGAGAATTAGCTGCGCTCTTGTGGCCGGTGTGGGGATTGTCCATGAAGAATAACAACAAGAAAAAGAACAGCGACATCATGCTGCTAACCCTTTGCGCCCGCTGTGCAACGCAGTTTTATAACTCCGGCGAACACATCATTCGCCGGGTGAGCCCGAATCAGAAGTACAAAAAAATTTGTTCTTACTGCGGTCAACGCCAAGGCCGGGATTACACGGTACAAAGGAGGGCAACAAAGTGAGCATACCCAAAGAAACCCGATATGAGATTTACGAAAACATGAAGCCCTCGTTGCGGGAAAGGCAGAGAAGCGTGCTTGCCATTTTATGGCAGCGCGGCGATATGACCGAGCAGGAAGTCGCCGATACACTCTGCTTTCTGCGTGTTACGCCGACCAACGAGCGAAATTTTGCCACTCCGAGCCTGACCGAGCTTAGCGACAAGGGCTTGGTTATGGCTGTGGGCAAAAAGATCTGCAAAAATACCGGCAGAACCGTGACGGTCTGGTCGGCGGTGGATACGGGGAAGAAAAATGCTTCTAAACAAGAGCAAATCGACTTGTCTATGCGCACTTGGCTGGACAGCTTGGAGCGTGGCGGAAATGCAAGGCATACCGCCGCTTTTTATGAATTTTAAAATGAGGGAGGATGAGCGTATGGAGCAAAAATTGGCTGTAAAAATTTGTCCGACGGCGTATCGCGAGGTCAAGGTCGGCAAAACCACCTACCGCGTCACCAGCGTGTTCAAGGGCGAAAAGGACTTGGCGAAATCCCTTGAACAACTTGCCATCCGCAAAGCGATGACCGACATCAAGGCGGGAACTGTCGCGACGGCGTAAGCGCTGTGCGAACCTGAAATTCGCACCTTTGCGGTAGTGAGATGGAATCAATACACTTTTATAAACCGGCCGTTTTGGTCAGTTACATATATAAGCTTGAAACGGAGGATGAAAAATGGGACTGGAGAAAAACCGGGATGCCGGGATTTATTGTCAGCTCTCCAATGATGACGAACGGATGGGCGAATCCGTCAGCATCGAAAACCAAAAGCTGTTCGTGCAGAAATATCTGAAGGAGCAGGGCTGGAACGAGGTCGAGATGTATTGTGACGACGGCTACTACGGCGTGAATTTTGAGCGCCCCGCCGTCAAGCGCATGATTGAGGACGCCAAAGCGGGGTGCATCAACATCATTGTTGTCAAAGACCTCAGCCGTTTCGGGCGCAATTGCATCGAAATCGGTAGTACACCGATTATTTGTTTCCCACCATTGGGTGCCGTTTTATCGCCATCAACAACAGCGTGGACACCAGCGTGCAGATCGCCAACAACGATATGATGGGGTTTTGAACTTGTTTAACGAATTTCATAGCCGCGATACCAGCAAAAAGGTTCGCACAGTAAAAAAGGCGTATGCTGAACAGGGCAAATTTCTGGCTTGCATCCCGCCGCTTGGCTATATGCGCAGCAAGGACGACCACAATGCCCTTGAAATTGACGAGAGCACCGCCCCGGTTGCCCGGCGGATATTTGAAATGCGGGCAAACGGCATGGGGTTCCGCACCATTGCCATTGCCCTGAATGAAGATAAGATACCGCCGCCCAGGGATATCCATTACGCCAAGCTGGGAAAGCCGAATCCCAACCGCTGCACACATTTTGGAGCGACAACACCGTCAAGCAGATTATCCGCAATGAAGTCTATATCGGCAATATGATCGGCGGAAAATCCGGCACCATTTCCTAGAAAAACAAGAAGCTGCGTCAAAAGCCCAAGGAGGAATGGCTGCGGGTTGAGGGAATCATACGATTGGGGAGCGGCCACTGAAAAAGGTTGTGCTTAGCGAGTTACAAGCCTATGCGCAGTCCATCGCGCTTGATGAAACGGTGCTGTTTGAAAAGCTGAAAAAGCAAATGGCGGTCGATAACACCGACGACCAACTCTTCTTGCAAAAGGAAGTGCGGCGGCTTCGGGCGCTGCTGGACGAATCCGATCGGTTGACGGCTATTTTATATGAAGATAAGGTCAGCGGAAAAATATCACCGGGGTCATTCACGAAGCTGATTGGAAAAAATGAGCGGGAGCGACAAAAACGCCAGTCGCAGTTCGATGATTCGAATCAGCGGCTGACGGCTATTCAGGACAAAATCCTGCATATATCCCAGTGGGTGGAGGTCATCAAGAAGCATACGGCGCTTACGGACATTGCCCGCCTCGATGTGAAGGAGCTGATTGACCGCATTGAGGTCGGCAAAAGCGATTATTTCAGCGGGAAGCGCGTTCAGGAAATCCGCATATTTTAGCGCTTTGTGGGGCAAATAGCCAATTAAGCGGAGACAGCAGTAAATGTACGCAAAAAGATATTCGCCTCCGCATAAATCCCCGCCAGCACCCAGTCCGGGTGACCGTTTATGTAGGCGGTGTAATGCTAAATCTGCGTGTCATAACTGCAGCCTGCTCCTCGCTGTCCATGGAAATTCGGCAATATACGGCAACACTGAGTTTTGGTTTTTCTTTATTCTCACTCTTTCGGTTATACTTCTTGCCGGAATCACGGTTACATTATTACTGATTGCCATTCTCATTCACCTCCGATTCTATTAGCGATTACATTGAAAAGCTATGCATCGGAATATGCAATTACGCAATTAATTAGTACAAAAATATGTAATTTGAAAAGGAGTGAAAAATTGGGAATAAGCGAAAGCTTCGAGCTGTCCAACATGCCGGTCTCGAAGCGCCGCTGAATGGTAAGCAAAAGCTTGCTGCCCATCAGTTTATAGACAATCTTGCCATCATCATTCGTCCAATAATGACCCTTGATCAGGCCAACTAAATCCCGGGCCGCTTATCCCGCCGATTGGCGCGGCTAAAAGAAAGATCGGGAAGTATCTTCATCGGGTACTGTTTCTGCTTGCCCGGCAACAGCGACTCGGACGGCACATGGCCATAGACATTGCCGTAGGCGCCATAAACATAACCAATGCCCAGGCGAGTGAGGTCATGACCGATGAGTAATAAATTTGTTTTTCTTTTTGGCACGGTGCTTTCCTCCGGTAATTTAAGTTTTGTTTGATTATTACTGTATAGAGTTGTATAATTAATTTATGTAATAAAAACGGAAAGGAAAGATAATATAGGTAAATTTATAGTTAAAAAGACAAATACGGGGTTAAGTTTGATCTGTATGCAGGTAACGGCGAAGTCATTGCTTCATCAGAAGTTTATTCCACAGAAGGTTCTTGTCTGAATGGTGCTGAAAGTGTTTACAAAAACGCATCCATTGCTAACTTCGAGGATCAAACTGCTGACCCTATTGAAACAGTTGTCAACCCAAAATTCGAAATATGCACTGATAAGGCGGGGGAATTTCGTTTTAGGCTAAAAGCTGTAAACGGTGAGATAATCGCTGTAGCTGAAGAGTATAAAGCCAAGCCGGCTGCCTAAAGGATATTGAGAGCGTCAAGGAAAATGCTGTAGATGCAAAGGTTGAAAAGATCTATTAAGGGGGAGAAAAATGAACATTAAAGGAAAAATTGAAGAGATTATCGAAAAGGTAAAAAACGACCGGGGATTTGCCGCGAAGTTCGCAAGCAATCCTGTTCAGGCAGTAGAATCAATTATCGGCGTTGATCTGCCTGATGATCAAATCAATGCTGTTGTCGACAGTGTCAAGGCAAAGATATCTCTGGATAAAGCCGGCGATGCGCTGGGGGCATTCAAGAAACTTTTCTAATGATCGGTTGTCATTGATTTCATTCAGGTGGCTGGGGAGATGGCTCTCCAGCCACTTTTATGTCCTGCCGGTCATTAGCGATCATCCGCGCAACTTCACCATTGGACTTACTTATCAGATGATTTAGCATTTGCTCCAGAATGTTTTTGCCGGTTGTAAAGCGCATAGTCCCTCCTTAGATTTCTTTGGGCCCGGCAAAACCCGGTATGTCTGCCGCTATCCCTTTATAAATGTCTGCTCTTGCGTATACCTGCCCATCTCTTGCCGAGAGATAAACCCCCTTAAAACGATGCGTGGAAATGGTTATTTGCGATTGGTTTGAGATGTTTAAATGATTATAGCTTTATACGCCGCGCACTATTTTATATATAAAAACAAGTCACCATACGTTTTAATTTTGCAGAGTGCCTTGCTCGTTATCAGCCGTGCGCTTTTTGAGTTCATCACAATCCAAGTCTTCAAAATGGAGATTTCCCTTGAATTTGCGAACCGCAACCGGACATCTGGGATTACTGCAAAACAGAAAATTTGTCTTGCGACGCGCCGTCTTGCATTATGCTGCGCCGACAAGGCAGTTGTCCAGAAAAAGCTCTTGAATTTGCAGCTTTGGCGTCACTTGCTTGCGCAGCTATGAAAAACAAACGAAGCATAGGGGTAAGCCGCGAACTTTAACTGTTAGATAAGCATTGTATTCGGCGGGCGCTTATGCTACACTACCATTAAGCAATACAATCTATTAAGGGGAGCATCACCTATGCAGCGATATGGATCTGTCATTGGGGTTCGTCCGGAAATGCTCGAGCAATACAAACAGCTGCATGCGCGCGCTTGGCCGGCTGTGCTTGCCATGATCAAACAATGCAATATACAAAACTACTCGATCTACTATCGGGATGGGCTTTTGTTTAGCTATTATGAGTATACCGGCATCGACTATGATGCGGATATGGCAAATATGGCCGCCGATCCGGTCACGCAAAGCTGGTGGGCGCTGTGCAATCCCTGCCAAAAACCGGTAGATTCCGCCCTGCCCGGCCAATGGTGGGCGCCGCTGGAAGAAGTCTTTCACCTGGATTAAGAAGGAAGGTCACGCCATGACATCGAGGGAGCGCATTGCGGCCGCAGTCAATCACAGGGAACCGGACAGGGTGCCCCTGGATCTGGGTGCCACGCCGAGTTCAGGCATATCGGCCATTGCCTACAGCCGCTTAAAAGACCATCTGGGCATCACGGATGGCCATACGCGCATCTACGATGTGGTGCAGCAGTTGGCCCAAGTTGAGGATCCCATCATCGAACGGTTCGGCGTTGATGTGCTGGATGTCGGGCGCGCGTTTAACTCAAATGACGACGACTGGTATGATGTGATAACGGGCTGGGGCTCGGCGCAGTATCCCTCCTGGTTCCGCCCGGTCAAAAACCCGGACGGCAGCTATGCTGTGGTCGATGAAGACGGCGACACGCTTGCCCGCATGCCGTCAAGCGGCACATTTTTTGATCAGACATACTTTCCGTATCAAGACGGCTATCCGTCCCATTACCATGACCTTGATCGGGCGATGAACAAGGTGCTTTGGCAAAAGCTTGCCCACAGCCCATGGGACAATGCCCACTCGCCGGATTTTTATCAAAAGCTTCGGGAAAAGGCGCTGCAATTACGAAAAACCACGGACAAGGCGCTGATGATCGTATGCGGGTGCAACCTTTTTGAATGGGGAACCTTTTTGCGCCGTATGGATAATTTCTTGGTCGATCTTCTTTTGGAGCCGGACGAGGTGGAAAAGCTTCTCGATGCATTGATGGAGCGCCATCTTGCGGGGCTCAAAAAGGTCTGCGATGCGGTCGGCGATGTGGTGGATATCCTGCGCTTCGGCGACGATCTCGGTACCGACAGCGGCCCGTTCATGGCGCCGGAAATCTACCGCAAGCTCTTTAAGCCACGCCATAGGCAGCTGTGCGCTTATGTTCATCAGCACAGCCGCATGAAGACCTTTTTGCATTCCTGCGGTTCCCTTCGCGCACTCTTGCCAGACTTGATAGAGGCCGGGTATGATATCATCAACCCCGTGCAGACCACGGCGCAAGGCATGGACCCGGCTCAGCTAAAGCGCGAGTTCGGGCGGGACATCACCTTTTGGGGCGGCGGCTGCAACACCCGGTGGATCCTAAACCGGGCCACGCCCGAAGCGGTATACGACTATACCAGCAGAATGCTTGATATATTCATGCCGGGCGGGGGCTATGTGTTTAACACCGAGCACAACATCATGCCTGATGTCCCGCCTGAAAACATACTTGCCATGTACAGGGCAGTTGAGGAAAAGGGATGATTTAATCACAAAACACGCAAACACGGTTCTTATCTTTTAAATTCAACACAGGAGGCTGCAGACATGGAAGCTGTCAACATCCACCGACACAACCCGCCCCAGTGGTTTCGCCAGGCCGATTTCGGCATATTCATCCATTGGGGTCCGTCGAGCGTCCCTGCTTTCGCGCCGGTCGATGTGGACGATTATGCCACGTTGATGCGCGAGAAGCCACCGGAGTACATGTTTGCCAACATTCCCTATGCCGACTGGTACCAAAACAGCATGCGCATCAAAGGCAGCCCGGCCAACCTTCATCACCAGGCGCGCTACGGTGACAAACCCTATGCCGACTTTGCGCAGACGTTTAAACAAACAGCCAAAAACGTGGATGTGGAGCGCTGGGCCGCTCTGTTTGAGCAGGCGGGGGCAAAGTATGTGGTGGTTGTCAGCAAGCATCACGATGGCTTTGTGCTGTTTGACACCAATGTGCAAAACCCGAAAATGCCCGGCTATCATCTGGATTTTGACCATGTTGGGAATTTGGCTGCCGCCTGCCGCAAGCGGGGAATGCGCTTTGGCGTGTATTACTCCTCGCTGATCGACTGGACATTTACCAAACGCCCGATCGCAAGCCCGGCCGCACTGTTTTTGCAAAACGACAATTCCAAGCTCTATTGCGATTATTGCTATAACCACTGGAAGGAGATCATCGACCGCTACAAGCCCGATGTGCTTTGGGGCGACATCGGCTATCCGACCGATCCGCGGTTGGAGGCGTTGTTCGCCTATTATTACAATGCTGTGCCCGAAGGCGTAGTCAACGACCGCTGGGGGCAGTGGCCAAAATACCTGCGCAATCCCCTTGGCAAGGCGCTTATCAACAGCGCTGCAAAAAAGGTATTGCGCGAAAACACCGGCAAGCCGCTGGACACCAAGTATTATGATTTCCGCACCCTTGAATACACAGCGCAATGGGAGGAAAACGAGCTTTATTTCGAGGTCTGCCGCGGCATGGACAAATCATTCGGCTTTAACCGCGAAAGCCGCCTGAAGGACTATATCACGGCGCAGGAGGTGCGCGCCATCCTCGCTGAGATTGTCCCTAAAAAAGGCCGCTTGCTGCTTAACGTCGGCCCCGATTCCATGGGCGCAATCCCCGATTATCAGGTGCAAATTCTTAAAGAATTGGCAGGGCAGGTGCAATGACAAAGCAACAGAAGCAGTACATGGCGATTCAAGCTGTTATCTCGTTTTTTATCAATGGCATCCTCAACGGCGTCATCGCTTATTTTATGAACAGAAACAACCAAATCCAGGCCATCCCCATGGCTCAGAACTATGTCAACCTGATCATTGACATCGCCATCACGGCATTGATATTTGCCTGGATTATTTCCTGGTCAGTCAACGCCAATCTCAAAAAGGCGAATCTACACGGCGTGCTGGAAGCCAAAACCAAGGGGCAGGCATGGATGAGCCGGCGTTTTAAGACGCCCGCCCGCTATGGCTGGCTGCTGTGCATCATCATGATCCCGCTGTTGTATGCCCTCACCTGCCTTGGCCTTTGGATTTTTGGCGTCACGCATTTCACTCTCTGGGGCTATGTGCTGTATAAAGCCGGCTACACCGCCATCATGGGCGCTGCCTTCACGCTTTTGTTTTTGTACAGCGGTTTTTATGCAGTTGCGGATCATGCGGCATAGAAAAAAGCTACGCATAGATGAAAAGCGGGTGCTGTATGCCCCTAAGCTAAGGGTGGGTGGAATATAATATCGCTTAAAATGAATGGCGGCCAAGGATTCTCTTAGCATGTTGAGGATCGCGGTATTAAGCGCCTCAAAAGTCAGCAATATGCAGCTATAGAGCTGATAGAGCCCCCATAAAGGCTCCGCGCAAACATAGGCTCCGGCATTGCCGCGAAGTTCAAACAGGGCTTGCAATAATGGGTGCTTTAATTCGTTCATGTTTGGTCTTGACTCATTTGATGCTGCGCAAACGCTAATGTATGCAATCTTGAAAAGATGCTGGAGGGTACCCATGAGCCGAATCCCCGCGCGGAGGCTCCGCATCGGTGCGCCCCGCATCGCATCGTCCATGCTCGCAAGGACAGCATCGGGCGCTTCCCCTTAAAGCTGGCACGCGCAATCCGGGCTATTCTCCGGGCATATTCCAAGGGAACCGAGGTCGATCGCTTCAAAAGCCTTTCTCATCGTGTCGCTTTCGCTTACCAGCAGCCACCGATACACATTCATACTTCCTCTCATTTGCCGCTTTAATCCATTAGCAACAATAAAAGATTGGGGCAATGCTCATCTGATATGGTGATGACGTAGAAACTTAGCACGGTGCAGTACATCGCCATCAAATAATTGTTTTACGGGAAAGTCTCTGCGCGCATTAGCCGCAACAGAAGCTTTCCCGCATATTTTTCTTGTTTCAAATTTAAGCAGCCCAGTTTTTGCGTTCTTTGCGTTCTTCACGTTTTTGCATTTTTTGAGATATATCTGGCATTTCCGGCCCTCTATTCAAGCACAAATACGACCCCATCCTTTGCAGGAATGAATAACCCAAATACGCCGTTTGAGCTGCAAGTGACGCCCGATCCCCGCAGGATTTCGCCAAATCCGGTTGCAGAAGGTATTATTACCGTGACAGCGGCCTCTTCATCACCATGATTTATCGCCCAGGCGTAGCGGCGGCCATCTCCCTGGCTTATGCGGACCGTCACATTCTCATCGCTGACCCGTGCCATTTGCAAAACACCAGCCCTGCGGGTGATTTCACCGAACAGGGACAGCACCTCCTGCGGCGCGCTGCTGTCGAAGGCCTCCGAGGGAAAAGTGCCGATCAGTATGGTTTTACCTTCGCCATATTTGTGCTCGGCGGCGGCAATCCCTCCGTCTGAATATCGGGCCAGTTCCGTTGCGCCCATCAGAGTATACTTTTGCCGGAACAGCCCGCCCGGAATGTTTTTAATGCCGCTCTCTTTCCAATCGAAAAAGATGCGGTCCTTAAGGTCGGGCATAAACTCCACATCACACTCGCTCACTCCGAAAAGCCTGTCAAGGCCGTAATTTGGCTGCACGGTTCCGACGCGGCCGCCCTCGCCAAAATAGCCGGGCAATCCCTCGCAGATTAAGCATCCGCCTTTGCCCACCCAATCTTTCAGCCTAGCGGCATCGCTTTCTGAAAGGTGGATAGGGTATGGGAAGTAGAGCGCCCGATATCCGTCGATATCGTCAAAATGAACATAATCGGCCTGTATATTCCTGGCTTCAAACGCCCTGAATGCTCCCCTTAAGCAGCGCATGTAAAAACGGCCTTCTCCTGCCTGCTGCATCAGGTTGTTAAAATCCTGAATCGCATCATGCACCACAAGCCCAATATCGCCCTTGACGGGCCGCGATGCCATCAACAGGCTGGTGCTGCTGTCATTCGCCCACTTTCCAACCTCTGAAGCGGCTTTTGAGCGGCAGTTTGGGGTTCCATCGTTTGAATAAAGGCCAAAGGCTCCGAACAACGGCCCATCAAGCAGCGAGCGCCATCTTGTCCAGATCAAGCCTCGGGCGCCTCCGGCAAGGGAAACAAGGCTCCACAGCCTTACATCGCCTGCCGTAGCGACCCTGCCGTCGGACTTCTCACGCCCGATCACCTGGGGCTGGAGCCACAAAGGACCGCCCTGCATCTCGGCATGCCAGAAATCCTTTCCCCGCGATGCGCCGCGTGTTCTGTCAACGGCCTCCCAATGCCGCCATTTTTCATTGCCGCGGCGGCAGGCCACAAAGGTAAAGCCGTATGACTCGACCAAAGAAGCGGCGATCCAGTCATCGGAGCCGCTGGCATAGGAGTCAACCGACCCGGAAACGCCATGGGCGGTTATTTTCGCATCGGGATCAACCGAGCGGATAATATCGATGCTCCAGCGCATATTTTCAAAGGCGCGCTCTTTGCAGAACTCCTGCCAATCCATGCTATCAGGAAACTGCGCCTGAACCTTTGGAGCCATGACCTGCTTCCAGTCGGTATAGCCGTATCGGCGCCAGGCGTCTGAAAGCGCTTCGAGAGAACCGTATTTAGCGCGCAGCCAGTCCCTGAAGCTTTCCTGGGTGGCGGGGCAGTGGCAGGTGCTGCGGGAATAGTGGCATTCGTTGTTGATATCATACCCGTAAAGCGCCGGATGCCCTTTGTAGCGGGAGGCCAGTGCACGCAGAAAATTGCCGGTGTATTGGCGAGCGTCGGAATTATCACAGCAGAGCCCGCCGGTGAATCCACCGGTTGCGGTCGAGTTCCCCATGCTGCTCAGCGTAACCGAGCCGTCTGCTTTTTGGCTCAACAGTTCGGGGCGCTCGTAATAGAGCCATTCCGGAAGGCTTTTTATCTCAGCGATAATGGTGCGGATGCCGTATTTTGCGGCCAGCTCCATCTGCTTGTCATACTTCGACCAATCATATACACCGGGCCGAGTTTCGATTGCACTCCACAAAAACCAGTGGCGAAACAGATTCATGCCATCTGAAGCGGCCTGTGCGTAATCGCGCTCCCAGTCACCCTCTGGCGGATTGCTTCTTCGGTAGTATACTGCTCCGAATACCGCCTGCGGTTTGTTCATTCACCTCATCCTTTCCATATTATGTTTTTATCCTATGAAATCATTATACCATGTTTGTCGGCGTGCAAATGACGGATTTTCCCGCCGATCCGCGGTTTCCTTCGGAAATTGCTAAACTTATTATACCGTGTTTGTCGGCGTGCAAATGACGGATTTTCCCCGCCGACCCGCAGTTTCCTTCGAAAATTGCTAAACTTATTATACCGTGTTTACCCACTTTCACCCACGGAAAGCGCATCACCAGTTGACGTACCAGCGGCTGTTATATGCGCCGTGACCATCAGTCTCCCATGGCCTTTGCCTGCCCCATGTGTACGCCCGCCGGATACCTGCGAAACGCGATGATCACGGTTACCGGGCTATCCTACTAAATCTCCTCGATAATATAATGAGTTAAACGGGATATTATCGATGAAAAATCCCTTGAACAAGAAAAATATCCTTTGTGTATTCTTCCCGAGGGCGGCGGCCCCCAATGCTTCATGTGGCTCTTTGCAGCGCAGCAATTCCTCCAATAGAACCGCTATTCCCTGCCGTCAGCCGACAGCTATCAAATTCGGATAGGATCGCTATCTTTAAGCACATTTTTATGCTTGTTAATACTTATCAATAAGCTGCTGACAGCTCCCAGGGGCTTCTGCCTTTTCCTTGAAAGGAGGAGTCACTTTAAGAATTCCCTCTCTCATTTTCCCTTTCGCCAAAATAGCCAAACGTGGCCGCGCAAATCAGCTCTGGAAATGATGTGGAAGGCAGAAAAAGGGACGCCGCAGTGGCGTCCCCGAATTGTTTTTGAGCTAAACCCTTTTATTTCAGCAGCGAGAGATAGAGCCCTATGATGTCCTCCACGCTGGTTTCCTTGGGATTGCCCGGGCGGCAGGCATCGTCAAATGCGGACTGGGCAAGGAAGGGTATGTCCTCCTTTTTCACTATCGAATTAAGATCCTCGGGAATGCCCACATCCTTTGAAAGCTGCTTAACGGCATCTATAGCGGCCTTGCGGTATTCCTCCTGAGTCATACTTCCTGTGCCGGCAACGCCCATGGCCTGGGCAATATACCTGTATTTATCCCCCGTTGCTTCGGCGTTATATTCCATAACGGTCGGCAAAATGATGGCGTTTGCAATGCCGTGGGCAGTATCATAAAGAGCGCCCAGAGGATGCGCCATGGAGTGGACGATGCCAAGGCCGACGTTTGAAAAGCCCATTCCGGCGATATACTGGCCCAGCGCCATGCCCTCGAAGCCCTGAGCGTCCCCAGCGCAGGCATTTCGCAGATGCTTTGACACCAGCTCAATCGCCTTCAGGTGGAACATGTCGGAAAGCTCCCAGGCGCCGGCGGTGATGTAGCCCTCGATGGCGTGGGTCAGTGCGTCCATCCCTGTGGCGGCGGTGAGAGACTTGGGCATTGTGGCCATCATGTCCGGGTCAACTACCGCGACGATGGGAATATCATGGGGGTCCACGCAGACCATCTTCCTATTGTTTTCTGCATCGGTGATGACATAGTTTATAGTAACCTCGGCGGCTGTTCCCGCTGTCGTCGGCACGGCGATCAACGGTGCGCTGGGATTCTTCGTGGGGGCCACCCCCTCCAGGCTGCGCACATCGCTAAACTCCGGATTGGTGATTATGATTCCCACAGCCTTGGCCGCGTCGATGGAGGAACCTCCGCCTATGGCGATCAGATAATCCGCGCCGGCCTTTTTATAGGCTTCAACCCCCGCCTGCACATTCTCTATGCTGGGGTTGGCCTTTATGTCTGAAAAAACCTCGTAGGGCAGCTTTGCATTGTCCAGCACATCCAGAACCTTCTGGGAAACCCCGAATTTGATGAGATCCGGATCGGTGCAGACAAGCGCCTTCTTAAACCCCCTTGCGATAACCTCGTCCTTGATATGTTGTATAGCTCCTGAACCATGATAGGATGTTTCGTTTAAAATGAACCTTGCAGCCATGATAATACCTCCTTTGTTAATTATTTAACATTGTACCATTTTCATGTAAAATTTACAATACCTCAGGGCACTGAACGCAGGTTTTTTTATTTTAAAACCCAATCAGCCCAAGCCAAAAGGCCAGACTTCAGCTCAGATTGCAGTTTTTCTTCTTCAAAACGCTTGTATATAACCTAATTTTTATATTTATATTTAAAATGCTTTTAAATCTATTTGCTTTTTTAACGAGCGCGACGAAAAATCCGCCCGATCATTAGCAAAAACATATTGACATATTTTGTGTAAATATTCTTTTGTATTTTTTATGAGACCGCCGCCCAAAGATATGCTATAATAGATGGATAAATGGTTAGAAAGGGTAAGGCCATGAAAACTCTTATAATCAACGGCTCTCCCAGAAGAAGGGGAGATTCCTACGCGCTTTTGACCAAAATAAAGGAAAATCTTAAGGGCGATATCGACGAGGTTTTCGCCTATTATGACAGAATCACCCCCTGCGTTGACTGCCGCCGCTGCTGGCAGCAGCCCGGCTGTGTGTTCATTGATGATATGGACAGGGTGTATGCCGACGATTATGACTCCGTGATAATCGCCTCACCCCTTTATATGTCCGGCCTCACAGGCCCTCTGGTCAGCCTGGCCAGCCGATTCCAGTGCCGCTATGCTCAAAAGCGCTTTTTAAAGCAAGATTTGAACCTGCGCCCCAAAACAGGAGCCTTGATAATCACCGGCGGAGGCGACGGCAAAACGGGCCATGCCATAAGCCTCGCCAAATGGATGTTCAAACACATGAACGCAAACCTTCCGGAAGAAAACATAATACTTTCAATGAACACCGATGAAAGCCCCGCCAGAGACGATGTCGCCGCCCTAAAAAAGGCTGGGGAGACCGCCATTCGCCTGAATGCGGCTAACTGCAAGGCCCAAGGCAACCGCTGAAAGATGCATAAAACCCTTTGAGCATCCGCGAATCTGTTCTTTGCAGTGGTGGAAAACTTTTTTAATTTGGTGTAAAATGGGCAATAAACTAACGCAGACAGGGGGCAAGCGCGTGATTACTTTGGAGAAAACAAGCGTATACAATCTTGAAAATGCATTAAGGGGCGCCCGTAACCCCATGAACAGTTGGGGCAGGATGGACAGCGCATACGACGAAAATGGCGATTACATTCTGGGCGAAGCCGACCTTACCCTTTTGACGCAGCTTTGCAGAGCCGGCAGCGACCACAGGAAGTTCATGCGGCAGATCTTTTTAAGCGTGGATATCTGCGCTCCCCTTTACTGGTGGAAGGAGTTTGACACTTACAAGGTGGGCACAACGGCCAACTCAACCAGCACCATGCACAAAATTCACAGCAAGCCCTTTGAGCCGGACGATTTCAGCCACGATAAAATGAGCGAAAGCACTCTGGCCGTATTGGAGAGTATAATCACCCATCTGGAGGTCGAGAGGAAGGCATTTGTCCAGACGAAGGACAAGGCGCATTGGTGGAATATGATACAATTGCTTCCCTCCAGCTACAACCAACTTCGCACCTGCACCATGTCATATGAGAACCTGCGCAATATGTACCATGCCAGAAAGAGCCACAAGCTGGACGAATGGCGCGAGTACTGCCGCTGGGTGGAAGCCCTGCCGTATTCAAAGCAGCTCATAATCGGATGAAAATCAGCGAGGATAGGCTGACGAAAAAAATAAAAGCGCCCTTGAATATGTAAATTGAATATTCTTGGGCGCTTTAGTCTATGCCTTAAATAAAAGTCCTATACTATTACCAGCAATCTCCATGTCTCCCCGGCGCATCCGGCGGATAAAGGGGCAGGCATGGCACGGGCCGGCAATCGGGCAGAAGTCTTTCAGGTCTTCTTTGAGGCTTTTGCGGCGGCTCCTTGGGTCCCCAGCCGCAGCCGCTGTCAGGCTCGGGCGGCCCCAGCCACGGCATTGGGCTATGCGGTCTTTTGGGCGAACAAACAGGCGGGCAAACAGGCCTTTGAGGTGGGCAAACAGGCCTTTGGGGCGGGCAAACAGGTGGGCAAATGGGCGGGGCAGGCAAGGATGGCCTGCAAGGGTCGGGGGCGCACCAATGCGGCGGGCGGAAAGGCGGGCAGGCGGGCTCGCAGCAGGGCGATTCCACCACCACGAAAAGCGCCGCGCAGACGGTCACCCTCATGGCGAACATGTTGTTTCCGCAGTATTCCACCGCAGAAACGATCGCTTGGTCAATAAGCACCCGAAGATCATATGGCGCCACCTCCGGCACCCTCACAAGCACATCAAAGGGCAGCGAGATAATGCCTTCAACGCAAACGGTTCCTCGGGAGCATTTTGTCTTGTATTCGATTCTAACTGGCGCCGTGATGCAGCCCGTGACCCTTTTCATCAGGGGTCTGCCCGGCACTGGACACATTGTTAAATCTTCCAGACACGGCTTGCATATGTCAATTTCAGCGCAGATCACGCATAGGTCATATGATATATCGCGCATCGGCTCTACATAAGCGTGCACGGTCTGATTTCTAAAGTTTACCGGAGCCCTGTCATATACTCGCAGGGACTGCGGCGAGCAGCAATTGGACGGGTTGAAATGCATGGGTATCCCTCCTACGCTACATTATATACATTTGATAATCCCCGCGTGATTCAATATTGCTCCCTGCAAAAAGGAGTGCTATAATCTGAAAAAGGAGACTGCCATGAAAGATAATTTTTACAAAATCGTCCCTTTGAAGGATGGCCGGGAAGCAGTCCTGCGCCCGCTGATGCCCTCGGACGCCCGGGAAATGATTGCCGTGATGAAACAGACCGCTGACGAAACCCGCTTTTTAACATATGAGCCCGGCGAATTTCCCTTTACCCTTGAACAGGAGCAAGCAGTCATCGAAAAATCCTTTCAAAATGAAAATGTCCTCTGGCTGGCGGCGGTAATAGACGGCAGGATTGCCGGCACCTGCGAGGGAAGAATGATCTCCGGCAAGAGCCGTCTGCGCCACCGGGTGGGCCTTGGCATATCCATTTTGCAGCAGTATTGGGGCCTTGGCCTCGGGCGGGCGCTGATGGGCGAAATAATCCTCTGGGCAAGGCAGAAGGGCTTTGAGCAAATTGAGCTGGGCGTGGTGGCGAACAACGAAAGGGCAATCAGCCTTTACAAAAGCCTGGGCTTTGAGATCACCGGCACAGTCCCAAGGCATATGAAGTATCATGACGGCACATACAGCGATGAATATTTGATGACATTGTTCCTTTAGCTTTTTATCGAACGGAGGAAACAAGATGGATATCGACATCGTGAAGCTCGTGCCTGAACTGGCGGATGATTACGTCCGCTTTTTTGACGATACTCCCCATGACGACCATACCGACGATGGAAAATGCTATTGCGTGTGCTGGTGCAGCGACGATTCCGCCGGCAGGGACTTTTCATCCCGGGAGAAAAGGAGGGCTCTGGCCGAAAATTACGTCCGGGACGGCAGCATACAGGGCTATCTCGCCTACCGCGGCGGAGAGATCGTAGGCTGGTGCAATGCCAACGCAAAGTCAGATTGCCTGAAATGCATAAGCTGGCGGCGGTTTATGGGCGCGATTTCGACAGGGGATGTTGCGAATGATTTAAAAGTAAAATCAATATTCTGCTTTGTGATCGCGCCGGACATGCAAAGGAAGGGGATCGCCGGGAAACTGCTGGAGCGGGTCTGCCATGACGCGGCTATGGATGGCTTTGATTTTGTCGAAGCCTATCCCAACAGGGAGTTCAAGGGCCCGGCGGAGGATTTCATGGGGCCGATCCAGCTATATTTAAAGAATGGATTTTCCCTCCATCACGAGACGGAGCGGAAACTTGTGATCAGGAAAAGACTCAAAGGCTGAAACACAAAGGAGAGAGCAGCGCTCCCTACTTTTTTACATCCTGCCAATTTATTTTATATTTTCCAGATATCTGAGCATTCCTTTAGTTTTGCCGGCAATGAAATGAAGCTGATGACGATATCGCAAAATCCTAACCCGATCGGCCTGGGATTTCACAGGGATGATCCAGTTGTTTTTAAAAACTGTTTTTTCAAATAATAAAAACTTTAAACACAAAGGAGAGAGCCGTGCTCCCTCCTTTTTTATTCTATCCTGCCAACTTATTTTATGTTTTCCAGATATCTGAGAAACGGGTAGGGGTTCACCGCCGTGTGGTTGGACGGCACATACATGCCCACATGCAGATGGGGTATCATCACATCATCCGTGCCCTCGGGGCCGTAGCCCGTGGAGCCGGCAAGGCCGATGACCTCCCCCGCATGGACTGCCTTGCCCACATAAAGCCCGGAGGCGTATGCGCTAAGATGGGCGTAATAGTAGTAAACGCCGTCAATGCCACGTATGCCAACTCGCCAGCCGCCCAGATTGTTCCAGCCCATCCTCTCCACGCGGCCGTCTCCCATTGAGAGTATCGGCGTGCCCGTGTCGCAGATGATATCAACGCCCTCATGGCTGCGCTCGCCGCCGAAGCTGCGGTAGGCCATCCATGAATCCTCATACCAATACTGGACATCGCCATTTAAAGGGAAAACCTTGCCTGAGACCACATGCATTATGTCAGACATGCGGGCGATCTGCTTTTGTATATCGGTGCGAACGGATGAACTTTCCACATATATCTTTAGCTGCTCTCTCTCGCTTTTCCCCTCACCCAATGCCAATATGCCCGCAATTTTATTGAGCAGCACCCCGTCGGGGTTTTGGATATCCCTGCCCTCGTATAGCCAGACCCCCACCAGCATATCCAGCGGAACGCTGCTGCCAGCCGCCTCCACGAAGGCCTCCAAGCCCCTGTCGCCAAATTCGCAGATGCTCAGCTTTCCGCTGGCAGCAGCAGTTGGCGGCGCAAAAACGGACAGCAGCACCAGGGCAGCCAGTAAAACCTTCACACCGGCCCTAATGCCCCTGTTCTTTGCATAATTCATAAGCGCGCTTCCTCCTTGTTACCTTTTCCTTAAGAAAGGTTTTTATTTTTAAAACGCGCGCCGCAACAGTTTTGTCACATCCAATTTTTGGCTGTAGTCAGCCCTTTTACAGCCTTTACCATTTGCGGTAATCATTTTGGGTGGCGGCATACATGGCAAGGTCGATATGCTCTCCTTTGCTGTAGAGCTTCCCCCTTAGCACGCCTTCAAGCCTCATGCCGCATTTCTCCATCACCTTCCCGGAGGCAGGATTACGCACATCGTGGGTGGCTTCTATCCTGTGCAGATTAAGGCTGTCAAAGCCGTATTCAAGCATGGCCTTCAGCGCCTCCGTCATAAGGCCCTTGTTCCACTGGCTTCTGGCAAGGGAATAGCCGATTTCAGCGCAGCCATGCTCATGGTTTATATAAGAAAACCCGATGGTGCCCACTATTCTGCCGCTGTCCTTAAGAGCGATTCCGTAGGAGGACGGCTCCCTGTTTCGGTACTGGCGCAAAACGCACTTTACGTAAAAACGCGAATCGGAAATACTCCTGTGGGGGTACCACAGCACATAGCGCGCCACCTGCGGATCTTTTGAGTAATCATATATATCCTGAGCGTCGCTCATTACAAGCTTTCTGATCACCAGCCTTTCGGTGACCAAATCGGGCATATATTCCTGACCAATGGGTGAAAACATCTTCTTCCCCTTTTTTCTTTTCTTTTTCTTTTATTTTTCTTTTATTCATTTTGAGCAAAGCCTGATCAGGCCGTAACTACAATTTTTTCCCAGGGGCGCAGCGCCAGCACATGGGCCTTCAATCGGCCGTCGATGACCATCACTTCCCGGGAATAATGGGGCGAATCGTTGACGACGCTGAGGGCACTGCCCTGCCTTTGAATCCTCGGCATCGGGCTTTCAACGGCTTGAGCGGCTTGAGCGTATATCTCCCTGCAGGAGGCCACAAGCCCCTCACTCGTGTAAAGCTTCACGTCAACAGCCGTCAATCCTTCTCTTATTTCATCCTTACGGGGAGGGAAAATATCCCCGCATTGGACGCATCCCCTGTCCTGAATGAAGCTGGCGGCCCTGGTGGCAATCAGCGCGCCTGTATAGTCCCAGAAGATGATCTCCGCCAGCACAACCTGCCCTGAGAAATCATCGCAGCAGCTTATAAGCCTAATCTGCGAGCCAAGGGCTTCTTCCCCTTCGCCCCTTTCAATATGGACCACCCATGGCCGCAAGTTTTGGGAAGCGTAGCCGTATGCGGCGGTTGGTTCAAGCTCCCATGTTAACAGCGCGGCAGAGCTTTCATGCGCCATGGGCGATATCATCCCCGATATCAGTATAGGCCTTCCTTCTCTGCGGGCATTTTGCAGCGCCATGGGCAGGCTTTTTTCCACAGGGATCTGAATGAGAGCGGCGTCATCAAGAAATCCGCCATCCTCACCCTCTCTTATCAACGCCATGCCTAACTTGCTGCAAATCCTTTCAAAAAGAATGCTTTCCCGCAGTCCCCGCCTGATATAGACCGCGTTTATGCCCATATTTTTCAGAAGTGAAAGAGCCCTTTCGTATTCATCCGCCCCCACATCGCACAGCCTGGGCGAAACCGGCGACCAGACAACCGCCCTTGTCTCCTTTGAAGCTTTTTTTGGAGAAATGCAGGTTGTTTCAAGGGATACGGTATCAAAATCGCAGCGTATGCCTCCCCTTTCAACGGTCAGCCTTACGGAGCAATCGCCATCATGCTCCAGGTCAATCTCGTGGCACAGCTCCTGCTCCCTCGCCAGCAGGTTTTCCATTATGTTCGCCGTGCCCAACAGGCGGCCCTCCCGGACTATCCTGTACTTAAACATGTACTTGCCCCTGTTTGCCGCATCCACGAAAGCCGTTACGAGCGCCCTTCCTCCGGCGCGGCGCGCCGCGATTTTCTCTATCCGGCAATAGCTGGTGCTTTTAAAATAGACATCGCCACGAATGCCCCTGGGAGCGGTAAACGGAGCGTCCAGCCCTTCATAGGCGGCCTGCGCGCTTTTGATTGACTCGCAGCTGCACCCGAAGAAAGCTATCTCCAGCCTGTTCTCCCCTTCCTCGATAATATCTCCCGTTACATCAGCCTCTATGTCCTTTGTCTTCAGGCTAAATAATAGTATCTCCCTTCCGTTTAGAAAAACCGCTCCCTCGCCAAATATATCCTCGATCCAAAGGAAATGCTTTTCGCTGAGGACATCCTGCGGCTCAGGGGGCATATCAAAGACAGCGGTGATTACCCAAAGCCTGTTGGCGGCCCATTCGCAGCCGCGCTCGTCCAGCCTGTAATCGGGGATTATGCCCGCCCTTTCCAGCGCACCGTCGACCGAGGAGGGCAGCTCAATGTCAACCCCCGAAAACTCCGCCCGCCTTCGCCGGAAATCGCCGTAGCTTCTGTAGCCCGACATGCTCCATATCTCGTTTGAAAGGGAAATCTTTCTTGCCATCAGCCCATGACCTGCTTTGCCATTAATATCGCTATCAGCGTTTTGCTGTCGCTTATCCCGCCATTTAACGCCATTTCATACAGTTCATCCAATGGAAACCAAGAAACATTCACAAACTCGCCCTCGTCCGGCGAAGCCTCAGATTGGCTGAGACCCGTCGCCAGATAGATCGACACGGCCTCGTTGCAAAAGCCCGCCGCGGAGTGCATCTTCACCAGAAATTTCATCCGCTCCGCCGAAAGGCCTGTTTCCTCCTTAAGCTCACGGATGGCGCAGTCAAGGGGATCTTCGCCGGCGGCGTCCAGCTTGCCCGCGGGTATTTCCAGGGTAACAGCGCCCAAAGACGCCCGATATTGGCGCACCATGGCCGCCTCGCCCCTTTCATTCACCGGCAGAACAGCCGCCGCGCCCTTATGCAGGACAACCTCTCTGTAGGCTTCGCGGCCGTTTGGCAACCGAACTGTAATCCTGTCCAGGTTGAGGATCTTCCCCGTGTATATCCGCTTTCGTTTCGTCTCCTTTTCAATCAGATTCAAGTCATCCATTTTTTCTCAGCTCCTCCGGCGAAACGGGACATTTTCCTCTGGTGAACCGGACATGGCTTCCGCCGCCCTGGGCCGCCCAGCCGACTGCGTTGGCAATAACCCTTTGGACATTCTCATCGTGGTATATGGGGTAAGTCTCGTGGCCTGGCCTGAAATAGAATATCCTGCCGGCGCCTCTTTTGAAACAGCAACCGCTCCTGAATACCTCGCCGCCGCTGAACCAGGATATGAACACCAGCTCGTCCGGCTCCGGAATATCGAAAAACTCGCCGTAGGTTTCCTCCTGCTCAATTTCAAAGTATTCGCCAATGCCCTCCGCGATGGGATGCCCGGGCGATACCACCCACAGCCTTTCCAGCTCGCCCTCCTCCCTCCAGCGAAGATTGCTGGGCTCGGTGCCAAGCAGCAGGTTGAACATCTTAGATGCATGGGCCGAATGCAGGACTATCAGCCCCATGCCCTCCAGCACCCTGCGCTTGATCCGCTGGGCGTTTTCATCGGTAATATCCTTATGTCCTTTGTGTGCCCAGTATATAAGCACATCGGTATTGTCCAAAATCTCTTCCGTCAGGCCCTGGCCTTCGTCCCACATGGTGGCGGTTTTAATCTGCGCATCGGTCAATTTTCCAAGGGAATCCGCGATTGCGCCATGAATTCCCTTGGGATACATCTTCGCTATTGCTTCTTTTTCCCTTTCATGCATGTATTCGTTCCAGACGGTCACTCTTACGGCTTCCATAAAATGCCCCCTTATATTTGTACAAGCCCTTTCAATACGATCATTTTAAATCAAAAAATAGCGATATGCAAGGAAAACGAAATATGCTATAATTAAGAAGGCATTTAAATTAAAAGCGCCAAAAACGACAGGTGAGCGTCTCTATTGCATTTTATAGCAAGCTTCTGTTTCATGTATCATATTCTATAATATAATGAAACTGAAAATAAACATGAAAGGAAGGGGACTTATGGAGACATTACAGGCAATAGTCCAACTGTTTCTAGCTAACTGGCCGGGGATTTTGTGCCTGATCGTAGGAATCGTGCTGATCGGCATTGAAATATTCCTTCCAGGCTTTGGTATTCCCGGCATTACGGGAATCGTGCTGACAACAATAGGCATCATCATATTGACCGATTCGCCCCTCACCGCTCTGGTGCTGATTTTGGCCATATTGGCCATACTGGGCATACTGATCGCCATAGCAATACGCAGCGCCAAAAAGGGCAGGATAGCTGAATCACCCCTTATACTGAAAGAAGAACTTGACAAAGAATCCGGCTTTTCCAGCGCCAGCGACATGGAGTACTTTGTTGGCCGCAGCGGCGTCGCCGCAACCGATCTTCGCCCCTCAGGCATCGCGGACTTTGACGGCGTAAAGCTGGACGTGGTCACCGAGGGCAGCTTCCTTGAAAAGGGCAGCACCCTTGTGATCATCAGCGTGGAAGGCAGAAGGATTGTCGTTCGAAGGGATTGATTTCCCAGTTAACTTAAAAGAGATCAAGCACAACCGCTCAGCAGAGCAAAAAGAAAAACTATAGAAAAGGCAGGGTGAATTAAATGGATTTTATACTCATCATTGGAATTGTCATTCTACTCATAATCGTACTGTCAGTATTTTTCTCATTCGTGCCCGTAGGCCTATGGATAAGCGCTCTGGCATCCGGCGTAAAGATAAAGATTTTCACGCTTATCGGCATGCGTATCCGCAGAATTGTCCCCGCAAGGCTGGTCAACCCCATGATCAAGGCCACAAAAGCAGGTCTTGACATCAACATCAACAAGCTTGAGGCCCACTATCTGGCGGGCGGAAATGTTGACAATGTTATCAACGCCCTCATCGCTGCCCAGCGCGCCAACATAAACCTGGAGTTCGAAAGGGCCGCGGCGATAGATCTTGCCGGAAGGAATGTGCTGGAGTCGGTGCGCATATCGGTTAATCCAAAGGTGATTGAAACTCCCGCCATATCCGCCGTTGCAAAGGACGGCATCGAGCTTCGCGCCAAGGCGAAGGTGACTGTGCGCGCCAATATCGACCGCCTGGTGGGCGGCGCCGGCGAGGAAACCATCGTCGCCAGGGTTGGAGAGGGCATCGTCACCACCATCGGCTCGGCGGTAAACCACAAGGCAGTTTTGGAAAACCCGGACTCAATATCCCGCACGGTTTTGAACAAGGGCCTTGACGCCGGAACCGCCTATGAGATCCTGTCGATAGACATCGCCGACGTGGACGTAGGCAGGAACATCGGCGCCCAGCTTCAGACCGATCAGGCCGAGGCCGACAAGCGCATCGCTCAGGCCAAAGCCGAGGAGCGCCGCGCCATTGCCGTTGCGCTGGAACAGGAAATGATCGCCTCCGTACAGGAGATGCGCGCTAAAGTGGTGGAGGCCGAAGCGGAAGTTCCCAAGGCCATGGCCGAAGCCCTTCGCCAGGGAAAACTGGGCGTTATGGACTATTACAACATGCAAAACGTTATCGCCGACACTCGAATGAGGGAGTCCATTTCGGATTCGGGCGGCGCTCCTTCCCAGGGCTAAGCTGAAAGCGAAAACAATTGCCTTGGAGGTGAAAAATGTACTACGAATTTAATGCGCCAACCGGCATAGCTCCAGCCGGTGCAGCTACCGAAATCATAATCCTTGTGTTATTCATAGTGGCGATTCTCAGGGTGGTCATTGTATCCGCCCGCAAAAAGGCGGAGTTTGACCAGTACCAAAAGACAAAGGAGCAGTATCAAAACCCGGATCTAAAGCCTATAGTCGGTTACCAGCAAAGGGATGGCAAGGCAGCTACGCCATCATCGCCGCCCAATATGAGCTACACCTTATCCCAAAGAGCGCCGAAGCCTTTTGTGGCCGGCTTCACCGAAAGACGAGAAGGCACAGGCGATGCCCCTGGCTTGAAAGCGGCCGCAAGCGCAGATTCCCACGGGCAGATAAGGCAACCCAGGGAGCCCAAACACGGCAAAACCACCGATATCGACAATGCCTACTCGATAAAGGCTCGGCATGGAAGTCATTTAAATCTGAACCCCGCTTCTTTAAGGAAGGTTATAATTGCCAAGGAACTGCTTGACAGGCCTGTTTCAATGCGTGAAAAGCGGGGCTGCAAAGTAGCAAGATGAATAGCCCCATAGAATTAAAAGTGATGATATGCGATGACATCAATGAGATACGCCAGGTGCTAAAGCTGATGGTGGAATCGCAGGAAGGCTTTAATGTGTGCTCCATGGCTTCAAACGGAAACGAAGCCATGGAGCTCTTCACCGCCACAAAGCCCGACGTGGTTTTGCTGGACGTTGACATGCCTGAAAAGTCCGGAATTGATGTGGCGCGCTTTATCCACGATATCGACCCCCGGGTGCATATCATATTCGCCACAGCCCATTCCGGCTTTATGGACAAAGCCTTTGATGTCTACGCCTTTGACTACTGGATAAAGCCCTTTCGAAAGGAACGGGTTATTTCAACTTTGAGGAAAATCCGCGACTTGCGTCAGCGTCTTTCACAGGCGCCCGCAGCGCCGAGCCCTTCGCAGGCAGTCTCCATTGAAAAGCCTGACATATCGCGGCTAATCATAAAAAAGAAGGATGCCGTGCTGTTCATAAATACCGGAGATATTGTACTGATCCGAAGGGAGGACCGCTCCACTGTTATTTACACCGCAAATGAAACACATAAGACCTCCGACTCGTTATCTTCAGTAGAGCGAAGGCTCAACCCCAAACACTTTTTTAGGAGCCATAAGTCATATATCATAAATCTGGCATATATTGACAGCATAACGCCTTATGGCAGGTGGACATATGCGATAAAGCTAAAGGGTATAAGGGAGGATGCGTTGATTACATCCGACAAGCTGGATGAATTAAAGCGACGTTTCGACTGAAAAACCCATGTGTTCACAAAATATTAACAAGATATGCGACTTTTTTAAGAAATTCCTCGGAGAAAGTGTTGCATAAAACCTATAAGTATGGTATAGTAACCATGGAGGTATGTTCCAGCCAAGCTAATTGACTCCAATCCTTCTCACACTTTAATATCCAACCGAAATACGCCTATCTCAAAAACATTTTTTTAGCAGGCGGGACAATACCGGAGCCACCCCCAATGGGGTGGCTCATTTATTTTGCATATCTGCCGTTCGCTGCCAAAAGCGAAAAATCACAAAAGATATTTTAAGATATTATAAAATATCCGAATAACAAAAGCCCTCCTTGGAATAATTCTTTTAGGAGGGTTGTTTTATGATTGAGGCAAAAAACTTGACAAAGCGCTATGATATGGGCAGCCACCCGGTGTTCGCGCTAAAAAACGCCGACATAGAGGTGGAAAAAGGCGAATTCATCGCCGTGACAGGGCCTTCCGGAAGCGGCAAGTCCACCTTTTTGAACATAATCGGCTGCCTGGACAGGCCCACAGCCGGCCGCTATTTCCTAAACGGCATAGACACCGGCATCCTCTCCCCGGACAGCCTTTCCCGGCTGAGAAACAGCAATATCGGCTTTATTTTTCAGGGCTTTAATCTGCTGGCCCGGCTGACCGCCCTTGAAAATGTCCAGCTTCCACTGGTCTACAGGGGCGTTCCCAAAAGGCAGCGCCACGAGATGGCAATGGATGCCCTGAGCAGCGTGGGGCTTGCCGACCGCTGCGACCACCTGCCCAGCCAGCTTTCCGGGGGGCAGCAGCAGCGTGTGGCCATCGCCAGAGCAATATCGGGAAATCCTCCCCTGCTGCTGGCTGACGAGCCAACCGGCAACCTGGACAGCAAGTCCGGCGAGACGGTGCTCTCCCTTATTCGCGAGATCCATGATAAGGGCGCCACCATTTTGCTGATAACCCACGACCCCGCCATCGCCCTAATAGCAAAGCGGCAGGTGGTAATCCGCGATGGTGTGCTGCAATAGGCCGTTCCCTTTCCCTTTTTCATCCTTTTTTACCCTTTATCTTCTTCCGTGGCTTCAAACTCATGGGCTAAAATTTGCAGGGGCAGCGAAAATCTGGCCTTGTCCTTTCTGAACTGGGATACATATTCCGGATTTTTGCTAAGCCTGTCCTCATCAAGATAACCATGGGCTTCGAAAGAGGGGCCTTTTATCTGTATAACGCAAACGGCGATGTTTGAACAGTGATCGGAAACCCTTTCAAAATCCGACAGTAAATCTGAAAATATAAAGCCCTGCTCTATGGTGCAAAGGCCATGTTGAAGCCTTGTAATATGGCGCGACTTAAGCTCTCTGCCCAGCTCGTCGATGACCTGTTCCAGCGGCTCCACCTTTGCCGCCAAGTATCCATCATCATGCACAAAGGCCTCATTGGTGAAATGCAGTATTTCCTCCAAGGCGGAGCATATAACCGCCAGCTCGCTTTGCGCCGCCCTTGAAAAACTGATACCCTTGGCCTGCATCTCCCTTGCGGATGCCAGTATGTTAACCGCATGATCGCCTATGCGCTCAAAGTCGCTGATTGTAAGCAGCATCTTTGATGTCTCGCGGCTGTCCTCGGCGGTCAACTCGCTGCTCAGCTTCACCAAGAAATTGCTCAGGCTGTCCTCATATCTATCCAGCCTGTCCTCGCTTTTCAAAATCAGCTCAGCCTTTTTTTCATCGTAGGCACTTATCATCTCAATGGATAAAAGCAGGGTTTCCTTTGCCAGAGCCGCCATTTTGTTGGCCGCCTTCCTGCACTCGGCGATTGAAAACGCAGACGACATCAAAAGGCTTTCATCTATTTGAGCTTCCTCCTCAGGCTCTGTTTGGGCCCCGCCTTCAGCCTTCTTCACGCGCAATTGCAAAAATCTTTCCAGAGGAACTTTCAGCAAAGTGAGCGAAGATAAAGTAACGGCGGCTACCCCGCTATAGATAAGGGCCACCCCTGCAGGCCCTGCGCTCTCCCCTGCGGGCGGAAAGCCCAAAATAGCCCCCAGGCCGTAATAAAGGACAAGGCATAAGGCTGCGCCGGTCATATTCGCCCAAAACTGAACCGCCGCAACCCCTGCCATGTTTTTTGCCTTGCGGCATGATCTCCTGCTTATTATCAGCGAGACAATGCCCACCCCCGCGCTCTGGCCGATAACAACCGGCACAATCGCGGAAAGGCTGATTGCACCCGTCATCGAAAGAGCCTGCAGCAGGGCAAGAGAAGCCGGAAGGCTCTGCAAAAGTCCTGCTGCCAGCGCACCCGCCAATATGCCCGCAAATGGGTTTTCCAAAAACCTTATAAGCCCCTCCAGAGCCGCCGACCCCGCAAGGAGGCCGAGGGCGGATATCATCGTTTGCATTCCCTGAAACATGATGGCAAAGCCCAGCAAAACTCGCCCTTTGTACATCCTCTTCCCGGCATTACCCATCACCAGCATGGCCACGCCCGCCACTGCGATCAGAGGCGTTATAAACTCCGGCTTTACCAAGCGTACAAGCGCATTTTCGCCGGGAATGCCAAAAAGGCTCAACAGCCATGCCAACGAGCCGGCCGCCAAATTCATGCCCATCACAACGCCGGCCGCCCGGCCAAAATCGATTATATCACAGCAAACCATACCCGCCAGCATCGCCGTTGCCGATGTCGACGGCCGCAGCGCCATGGTCAACCCCAGCAGCGGCGCTGTATCCTTCAGCGGGTGGGGCGATCTGCTGCGAAGGTTTCGCTCCAGCCTGCTTCCCGACATCTTCTCCAGCGAGGATCTCACCACGTTCATACCGAAAAGGAAAAAAGCCATGCCGCCGGCCAGCGAAAGCAAAGAAAATATATCCACGATAATGCCTCCAAATGATTTCACTCATATCATAAGCCGTCCTTGTAAAGGTTGTGTAATGAAATGCGCCAATCTGCCATCATTATGTGCAAAAGTCCGTAACAAAAAGCGGCGGGGTGAAATATTATGTATTGATATAGCCGCCAAGGCAAGGCCCGGCTTTTGCTTCGCCTTGCGCCGCCGGACAGCAATTATTTGCAGCAATTATAATCAAGGAGATGCAGCCATGCCAGAAAAAAACGAAATATTAAAACGTACATATTGGGAGACGCTGGGCAGCGGACTAAAAAGCGAAACCACCAGTGAAAAACGGCTAAAAACCCTCGGCGGCATGATGGGCACCCTGCCCGCCATGGATCGCTCGCAGGCAGTGTGCCCCGAGGGCTTTTTTCAGCATGTGATCCGCCAGGGGGAATCGCTGATCATAATCGCCCAGCGGTACAACATAAGCCTCACTGAATTGATGAGCTATAATCCCAACATCAACCCCTACTTTTACACCACCGGACAGGTATTGTGCATTCCCGCCGCCGGCGCATCCACCTGCCCCAATGGCACCCTTTACGCCATCAGGGAAGGCGATACACTCTACTCCATCGCGGGCCTTTACGGCACCACCGCCCAAGACCTGCAGGATGCCAACTCCTGGCTGGACCCGCTGAACATTATCCCTGGGCAGGTCATCTGCGTGCCGGGGGCCAGACCCAGCCAGACTTGCCCTGATGGCGAAGAACCATATGTGTTCAACGAGTCCGATAGCCTTGTGAGCGTTTTGCGCCAGAACAGCATCAGCTATGGAGCCCTTCAGGAGAGCAATCCCAATCTGAATTTGGCTGAACTTGCGCCGGGAACACTGCTGTGCATACCGCCTTCCGGCAGCCGAGGCGCATGCAACTGCACGCTGGAAGGCCTGGCATACCGCATGGGCAGCGATGAAAACCTCACCACGCTCGCCGATAGAATCGGCATCAGCGAAGAACTATTTGTGATCTCAAACCCGATGCTCACCCCGTCCGATTTTGTAAGCGGACAGATAGTCTGCATCCCCTTCGCCGTGGAAGATCAATAATTTTCAATTAATTTCTTCAGTCAATTCCTTCAATTTTTAATAATATGTTTGCGCAAAAGGCCGAGGTTTAACTTCCCCGGCCTTTCACTTTTTTACTTTCTGTCGGATTGCATTAAAAACTTGCTCCCCCGCGCCGCATATGTCATAATAAATTAGCTCCAGGGGATCGGAAGCATATCATAAGCTGCTTTCGAATCCAGCCGCGATAAATATGCATAGCAAGGTTTCTGAAAGCTTGCAGGGGTTGGCTGCTTCATTTATGTATTGCAGATTTTGGGGAAAGGGATATGCCACCGAGGCCATGCGCGAAGCGCTCCGCTTTGCCTTTTTTGGAAACGGTGTATACCGGATCGAAGCGGGATGTCTTAAGGAAAACATCGCTTCTGAGCGCGTTATGCAAAAGTGCGGATTGATTAAGGAGGGCGAGTACAAGGAGTATTAGTGGCATTAAGGCAGGCTGAAAGACTGCGTTCTATATAGATTGCTTCGCTCGGAATGGCTTGAGAGCCGCCATGACGATGCCGCGCAGAAGGAGGATCCTAACGATGGCTGAGAAACGCATATATCTAATAGCGCAATTGGACAGGGCTTCTAACGAAAAGCTGGCCGGTATTTACAGCAAGCTTCTTAAAATCGGCCTTATTGGAGAACAAACAAAGAAGATACCGTATCATTTCACGCTGGGCAGCTTTTCCTTTGAGGATGAAGCGCAGGTATTGGAGCGTGCGCAATCCGTTTGCGGGAAGACAAAAGCCTTTGATATCAGCATAAGCCATATCGGCCTGTTTGCGCCAAAAGTCCTGTTTCTGGCGCCCTCGGTCAACACCGAGCTGCTCTGCCTGAAAAGCGATCTTATCCCGGGCGAGCGCCTTCGCGGCTGCCATAATTGGGTCGCCCACGCCACCATTCTCATCGACACCCCCGTCAACATACAAAAAGCCCTTTCCGTTGTTTCCCAGTCTTTTACGCCCTTTGCCGCCAAGGTGGAAAGCGTCGGCGTGCTTGAGCTTCCTCCTCTGAAATATATTGCCGAATATAGTTTATCCACTTAACTTCTGTTGCTTTGCTTAAATAAAGCTCTTCCGCCAGAGCACATAGTCCAGCATCTGCTTCGTGAAGCCCGCCATTCCAAGGGCTTTTTCCGCTTTTTCAGAATATGTCTTGACGGTTATCCTGTCCGTATCGGGGAATATCCTTTTCTGCTGGAAAGCAAGTGCGAACTCCTTAAGCGCTTCTTCCATTACCTTTGGGTCATAGCAAAGCTCCCTGAAAACCGAGCCCTGCCTTTCCATCACCGCCACGGGAGCGCCCTCTTTTATCGCCACCGATGTTGACGGCAGGCAGATGAAGCTCTTTCCCTCTGAATGGGGAATGATCCTCCCCCAGGGCTGGAAGGGATCCGCCGCCGACAGCCAGATAAGCTCCTCCCGGGGGCGCTCCAGAGCCAAAACAACGCCGTCATAATCCTGCGCGCGTATGAACTGCGCCCCCGAAAGGCCCTTTACAAAATAACCCCTGCGAACTCTGCCTGTATATTCCCATCTGCGAAGTATTTCCAAGGCCGACGGCCAGCGAAGCTCGCCGCAGCTTTCCCTGCATAAAATGCCATATCGTTCAAACGCTCTTTCGATTTCATCCTCCTGGTTTTCAGGCAGGAGGGGGCGGCAAAGCTCCCAGCGCCCGGCCATGGCGGCCATGACCCGTGAGCGCGCCCGCGCTCTGGGCGTGTGAAGCTTCAGCTTTTCCTTCATAAGGAGCTGGCGCACGGGCTGAAAGCTGTCGGCATGGGCGATGCCTTTTTCCGCCAGGGAAAGCAATGCATCAAGGGGCGGTCTGCCCGAAATGGAATAGCTCAAAGACTGTGCAAAGCTGGCTCCCCTTTGCCCAAGAGCATCTGCGATGGCTTTTTCATCGCCGGAAAGCCCCTCCGCCCCCGGCGGGATCAACGCCCAGTCAATTTGCCCCTGGCTGTGAAAGCTTACTGTGGCCTTCTCGCCGGGGTTTATCCACCAGAATATTTCACCTCGGGACAATAGCTCATCCAGCATGGCAGGACGGTAACCCGAAACCCTTGCCGGCAACACGAAGCTTTCCCACCAATCAAGGGGCAGGGGCATATCCAGCAAGGATTGCACCGCCTGGGAAAGCTGATCGGAAGCGCCGCCTGCAAACTGCGCCCTGCCGCAGATAAATGCCGCAAAGCGCTCCGGCGGCTGCGTCTTTGCCTGCTGTCTTCTAAAGAAAACCGTCTCCCTTTGCGCCTTCCCATATAGCTGCGCGTGGTAATAAAGCCCCTGCGGCTCATGGAAAACCGCCTCTGCGCTTTTGGCAAGGCCCAAAAGTACAGCTTCGCAGATATCCTCAGGCAGAAAATATCTTTCGGAAAGAGAGCCTTTGTCCTGAGGCCCCCGATATCGCAGGCAGCGCCTTATTATACGGACAAGGGCGTCCTTTCCGCCCGAAAGCGCATCGCCATATTGCTCCTCCTGCTCTTTGCAGATCCAAAGGCCCGGCTCAATATAGACAAGCCTGCTTTGCTGTGCAAGATCCTCAAACCATTCATGGGGCGCGTCAATTTCCCCCGCAACCATGTCTCCCTCGGCCATCAGCAGCGAATGCAGCCTCGCCATGTCCTTCGGTGTGATCCTTCTCTCGCTTACCATTTCAAGCTGCTCTTTTCCGGGGGCGATCATCTCCATATTTTCAAGGTCCATATCAACCGCCCGGTGAACATTGGAAGTGGTGGGGTAAAAGTCATATATCATGAACATCTCCACCTGCCGCCTGAGGGTCAATGACATGGGCGAGGGCTCCGGCAGGCTCATCTCCCGCACCCGTATTTTGCCGGAGCGGATATCCCAAAGCACTTCCTCTATTGCGGGGATATCCCAATAATCCTCCAGACACTCACGCCTGGTTTCCTCCATCAGCGGATGATCCCTTTGCATCACGGCGTTGTCAAGGGCCTGAGCTCCCCGAAGTCTTTGCACCCAAAGGGGCTGCCGACCGCCTTTTCGGGCGCCCATCATAAGCGCCCTTGCGGCATTATAGCGAAATGCCATGTTAAACAGCGGCGAAGAAGGCAGGAGAGCCTCAAGGAGTACCCTTGCGCTCTGAGGGCTTAAGCCCTTCAAAAGACCGAAGGGAAGCCGTCCTTCGCTGCCGTATGGGTATAGCAATATGCCGTCGTCATCCTCGAAGCAGTATACATCCATGCCCGTGGCTCTTTTTGCCGCCTCCTGCAGGAGCATCGACAGCCCGGCGTTCACCCTCCTGCCGAATATGGAGTGGATCATCATCTGGCTGCTTCCGGTGTGGTCTGTGAAATGCTCTATAAGTATTGTTTTATCATCGTACATGCAGCCTGCCGCCGATATCTGCCTTTCGACGAAGCGTCGGGCGTTTTCCGCTGCGTAATCGTCCATCCGCATGGCCTTAAGGCCGCCCTTCAAATCCCCCGCTTCAGATGCCTGCATCAACCCCCGCATATATTTACCGAAGGTAAGGCCGGTCTGATAGCTGCGGCCCATTGAATCACCCCTCCAAAAGGGTGGACGCGCCCCTGCGGGGTCGGTCTGGACAACGGTTACGCTATCCCGGTTTATCTGTGTTATCCTCCATGCAAAAGCGCCAAGAAGGAACTTGTCCCCCACGCGGGATTCGTACACGAACTCCTCGTCCAGCTCCCCCAGCCTTGTGCCGTCCAGAAGGCGCACAGCGTACCAGCCGCGATCCGGTATGGTTCCCCCGGCAGAAACTGCCAGCATACGGCTGTAATTGTCGCCTGCAACGCTTCCGCTTATTCTGTCGTACAGAACCCGCGGCCTGACGGGGTGATCAAGCTCGTGCTCGTAGTCCCCCGCCAACATCCTAAGGACTGCCTCCACCTCTTTTTTTGTAATATCCATAAAATTATAGGCGTGGTGGGCCGTTCGTAATATCCCGTCCACCGTAAGAGGCTCAACCGCCGCCATCGACACTATGTGCTGGGCAAGAACATCCAAGCACTTCATCGGCGGGCGGGAACGCTCCATGCCTCCTTCAAGGGCCGCCGCTGCTGTCATCCCGCAGAAAAGGCCCTCGCCTGCCGTCCTTGGAAACATGGCCATAAAGCTGGTCTTTCCCGGGCTGTGGCCCGCCCTTCCCAGCCTTTGCATGGCCGAGGAAACCGCAGACGGGAACCCCACCTGCACCACCAGGTCGATTTCGCCCACGTCGATGCCCAGCTCCATGGAGGAGGTGGCGCACATCACCCGCAGTTGGCCGCTTTTTAGCTGCTGTTCGGCCTCCAGCCGCTGCTCTTTCGACACGCAGCCATGGTGGGTTCTGGCGAAGTTCTCCCCCGCCAGCGAATTTATCAGATGGGCCAGCCTTTCCGCCTGCTGCCTTCCCTCAGCAAATACCAGAACCGTCCTTGCGCTCAGGCATTTTTCCACAATGCAGCGGGCGATCTCCGGCCAGATTGTGCCCTCGGGCAATGTCCGCATGTCCTCCAGAGGGCTTTCAACGCTGATGCGGGCGTTCTTTTTTATATTCGGAGCGATTATCTGCGCCCGCTTACCAGGTGAAAAATATTCCGCCGCCGTTTCAAGGGGGTCTATCGTGGCCGAAAGGCCGATTCGCTGGGGCTTTCTCCCGCTGCTCTTTTGACATATCTCATCCAAACGAGCCAGCGAGAGCATCAGATGGGCGCCCCTCTTTGAGTTTATCACCGCGTGCAGCTCGTCCAATATCACTGCCTGAGCGCGGGAAAGCATCTGCCTGCCCCTTTGGCTCGTAAGCAAAAGATAGAGGGATTCAGGCGTTGTTATCAATATATGGGGCGGATTTTTCAGCATCTTCTGGCGCTCATAGGCGGTGGTGTCGCCGCTGCGCACGCCCACTCTTATCTCCTCGCCATCGCAGGCAATGCCCTCCAAGGGCCTGCGCAGGTTTTCGCGGATGTCGTTTCCCAGGGCCTTAAGGGGGGATATATATATCAGGTAGGTCCTGCTTTCAAGGCTGCCTTCCTCCGCCAGCTTTTTCAGCCTGTCGATGAATATTAAAAAAGCAGCGAGGGTTTTTCCCGTGCCCGTCGGCGCACTTATAAGCACATCCTCCCCCGAATGGATGGCCGGCCAACCCTCCTCCTGAACGGAAGTGGGCCTTCCAACCTTCTCCTCAAACCATTTTGCCGTATTTCTTTGAAACAGCCCAAGCGCAGCGTTCATTTTCAGCTCTCCAATAAATAATAGATGGTTTTATTATATCCGAATGCCTGTTCGTTTTCAATCATCTGAAAAAAATGATGTGCTAATGTTGCTTGCCGGCCTTAAAAATGTTAACATAGCTTATATAAAACAAACATGGAGGTAAAGGAATGAGATTCGGCTGTTGCTTGCCGGGAGCCTCGTTTGTGCCACAGATAAGCGGCGCTAATGCTCAAAGAAGCGGCGATGAAATTAGCAGGGTGGAGGAGCTTAAGCGCGGCGTTGATAGCCTTAGGAATGCCGGCTGCGACTTCATCGAGATGAGCGTTCTGTCGGTTGTGGATCTTACCAACGATGAGTTTTCCCGGTTTCGCGCCTATCTGAAGGAAAACGAGATTGAAATAGAGGTCTTTTGCAGCTTTGTGCCCCCCAGCATAAGGCTGATCGGCGATGATATCGACCGTTCGCTCATCATGCGCTACATCCAAAAGGCTCTTTCCCGCTGCGCTGCCTGCGGTGCTAAGGTGATAGTTTTCGGCAGCGGCGGCGCCCGAACCCGCCCTGAGGGCTTCCCAAAGGAGCAGGCCGACCGCCAGTTGCTGGAATTCCTGCGCATGTGCAATGATTGCTCCGGCGCGATGGGTCTGCTGGTGAAAATCGCCATAGAGCCGCTGAACCCCGCCGAAGCCAACATGGTAACGGGCATTGGCGAGGGCTATGAGCTCTGGAAAAAAGCGGATGCTGCAGGCTGCAGGTATATCGGCCTTTTGGCAGACTCCTACCATATGCATGTGTGCAAGGATGAAATCGGCGATCTTAAGGAGATGGCAAAGGCCCTGATACACATCCACATAGCCGATGCCGACCGAAAACTTCCCGGCAAGGCTGAAAATGGCTTCGATTTTGCCGCCTTTTTCAAAGCCCTGAAGGAAAGCGGCTATTCGGGAAGAATATCCGCAGAATGCCCCATGGACGACCTTCAGTCGGACGCAAAATACTGTGTGGACTTCGCCCGCGGCATTTGGGAGCAGGCGTAGGCTTTGCAGCAACTATTATAAAAAAATAAAAAATACGGCATATTTTTATACAGCTAAGGAGGAACAAACATGTATCAGCTATTTTCGGGCAACTATGACCGGAGCTTCTGCCCGGTAAGCTTCACTATTCCCAAGGCGCAGCTTCCGGGGGAAAGCGTGGCCGTTCAGCTTGAGGACGGAAAGAAGATCCCCGCTGCAATAAGTGTTCGGGGGGATGAAGCCACCGTCACATTCGTGCTGGACTATCTGCTCAAGGGTGAGGAGATCAAGTTTGATCTTATCAGCGAAGGGGAGCGCAGCGGAGTAATCAACGCCGATCTCACAGAAAGTTCCGTCGAGATCACCAAGGGGGATTATTTCGTCACCCGCTATTACTTCGGCAAGGATCTTGCCAAGCCCTACATGGGCCCCTTTAAGGAGAAGTACGGCAAGCAGGTGACCAGGCTTAACTTTGAGATCAAGGAGCATCCCCATCACAGGAGCCTTTGGTTCTCCCACGGCGCGGTCAACGGCGTGGACACGTGGAACGAGCCCGCCGGAAAGCATGGTTTCATACTGAACAACTCAATTGAAGGCCTGGAATCCAATGGGGTTTACTGCGAGTTTACCGCAAATAACACATGGACCGACTTTAACAAAAGCCCCCTTTGCGATGACGTAACCAAGATAAGAATATATAGCACCCCCGAGCAGCTTCTGATAATCGACACCGATCTTACCCTCAGTGCAAATTACGGCGACGTGACACTGGGCAAGACGAAAGAGGCCGGCCCGATAGCCGTTCGCATGAACGATGAGCTGGTCGTCGGAAGGACCGGCAAGTTCGTCACCCCCACAGGCGTCAACGAGGACGAGATCTGGATGAAGCGGGCCCCCTGGTGCGATTACTGCGGCGTGGCCGAGGGCCATAGCTGCGGCATCACCATAATGGACAACCCCGAAAACGAGGGCTATCCCACCTACTGGCATGCCCGCAACTACGGCTTGATGGCGCCCAACAACAGCTTCATTCCCGAGGAGAAGGTCATCAAAAACGGCGAAAGCGCCAACTGGAAGTTCCGTGTGATGGTTCACAACGGCGACACCGAGTCCGCCAGAGTGGCTGACCACTATGCAAACTACATCGCCATGCCCCTGGTGGTAAACCGTGAAGAGGATGGCCGTAAGGTCATATGGCCCGTGGACCCGGAAAGAGCCGTCATCCCCTTTAAGCTTCCCGAGGATTTGACCGGTTGGCCGGAAATTCCCAAGTGGAAGAAGGATATGCCTGCGTTCATGAAGTGGGTGCGTGAAAACGATAAACTTCCCAAGAGAGGTTAGTATTTTTTAGCAAAAAGAAATAGAACAAAAGGAGCGTCCTTCTCGGGGCGCTCCGAAATCGTAAATAAGAGAGTGGGAAAGGACAAAAAATGGGCGAATTTCTTGTGCCGGTCTTAAACCAAATTGGTATGCTGTTCATAATTGCGGCTGTTGGGCTGCTGCTTAGGAAGATGAATGTTTTAACCGATCCTGCCATAAAGGGCATAAACGGCGCCATCGTCAATGTGACTTGGCCCGCCATGGCGCTGATGGCGATGCTGGTGGATTACACCCCCGAGGTTTTAAGCGGCTTTTTGACCGTAATGGTGATATCGATATTTGCAATGTCATTCAGCTGCCTTGTGGGCTATCTGTTTTTCAGAAAGCACAAGGACAAGCTTCGAAGGCCTGTCCTTATAAGCCTTGCCTCCCTGCCAAATGCGGGGTTCATAGGCATGCCCATAGCCTACGCCCTTTACGGAGACCTGGGTGTTTTATACATGGCAGCCTTCCTGGTGGGCTTTAACCTTCTGGTATGGACAGCCGGGGCGTCCATGTTCACGGGCTTCGGCCTTAAAACTCTAAAGGGTCTGGTTTCACCGGGGTTTATAGGAATAGTCATCGGGCTTGTGATTTTCCTGCTTAAAATAAAACTGCCTGCGGCGGTGGAGTCCGCCATAGTAAATCTGGGACAGCTTAACACACCCCTTGCCATGATGATGCTGGGCGCCAGGATGGACACCCTTAAGCTTTCAGACCTTGCGGATAAGCAGATGTGGGGCGCGACTGCCCTCAAGCTGGTAATCATCCCCCTGATGCTCTACGGCGCCATGAGGTTACTGGGTTTTGAGGGGATACTCCTTGCCATGCCCGTGATGATGACCGCCATGCCCGCCGCCTCTGCCTGCCAGATACTGAGCGAAAGATATGAAGCCGACAACGCCCTTACCGCAAAGGGAATCTCCCTCAGCACCCTTATGTGCAGCGTGACGGTGCCTCTCCTGGCTTTGCTGATGGGTTGATTCACTTTTCCGCTTTGCATTTTGGAGGAATCATATGGAAATGATTCGGATAATTCATATAGTTCCCGAGGATGCCCTTTGGCAAAAAACCATCGTTTTTGCGGAGGGCTGTTCATGGAGCGCCGGCAAGCATCTTGGCCAGCTGATGCGGGCGTGCTCTTTCAGCGGCTGGGAAGCGGTTTTTATCGCCGCTGAAAATGACGATATTTTAGGGTTTTGCACCTTTCTTAAGGAGGATCATTACCCCGAAAACAGATATTCGCCGTGGATAAGCAGCATTTTTGTTGATGAAGCCGCCCGCGGGAAGCGGATTAGTCATCAGCTTATAGAAGCGGCAGTCCTGCACGCTAAAGAAAGCGGCTTTTCCAAAGTCTATATACCCTCTGACATGAAGGGATTCTACGAGAAATGCGGGTTCTTGCCCATTGATGCCCTCACCAATTATGCCGGTGGCTTGGACACCGTGTTCATGCGGGAAGTATAGCAGCGCTCATCCCTTCCTCTACATCTCATACACGCGCCAATAAAGAGTTTGGGTCAAGCCTTTTCAAAGGATTGCGGGGTCTGGGGCGGAGTCCTAGCACGCCTCCCTTCCTCCGCATCTCATACACGCGTCAATAAAGAGTTTGGGTCAAGCCTTTTCAAAGGATTGCGGGGTCTGGGGCAGATC
>JBMNOE010000064.1:0-2547 GCA_050942895.1 Christensenellales bacterium
TATGCCCATGACGGTGATTGAGGTTGCCACTGGAAGATTTCAAGACATAGACATGATTTTGAGGAGAACCTTCCATAATAATCTTCTTTTGTTCTGCGGTTAACTCTTGAAACGGAACATCAAGGGGAATCTGATATTGCTCGCAAAGATAGGCGAATTCTTGCCATTCAAGATTTAAGGTTCCGACGATATTTTTGTAATATTCTACCGCCCCTTGAATTAAAGAAAGTTCAGGATGAGGAACTAATAATGAAGGATCAGCTTCCTGTTTAATCCCCAAGCCATTGCAGTCTTGACAATAGCCTAATGGAGCATTAAAAGAAAAGAGTCGCGGCTCAAGTTTGGGTACCGAGAAACCGCAATATTTACAAGTATGATGTGAAGAAAACAGTTTTTCTTCCTCATTGAAGATAATCACAATATGGCCATGCCCCCAATCCAAAGCCAGAGTAATCGCATCATAAAGACGCGAACGCACATCTTCTTTTAAAACGATCCGGTCGATGACGATATCCAGGTTATGACGGAGATTTTTATCCAGCGCTAAATTGGGATGTTCCGAAAGACGGAGGCGTTCGCCATTGATGCGCAGGCGTTCAAAACCTTGGGAGCGAATTTTATCTAAAGTATCTTTATGAGTACCTTTTTCGTTATGGACCACTGGCGCGAGAATTTGGATGCGCGTCCGTTGCGGATAGCCAAGAATTAAATCGGTGAGTTCGGCCGCGGAAAAGGCGATAATCGGCTCATGATGAGTTGGGCAATAAGGAACGCCGATTCGCGCATATAAAAGACGGTAATAATCATAAATTTCCGTCACTGTCCCCACCGTGGAACGGGGGTTATTCGAGGTGGTTTTTTGATCGATTGCAATCGCGGGAGACAACCCCTCAATCGAATCGACATCGGGCTTATCGACACTGCCTAAAAATTGCCGAGCATATGAGGAAAGGCTTTCGACATAACGACGTTGACCCTCATTATAAATGGTATCAAAGGCCAAAGTTGATTTCCCTGAACCACTCACTCCGGTGAAGACCACAAGTTGGTTTTTGGGGATTATTACAGAGAGATTTTTTAGGTTATTATCTCTGGCTCCTTTGATCACAATTTTATCTTTGCTCATATTCCAAACACCTCAGGATAATATTATATATGATTTCGATATAAGTTACGGGGATTTCGCCCCTGAAAGTTTTATGGACCATTAAATTTTCCAAGCGGCTTTTTACTTTTATTCTCATACCTTGAAGAAATTCCTCATTTTTGTATAATGATGTGTGCGAGTCGGGACGTAGCGCAGCTTGGTAGCGCACTACCTTGGGGTGGTAGGGGTCGTGAGTTCGAATCTCATCGTTCCGACCATGAAAATTAAATCCTTCATCCTTTAACTTTAACCGTTAGAAAATGAAGGATTTTTTTGCTAAATCCCTCTTGTTTTCAGAAAAATAACCTAGCAAAAAGCCACTGATTTTTCAGTGGCTCTTTTTTGAGTTTACTTTAATCCTAGAGGAATTTCTTAATCCGTTCAAAGCGTTTCTTCGCTTCTTCTTCGGAACGAGTTAAGAGTTCTTCCGCGTGTTTAGGATTAATCTTGGGTAATTGCGAGAACCGCGTTTCTCCCATGACGAATTCCCGGAATAAGGAGTAGTCGGGTTCTTGGCAATCAATAGTCAATCCCGATTTTCCATCTTTTTCTAAGCGCGGATCATAACGGAAAATCGGCCAGTAACCAGAATCGACCGCTTTTTTGGTCACGGTGATGTGGTTGGCCAAACCACCTTTAATCCCGTGTTCCGCACAGGGGGAGTAAGCGATGATAAGCGAAGGGCCTTTATAGGCTTCCGCTTCGCGAAGGGCTTGGATGGTTTTGTTAAAATTCGCACCTAGGGCAACTTGGGCGACGTAGACATCGCCATAAGCCATCGCCATTAAGGCTAGGTTCTTCTTATTGCCCGTCTTACCCGAAGAGGCGAATTTGGCAATCGCTCCAGTTTGGGTGGCTTTCGACATTTGCCCACCGGTATTGGAGTAAACTTCAGTATCAAGGACGAGGATATTGACATCGGCCCCACTGGCAAGAACGTGGTCCAAACCACCATAACCGATATCATAAGCCCAGCCATCGCCACCGACAATCCACACGCTCTTATCGAGGAAATCCTCCTTGTATTCAAGCGCTTTTTTAATCGGCTCGTTTTTGGTTTTTTCTAAGCCGGCGATTAATTCGGGGATAATTTTCCGCGCTTGATCGCGGTTTTTAATATTAGCTAAGTATTGTTCGATCACCTCGGCTAACTCTGGTTCAACATCCCCTTTATGGGCATTGAGAATTTTGGTGATTTGCTCGAGTTTATGATCGGTCGCCATTCTCATTCCAAAGCCGAATTCGGCGTTATCTTCAAAAAGCGAGTTAGCCCAAGCAATCCCCTCACCATTTTCATCGGTGACAAATGGAGTTCCCGGTGTCGAGCCACAGTAGATGGAGGAACAACCAGTGGCATTGGCCACTAGCATATCGCGACCAAATAATTGACTCACTAGGCG
>JBMNOE010000013.1:0-66183 GCA_050942895.1 Christensenellales bacterium
AGTACCCTTAAGGATACTAAAAGGCTAACTCAAACATATAGTTTGCCTTCGCTCAAAATCTCAAAAGAATTACTTTTTCCTTTGCTTCTTCATCTATGTTCCGTTTTCAATGTCCTTACCGTCACCTTCCCAAGCGACAGCTTTGTTATAGTATCATACTTTCCTGCTCAGTGTCAAGTGCTTTTTTGACAAAAAATTAAGATTTTATATAGATTTAATCATTTTTTGAGAAAAGCAAGTTTGCATTTATACTTTTCCACAGACTTTCAAAAGATATGCACAGCTTTATCCACAGCACGTTCCCAATAGGGTCCGGGCCTCCCCCGCCAGATAAAGAGAACCGGCGATTATGATATAGCCCTCATCCCCGGCAAAAACCCGCGCATAATCCAGCGCCTGCGCCAAATCGTCGCAGCGCCGAGAATCTACCCCTTTTTCCTGCATTAAATCCGCCAATTCCTGGGCAGGAAGCGCTTTGTGACTATCCGGTTCGACCGCCAGCACAAAATCCGCAACCCTCGCAAGTTCCTCCGCAATTCCCTCGTATGGCTTTTGCTGCTGAACGCCAAATATCAGCGCAATTTTCTTTCCCGGCAAAAAATCTTTCACATAATCGGCCAGAGCTTTTGCACCCTGAGGATTGTGGGCGCCGTCTATTATGATATTTTCCGACATCCACTCCAGTCTGCCCGGCCAAAAAGCCTTTTTAAAGCCTTCAACAACAGATTCATCGCCCATTTCAGCGCCATCAATTTCCAGTTCTCTCAGTGCAAGCAGCGCCCTCAAGGCAGTTGCGCCGTTTAATACCTGATGTTTGCCGGGAATGTTTATCCTGATATCAAAGCCTGCATAGCCGAAGGACGCCCCGCGCAGATCGACATCCACATTTTCTATTTTGTCCTTTTCTACATATATAAATGGAGAGCTGTTTCTTCGGGCAACCTCCTCCACCACTTTCCGTACGCTTTCACCCTGAGGATACATCACCACAGGAACCCCCGGCTTTATTATTCCTGCCTTTTCAGCGGCTATCTGCTCCACGGTGTCACCCAGAATCTTCTCGTGATCGATGCCGATATTGCCGATGACGCTCACCAAAGGGGTGATAATATTCGTGGGATCCAGCCTGCCGCCAAGGCCCACCTCGATTATGGCATAGTCCACCCCCGCCATTTGAAACCATAGGAAGGCGGCGGCGGTGCCGACCTCAAACTCAGTGGGGCGGATATCCCTTTCATGCAGAATATCGACAGCCGCTTTCACTTTGCTGACAGCCACTGCGAGATCATCGTCGTCGATGGGCATTCCATCCACCCGGATGCGCTCATTATATCTTTGCAAATACGGCGAGGTGTAAAGGCCGGTTTTATATCCTTGTGCCCTCAGCACCCTTTCGATATAGGCGCAGATGGAGCCTTTGCCGTTGGTGCCCGCCACATGGATGCATTTAAGCCGCTTGTGGGGATTCCCCAAAAGCTCCATTAGAGCAAAACCGTTTTCAAGGCCCGCCTTTTTTCCCATTCCGTAGAATGAGTGTATGTATTCAACAGCCTGCCTGCCATTCATTTCGATATCCTCCCCAAAAAACTTTTGCAGAAAGCCCAGGAAAAAGAACAAGAAGTTTAAAAAGCCCAGCCGAAGACTGGCAAGCGGCTGAGCGTTTGTGTTGCGCCGGAAGCGGAGCTATCCCTTGACCATCGCGGCAAATGCCCGGGCGCGCCGGTCGAAGTCCGGCCACTCCTCCTCGGAATTCGCGCCGAATATGCCGTCTGCCTTGTTGATTGTGGCCCTTCTTTCATGGGCGATAAGGGCATAGGCACTGGTGCGCAGGTTGTCAAACTTAGGATCGCGCATCGAAACGCAGACGAACTGCTGCCGCGAAGTATTGATATCCTCGCCGCTGATCTCCCACAGCTCTTCCTTGGAAATAAGCGCCCTCAGCCTTTCGATCTGCGCGGCGGTGTTGCGGGAGGGCATGTATGTGATTGCCTTAAAGCCCAGCTTTTTCGCATAGGCAATCCATTCATCCAGATAATCATCCTCAAATTTTTGGGCCTTTTTATCACCGGTGACGGAATCTCCCACATCGCCCAAATAAGGCATGCACGGAATCGCTCCCATCTCGTTTGCAAGGGCAACAAAATCGCAGATGTGCATCAGCTCATCCGTGGCGGGGATGTAAAAGCTGGAGATGACGTCGGACTTGATGACGCCTATAAGATCGTATATATAATGAGGGTTTTCAGCGTCATTCAGGAATGCGGCTATTTTATCGGAAGGAGCAACCCCCATCTTCTCGGCCAAAAACCGCAGCACTCCATCGCCCTTGCCTGCAGTCTCCATTATGGTTCGGGCCAAGGCGGAGCTGATATGCCGCTCCGTCACGGTGCCGCCGTTTGAATATTCTGAAAGGGGCAGCACGTCCTTGTCGAAGTCCAGGCTGATGCCCTCACCTGCATAGTTTTCGTTTATTCTCTCGACCATACTGCGGCCGCGGTCATTCCGCCGCTGGCGCAGTGGGGCATACCTGCCGTTCAGCCCATTGATCATGTCATGGGGAACGCCGTGCATTGTCACATATGCGCAGCCCTTCTGGTCGGGATTGTTTATTAAGACATCCTCATAGGGCGTGGCCTTCATCGAAACCCGGCACTCTATGCCCACGGTTATAGGCAGATCAAATATTTTCCCCGCCTCAATGAACTCCTGCGCACCGCCCACGCTGTCGTGGTCCATTATTCCCGCCGTCTTAAGCCCTGACATCTTTGCCTTAAAAACCGCAGCCGTTGGCGAATATGGCGAAAATGAAAATGTGGTGTGGATGTGGCCGTTCACGTCCTCATGCTCAGCCTCGGGGAAGACCGCCTCCCCGGCGATTTTACGGGCTGCATCAAGCCGCACATCGCGCTCTCCCGCGTTTAGCAAATCCACAAGCTTTTCCATATATGCTCCCCCTCTAAAAAGAAAGTTTTACGATATAGCGTTTATTATAATTTCCCGCACGGATTTCAGATGAAACCCGCTAAACAAAAAATCGTTTTCGATATTATATATCCATTCCCCGCGGTCACAGCCCAGACCGTTTTTAACGGGATCCATGCACAAATGGCGGTATTTCATGAACAGTGGTATCGTTGAAATCCAAAAACTGCTCAGTTCGTTTGCCGTCACATAGCCCTTTATGAAGTTTTCAATTATCGCGTTTGTATAATCATAGCCCGCCTCACCCTTTCTATCCCACCAAAGAGCGTGGCAAAGGGATATGGCGATGTCCAGCGCGAACCAGCCGTAAATGCTGTCTCCAAAATCAATTATGCTCACTTCATCCCCGTCCGCAAAAAAGTTCCCCTGATGCAGATCGCCGTGGATGACGCCGAAGGATTCCCGGTCCCTCGGCAAAGCGGCAATTTCTCCGAGCAAATCCCGAGCGATTTCATATACCCTCGGATAAATCTTCAGGCCGTCAAAAAATGAGCCCCAATAATGGCTGCCAGATATATCCCCAAGCACATCGTGCTTATTTGCGGGAACGTAGGCCTTTGCCGCGCGGTGCATGTCGCCCATCACCCTGCCCCAGTTGAAAGACATTTTGCCGTTGCTTCCGGCATATGCCCAGGCGCGCCCCTCAACCGGGCTGAGGCCGTAATCATATAACCGCCGCTTGCCAAAGCAAGCTCCCCGCCTGAACAAGAGGCCGTTTTCAGCGGCGCGGAAACGCTCACATTATTTTCAGACAAAAAATAGTTAAAGTCCATCGCGGCTTTTGTTTCTCTCAGCTGATTTTTACGTTCAACTGAAAACGGCTCAAACTTGATGATATATTCTTTTTCGTCTTTGCGAAAAATATATACTTCATTCATTATTTTGCCGCTTTTTCTGGGCATATGCTCAAGTGTATCCGCGCCAAAATCATAGCTCTTTGCCGCAAATTCGAGTAAATCCTGTGATATCATTTTTGCCTCTTTCGGCAGAGCGCCGTTTTTTCGGCGCCGGCTCCGGGATGTAAAGCACTTTCCCGAAACCGGCGCAACAAACTTCGCCGCAGCCGCATTGATTTATCTGCTTTGTTTATTTATCTTTTGTTCACCTTGCCAAAGGATTTCAGCGCCTTTTCCGCCACGTTTTCAGCCGTAAAGCCGAACAGCGGGAAAAGCTTGGCATAGGGGCCGCTGGAGCCGAAGCTGTCCATGGCCAGAACTTCGCCGTCCAGGCCCGCATATCTATGCCAGCCGAAGTAGGACAGCGCTTCCACGCAGACCCTTGCGCGAACGCCGGAGGGAATGACGCTCTCCTTGTATTCATCGCTCTGCTTTTCAAAGACCTCCATCGAGGGCATTGAAACGACCCTTGCGTCCACGCCCTTTTCAGACAGCATCGCCTTGGCGCCTATAGCCAAAGAGACCTCCGATCCGGTGGCGATCAGCAGCACATCGGGGGTTTCTTTTGACGAATCCGCAACCACATAGGCGCCCTTCATGGCCTCGGGGCCGCTATTTTCAAGCAGTGGCAGATCCTGCCTGGTCAGCACCATCGCGGTGGGGCCGTCGTTTTTAAGTGCGTACACATAGGCCGCCGCCACTTCCTTGCTGTCCGCCGGGCGGAAAAGCGTCATGCCGGGAACGGCCCGCAGCATGGCCATCTGCTCAACGGGCTGGTGGGTGGGACCGTCCTCGCCCACGCCGATGGAGTCATGGGTGAACACATATATTACGGGCTGTTTCATCAGCGCTGAAAGCCTGATGCCCGCCTTCATATAATCGCTGAACACGAAGAATGTTCCGACATAGGGCCTAAGGCCGCCGTGCAATGCCATTGCATTGGCGATGGCGCTCATGGCAAACTCGCGCACACCAAAGTGCATGTTCATGCCGCTGGGATCCTCCGCGGAAAACTCGCCTCTGCCCTTCAGATAAGTCTTGTTGGAGGGATGAAGATCCGCGCTGCCGCCCATCAGGTTCGGCACATGCTTTGCTATTTTCGCCAGAACTTCACCGGAACTGTTGCGGGTGGCCGCCTTGGGGCCGAACTCCCAGAAGCTTTCATCTGCAAGGAAGTCATAGGATACCTTGCCGGAGAACCATTCATCCCACTGCGCGGCAAGCTCGGGGTATTTTTCCCTGTACAGGGCAAACATTTTCTCCCACTGCTTCTGACGCTCTGCGCCTTCCTGTGCGAAATCCTTCTCAAATGCCCTCACTTCCTCCGGCACATAGAAGGGCTCGTCCCATTTCCAGCCCAAAAACTCCTTTGTGGCCTTGATATTATCCTCGCCCAAGGGTTCGCCGTGAGCGGAAGCGGTGCCCATCTTTTCAGGGCAGCCATAGCCAATAAGCGTTTTTACTATTATCATCGAGGGCTGTGTTTTGTTGGCCTTGGCCTCCTCTATGGCCTTTGAAATGGCTTCGGTGTCGTTGCCATCCTCGACATTTAGCACCTGCCAGTCGTAGGCCCTGAATCTGGCGCCCACATCCTCGCGGAAGGCGAGGTCGGTGTCGCCCTCTATGGAAATTTCGTTATCATCATAGAAAAGTATCAGCTTGTCCAGCTTGAGGGTGCCCGCAAGGGAGCAGGCCTCAGACGAGATGCCCTCCATCATACAGCCGTCGCCGTGCAGGGCATATGTGTAATGGTCGACCACGGGGAAACCTTCGCGGTTGAACTCGTCGGCAAGCCGCTTTTCTGCGATGGCAAAGCCCACCGCGTTCGCAACGCCCATGCCCAGGGGGCCTGTGGTCGTCTCAACGCCGACGGTGTGGCCATATTCCGGGTGGCCGGGAGTCAATGACCCCACCTGGCGAAACTGCTTAAGCTCCTCCATGGGCAGGCCGTAGCCGAATATGTGAAGCAGCGAATATATCAGCATGGAGCCGTGGCCGCCGCTCAGGACAAAGCGATCGCGATCGGGCCAGTTAGCGTCGGCAGGGTTGTGCTTCATGTGCTTTGCCCAAAGGGTGAAGGCCATAGGAGCCGCTCCCATGGGCAGGCCGGGATGGCCGGACTTCGCCTTTTGAACCGCTTCAGCCGACAGCAGGCGAATGGTGTCGATGCATAGCTTTTCCGTGGTCTTATTCATGTCTTACCTCCAAGTTTTGCTCACTTAAAATTTTAATTGTATTGCTTTAAATATTTTTTATATAAAGGCCATTTGCATTTTATCCGCATCCAGCCTAGCCCTTGCTCCTATCGGAAATATGGCGTGATCTGTTCCATGGCCGAAATCGTCGGTGTAAACAACGGGCACTCCATGCCTAAGCCCAAACCTTTCAAGGCGCTTCAGCAAGTCCATGGGGACGTCTTCGCTGTAATGGCCGAATATCAAACCCGCTATGCTTTTTGCAAAGTCGCTCTGCTCAACATGGGATATAAAGGAGCTTACCTTGGCGACCTTGCTGAACATTTCATTATCTTCCAGAAACAAAATATATTTCTGATTGGCATCATAGCGGAAGTATCTGCTCCCCAGAAGCATTGCAAAGTTCCTTGTGTAGCCGCCGACCAATATTCCCTCACAACTGCCGCCCTTCAAAACCCGCCACTCGCTTTTTCTTTTGAACTCGCTGTGTCCGCTTTCTATAAAATGCGAGGAGAACTGCATATAGTCATAGTGCCTTAAATCGTTGAACATGCCCGGCCCCTGCCCGTAATAGGTGGTGATTCCCGCCATTGAGTTCACCGCGTTCAGTATCGTCGTGCCGTCGCTGAAGCTGCAGATAAACTTCGGATGCTTCTTTATGGCCTCATAGTCGATGTATGGCAAAAGCTCGTTTGCGCCCTCACCTCCGCCGAACAAAACCATCTTCACGCTTTCATCGCAAACCATGCCGTTGAAATCATCGGCCCGCTCCTGTTCAGATGCCAAGTAGCCATAGGTGTCCTTGTATACATTTTGCCCTAATTTTACCGAAAAACCCAGTGACTGCAATGTTTTAATGCTTTTCTCGTGGCGCTCCCTTTTTGCGATATGGCTGGGGCACACAAAGCCTATGGTATCGCCCTTTTGCAGCTTTTGAATCTTCATCCTATTGCAGCTCCTTCGCCATAAATGGAGGTGTCAGCCGTAGTTCACAAATTCGTACATATCTTTAAGGAATGAAAAGTTTTCCTTGAGTATATCCGGCAGCCTGACGGACATGTGCTCCTCGTCTATGGGCAGCTCCTTTTCAATATGGAAACTTTTCTTGGTGTAATACTTCGCGCAGATTTCCGGCAGACTTTCCGGCGCGCTGATGCGCACATAATCATCCCCGTGAAGGGAGAAGCCGCCTTTTTCCGCCTTCTTTGCGATTCTTTCAAAGCGCTCCGGCTGCTCCTCGATTCTTTTTCTGAGGGCTTTCATCTGCCCGGGCTTTGCGTTGTAGTAACCGCTGCCGCAGTACATCTGGTCAAACTCTATGCTAAAATAGAATGTGAATATGGCCGAGTCCTCCTCATCCCTGGTTCTGTCACGCCAGCTCACCCACAGGTGATCCCTGTAAGGGGAAAGGTCTCGGCGGTAACGGGTGGAGCGGCGTATGCGGGAAACCGCCCTGGAGGGCCTGGTGTCGATATTTTTGTCAACCTCCTGCATGAAGGGCTGCATATCCTCTGCAAGGGCATAAAGAGGCTCTTTCAGCACTCGTTCGAAATGCTCCTTGTTCTCGTCGAAAAAGGGCTTGTTGTTGTTAAGCCTTATCAGCATAAAAAACTCGAAGGATTCCTTTGTAAAGCCGGGAAAAAGGTTGCGCATCCGAATACTCCTGTAATAATTACTGTAATAAATATGCGATTATAGCCGCATTGCCGCAGCCCGCGCAGCATTATTCTATTGTATATTATATATTGAAACAGCGGAAGGGTCAATGATGCGGGGCGGCAAAAACACGAACAAGGTTTCAATTTCCATCCGGAAGTTCGTATTCCATGGTTGAAAAGAAAAACCCCTTGCTATATAATTAACAATATTTACTGGCGCTGACTTCTCGGCAGTCCGGTACGCAAATTTTCGCAGATGCACAGGAGGGTTCCTATGAACAGAGTATATAACTTTTCCGCAGGCCCGGCGGTGATGCCGGAACCGGTTTTGAAAAAAGCTGCCCAGGAAATGCTTTGCCATGGCAGCGACGGAATGTCGGTCATGGAGATGAGCCACAGATCGCCGATGTACGAGAGCATCATCGAGAGCGCCGAATCCCTGCTGCGCGAGCTGATGGATATCCCTTCAGATTATAAAGTCCTTTTTCTCCAGGGCGGCGCCAGCATGCAGTTTGTACAGATCCCCATGAATTTCCTGACAGTCACCGGCAAGGCCGACTATATCGACTCGGGAAACTTCGCTTCAAACGCCATAAAGGAAGCCAAGCGCTACGGGGAAGTAAACGTGGTTGCCTCCACCGCAGATATCGTATACTCAAAAATTCCCGAAATCGATCCCGGCAAAATAAACAACGCCGCCGATTATCTGCATTTCACCACCAACAATACAATATTCGGCACCCATTTTGACAATATACCGGAAACGAAAGCGCCCCTTATCACCGATATGTCATCATCGATACTTTCCCGGCCGTACGACATATCCAAATACGCCATGATATACGCCGGAGCACAGAAGAACATTGGCCCCGCAGGAGTGACCATAGTCATCATAAGGCCTGATCTTCTGGCGCGCACCCCAATGGAGCTGACCCCCACAATGCTAAAGTATTCCACCATGGTGAAGGCACAGAGCATGTATAACACCCCTCCCACCTACAGCATATACATGGCGATGCTAACGTTTGAGTGGATAAAGTCCCTGGGCGGAGTTTCAGCTATGGAGGAGTATAATAAAAATAAGGCTGCGGTGCTCTACGGCTATCTTGACAGCCAAGACTATTACACCGCGCCCGTAGAAAAGGCTTCGCGCTCGCTGATGAACGTCACTTTCGTCACCGGCGATAAAGACCGCGACAAGCTGTTTGTAAGCCAAGCGGCAGATGAAGGGCTTCTCAATCTGGCGGGTCATCGCCTTGCCGGCGGCATGAGAGCAAGCATATATAATGCGATGCCCATCGCAGGCGTGGAAAAATTGGTTGAGTTTATGAAGGATTTCGCCCGGCGCAACCCGAAATAGATTATCAGCAAGAAAAGAAAGAAAAGCAAACGGAAGACATCAATAAGAAGTTAAGCGGTTAACAAGGCAGCAATTGGCAGTTAGAATATGTGAAATATGGAAAATATGGAAAACCCAAACAGGAGGATAAGGGCATGTACAAAATCAGGACGCTCAACGCCATTTCCCAGGTGATATACGAAAGCTTCCCGGAGGATAAATACTCTGTCAGCGACAGCGCCGATAATTATGACGCTGTCATTGTCCGCTCGGCGGACATGCACGATATGGAGCTGCCCGATGAGCTGGTCGCCATCGCCAGGGCCGGTGCGGGCTACAACAATATCCCCGTGGAACGCTGCACGAAAGAGGGGGTCGTCGTCTTCAACACCCCCGGCGGCAACGCTAACTCCGTCGCGGAGATGGCCATCGGCACAATGATCTCTGCCTCCAGAAACGCTTTTTCAGGCGCGGAGTGGGTAAAAACCCTTAAGGGCAACGGCGACGAAGTAGGCGCTTTGGCTGAAAAAGGCAAGGCCGCCTTCGTGGGCAGGGAGATCCGCGGAAAGAAGCTGGCAGTCATCGGCCTTGGGGCCGTGGGCGGCAGGTTCGCCAATATGGCGTATAATCTTAAAATGTCCGTGGTGGGCTTTGACCCCTATCTTTCCGTTGACGCCGCCTGGCGGCTTTCAAGGGGCGTTCGCAAGTCAGCCAGCCTTGAGGAGGCCATTGAAAAGGCGGACTTCGTGTCCGTACACGTTCCCTATCTGCCTTCAACCAAGAACTATATCGACTCAAAGGCCATCGACGCTTTAAAGGACGGCGCCGTGCTGATCAACTTCTCCCGCGGGGAGCTGGTGGATGGCGACGCCCTGCGCAAAGCCCTTGCAAGCGGCAAGATCAGCAAATATGTGACCGATTTTGCCGAGGATGATCTGCTGGATAATCCCAGCGTCATCACACTCCCCCATCTTGGCGCTTCCACCCCTGAAAGTGAGGATAATTGCGCCGACATGGCCGCAAACCAGATTGCCGCTTACCTTGAAAACGGCTCCATAATGAACTCTGTGAACTATCCCGCATGTGAGCTGGCGAACTGGCACGGGGAGAGAATATGCCTTCTGCACAAGAATATCCCCAACATGATCACCCAGATATCCTCGGCCATAGGCTCTTGCGGGGTGAACATCGAGCATATGATGAACAAATCCCGGGGGGACGTGGCCTATTCGGTGCTGGATTTGGGCGCCCCCTGCGAGGGCGTTATGATCGAAAGCCTCAAGGCCATCGACGGCATATACAAAGTCCGCATTATTAAAGGCTCATAAGGAAGGAACATGGCTCTTTACCTTCGTACAATATGCTCCGGCTCCGACGGCAACTGCACCTTTGTTTCCGACGGAACCACTCATTTGCTCATAGACGCGGGGCTTTCTTTGCGTACCGCGGAAGAAGCCCTGCGCCAGCTTAATATAAGGCCGTCGGAGCTTTCCGGCATTTTAATCACCCACGAGCACACCGACCATGTAAGGGGCGCGGACACAATCAGCACCCGCCATGATGTGCCGATATACGCTTCCCACGGCACATGGGCTGCCCTGGAAGAAAAGCCGATAAAAAAAGCTGCCCTTAAAAACCGGATCGCCTTTGACAGCGACGGGGATTTTTACATCAACGAATTTAACGTCCAGCCCTTTTCAATCCCCCATGACGCGGCGGACCCGGTGGCATTTTGCTTGGTCAACAGGGGCAAGAAGATAATCATCGCCACAGACATGGGCTACATAAAAAACGATTTCATCGCCCGGGCAAAGGATGCGGATTTCATGATAATCGAATCCAACTACGACCCGGACATGCTTCGGCTAAGCTCTTACCCGTCATATCTGAAGGCGAGGATCGCCGGGAGAAACGGCCATCTTTCAAACGAGGACTGCGCCGTCACCCTGTGCGAGATCATTGCCAGCGGTTCCGTAAGGAAGGTTATGCTGGGGCATCTGAGCAAGAACAACAACACCCCCGACATCGCCATGGCCACCTGCCGTGAGGCCCTTTTGCAGATGGGCCTGCACCCGGATAAGGACATGGCTCTGGGCGTCGCCCCCAGATCAACCCCCGGAGCGCTGCTGAAAATATCATAAGCTTACGGGCTTTGCACCCCCAGCCGGTCTTTTACCATGCCCTTAAAAGCATTCGCATTTTTCTTCTGCCCTTGATAGACCAAAAGTATTTATCGGGGTGTTTTTTATGCAGAGCCATTATCGTGGGTCTGCATTTTTTGAAAAAAGCATAGCCCTTTGCACATGTCAATTAAGCCCCTGTCCATCCGTTCAACTCCGCCCTTTCAAAGCGCAGCTCCATAATGCCGCATGATTGCCGTCGATTATCCGCCTGCAAACAAACAAATTCATTTTATTCATTTTTCATGCTCGCTTTTAAAAAATACAGCATAAAAAAGCGCCGGATCTTGATATCCGGCGCCATGATTTTATCAGAGCCTGTAAAGAAAATCAGCCGCCCTCGGCAAAGCCCAAAATGGCGATTCCCAGCATGACCACGCCGATCACTATGTACTGCTGTCTGGAGAGCTTCTCCTTCAGGAATATCCGCGAGAGTATCACCGCCACGATGCTGTATGAGGCCACTATCGGCGCGGCGAAAAGGGCGTTTCCGGCCAGCGCAAAGACATAGAAGAACTGGCCTGCCGTCTCAAAAACCGCTGCTACGCCCGCATCCTTTTCCCTTAAAATATTGAACTTTTCCTTCTTCACAAACCGCAGGAATATGAATGATATGACCGCGCAGATGAAGAAAGTAAACTCATAGGCCAAAAGCGCCTCGGATTCGGACATCAGCGCCAGTTCGTCCAGATAAAGGGCGTCCGCGAATGAACCCAGGCCGTCGATCAGGCAGTAGATTATCGGAAAGGCAATGGCCAGCATCCCCGTGCGATACTTTGCGTCTACATTGTTTTCCCTGATATATCTGGCGGGGTTCTCCTGGCGGTTTTCTATGAGTGACAGTGCAAAAACACCGCCGCATATCATCACCAGCGCGGCGATTTCCAGCGCACCCACAGGGCGGGGAAAGAATATCAGCAGCAATATGGCCACTATGGCGCCGGATGAGTTTTGCACCGGCGATGAAATGGAAAGCTGAATATACCTAAGGCCAAAGTAGCCTATGACCATTGAAAGTATGTACATGGAGGAAACCGGCAGATATTTGATTATTGATATGGGCGAGAAGCTGATTTTTTCCACAAGCATGTAAAAGGCCGCGTGCAGGCCCATCACCAGGCCCACCATCACCACGATTTTAAGATGGGAGTACCGATCCCCCGGCTTGCTGGCGCGCTTGTAGAAAAGATCCGCTGCGCCCCACATAAGAAAGGTTATGACGGAAAAAAGAAACCACATAATATACAACAAACCTCATAAAAGCAAATTTGCGACTGAACAAAACATCAACCAATCGGTTAACCATGAAAAGCCTTGAAAATTATATCATGATCCTGTGTTTTAAATCAAGTTTAAATATGGGCGCTCCTGTGATATAATTGTTTTAGCAACTTTTAACAACTTTTAGCAGCTTATAGCGAAATAGCGAAAATGGCGAGGCTGTGAACAGAGAGCCCGCCGGAAGCGCGGTAAAAAGGCGAAAAAAAGAAAAGATAGAAATGAGTGCATTTTGTATGGATATAATCTTTCTGGTAGCCATTGCGGCAGTGGCCATTGTGCTGGTTTTGGCAGCGGTACTTATTATTTTTAGCGTGAAAAAAAGGCGAAGGAGGCTGTCCCTTGAGGAATCCGACAGCACCGCTCAAAATGGCGCTATCGACGCAGCTTTTGCCGGCGATGAGTTGCAAACTCCAGCCGACGCAGGGCAGGAAATCCATGCGCTGGAGGAGAGGCTGCGCGGCCTGGGCCTTAGGGTGAGCGTGAAATCCGCTTTGGCAGGCAACGCCTTCACAAGATATGAGCTGCTTCCCGATATCGGCGAGCGCGCCAGCAAGGTGCTGGACTTTGAAAGCGACATCGCCCTTGCCCTTGGGTCGCAGAATTTATTTATACAGATTCCCCTGCCCGGGAAAAGCACAGTGGGCATTGATGCGCCCGTGCAGGACCCCTCCTCCCTTTCGCTGGGCGGAGTGCTCTCCCGTCTTGAAAAGGAAGAAAAACGCCGAATGCCGGGGGAATTCACCATCGCCACCGGAGCAGGCGGCCAGCTGATATCCTCCAGCATTGACAGATGCGCACATGTTTTGATTGCCGGCGGCCTTGGCACAGGCAAGTCGATGACCCTTCACAGCATCGCCTCCACGATGCTGTCGCGCTCGGCAAAGGATGATCTGCGCCTGATAATGATAGACATTAAGGGCACAGAGCTTTCAGCTTATAAAGGGCTTGAACACCTGCTGATGCCCGTTATAAGCGATGTGCGCACGGCTTCCGGCGCTCTGGGGCTGGCGGAAATCGAGATGAACGAGCGCTATAAAAAGCTGGCTGCCATGGAGCTTCAGGATATAGAGCAGTACAACAAAAGAGCCGGGGAAGAATCTGCTGCATCGATGCCCCGAATCGTCATTTTTGCGGACGATGTAAACAGAATGCTGGGCGAAAGCGGGGATTCGCTGGCCCGGCAAAGGCTTTTCAGCCTGCTGGAAGGGGGTGCAAAGGTGGGCGTTCATGTGGTTATGACCATTCCCCTGCCATGCTCGGCATCGCTTTTGGACGCCCTGTGCCAGAGCATACCCTCCAGAATTTGCCTGCACGCGCCCTCACTGCAGTCCGCCATGGCTGTAGCGGGCAGCGACTACGCCACGAAGCTGGCCCCTCAGGGCGATATGCTTCTTCGCCTGCGGGAAACGGGCCACCTTATGCACGGCCGCGGAATATTCGTCTCTCAGGAAGGCATAGGCAAGCTGCGCGCCCAGATGAGGGACAATCCCCCCGCCGCCCTCAAGTCTTTACAGCCTTGACGCGCCATTTCCAGCCATAGCGCCTTAAATGGACGCATTTTACCCGGAGGAAGAACATGCAAAACTTAATCGCACGCTCATTAGGAGTCTACAAAAGGGACTCCGCTTCTTATAAGCGCGTCTTTTCTCTTGCACTGCCGATCTTGCTTCAGAACCTGATCAGCTCCTCGATGACGATGGTCGGCATGGCGATGATAGGCTCTCTTGGCCAGACGGAGCTTTCCGGCCTCACCCTTGCCAACTCGCTGTTCTTCGTCTCCACCTTGTTCGTGTTCGGCATCCAATCGGGCGGCTCGGTGCTGATGGCCCAATACTGGGGAAAACGGGACACCGGCATGATAAACCGCATCATGGGTCTCAGCTCATTTTTTGCCGGTGCCATCACATTTGTTTTTGCCCTGGCCGTCACGATTTTTCCCCATCAGATAATGAGCATCACATCGGACAATCCCGCCCTGGTGGATGTGGCCGCCCGCTATGGCAGAATCGTCGCCTTTTCCTTCTTTTTAAACAGCCTGACCATGGTGCAGGTGGGCGCCCAAAGAAGCGCTGAAAACCCCCGCTTTGGCATGATCGTTCTGAGCCTGTCCATGGGGGTAAACGTGTTTTTGAACTGGGTTTTCATATATGGAAAGCTGGGAGTTGCGGCCATGGGCGTCGAAGGCTCAGCCCTGGCGACTTTGATAGCGCGGATATTCGAGCTGGGCATAGCGGTAGTATATGTCGTCTTAGGGAAAAAGCGCATTCCTTTTGAGCCCAGGGCCTTCTTCCTTCCTGGAAAAAAGGCGGTGAAGCAGTTTTTGCAGTATGCCGCGCCCGTCGTTTTGAACGAGACCCTCTGGGGTTTGGGCATGTCTTTATACCCCATAATTTACGGCCATATGATCACCGCCTCGGACAACGTGGCCGCCTATTCCGTCACAGGGAATTTGGATAAAATACTCACCGTGGGCATTTATGCCATCGCCAATGCCGCGGCGATAATAATCGGCAATAAATCGGGCATGGGGGCCAGCAAAAAGGAGCTTTATGAAACAGGCAAGTGGCTCCACGCTTTGGCCTTCGCCACGAGCGCCGCCGCTTCGCTGATGCTGGCATCCCTGGCCTTCTTCGGCTCGGAAAAGTTTCTATTTAAAATATTCGACCTTACTCCTAACGCTCAAAGGATCACCATCAACATGATGTACACCATGTCGGTAGTATATCTGTTTAAATGCTTCAACGCCACCAACCTGGTGGGGATATTAAGAGGAAGCGGCGATGTAAAGACTGTCATGCTGATAGACGTCCTTGCACTATACCTTTTCTCGCTGCCCGCCGCCGTTATAGCCGCCTTGGTTGTAAAGGCTGACATGACGGTGGTTTATATCTGGATATCCCTGGGTGATGCAATCAAAATGCTGATAGGCATGAAGCGCTTCACCGGGAAGAACTGGATCCGCAATGTGACGGTAGACATATCGGCGTGAGGTTTTGGGAAATGACCCTGCCGATATTGATTAAATTAAAAGGGGCGCCCTTAAGCGCCCCAAAAAGCTAAATCTGAGCCGCCACCACAGGGTCCTCGCGAACATTGATATCAAAGGCATCCAGAAAAACACCGTTTCCGTTTTCTGCGAACATGGAGTATAAGGTGCCGGTGAATGTCATCGTGTATGTGCCTTCGGTGCTCAGGCCCGCGTTCAGCCCTGAGCCGGCAATCGTCCATTCGCATTCCCCCTGGCGGTATGAGAATGTGTACTGATGCCTGTCGCTTTCGATCTTAAGCTCCACATCTGTCTGCTCAGTAAGATATTCCTTGTATGCCTGAAAATTTATATCGTGAACCTGCTTTGTAAAGCCGATGTATCGGCCACCTCCATCGTTGCCCAGATATATGGCGTAGTGGTAATCGTTGTTGTAATACGCGGCGATGCCCGCCCTTTCGGCGCAGGTTTCCGCAAGGGACATCTTCGCTGTGGCGGTTGTGAAGAAGCCCTGCTGGCGCATGTTCAGTATGGTGGGCGATGCCCCCGCCTCGGTGATCTTAACGTCCGTGCCTATAAGGGTGAGCTTTTTTCCGGCATTGTCCAAGGCGTAGTTGCCGTAGTCGGGGTTACGGGTGTAGAACACCCTTTTGGGCATTGGACTGGAAAAATCAAAGCGAAGATCATGACAGACGGGCTTAACAGGCGCGGGCAGCGGAGCGTCGGTCACATACTCGATTGTGCCGCCGTTGCCGCAAACGGGCCAGCCGCCCTCCTCCCACTTGACAGGCGCAAGGAATGTCTCCCTGCCCAGATTATGCAAAAGGGCGTGGCTGAAGCGACGGATGCCCAAGAACACCATCCACCACTTGCCGTGCTGATCCTGGATGATATCCGCATGGCCCGTGGCATGAATTTCGCTTGCCTTATACTCCTTGTGGGTGAAAATTGGGTTATGGGGGCAGTCCTCGTAGGGGCCCCAGATATTCCTGCTGCGCTGGATTGTGACCCTATGGCCGTACTCGGTGCCGCCCTCCGCCAAAAGATGGTAATAATAGCCGTCTTTTTTGTATATATGGGGGCCTTCCGGGCACTGGCCGCCGCAGCCGGAGCTGATTATCTTCTTCTCTGAAAGGATCTCTCCTGTGAAGGGATCGATAACGAATGTTACCGTGCCGCGAACGCCGTCGATGGTGCCGGTGGAGCAATAGTAGCAGGTGCCGTCGTCGTCCCAGAAAAGGGATGGATCGATGCCGCCCTGATCTATCCAGTTTGGCTTTGACCACCGGCCTCGGATATCCTTTGTGTGAACGACGAAATTGCCCTTGTGAGTCACATTGGTGGTGATCATGAAGAAGGTGCCTTCGTGGTAGCGGATTGTGGGGGCATATATGCCGCCGGAATTTCTGCAGCCCCTGAGATAGAGCTGTTCCTCGCTGGTCAGGCAATGGCCTATCAGCTCCCAGTTCACCAGGTTCTTGCTGTGGTAAATGGGCACGCCGGGGAAGAACTCAAAGGTGGAATTCACAAGATAAAAATCATCCCCCACGCGGCAGATGCTGGGATCGGGATTGTACCCCGGTATCACCGGATTTACATATTTCATATATGCCATATATTGCCTCCTGTGTTTTTTGTTGTAATAATTATAGACGTATTATAGCATGGAAAGGCGAGCAAAAGTCCGCCTTTCCATATTTACATATTAATTTATCTGTGTTTTAATCGCCTGCATCGCCGCTGTGCAGGGCTTGCTGTAAATCATATATCCGCGGCGAGCTCATTACGCCCTTTTGCGCGAAGCTGTACTCATAGTTCCATAAATCCCCCGTCGAGCGCCAGCCGTCCGGCCCCTGAGAGAATGGTATGCTTGAAAGATGGTGGAGCGGGCCGAAGGTATTATTTCTGGTGCCGTAAAGCTTGATATCGATGCTATGCTCGCCGGCTTTAAGATCGCTCAGGTCAAGGGCATAGGGAGAGAACGCAACAGGCCCTCTGTCCTTCCCGTCCACAAATACCCGCATTAGGGCGCCCCTGTAATGGGGTATCCGCAAAATGATGCCGCCATTGGTGCTTATCTTCAGATGGTATGTGAGATTGCCGCTGTAAAAGGGCAGGCTCTGATGCACCCAGTTGCCGAAATTAAGCTGGCGGACAGGGGCCGTGACCGTTTTTTTGGTTCCCTCAACTTTAACGCCAAAATCACCCAGCAGATAGCAATACTCCAAAGGATCATCCGCTCCAAAGGGCTTTTCCAGTTCAAGTATGTTCATGCCCTCCTCTATGGGCGGCAGATTCACCCTTTTGATGGCCCTATCCACATACCAGCCGCTCACAGTCATGTCGACTTCGCTACCGTTCAGCCAAAGCCTGGTGGTGTCCGCATCCTCCAGGGCAAGCTGCGGCGCTTTCACCCTCACCCGGCTGGGTATGGCGAAGCGCAGGCGAACCACATGCTTCGCCTCCTGGCGCTCCATCTGGTAGGGCTGGGGTATTGCCCGCTTGCGCATGTAAATGCCGCAGCGCTCACGGCAGATGTTTTCAAGCCTGAGGATTTCTTCCATGGGCCTGAACGCCTCGCCGTCAAGGGAGTATTCCGCCATGTCCAAAAGCAGCACGTTCGGCTCGTCAAGGGCCACGCCGACTTTGCCGAAAATGCGCCTTGGCTCGGGCAGCTTTGCAGCGGTCTTTTCTTCGCTCTGGTTTTTGCCGGGCGCAAGCCGCAAAAGAAGGCTGTCGTGCATGTGCCACTTGCGGCTAAAAAGTGTCTTCCCATTGCTGTAGCGGGCAGGTAGAGCATTTATATCCCCGGTGAGAGTGTCGAACAGCTCCAGCTTATATTCGCCCTCAAGCTCAAACCGCAGCGTCTGCGCATCATATTCCTGGCCGACGTTGAACTTGATGCCCTGATTGGGAATGTCCGCGTCCGGGCTGGGCTGACTGCGGGTGGTGGCTATGAACAGCCATTTATCCCTTCCGTCATCCCGAAGCTGATAGGTGAGATGCCCCGCCCTGTTCCCTCCGGGCAGGCGCGCCTCCAGAAATCGAACATCCTTGAGCCTTTCAACCAGCGCAGCGGCTTCAAAGCCCATCTTCTCGCTCCTGCCGTAAAGCTCTGCGGTTTCTTCGCTCCTTTTTGCATCCAGATATCTTGGACAGTCTCCCAAGAATATCAGCCTGCCGCCCTTTTCCCGGAAAGCATAAAGCCTTTCGAGGGTTGTTTTGCGCAGAGTTTCAAGGGCAGGGATGATAACTATATCGTAGCCCATTTCGCCAACCTCAAGGGGATTGCCCCCCTTTTCGCAGAGGGCCGGCAGCCGCGCTTCGCTTATGAAGTCAAAGTCTATCAGGCCTTTGACAAGGGCGTTTATAAGGTCGTTAAAGTTCTTTTCTATCTGAGCCGCCGCGCCGGACTGATCCCCCGGTCCGAAATGCAGCCAGTAGCTATCTATCGGGTGGATAACGCCTACCCTCACATTGGGCTTGCCTCGGGTGAGGGCTGTGTTCAGCCTGGCGAAATGATCCTCCAGAAGCCTATTTTCCTTCCACCAGGGGGCGTGGTAGTTGATTGAACCGGGGTAATCCCTCTTGCCCTCGCCCTTCATAGTGTACCAACTGTGGTGGGGCACCCGCACAGTCACCCCCATGGCCGCCTGCCAGTCACCTTGCAGCTTAAATCCCCTAAAGTCAAAGTCCCAGCCGGAAACGCCATAGAGCTCGCTCATCATCGCCTCGCTGCCCTGCTGGCGAACGGCAGACTGGGCCTGCTTCGCCGTGGGATATTCCAGCTTATGAAGCCCAAGGACATCTATGCCCGGCATATGAAAAGCGCGATAGCTGCGCATGGCCTCGCCGCTGCGCATGGTTTGACCCTCCAGTGAGCCTTCGCTCATAACATGGCCGGTGAACATGATGCCGTTTTCATCGCACCAGTTCCCCAGCGTGTCGCAAAAAGCGCTGACGAAGCGCTCCGCCACATGATCGTGGTAAAAGTAGCGGGGCTGCGACAGCTTCCCCTCCGGCAGATTCCAAATGATCTCAGGCAAAAAGTCCAGCACATCGCTTCCGTAGGTCTCCTTGTATGTCCGGGGAAAGGTGTCCGTCCAGGGCAGGATCACATCTTCCTTTTCGCCTGCAAAGCTCAGTATTGTCTCGCTGGCGTATTGTGGCTCATCGGTGAACATGGCCGGGGAAACATTTCCAAAGTATTCGCCCACCACCTCTTTATAGCGGTCATATGTAACCCTTGCAAACTCTTCAATCGCCAAGGGGTTCATTGCGTCCACATATGTCTGATTCCCCGGCACGGTGGCGTCTTGCTTTTCAAAATAGACATACCAAATGTTTTCACCCGTCTCGCCATCCTTCAACCTTTTGTATGACCTGAGAAAATTATCCTCACCAAGGCCGATATCATAGCGGGCAATCAGTTCTCCGTCGCTCTTTCTGGGATAGCTTCCCTGGGAAAATTGAGCCGCTCCCTCTTTTCCATATTCATAGGCTGTAAAGCGCAGATATCTCCTTGTGTAGTCCGGGTTCTGCGTGACTATGCCCCCCGCCGGGCCGGAAGGATAGCGGTCCTCGTCGTAGAGCCAGGCCAGCAGCCCTTCCTTCTCGGCCTTTTCACAGCAATCCTTCACCCGCTGCATGAACTCATCCGAAAGGTAGGGGGTCACAAGGCCCGCCCTTGCGTGCATGTGGAAGCCGCCCATGCCCATCTCTTTGAAGATTTCAATCTGCCTGAGCAACTCCTCCTTTTGAAGGTCGCCGTTCCAGCCCCAAAAGGGCGTGCTCCTATATTCGCTGCTGGGATTTGCAAATAAATCCAAGTCCAGCTTTTCTGTGCGGTTCTTTTTAAACAGCATAGCTTCTCCCTCCGATATCCTGATGTTCTTATACCCCTATAATATAGATATAAGCTCTTTGCCGCAACAATCCACCCACTAAAAACAACCGAATCATTCAAAAAGGCCTGCATAAATGAAAATGCACGGCCGTCCTTCGCTCCTTTTCAAAATAAAAAGAGCGGGCTTAATGCCCGCCCCTGAGTGCGCTTAAGTCTGCCGGTCAGTCCCCCACATGATCGTTCAGGTCCTTTATCAGTGCGTCCACGTCAATGCCATGGACAGCGCTGGCCTGCTCAATGCTCTCGCGGGTTGCGTGGGGGCAGCCCATGCAGTGCATTCCGTATTGCATAAAAATCCTGGCGGTGGAAGTGTCCATCCTGAGCACCTGGCTGATGCTCATCTCTTTTGTTATCTGTGCCATATATATCCCTCCAAAGTTGATTGCTGTTTTTATTATTGCCTTTCAGCCGTTGTTTAAACCCTTTGTTAACCTTAATTCTGTATCCGGCTGGGATCCCTGAAGACCACCTTGCCGTCGATTATATCGTATAGCATCTCGTCTCTGCTCATGGAACCAACGGTGATCTTGCTGGCGATCGCCCTGTAAGTGCTGTTATATGCCAGCTTTTCCTCCACCAGCTTTCCCTCCTCGTCGAAGAACTGCAGGTATGTGTGCCACCTTGATCCCGCGCGGCCATTGCGTTCCACGATGATATCATCGGTATACATGCTGTCGTCGAATGTGTAGCGGTCATCCGGCTGGGCGATGTCCTCGTACTTTTCAGCCCTGAGATCCACCCTCAATGAGGGATCGTATATGGGCACGCCGTAAACCTGCACTGTGAGCTTCCGGTTGGACCAGTCAAAGGAGGCGGTCATGTAGACGGTGCTTCCGCTGTTGTTGGTGAACACAAGGTCAGATGAGGGCCAGTCCACCATGGCGTCCATCCCCGCGGCAATATAGTCGCTGGGCCAGGAATGAGGATTGCGCACGTCTATCTGCAGCCCCGCGCGGATAATCGCATTGAAAACGGTGCTTGAAACCTGGCATATTCCCCCGCCGATATCCTCCGCGCTAACCCCGTTAAGTATCACCCCCGCTGACTGATAGCCTTTTGCGGCCGTCCTCTCGCCGGTGGTTTCGTTGAAGGAAACCTTTTGGCCCGGGGCAATTGAAAGACCGTTGAACTGCTGCAAAGCAAGGTCTATATTGTTGTTCCTTGCGGTGTCTTTCTTTGCGATGGTGGAAAACTCCGCCATCAGCGTGTATTTCCCCGCAACTTCATCGGCGGAAGTCTCGGGCATAACTTCTTTCATCTTTATATTAATCGGCACATGGGTGTTCCCTGCCGCCACCGCCTGCTTAATATCGTTTTCAAGGGCAACCTCGTCCACCTGAAGGCCCGGCGTTCCCTCCGCAAATACGAAGCCTTCCTCCGGGCTAAAGCCGCTCACGCTCGGCTCCACAGGAGCTGTTCCCGCCTGAGAATTGATCGCCTGGGCGATCATTTCGATATTTAAAAACTCTACGCTCTGGGTGATCTCAAAGTCCAGAGGCTGAGTCTTAAGCCTTTCGATAACGGCCCTGTCCTCCTCATCATTTCCTGTGCGTCCAAGAGCATACGCATCTTCGATCACTTCATCTAAGTTCCAGGAAAAGCCGATCAGCCCGTCGTCGCCTAAGGTATAGGAATAATCGTTATATCTAAGGGTTAAAGAGCCTGCCTTGTCCCTGAGGCTCTCCTCAAGAAAAGCCCTGGCCTGCTCCTTTGTCTGCCCCTCCACAACAACCCCGCCGATGCTTATGCCTGAAAAAAATTTGTTTGGCGCTGCCAGAGGCTGGGTGTCATGGCCCTGGGGAGTCGGGCTGGGATCCGCCGCCACGCCCGGCAAATCATCCCCTCCGGACGGCTGCCCCGACGATGGAACTGCCGGACCCTGTCCCTGTGGGCCTATCGTCGCGAAGTGCATTATGGAAAAAATCAGTGCCAGCGCAAGCAAAGCTCCCGCCAACAGAAACATCATATTGGAAAGCTTTCTATTGCTTATTTTTTCGTCTCCTACATAGAACATCTACACAACTCTCTTCAAGAATTAATAAAAAATAGTTGAACAGCAAAATGGTAAAAAATTAAAATTGCGCCAAATCCCAAGCCGTCAAAAGCAGCTTGCATCTATCTATAATATAAACGACCATGCGGCCTGCCGGGTTCCCTGTTTTCTTGCCTTAACTGGAGCTTTCGGTCACTTTCTTTCAAGCTTGAACACATGCCTTGATAAGGGCTTGTAGAGTACGAAGGTTATAACCGAGGTGATAAGCCCCTTCAAAAGGTTAAACGGAACGAAGACCGTGAAGATCATATCCACCACTATCTGTCTGGGCACCCTCATGAAAATGGGCGTAATCAGCAGATTGGCCAGCACCATCAATGCCGTCATCACCAGCGTGGCGGCTATAAGGGCTATGATCGCACCTTTTCTTGTCCTGTTCTTTCGGTATATCCCTCCGGCCACAAGGCAAAGGGCGCCCGAAGCTATGATGTGCATCAAAATGCCGTAAAGCCCGCTGTGAGCGCTCACCGTGAAGCCCTGTATGAGGGACACGACGACCGTCATCAAAAGGCCGGCCAACGGCCCGAAGGCAAAGGTTCCCAGCATTATCGGTATATCGCCCGCGTCAAACTCGAGAAACGCCGCTGCGGGAAACAATGGGAAGCGCACAAACATCACAAGGACTATGGACACTGCGGAGAGCATCGAAAAGATTACGAGCTTCCTCACGGTCATATTCTTCATTCCTGATTTCCTTTCCTCATCCTCGCATTTGCAAGCCCTTAAGGCTTACTCTTCTTCGTCGAACATGTCCTTGCCAACGCCGCAAAGGGGGCAGGTGTAATCATCGGGAACATCTTCCCACTTGACGCCCTCTTCTTCCTCGTCGTAGACATAACCGCAGACCTGGCACACATACTTCTTCATTGTTTTATCCTCCTTTGTTTTTGTTTTATCCAACTTTCACAGCGCTTGATGCGAAGGAGCGCCTCGTCCGGCTTGCGGCTTTCAGGGAATTATGCCCATAAAACCGCCGCTTTCAAACGCAAGAAAATTATACCACAATATGCGGGCTTATAGCAATACGCTTTAGGCTCGTATGTTGCCCGCACCGCTTTGCTGTGATAAAATAAAAGGGTAAGCAATCAGGCAACCGATCGGAGGATTTTTCGTGGCTGAACCCAATGGCGGCCTTTCAACCGGCCAAAAAAGCTTTGCCCGCAGGGATGATATAAGGCAGAATTTTGATTCCATCGCAGCGGCGCTAAAGCTGACCGCAAAGAATATAAACGATTTTACCGGCGAAAGATCCAACGCCGGGCGGAGTCTTCGCGGCCACATTCCCGTGCTTTCGGGGGGGATCTGCGGCAAGCCCCTTCCCTTTTTGCACCAAAAGAATGCGGCAAAGCGCTTTTTGAATGGGCTGCTCTCCCTTTTCAATGATGACGACATGGCCGCTTTTGCAAAAGGCGGCGGAACATGGGCAGTGCTTGCCCCCGCCGGGCGCTTCGATTTCCCGTCGCAAATGCTGCGCGCCCGCTTTTCGCTGCCCTGGAACCAAAAAAAAATGAACATTGTCAGTCTCAACAGGCCCATGGGAAAGGTGGTCTCCCATCTGAACGAGCTTTCACCCGCAGCCATCATCGCATATCCTTCGGTTCTTCTGCGCCTAGCGAAGGAGTCCGAAGAAAAGCGGCTCAATTTCTCTCCGGCGTTCATAATAAGCTGGGGAGAGCTTCTTTCCCCGAGGGAATGGCAATATATCTCCCGTGCATTTGGCTGTCCATTAAGGGATGTCTACATCAGCGCAGAGGGCGCTTTTGCGGCCAAATGCGACCATGGCAGCTTCCACGCCCTTGGCGGCTGTGACCTTGCCCCTTCTGCGGACGGCCGGCTCCTTCTTTCCGCCGATATTAACAAAGCGCTTTATTTGTCAGACTATGCTACAGGCGACATGGCCAAGGCAGCAGCGGACTGCGGCTGCGGCAATAAAGATGGCTTTATCCTCTATGGCAAAGAGGATGACTTCATCCGCATTTTCGGCAAAACCATCGCTCCCCAGGCGCTTTCAGATGTCATGGACCGGCTTGAGCCTGAGGGAGCAAAAAAAGTTGAGCGATATCAGATAACCCAGGCTGATGACCACACTTTGGCCGTCGCCCTTTCCTGCCCGGAAGGGGAACGAGTCCTGCTTTTTAAAAAAGCGATGGCCGCTCTTGACGGCCTTCTTGAAGGCATGGGCATCGAAGGTGTGCGCATCGCCCTCAGCGGCCAACCCCCCGCCCCGCACAAGCGCAGCGGCAAGTTCAGGAAGGTTATCGGCAGATGAGAACAAGAGGTAAAAAACGAAGGAGGTAGGCATTGTTTCAGGCATTATACAGGCAGCTTCGCCCAAGAACATTTGACGAGATAATGGAGCAGGACGCAATCGTCCAGACCCTTAAAAACCAGATAATCTCCGGCAGGATCAGCCATGCATATCTCTTTTGCGGCACCCGCGGCACCGGCAAAACCAGCACCGCTAAGGTCTTTGCCCGAGCGCTCACCTGCCTTGAGCCCATCGGCGCTGAAGCCTGTGAGAAGTGTTCCGCCTGTCTCGCATCCCGGGATGATGCCACCGTGGACATCATCGAGATGGACGCCGCCTCCAACCGCGGCATAAACGACATCCGAAGCCTGCGCGACGGCGTCAGCTACCCCCCGCAGATGGGCAAACGCAAGATATACATAATCGACGAGGTTCACGCCCTTTCTCAGGACGCCTTTAACGCTCTTTTGAAAACCCTGGAGGAGCCCCCTGTTCATGTCGTGTTCATATTGGCCACCACAGAACCGCAAAAGCTTCCCGCCACAATACTTTCAAGATGTCAGCGCTTCGATTTCAGGCGCATTCCCGTTGGGGGAATCGCCCGGCATTTAAAGCTTGCCTGCGAAACCGCCAAAGCCACATATGAGGAGGACGCGCTGCTCTTTCTGGCGCGGGCGGCGGAGGGCTCCATCCGCGACGGGCTGAGCCTGCTGGATCTTTGCATTTCAACCGGCCGGGGAAATGTGACTGTCGAGGTCATAAAAACCTGCCTTGGCGCATCCGGTCGGGAGTTCATGTTCGAGTTTGCCGGGGCCTGCGCCCAAAGCGATGTGGCCAGATGCATAGTCCTCATAGACGAGCTTCTATTAAGCGGCAGGGAGATCGCCGTTTTTGTCCGCGAGCTGTCCGACCACATGCGAAACCTTATGGTGGCCGCCACCTGCGGGGATAACACTGCCGATATTTTGGACATCTCCACCCAGGACGCCCAAAGGCTGCGGGCCCAAGCCGAGGAGATGGGCCAAGAGCGCGCCCTTCGTGCAATGGAGCTTCTGTCCGAAATGGAGGGGGATTTGCGCCTTTCCTCCCAGTCGCGGGTGCTGCTGGAGCTTGCGGTGGTTAAAATCTGCATGCCGCAAACGCAAACCTCCTTCGAGGCCCTGCTGGAGAGGATATCGCGCCTTGAAAAAGCGGTGAAGGAGGGGGCTTTCGCTCCCGCGGCGGAGCCTGCAAAGACATCTGCGCGCAAGCAGGCGGAAAGAGCCCTGGATGAAAAAACCCAAGATTCAAAAATGGCTCAGGGTCCGCAAAAAGGCGCCGCTCAAAAGCCGGACGCAGCCCTTGGGAACATCTGGAAGGAGGTTCTGGCCATGCTCAAAAAGGACAAGATCCGCCTTTTCGTATCGCTGAATAGGGCCGGCCTTGCGGGTTTCAGGGGAGATGTCGCCGTCATCAACTTCCCCCGGGATCAAGCCATACACATGGTTCCCTGCCAAAAGGATGAAAATAAAAGCGCGATTGAGGCCGCTTTTTCCCAGGTGACGGGAAGGACCGTCTATGTTGACTTCACCTCGGGCGATAGCTTAGCCGCCGCAAAAGGCGCTCAAGTCTCTGCGCCCGCAGGAGCTGACAGGGCCGCAAAAGCCGCAAAAGACTCAGACGAATCGAAAACGCTGGAGGCCGCCGTCATCAGCGCTTTCGGCGCGGACATAGTCGAGATCGTGGATGAATAAAGCCCGAATACTCTCCCATTATTAAGCGTTTATTCAGCAAAATTACCGCCTTGCCAGAACAGGAAGGCCCACCCGGTCAAAGAACCGCTCAAGCAGCAGCTCGACTGCTTTATAATCATGCCCGCAGCCTTCGGCGATAGAAAAAGCATAGTCAAAGGGATCGCCCGGGAATGACTGCATGAAATCGCGCACGCTTTCGTTCATATCCCGCCAGGGATCATGCTCGCCGCAGCCATGGAACAATCTCGGGCAGGGTTTCCCGCTGGCGATAAGCTTATTTGCAAGGTTTCGCAGGCTGTAATCCGTCTTTTTCAGATCAACATCGCCATAGACCATGTTGCGCTCTGCAGGCCTTTGTGACCAATCCACATCCGCCTTGTCGCCCGCGCCGAAGGGTGCGCCCCAGCCAAACACCTCAGGATATGAAAGGGCAAGGTTAAAGCTGCCATAGCCTCCGTTTGAAAAGCCTGAAATCATGTTATCCATTCTGTCATGGGAAAGGGCGGGAAACATGCCCCGTATTATACCCGGCAGCTCCGCCCCGATATATGTGTTGACCTGATGCCATCGGTTCATGTTCACACAGCTTGAGTTAAACGCCCCGGGCATTATGACCGCAACGCCCCTGCGCAGCGCCATGCGCTCCACCGCCGAGCCGCGAACCCAGGCGGAGGCATCCGCATGGCCCCCCGGCATGAACCACAGTGTCTTAAGGCCGCCCCCCGTCATTTTTTCCGGCATTTTTTCCGGCATTTTTTCCGGCAGAATGGCCCAGACCTCCGTCTGCATCTTTAAAACCTTTGAATAAACATTCATCTGCAAAAGAGCCATGGTCAAGCCCCCTCTCTTTCTTCAACAAGCCAGTCCAGCGCTTTTTGTATTGCCCTGTCGGCAAAGGCATAGTCGTGATCGCCCTGAGCGGGATGAAACTCCACGCTTACGCCCAGTGAGCGCAACTTCTGATGCAATCTCTCACTCTGGGAAAAGCGCGTGTCATTATCGCCGCAGGTCAGGTAAAACTGGGGGCATACCCCTTCGCCTGCCATTCTTTCAGCGGCGCTGAACAGCTCCGCGCCGTTTTCCTCCACCTGTTCAAGCTCTCCGAACACCATTCTTGCTCTGTCCTCGAAGCCCTTCTGCCGGTATTTTGTATATATGTCGATGAGGCTTGAAATGCCGACCGCCTTTCCGTAAAGCCCCGGGGCCCCCATGGCTGTGCGCAGCGCACCATAGCCCCCCATTGAAAAGCCCCCGATGAACCGATCCTTTGGCTCCCGCGACAGGGGGAACCAGCTTTCGCACACTCCTATCAGCTCCTCAGTTAAAAAGCGCTGATACTTCATGCCGTTTTGTAGATCCGAATAAAAGCTGTTATCCCCCGAGGGCATCACTATCGCCAGTGAATGCCGGGCCGCATAGCGCTCAAGGGGCACATTGCGCACCCACTCGGAGCAGTCCCCTCCCTGCCCATGCAGAAGATAAAGGGTTTTCCAAGGCCCTGGCTTTTCCGTGCCGCCGCGGTTTTCAGGCGCGCCTCGCTGGGGCAAAATCACATAGACGGATGTGCCCATATTATGCACGGCCGAGTTCATGTTGATCTTTATCAATGCCATTTCCATCACTCCTTTTCGTATACGCCGCCGCCCTCCTTAAAGAACTGCCGCGAATGTCACTTTATCTGTTGCCGTCTTTTCATTCAATCACCATTGTTTAATCACCGTTTTAGTATAGAAAGAAAGCGCCCGTCCGTCAAGGAGGGTGATCAGCCCATAAACATATTTAATGAACTGTGCAAAAACTGACTGAACGCGCCGAAAGACCGCACGGGGCTTAACTCCGCACGGCCTTTGTTCATATTATTAAGTTTTCCCGGGGGCCTTGTCTACATTTTCTTTGCCATAGACAATAGCTTTCTCTTAAGAAGCTGCAGCGCGGCCGTCGAAACCGCTGCCGCAAGGACGGTTAAAACCAACCCCCAGTCCATGTTGCCACCCCATTTGCAGCTAAGTCCGGTCATTCCCGCGGCTGGCCGCAGGCCTCGCTATGGGGACATGACGTGCACCCGCAGGCGCAGCCGCTTTTCCCTTTTCGCTTGTCTGAGACCATCTTAAGGACGACAAGCAAAACAATTCCGGCCAAAACAGCCAGCGCGATTATATCGGGCAGGTTCTCCTTTATCAAAGCTAACATGTCATCCCTCCTTTCACTGTAGAAGCAACACTTAAAAGCTGCTTACTAAGCAATCATATGCGGGCAGCCACACCCTTGCCAACCGATATCCCTCGGCTGGGCCTCCTGAAGATAAGATAGAGCGCCCCGACAAGGCAGAGCAATGCCGCCAGAGTGGCTACGGTGAAAGCGCCGCCTTCCGCAAGCAACCCAAACTGATAGACCATAAGAGACACCACATAGGCAAGGGCCATCTGGTAGGAGACTGCGAAGGCCGTCCACTTCGGGCTGGCCATCTCGTTCTTTATGGCGCCTATGGCCGCAAAGCATGGTGCGCACAAAAGGTTGAACAAAAGGAAGGAATAGCCTGCCAGCACAGTGAATGCCGCGCCCATGTCCGTGCCGTAAAGTACCCCCAGAACGCCGACGACCTCCTCCTTGGCGATGAGCCCCATGACCGTCGCCACAGTGGCCTGCCATGTGCCGAAGCCCAAAGGCGCAAACAACGGGGCCACCCAGCCGCCGATCACCGCCAGCACGCTTTGGTCGATATCCTCCACCAGACCGAAAGAGCCTTCTGTCATGCCCAGGCTGGATAAGAGCCATATGGCAATGCTGGATATCAGTATGACGGTTCCCGCCCGCTTTATAAAGGACCAGCTCCTATCCCAGGTGCTCCTTGCAACGGACTTAAGCTGCGGCAGATGGTATGCCGGAAGCTCCATCACAAAGGGCGAAGGCTCGCCGGCGAACATCTTTGTTTTTTTAAGGACTATGCCCGACAAGACTATTACCGCCATGCCGATGAAATAGGCGGAAGGCGCAACCCACCAGGCGCCGCCCATTATGGCGCTCGCCACCAAGGCGATTATCGGCAGCTTTGCGCTGCAGGGCATGAATGTGGCGGTCATTACCGTCATCCTGCGCTCCTTCTCGCTCTCTATGGTTCTGGACGCCATGACCCCCGGAACGCCGCAGCCGGTGGAGATAAGCATCGGTATAAATGACTTGCCCGAAAGGCCGAATCTCCTGAAAAGTCTATCCATTATAAAGGCGATCCTGGCCATATACCCGCATTCCTCCAGCAGGGCAAGAAGGATAAAGAGAATAACCATCTGCGGCACGAAGCCCAGCACGGCCCCCACTCCGCCGATGATTCCATCCACCACCAGGCCGATTATCCAGTCCGCCACCCCAAGGCTCTCAAGCAGCCCTGAAGCTCCGGGGATTATCCATTCGCCGAAGAATATGTCATTTGTGAAGTCTGTGACAAGCGCACCGACAGATGTAACGGCGATATAATAAACGCCGACCATTATCGCTGCGAATATAGGCAAACCCAGCCAGCGGCTGGTCATAATCCTGTCGATACGGTCAGAGGCGGATAGATTGCTTTTGCGCGGCTTTCGCTTAACGCAGCGTGAAACAAGCCCTGTGACATATTTATAGCGCTCGTTTGTGATGATGCTCTCGGCGTCATCATCATGCTCCTTCTCGCATTCTTTTATTATCCCCTCTATCTCAGCCCTGTCGTTTTCGTCTAAGCCGAGATGTTCCCGTGCCTTTTCGTCGCGCTCAAAGAGCTTTATAGCATACCAGCGAAGCTGCTGCGAAGAAACAGTCCTTTTTATCCTATCCTCAATATGTGCGATGACATGCTCCACAGGGCCGCTGAATATTGCTTTCTGCCCCGCCCTTTTCCCTTCGCGGGTCAGCTTCACAGCGATTTCAGCCACCTGCTCGGAGCCTTCGCCCCTCAGGGCCGAGGTCTCCGCCACCGGACAGCCCAGCTCTGCCGAAAGCCTGTTTAAGTCTATTTTATCGCCGCTTTTTCGCACCACGTCGATCATATTCAAAGCTACAACCACAGGAATGCCAAGCTCCAAAAGCTGGGTGGTCAGATAAAGGTTTCGCTCTATATTGGAAGCATCGACGATGTTGATAACAGCGTCCGGCCTGTCGTTTATAAGATAGTTTCTCGCGATAACCTCTTCCATTGTGTAGGGCGACAGCGAATAAATACCCGGCAGATCCTGAACGAACACAGCCTTATGTCCCTTCAGGTTGCCCTCCTTTTTCTCCACAGTCACCCCCGGCCAGTTACCAACATATTGGTTGCTTCCGGTTAAGTCGTTGAACATCGTCGTCTTGCCGCTGTTGGGATTTCCCGCAAGCGCTATATGTGTTGCCAAGTCTTTTTCCTCCTAATCAGATCAGCCTTGCTGGCGGATGTTTCAAACCCTTGCAGGTCTGCTTCTCCTAAGCCCGGCCATCATTCCACCTCTATTATCCTGCAGTCTTCCTTCCGCAATGAAAGCTCATAGCCGCGCACGTTCAGCTCATAAGGATCGCCAAGGGGCGCCGTTTTGCGCACAAAAATCTCCACGCCCTTCGTGATGCCCATGTCCATAATCCTTCGCCGTATGGCTCCTTCGCCATGAACTCTTACCACCTTGACCGTCTGGCCAACCTTAACATCTCCAAGCGTTTTCATAGCTCCCCCTTTAGCATGTTCTTCCCCGTATGGTTAGGTTTATCTAACTTCATCTTCAGCTAAAGTTTACTCCTGCGCCACCCCTTTGTCAATAGCTTCACATTAAAAACAATGCTCTCAGCTATCTTCTTTGTTTATAATAAGGAAATCTAAATCTGGCTAAACCTGTCCGGTTTCGCTATAATAAACAGAGCTATAATAAAACAAAAGAGGTGCAAAACATGGAGCTTTGGGACATTCGTGATGAAAGCGGCGCCGTCACCGGCCGCGTAATAGAGAGAGGCAGGCCCCTTCAAGATGGCGAATTCCACCTGATTGTGGATGTTTGGATAAAAAATGCGAAGGGTGAATACCTCATCTCCAGGCGCTCGCCCTTCAAGGAACCGGAAGCCGGACGATGGGAGCCCACCTGCGGATGCGCCATTTCAGGCGATTCCAGCCTGGAAGCCGCCCTGCGCGAAACCCGCGAGGAGCTGGGCATTGATCTACTGCCTGAAAACGGCAAAATGATAAAGCGCTTTTTAAACAGTGAGCACCGCTACATGGTAGACGTCTGGTTGTTTCATCAGGAAGTGGATATGGTCAACGTCGTCCTTCAACCCGGTGAAACCGACGCCGCAAAATGGGCCGCCATTTCGGACATAGCTGACATGCAAAGAAGCGGCAGCTTCATCCGCTATATAAGAATTCCTTATCTTGATCAGCTTCCCTGATTTCACCCCTGGCTATGGACAATGCCCCATAAAAATTATATAGTAAATACATGCGTAACAGGCTTATAAATAAAACCAAATCGGTTCGGTGTGTTCAATAGCTAAAAAGGAGTGAGTTTTATGAAGGCGCTTGTGCTTGAGGAATACGGAAGGTTTGAATTCAAGGAAATGCCCCTGCCTGAAATAGGCCCGGGTGATGTCCTTGTGCGGATAATGGCCTGCGCTGTCTGCGGAAGCGATGTGCATGGCATGGACGGCAGCACCGGCCGGCGCAGACCTCCCATTATAATGGGACATGAGGCGGCGGGCATTATAGAGCAGGTCGGCTCGGATGTGAGAGGCTTTGCGGCGGGCGATCGCGTTACCTTCGATTCCACCATCTATTGCGGCGAATGCCCTCATTGCCAATGCGGGCAGATCAACCTTTGCGGCAATCGGCGTGTGCTGGGGGTCTCCTGCGAGGAATACCGAATGGACGGCGCCTTTGCGGAATTTGCCTCCATACCCTCCCGGGTGCTGTACAAGCTGCCTGACAGTGTCACTTTCCGGCAAGCCGCCATGATCGAGCCGCTGGCGGTTGCATGTCACGCTGTTTCACTGGCGCGAATCACCTCTGGAGCCGCCGTGGTGGTAGGCTGCGGCACAATCGGCCTGATGACGGCCCAACTCCTTAGGGCAGAGGGCTTCTCCCCGGTGATCGTCTCCGATGTGGCGGAGGAAAAATTGGAGCTTGCAGCTTCACTGGGATTTGAGCACCGCTTAAACTCATCGGTGGAAAAACTGGCCGATGCGGTCTTAGCGCTGACCGGGGGCGAAGGCGCGGCCATTTCAATCGACGCCGTCGGCATCAGCGCCTCAGTGATGGACGCCATTTCATCCCTGCGCAAAGGCGGCGAATGCGTGCTGGTGGGCAACATTCAGCCCAGCGTGACCATCCCCCTGCAGCAGGTCGTCACAAAGCAGCTCACCCTTTTTGGATCATGCGCATCTGCGGGCGAATACCCCCAGTGCCTAAGCCTCATCGCCGAGGGCAAGGTTGATGTGGATAGGCTTATTTCAAAATCAGTCCCGCTTTCTAAGGGCAATGAATGGATACAGCGGCTTTATCGCCGCGAAGCAGGGCTTTATAAGGTCGTTTTGCTTCCGGGCGAGGAGGAGTCATGAGAAAAATAAAGACCGGCATAATCGGCGCCGGCGCCGTAGGGCACTTTCACGCAAAGCATTTCGCACAGCTTCCTCAGTCGGAGTTTGTGGGCGTCGTCAGCCGTGATTATGAAAAAGCAAAGTCCTTCGCCTCGGAATACGGCGTTTCGGCCTTTCCAAGCGTTGAAATAATGCGGCGCGAAACCGGCGTAGAGGCCGTTTCAATCTGCTCCCCGCACCCGGCGCACCGAGAAAATGCCGTGAATGCGGCAAGGGCCGGCGTCCATATACTGGTGGAAAAGCCCCTGGCAGACAGTCTTTCCGCCTGCGACGACATTTTGGCTGCGGCGGCGCACTCCGGCGTCAAGGTGGGCTCCGTTTGCCAGCGCCGTTTCTACGCCCCCTGCCTGCGCATAAAGAAGGCCATCGACGACGGCAAGCTGGGCAGGCCCATCCTCGGCACAATCAAAATGCTGGGCTGGCGCGACCGGAAGTATTACGAAAGCGCAATCTGGCGGGGCACATGGAGCGGCGAAGGCGGCGGCGTTCTGATCAACCAGGCGCCCCATCAGATGGACTTGCTGCTGTGGTACATGGGCGAAATCGACGAAGTTTTTGCCTTGTGGGAAAATCTTAACCATCCATACATTGAGGTGGAGGACACAGCGGCGGCCATAATCCGCTTTAAGAGCGGCGCAATCGGCAATATTCTGGTGACCAATTCCGCTAACCCGGCCCTTTACGGCAAGGTGAGCGTCTTTGGCGAAAACGGCGCAGGTGTCGGCGTGCAGACGGACGGCGGCGCCATGTTCGTGGCGGGGCAATCCTCTGTGACGGAGCCTCCCTTCAATGATCTGTGGACGATCCCCGGCGAGGAGCATCTGTTAGAGGAATGGCGGCGCGAGGACGAAGCGTTTTTTGCAAGCATCGACCCCACCAGCTACTACCACGGCCTGCAGATTGCAGATTTTCTGGATGCGATCATCGAAGGGCGAAAACCCCTGTCCGACGGTCTTGCGGGGCGGCGCACAGTCGAGCTGTTCTCGGCCATATACCGCTCGGGGAGAACCCGCATGCCGGTGAAATTCCCTCTGTCCGCCCATGATGGCGGCGATTATGACGGAAGGCTCTCTTAGCCTGGGCAGCCGTATACTTCATGCTTTCGAAGGTTGATTATGGTGAAAATAAAGGAATTGAAACAGGCGGATTTCCCCATATTGGAGGAGTTTATATATTGGTCAATTTTTACTCCCCCCGGATTTTCGCTGCCGGACAGAAGCGTTATTTCCCATCCCACCATATCTGTTTATATTGAAGATTTCGGGAAGGAAAGCGATTGCGGCGTGTTCGCCGAAGCCGATGGAAAGGCCGTCGGGGCGGCCTGGGCGAGGATCATCCCCGCCTTTGGACATATCGACGACAGCACCCCCGAGCTTGCGATATCCATTTTGCCCCAGTACCGCAATCAGGGTATAGGAACAAGGCTGATGGAAAGGCTTTTTGAGCTTTTATCGCTGAAAGGATACGTCCGAACGTCTCTTTCAGTTCAAAAAGAAAACCCCGCGGTGAATTTTTACCTGCGACTGGGATATGAAATAATGGGCGAGAAGCCCGAAGAATATTTGATGGTCAAAAAGTTATTTAATATCAGGTAGCATAAAAATAAAACAAGCTCCATTGCATGAATGGGGCTTGTTTGTTTGTAAGGATGCTATTGCGCCAAAGAGTCCACCATCTTTTCAAGGGCGATCTTCACATGGGCATATGTCAGCCCGCCTTGAATATATGCCGCATAGGGTTCCCTTAAAGGGCCGTCGGCGCTAAGCTCTATGGACGAGCCCTGCACGAATGCTCCCGCCGCCATTATCACCTTGCTGGTGTAGCCGGGCATTTCCCATGGCTCCGGCGTCACATATGCCTCCACCGGCGATGCCGCCTGCACCGCTCGGCAAAGAGCAACAAGCTTTTCCGGGCTGCCCAGCTTTATCGCCTGAATGATATCGCTCCTTTTTTGTTCCGGCCCGGGGATGACCTCATAGCCCATGTCCGCAAACACCTGAGCGATGAGCATCGCCCCTTTGACCGCCTGGTTAACCGTGTGGGGCGCCATGAAGAAGCCCTGAAAAAAGAGCCTGTAGCCGGGGGAGTAGGAGCCCACCTCCGCGCCAATTCCCGGCGAAGTCATCCTTGTGGCGCAGCGGCGCACAAGCTCCTCCCTGCCGGCGACGTATCCCCCCGTGGGCGCTATGCCCCCGCCGGGGTTTTTTATCAGCGATCCCGCCATCAGATCCACGCCCACATGTGTGGGTTCTATCACATCGGTGAATTCGCCGTAGCAGTTGTCCACCATCACGTTTAAGTGAGGATGCACTGCCTTTATGGCTGCAGTTATTTGCCCGATTTCATTCACGCTAAGGCTTGGCCTGAAGTCATACCCGCAGGAGCGCTGCAACACCACCAGACCCGTGCTTTCGTCGATGGCTTCAAGCGTAGCGGTGATATCAACCCGGCCATCCTTAAGCTCCACCTGCTTATATGAAATTCCAAACTCCTTAAGCGAGCCTTCGCCCGAGCCGGTGATGCCGATGATCTCCTCCATTGTGTCATAGGGCCTGCCCGTGGCGTAAATGAGTGTTTGCCCCGGCCTTAGCGCACCAAAAAGAGCGACGGCCAGCGCATGGGTTCCCGAAGCGATCAGCGGCCTGACCAAAGCGGCCTCAACCCCGAAAACCTCGGCATACACCCGCTCCAGGGCCTCCCTGCCCTCATCGCCGTAGCCATAGCCGGTAGTGCCGGTGAAATGACGCGAAGCAAGGCGCTGCGACCCAAACGCCGCCAGCACCCGCTTCGTGTTCTCTGTCTCGATTTTATCCAGTTCGTCAAAAGCGGCCTTAAGCTTTATCTCCGCCTGTTCAATCAGCCTGTCCCTGTCCATTTTCCTCCTCCGGCGCCGCTGTGTATGTCACGGGCCTCGCGGGGGTTATGGTGGAAATCGCATGCTTATAGACCATCATCTGCTTGCCTTCGGGGGAGTCCAGCAGCAGCACAAAGTTGTCAAAGGCCTTGATGTAGCCCTTAAGGGGCAGCCCGTTGAGCAGATGCACAGTCGCAAGCTGCTTCTCCTTGCGCAGGGCGTTTAGAATCACATCCTGCAAAATTGCGGCTCTTGCCATATTATCACCTTCCAATGAAATTCCTTCCTATGATATCACATCGAGCAAAGCTGTGGTAGCTTTCATCAAAGAAAGCTAAAATATCCCCTTTTTCGAGCTTTTCAAAGGCGGTGACCTCCAGCCAGGCGATATCCTCATACTTCTTAAACCATGTGATCTGCCGCTTTGCAAAATTTCGTGTCCTGCGCTTTAGATTGTCTATTGCCTCGTCAAAGCTGCGCTCCCCGTATATATATTCCGCGATTTCCTTATACCCCAGACCCTGCATGGATGTGGCGCTGCTTGGCACGCCCATTGCAAGAATTGCCCGGACTTCATCCACAAGCCCGGCCTCTATCATGGCGTCCACCCGTCGGTTTATTCTATCATACAGCAGTTCCCTGGGCAAGCTGATGCCCATCGTAAGGGCTTCATACATGGGCGGGCGCTTTGCGTCCTCCAGCATTCTTTCGCTCAGGGTTCTGCCGGTGATATCGTATATCTCAAGTGCGCGAATTATCCTGCGGGTATCCCCAGCAGGCAGGCGCGCGGCCGAGGCCGGGTCTATCTGCGCAAGCCTTGTGTGCAGTTTCTCTTGGCCGTTCTCCAGAAGGAAGTCAGCCCATTTCTGCCTCACGGCCCCGTCGGGCTTTGCCCCTGCGAAGCTCATGGGATAGAGCAGCGAGCGAATGTAAAGCCCTGTCCCTCCGGCAATCACCGGCAGCTTTCCCCGGGAAAGTATGCCCTCAATGGCGGCGGATGCCCCCTTTTGCCATCTGGCGGCGGAAAAATCCTCGGATGGGTCAGCCACATCCACCATATGATGGGGAACCCTTTGCATCTGCTCCTTCGTGGGCTTGGCGGTGCCGATATCCATGTGGCGGTACACCAGCATGCTGTCCGCGCTCACGATCTCCCCGCCGTGGTTTTCGGCGAAATCGACAGCCGCGTCGGTCTTGCCGGTGGCGGTGGGGCCCGTTATTATGACGATTCTTTGCCTTTTGCTTTCGTTCATCTAAACAATTCTGCCAAATCTGCGCTCCAGCTCGCGCTTTGTGATCTCGATTATTATCGGCCTTCCATGAGGGCAATGGGGCGGGCTGCCGCTTTCAAACAGCGTCTTTAGCAAAGCTTCAATCTCCTCCCGGGCAAGCGAATCCCCCGCTTTTATTGCACTCTTGCAGGCCATCTGTATTATCCGCTCCCGCTTTCTCTCCGGCTCGCGGATGGACGAAAGCTCCCCCAGCCTGTCCACGAATTCGCTGAAAAACCCCGATATGCTGGGCTCGCCCAAAATCACCGGCACGGCGCTAACCCGCACAGTGCTCACGCCGAACTCGTCCACCTCAAAGCCCGCCTTTGAAAGGGCGCCGATATTGTCCATTATCTTGGCCTTATCGCTTATGGTCACGTCGAATATCCTTGCGACGAGGAGCTTTTGGCTGTAAACACCACCTTCAAAGCGCCTCATCAGCTCGTCATAACGCAGCCTTTCATGGGCGGCGTGCTGGTCGATTATAAGCAGCCTTTCGCCCGAACGCAGCAGCAGATATGTGCTGAACACCTGGCCGATTATATCATAATGGGGCAGCACGGCTCCCGGCTCTTTGATCTCCTCCTGGGAAAGCTCTTTTGCGGCTTCCGTCCGGGGGAATTCCATCATGCCGGGAAAGCCTTGCGGCTGGGCGTGGGGCATTGAGTATGCGCTGTCCCTCAGCATCATGGGCTTTGCCGGCGGCTTTATCCCAAGATCGACGGAGTCCATCTCAGGAACTTCCGTCTTTTGCTGTGTTGTTTGTGAAAAATCAAAAACCTGCGGTTTTTCCTGCGGCGCTCTTTCTGGAATAAAGGCCGCAGCCGCGTTTTTAAGGTTGAACTGCTCTGTGACGCTTTCAAAAACCACATCGTACACCGCCTGGCGCACATAGGCTTCGTCGCTGAAGCGCACCTCCGTCTTTGAAGGATGGCAGTTCACGTCCACCATTTCCGGGGGAACAATGATGTTCAGCGCGCATATCGGGAAGCGGCCTATCATCACCCGCTCCTTCATCGCCGCCTCCAGCCCCTGCGAAAGAGGCGTGCTCCTGACGGTTCTGCCGTTGACGAAGAAGATTTCATTTTGCCTGTTGCCACGGGCCAGCGCCCCGCCGCCCACGTAACCGCCCACCTTAACATAGCCGCTGTTGCCTTCAACGGGCATCATGTCCTTGGCGGTGCTTTGGCCGAAAACAGTGTAAAGGGCGCTTTGCAAATTGCCGTCGCCAGGGGTCTGGAACACTGTCTTTGCGCCCATCGAAAACCTGATTGATATCTCCGGCCGGGAAAGAGCCAGGCTCGCCAGCATGTCGTTTATTATGCCGCCCTCAGTCTGAGGCCTTTTAAGGAACTTTCTCCTTGCGGGGGTATTATAAAAAAGGTCTTTTACGATTATGGTGGTTCCCTGGGGGCAGCCCGCCTGAGAAATATCCATCACCGCGCCGCCTTCGACGCTTATCCGAACGCCGATTTCATCGTTCTTTGTTTTAGTGGTCAATGTCACCTTAGAAACCGCGGCTATGGAGGGCAGGGCCTCTCCCCTGAAGCCCAGAGTGCCGATATCCGTCAGCCTATCGCCGGAAGCTATTTTACTGGTGGCGTGGCGCTCAAAGGCAAGGCGTACATCCGCCGCGGGGATGCCCGAGCCGTTGTCAGTAACACGGATCTGCTCTATCCCGCCGCCGATTATATCCACCGTCACGGCGGTGGAGCCCGCATCCAGAGCGTTTTCCACCAGCTCTTTGACTATCGAAGCCGGCCTTTCCACCACCTCGCCCGCGGCGATTCGGTTAGCTGTGTTCTCGTCCAGTATTTTTATCGCTTTTCTGATGTTTTCTCTTATTTCGCTCATACTAATTTCGCCTTTTCTCTGAGCATATACAGCTCGTTAAGCGCCTCCACCGGCGTCATTGAGTTCACGTCTATGGCCGCCAGCTCCTTGCAAAGCTCCACATAGGGCAATGAATTCATGTCCATCTGGCCGGTGCCGCCCTTGGGCTCGTTTAAAAGCACGCTGCCTATGCCGCTGTGGCTCATGTCTGATGCCTGAAGCCGCGCCATTATCTCCATGCTCCTTGAAACAAGGCTCCTTGGAAGCCCAGCAAGGGCCGCCACCTGTATTCCAAATGAGCGGTCGGAGCCGCCCCTTACTATCTTTCGCAGGAAAATGATCTCATCTCCATGCTCCTTAACCGATATCCTGTAGTTCACAACTCCGGGCAGCCTGCCCTCAAGCTGGGAAAGCTCGTGGTAGTGGGTGGCAAAGAGCGTCTTTGCGCCCAGCTTTTTATTGTCCGCAATGTGCTCCACCGCCGCCCAGGCGATAGAAAGGCCGTCAAAGGTACTGGTGCCCCTACCGATTTCGTCCAATATCAGCAGGCTGCGCACGGTTGCCCTTGAAAGGATATCGCTCAGCTCCGTCATCTCCACCATAAAAGTGCTCTGGCCTGATGCCAGGTTGTCCTGAGCGCCGATGCGGGTGAATATCCTGTCGGTGAGAGATATCTTCGCGCTCTTTGCCGGCACGAAGCTGCCCATGTGGGCCATCAACACTATCAGCGCCACCTGCCTCATATATGTGGATTTTCCCGCCATATTCGGCCCGGTGACGATCATCATCCGCTCATCTTCGCTCATGTGGGTATCGTTTGGCACGAACTGGCCCTCGCCCATCCGCTCCACCACCGGGTGGCGGCCTTCCTCGATGTCTATCTCATAGCCCTCCGTCATCTGCGGGCAGACATAATCATATTCTATTGCGCAAAGGGCCAGGGAGTTCAGCGCGTCAAGAAGCTTCATGGCCCCGGCTGTAGATTTAAACCGGCCGATCGCCTTCAGCAATGTCTCTCTAAGCTCCAAGAAAAGGCTGTGCTCCAGGCGCACTGACTTGTCCTGGGCTCCCAAAAGCTCCTCCTCGGCCTCCTTAAGCTCCTGCGTAAAAAAGCGCTCGCAGTTGGCCAGAGTCTGCCGGCGGTTATATGTGTACGGAACCAAATCAAGCTGGCTTTTGCTGACCTCGATGTAATAGCCGAAGACCCGGTTATAGCCGACTTTCAGATTGCGTATGCCCGTTTGCTCTTTCTCCCTGGCCTCAAATTCCATCAGCCACTGTTTGCCTCCCGTGGCTATATCCCTGAGCCTGTCCACCTCTTTGTTATAGCCCTGGCGGATTATGCCACCCTCCTTGACCGTCGCCGGAGGTTCATCGCATATCGCCCGTCCGATGAGCCGGGAGATATCCTCCATAGGGTCAAGGGCGCTTCTAAGCTCCGCTATCATGTCGGACTCCATCTCTGCCAGCGCAAAGATCACCTGAGGCACCGCATCAACGGATTTTTTAAGGGCCAGCATATCCCTGGCGTTTATGGAGCCATACGCCAGCTTCGAGTTCAGCCTTTCGATGTCGTAAACCTGCTTTAAGGCCTCCGAAAGGGTGGCTGCCGTCACATAGCTGCCAGACAGCTCCCCCACGGCCCTTTGGCGCTTTTCTATCTGGCCCATGTCGTACAGGGGGCTTTCGATGAAGTGGCGCAGCGTCCTGGCGCCCATGGAGGTGGATGTCTTGTTCAGCAGGTGAAAAAGAGTGCCGCTCTTTTGGGAACCGGACATGGTCTTTGTCAGCTCCAGATTTCTTCGCGCGACAGGGTCCAGCACCATGTGGCGCTTTGTGTTGAAAACCGATATCGAGTTTATGTGGGCAAGGGGGTTGAGCTGGGTACTTTCCAAATATTTAAGAAGCATGGCAGCAGAGAACGCACACTCGTCCAGCCCTTTAAGCTGCACCCCCGCGCCGGTGATCTGCTTTCCGACAACATGCAGGCATTCCTTCAGGCCGGAAAAAGGCTTTACCACCTGAGCCTTCAGCTTTGAGCCCGAGGCGCTCAGCAAAAAGACCGCCTCGCTGTTGGCGATTATCTCTGCCGGGTTTATCCTGAAAAGGGCCTCTGAAAGTTCCGCCTGGCCCGCCGTCTGCACGCAGACCAGCTCGCCTGTGGTCACGTCCGCGTAGCAAAGGCCTGCATCGCTGTCGTTTGCAAAAACCGAAAGCAAATAGTTATTGGCGTTTTCCGGCAGCACACCCTCCTGGGTGATCGTCCCCGCTGTTACAATCCTTACGACGCCCCTTTCCACCAGCCCCTTGGACTCGGAAGGGTCGGTAAGCTGCTCGCAGACAGCAACCTTATAGCCCTTTTGCACCAGTTGGGCGATGTAGCCCTCCGCTGAGTGCCAGGGCACGCCGCACATGGGCGCACGCTCCTCAAGGCCGCAGTCTCTGCCGGTGAGTGTAAGGCCAAGCTCCCTTGAAACCTCCACTGCGTCCTCAAAGAACATCTCGTAGAAATCGCCCAGCCTGAAGAATATGATACAATCCGGATTTTCGTTTTTTAGGTTAAGATATTGCTGCATCATCGGCGACAGCGCCATTGTTTACTCCCCTTATCTCCATATATGTATGTTTTTCTTTTTATATTAACTTACCCACAAGGGTGTTGTGCTTGGCGCCGATTATTTCAACATCCGCCATGCCGCCGTATATATCGCCCTTTTCCTTTGAGTTTTCTATGTTTACTGTAAGGCCCCTTTCAATCCTGCCTGAATAGCCTCCGCTCACCTTCTTGTTGGCCCCCGACCTCCTGCTGATGCCGTCCACCAAAACCCTTTGCGAGGTATCCTTAAGCTCGCTGAATATCTGCGCCGCGATGCCCCCCTGCAGGGCGATAAGTTCCATGATGCGGGCTTTTTTCTCCCCGTCGGAGACCTGGTTTTCCATCGAGTACGCCTTTGTCCCCCTTCGCCTTGAAAATTTAAATGTGTAGGCGCCGTCAAAGCGAGCGAGGCTAACAAGAGCCAAAGTGTCGCGGAAATCCGCATCGCTTTCTCCGGGGAAACCCACGATTATGTCCGTGGTTATGCCGATTTCAGGCATGAGCTTTCGCGCCGTTTCCAATATCGACACATATTTTTCAGCGGTATACCGCCTGCTCATGGCTGAAAGAATATCGTTAGAGCCGGACTGCACGGGCAGGTGCAGCTGCTTGCATATGTTTTTCCCTTCGGCCATCACCTTCAAAACCTCGTCTGAAATGTCCTTTGGGTGGCTGGTCATAAAGCGAATCCTGGGTATGCCCACCTGGTCGGCACGCCTTAAAAGGTTGGCGAAGCTGGCCTTGCTTTCGCCCAGGCCCTTGCCGTATGAGTTAACGTTCTGCCCCAGAAGGGTGACCTCCTGAACGCCCGCCTTTGCCATTTCATCCAGCTCTTTTATTATATCGTCCATCTTTCGTGAACGCTCCCTGCCACGAACGCTTGGCACGATGCAGTATGAGCAAAAATTATCACAGCCGTACATGATGGTGGAAAACGCGCTGACAGGATTTTTCCTCAGCGCGGGGATACCCTCGGCAATGCCGCCGCCCCCCTTCATTTCGGTGTTGACAACCCGCTTTTCCCCGCAGAGGCTGTCCAGCATCATCTGGGGAAACATGTGCATCTGGTCGGTGCCGAAAACTATGCTCACATATGGATGCCTTTTAAGAAGCTCCTGGGCTGCGCCCTCCTGCTGCATCATGCAGCCGCAAACGCCGATTATGACGCTCCTGTCCTGCTCCCAAATTTTTTTCGCCGCACCGACATGGCCATATATGCGCTTTTCAGCCCCCTCGCGCACGCAGCATGTGTTGAACAATATCACATCCGCGTCCTTTATATCGCCGCATTCCTCATAGCCCATGGCAAAGAGCAGCCCCGCCAGCTTCTGGGAATCGTTTACATTCATCTGGCAGCCGAAGGTTTGTATGTGAAACTTTCCACCCCCGGCCATCTGCGCCACTTTTTTTATCGTATCCTCCTGCCGCTCCATATTTTCCTGCGGCATAATGCTCAAGTTCATATGTTAAATTTCTCCCGTCCCTTCGATGTATGCCTGCGCCGCTCCCACTGCCTCCTCCATGTTTTGCATCAGCGGCCTGTCTATAAGACCGACTATATGCACATGGCTTTGTTTTACCGGCACCAATATCTTCTTTGCCGGTGAATTGCTCAGGGCGCCCGCCATTTCCTGGGTTATCTCCCCGTACATTGAGTTGGCGATAATCATGCCTATAGGCGCGATGATTATCTTCGCATTGGCGCAATTGAATTTTATCGCGTTTTCGCCGGTGGCACCGATATCAGCACCCGCCTTGAGCATCGCTGCCGTGGCAAGGGCATTCGTCCCCGCGGCGATTATTCTTACCCCCGGCAGCCTTTCCTTCAGCATGCGCACCAAGTTTCTGCCCATGCCGCCGCCCTGGGCGTCCAGCACCGTTATTTCATTTGGAGTTTGCCTGTTTTCCAAAACTTACACCTCCATGGCGAATATTTCCCGGTGAAGATTTTCGTCAAAGCCGGCCCTTCTTCCCTCGCAGCCTGCGCGCTGGCATATCCTGCAATTTTCAAAGCTTTTGCGGCTTTGAAACCATATGCCTGAAACGCTCTTCGTTGGCAGCATCAAAAAGCTTTCGTTAAGTTTCACTCCGGTGCTTTCCTCAACCCGGCCGATCAACGAAAAAAGCTGCCGTTGGGCCGAAAGCGGCCAGTTGGGATGTGAGCCGGGGTTTACCGCGCACAGCTTTTCAGCCCCTGAAAGCCCCTCCGCCGCCCGAAGCACATGCCTTTGCGCCTGCTTTAAAGCCTCCTGGTTTATCCGGGCCTGCCACATCCTCTCCACAGGGTCGGCAGTTTCGTCCATCAGCCTTTCAAGCTCTGCCCCGCAGGTTATCACATAGGCGTATACCGCTCCCGCATCCCTCAAAAGCGCCGATACAAGGCGGCTTTCAATCCGCTCTCCCCCCACCTGCACCGAGCTTTCATCCCATGGGCCCGTCGCAAGGATGCGCAGCACAGCCCTTGGCCGCCCCGCCATGTTTGACCTTAGCGCAAGGGCGTCAATCTCATCGAGGAAATACTCGTCCAGGCCCAGAGTCTTAAGCATATTCGTGGCTTTTATCTCGAAAGGGATATCATCAAAGCTTATCAGCATACGGCTCACTCTCTTCGCTTTCTGTAAATATTTCTGTGGATAATGTGGATAACCCTGTGCAAAACCCCCAATATTCCCTATTCTTTCGCGCTAATTTACCAAAACTTTACATGTGGAAAACATCGAGAGCATATCATCCGGGATGTAAACGGCGATAAGTTTTTCATATACCGCGCAAATATTTTTAGCATTTTTATTAACGGCCCGAATGCCGAAGCTTTCCATACAAGCGCAGTTGTGATATTATTATAATGCAGGAAAGTTTATAAGTAAAGCGCAGGGACAAGCATGAACAACCCAGAGAAAAGACCTTTTAGGATATTTGACGCAACAACCTTAAAGCTCATCGCAATTATTGCCATGTTCATGGACCATCTTGGGTATACCCTTTACCCTAACATGCCCTGGCTTAGGATGGTCGGACGGCTCACGTTTCCGATAATGGCTTTTTTTATTGCGCAGGGCGCTTCAAAGACCCGCGACCGGCGAAAGTATTTCTTAAGGCTGCTGGTTTTTGCCGTTATTTCCGAAGCACCCTTCGATCTGATGCTGTCGGGGCAGCTTTTCAGCCTTCGCCATCAGAATGTGCTGTTCACATTGGCGCTGGGCCTTCTGGGCTGCTTCATGGTGGAAAACCTGAAGCAGGGCGTGAAGGTCTTGCCCAGCGTCATGCTCCTTGCCGCGCTGATCCTCAGCGGAGAGCTCCTTGCCGCCGATTACGGTATGCTGGGCGTTCTTTTAGTCGTCCTGTTTTACGTCTTCAAAAACCAGAAAAGCGGCATACTCCAGGCAGGCTTTTTGGGCAATGGGGCCATGTCGGTCATGTTCTCAAGCGCCACCCAGCTTTGGGGCTTTGCGGCCATACCTTTGCTGTATATGTACAACGGCCAACGCGGCAGCGGCTTTAAATATCTTTTCTACATCTTCTACCCGCTGCATATGCTCCTGCTATGGCTTTTGCCCCGCATTGCCTGAGGTCGGATCCTTGGCTTTAAAATGCACAGAGAATATATGAATTCCAAAGGAACTAAAGGAGGGTTGAAATGCAAATCCTGCTCAACATACCCATAGGCGGGCTGGTGATAATCGGGGCGATACTCCTGCTGTTTTTGATATCGCTGATACTCCTTTTCGCGGTCTCCGGCAAATACAAGAAATTGCAGCGGATGCTGGCCCGTTCAAGGGTGGACTCTGAGGAGCCCAGTTTCCTTTCCCGTGCCAAAAGGGACTTTGTTTCGGTTTACAGTCAAAGCGGCGCGGACACCAACACCCCCGCCATAGTCGAAAATGCGGCCTCCATCTCCCTTCGCCGGGCTATCACAGGCGAAAGGTTTTTAAACAGCGCCGTTTCTTTGATTATAACCTTAGGGCTTTTCGGCACCTTCTTCGGGCTGGCCGTGGCCGTTTCCTCGCTGAAGGAACTGGTGGAAAGCGCTCCCGAGGGGCAGTGGCTGAACATTCCCGGCGGAATTCTCGGCGCCCTCACAGGGATGGATCTGGTCTTTTATTCGGCCCTTGCGGGCATAGGCTGCGCCCTTTTGCTGGTGTTTTTGCGCGCACTTATAAGCCCGGGAGCCCAAAGGGAAAAGCTTCTAACAATGACCGAGCTTTGGCTGGACCATGAGATAGCAGGCGAAACCGCCTTCAAAGGGCCTGTGACCTCGCAGCACTCAAGCCAGGACTCCGCCCGCGAACTTCGCGCCCATGTGGAAGCAATACGCATCGCCCTGGGTGAATGCGCCAAGGATATGGCCGGAACTTTGGGGGACGCTACCGCCGCCATGGGGGATGTAGTCTCCCAGACTGAGCAGCAAATGGAGCAATTTTCCCGCACAATACAGCGGTTTAACTCCCCCCTCGGGCCTGCCGGCGAAGCCCTTGCCGCAGAAGAAAGCGAAGATGTCATTCAAGAAGCATTCGGCCAGGTCCATCAGGACGGACAGGGAGGTGTCGCCCTATGAGAAGGAGCCGCAAAAAAGGCGGCATGAGCCTTCTTTCAGGGGCGGAACAAAGCTTCAGCCTTTCTTTTGCGCACATGCTTTCGGCTCTGGCTCTTGTGCTTTTTTTCCTTGTCTTTCTTGCATACACATATCATATGTCAACCTCAGACCTACTCTCAACCACCCAGTATGAGCTGACCGTTTCATCAGCGCAGCTTGACGAAGTCTCCGCCCTTTCAGGCCAGGCAGAGGAAGGCCTTGCCGAACTGACACGGCAGCTTGACGAAACCCGCTCACAGCTTGAGCAGGAACAGGAGATGCTCAGCCAGACCGCCTTAGCGCTGAAGGAGCAGGAGGAGACCATAATTTGGCAGCAGGAATACATCAGCTCTGCCATGGAGGAACTAAAAAAGCTGCAAAGCGACTTGGCTTCCGTGGGGCACTTGCGCCTTTCGATGCAGGAGAAGCTCCTTGCCGCAGCCGAAAAGGCCCTTGGTGATGATTCTCAGGTGGAGATCGGCGAGGATGGCAGCGTGATCATTCCCGAAAGCCTTCTTTTTACCGGAGATTCAGCCGAAATTAAGCCCGCCGGTGAAAAGCTGCTTCTGGAAATCGGCAATTCTCTTTATCTTTTCATTCATGAAGCGGAGAACATCTCCTTTGTGGACTGCATAATAATCTCCGGCCACACCGACAACAAGAACACCCAGGATCAAAACCTCGCCCTTTCCGCCGACAGGGCCCACGCCGTTATGGATTTCATAATGACGGGGATCGATCTTGATCTCACGTTAACGGACGAGATATTCGCCTCGGCGGGCTATGGTTCCGCCCGGCCCATTGACAAAAGCGACAGCGAAAGCGGCCGCAAAAGAAACCGCCGGATAGAGATCTCCCTTTCGATGAAAGATGAAAATGTCCTTAAAAGCCTGGACGAGTTCCTCAAGGAATCCTTGCCCGAGGCCGAGGAGGAATCTGCCGGCGAATAGATTGCGGCATTCCAGCATTTAATGAAAAACAAAACCCCGGAGGACTACCGATGGCTTTCTACCATGATTCCCGCGATATCCGCTGCCGTAATCCCTTTGGCGCCGTCAGACAAGGCACGACGATTACCATCAGCGCCCGCTGTGACAGTGCCGTGACGCTAAGGCTTTGGCAGGATGGCAGCGAAAGGCTGATCCCCATGACACTCCGGAAAAGCTCAGACCTGTGGCAGGCAAGCTTTTCCGCTGGGAAAGTGGGGATCATCTGGTATTATTTTATCGTCGGGAAGGATATCTACTGCGCGCCCGCAGATCTTCTGGGCGGCCAGTCCTGCTTGCACAAACGCGGTGAAAGGCTGGACTCCCACCAGATCACCGTCTATGACGCCGGATTTTCCGCCCCCGAATGGATGCGGGAAAGCGTGATGTATCAGATCTTCCCCGACAGGTTTTTTGATGGGCGAAATGGCGAGCTATTGAAAAAACGGCCTGAAATCACCATACATACCGACAAAACCGAGCCGCCTTATGTTATCAACGATGTCGGCGACAGCGATCCCGAGCATGTGCGCACCGATGACTTTTACGGCGGCAACCTGCCGGGCATACAGCAAAAATTAGATTATATAAAAGAGATGGGCTTTTCAGCCGTCTATCTGAACCCCATCTTCCAGGCCGATTCCTATCATAAATACGACACCGGCGACTATGAAAATATCGACCCCACCTTCGGCTCAAATGATGACTTCGTATATCTCTGCGAAAGCGGCAGGGGCCTTGGCATTCGCTTCATACTGGACGGCGTTTTTTCCCACACCGGCTCAAACAGCGTTTATTTTAATAAAAACGGAAAATACCCTTCCTTGGGCGCATACCAGAGCAAGAAATCGCCGTATTTTAGCTGGTATAAGTTCATCAAGCACCCCGATGAATACGACTGCTGGTGGGATTTTATAACATTGCCCAATGTGAACGAAATGGACCCGGGCTATATCCGCTTCATTTTGACGGGAGAAAATGCCGTCATCAAAAAATGGCTGAGGCTGGGGGCCGCCGGCTGGAGGCTGGACGTGGCCGACGAGCTGCCGGACGAATTCATCGCCACTTTGCGCAAAAGCGTAAAGGAAGCAGACCCCCATGCGGCGATAATCGGCGAGGTCTGGGAGGACGCCACCAACAAGGTCAGCTACGGCCATCTGCGTTCATACGCCCATGGCGCCGGGCTGGACAGCGTGATGAACTATCCCCTAAGAGACGCATTGATCGCCTTTTTGCTGGGCGAGGGAAATAGTTTTTTCCTCAAAAGAAAGCTTGACAGCCAGGCAGAAAACTACCCCAAAGATATGTATTATTCGCTGATGAACCTTATCGGCTCCCATGACAGATCCCGGATAATCAACATTTTGGGCGAATGTGATGACCAGCGTCTCACCCGCCAGCAGCAGCGGGATGTCACCATGAGCGAAAGCCAGTATGACACCGGCAAAAAGCGGCTCAAGCTGATGGCAAGGGCCATATTTGCGCTGCCGGGAATGCCCTGCGTCTATTATGGCGACGAAGCGGGCCTTCAGGGCATGAGAGATCCCCTTTGCCGCGCCTTCTTCCCCTGGGGCCTGGAGGATGTGGAGCTGCAAAGCTTTTTCAAGGGGCTGATCGCCCGCAGGAACGAGCGGCAGGTCTTAAAAACCGGCTTTGTGACCGTGAGCGCCCCCCACCCTGACGTGATTGAAATACGCCGCTATTACAAAGGCGGCAAGGACGCTTTCGGCCACAGCCATGGGCAGGATGTTTTTACAGTCCGCATCGACAGGCGGCTATAGAATGGAAGATCCAATGAACACATATATTTTTACGCAGGGCGATGTTGATGAATCAGTTTCCATCATGAGGGATGTCGCTCAGCGGCTCATCGACGCCGGGAAACCTTTGTGGTCTTTAGGTGAGCTTAACAGGGAAAATCTGCGCAATCCGCCTGATGAGTTCATAGTTATGTACGACGGGGAATATAACAGCATCGCCACATTAATGCTAAGTTTTGAGGACTCTTTCTTTTGGCCGGATGTTCCGGCAAATAGCTGTGGATTTATCCACAAACTGGCCGTTCGCGGGCAATATGCGGGCAAAAGCCTTTCAAAGCATTTGATCCGCTTTGCTGCTGACCTATGCAAAGAAAAAGGGCTTTCCCACATTTGCCTGGATTGCGATTTTAACCGCCCAAGGCTTTGCGCTTTCTACGAATCACTGGGGTTTATTTTAATTGAGCAAAAACATCTTCTCACATCAAAGCTGGGCGCAATTGATGTCGCCCTTTTTAAGCTGAGACTTTAAACTTGCACTTCTTTAACGGACTTTTCGCCAGCCTTACGCTTTACAAGAAAAAGTAAAAAATGGGAGAATAAAACTTGACAATCGAGATTACAAGGTGTAAGCTTTGACTACAACTTGTAATTCTTGGAGGGTTTTATATGAAAATCAGCAAGAGCGAGCAGGCGGTTTTGGATATACTCTGGCAGGAGTCCCCCCTCACCGCAGCCCAGATAGTCGAGCGCTGCGCAAGGAGCCACCCCTGGTCGGATAAAACAGTAAAGACATTTTTGCGCCGCCTTCAGGATAAGGGCGCTGTCATCGTCCAGCGGAGGGATGTGTACCATTACTATCCCGCCCTTACGAAAGAGCAGGCCGCCTTGGGCAAAGCCAGGCAGGTGCTGGACGATATGTTCGACGGCTCCTATTGGCAGATGACCGCCCAGTTCGTGAATAATGGTGAGCTTTCCAACGAGGACATTCGGGACCTTAGGGATTATCTCAGCGGTCTTCTTTCAAAGGAGGCAAAAAAGTGACGCAGATCTTCAAATCAGTGGTTTCAATATCCATTTCCGGGGCAGTGCTCGCCCTTTTCCTGTTGGGTTTGCGATACCTTCTTCTGGGGAAAATACGCCCGTATGCATATATTGTCCTTTGGGGAATTTTAGCCCTGCGCCTGCTATTACCCTTCAACTTTGAAAGCAGGCTTAGCATGTACAATTACGCGCCTGATCAGCTACAGGAAATGGTTGCGACAGCCCCCTTTGCGGCTTCGCCTCAGACCCCGCCAGTCGCGCCAAGGACAACTTTCCCCCCTTAAAGCGCCGCCAGAGAGCGCCTGACCCCCGCTCCCGCTCCCGCCCTTTCGCCGGCAGCCGCGCCCTCCACCGCTACAGCCGTCCAACCCGAAGCACAGAAGGAGCGTCTTGATCCTTGGCTTGCGGCATCATATATATGGGCCTTTGGCCTGGGCTCTCTGTTTCTTTACATGGCCTTTTTAAACACCGCCTATTATTTCCACATAAAAAAGAACCGGCGCTATGATTCGGGCAAGTTCGCCGATGCCCTTGCCCGCGCCAGGAAGAATTCGGGGATAAAGTCAGGCATCGACGCCTATGCAACCGGCTCTTTAGCCTCCCCGTCGGTTTTCGGCCTGTTTCGGCCCAAGCTGCTTATCCCCTTTAAAACATTCGAGGAGCTTTCAGAAAAGCAGCAGGAGTACATCCTCACCCACGAGCTTTTTCATATACGCTACGGCGACAACTGGGCAGTGCTGTTGATGAACATCATCTGCGCCATACATTGGTTTAACCCGATCGTCTGGCTGGCTCGCCATATAGCCCGAAAGGATCTGGAGCTGATATGCGACGCCCGCACCCTCAAGGCAGTGGGCGGCAAGATGGAGGACTACGCCGGCGCACTGATTTCTACCGCGGAAAAGCTCCGTTCCCGAGGACGGGCATCCCTTATGATCGCCGCGGTGGACAAAAAGAGGGATATCCGCTGGCGGGTCAAGATGGTGATGAGGCAAAAGGGGGTCAGGACATCCTTGAGCATCCTTGGCTGTCTTTTGGCCGTAGTGATAGCTGCCGCCGGTTGTACCAGCGCTGTTCAGGCGGGCTTTGCCGATCAGGGAAGTCCGTCACCCTCACCCTCACCCTCGACCAGCCCCGCTCTTTCCTCCGCACCCTCCCCAACCCCCGATGATGGTGCGGAAGGCATAGAAACGGAGTTGGAGCTGGAAACCTTGCCCCTGCCGGAGGGCTATTCGCCCCTTGAAATGCCCGAAAGCGCCACGCTTTTCAGCCAAGCGGAATATAAGATTTACCCTAATGCGGAAAAATGGTCCTTCACCAGGGAATCGGAGCTGGAAGGGCATGGCTACGCCTTGGAGGACATCGCCCGGGCGATATGGGCGGATCATAACTGGGAACCCAGCGAAAATAACACCGCCGAGGACAACGGCAGGTTCACCGCCCATCTTTCGGATGATGCCGGCAGCGCAGACGACGAGCAACTGCACATGACCGACTACAGCATTTATTACTATACAAATACCGCCGTCAAAAAAGCCTTCTACGACGAGGAGGAGGCGGCAAAGAATGCGCAGGAATGGATGAAGGGCGTTCTGGGGGATATCCCTCTGCTGGAAACCACGCCGGAAAACGCCGGCATTTGGCCCCGCATGTCCTTTTATTGGATTCTTGAGGACAAAAACGAACTGGGCCAAGCGACCAGACGCGAAACCCTTTCCGTCAGCTACAACGAAAGCGGCGTAATGGATTTCAGCTACTACATCGAAGTCACTTATTACGACTTCCAGCCCATTGAGGGCGTGGCGCTGACTCTGGAGCAGGCGCTGCACAGCTTCAACTTCCAGCGCGCGGTGCTGCTGGAAAAGGGCCGCAACCACTCTGTGGCCTTTGTGAACGAAAGCCTGCGGATCAGCGATGTTTCGCTGGAATACCGGCTGATCCACAGCGGCGAGGACGAGCTTTTCACGCCCCAGTATGTGATCGAATGCTACTATGACGAAGAGGGCTACGACGAGCCCCTGCACGCCTATTTCCTGATGGACTGCCAGACCGGCAATTTGGAGGAAAGCGACTATACCGGCGCCGCTTACGATTACTACGGCAACGCGCTGCTGCTCTCACCATATCCGCAGATCAACCACCACGAGCAGCTTTCCGGCAAAGAAAAGAACGCCGTGAGCGTACCCGCGCCGGGGGGAGGAAGCCCTCTTACAGTCGCCGACGCGGCGCAGATGCTGGAAAAGTTCGACGACGAACTAAACCTGGCGCTGTACACCATGGAATCGCCCACGCTGCCGGATTACGCCATCGACAATGTGAGCGTGCATCTGTACCTGCGCTGGTTCGATTACCGGATCGCCATGCTGGAGCATCCCTACAACGCTGATGAGCGCTATGCCCAGCCTTCCAACGCCGAGGCCCATCTGACACTTTTGGAGCATGAGGAAGGCCGCGCCCTGTATGAAATGTACCTTTTAACCCACCAAAAGCGGCTGAACAACGGCGTGAGCGGCACGGGCATCATCGGCGCGGTGGAATTCCGCTACCAGGATGGCGGCTGGAAAATATCCGAGTTCAACCTGGAATCCGGGCTGCACAAGGCCTACGGTAATCTCCAGGAGTTGCTGGAAAAGCAAAGTGCGCCAACGGTGGAGTCCGTCGACCGGCTGATAGATTCCCAGATAGACTACTTTAAAAAGAATAATTGAGCAATGATAAAAAGCTAAAGAGCCGGCTGCGGCCAAGTCTGCATCGCCAAAAGAGACGAATACTAACTCGTCTCTTTTTTCTTTAATATTTTGCCGTGGGGGTGATCCGGATCGCCCTGGGCGACTAGCGCCAAGATGCCCTGAGCAATCATTTCATTTATGCGAAGAACGTACAGATGATAGCTGACGCCCATGGGATTCTTCGCCATTATATCGCCGATGAGCCTTGACATAGCAAATTCGCCCTCAGGAATATGCATTAATATAATATGGTCGTAGAAATTCTCCGGAACAGAGATCAGCCTGCCATTCACCACCGCCCGAAGAGGAGCGTTTTCAGCCGCCAGCCCCTGCCAGCTGCCTGCATAAAAGAGCTTTTCTGTCCAATGGATTTCTCTTTCCAGATGCAAAAAGCTGTGAAACTTTCCCGGAGAGACTTCCCCCCAGCCGGAAAAGCACGAGACGCTGTTGGGTGAATCCTGGCGGCATTCGGGCAGAAACACCACGCTTAAAGGGCAATCGATCTGCGCCAGGGCAAAGCAAAGAAATGCAAAGCCGCAGGCGGAATGCGGCGCATGGCTGACCCAGGCCCTTATGCCCGCGCCTTCTTTGGCGGCGGCCATCAGCTTTTCAAAGTCGTCCATTTGGTGGCGGAAAAAGTCTTCCATTTCTTCTTCCGGGAACATAGCGGGGCCAAATATCCGAATGAATTCTGATCTGCGCTTTTCGCCGTAAATATCACCCGAAATGTCACCGATATCAAGGTTGCAGCCGATACCGACGACATCCTGGGAACTGCCGCCCACTGCCTTGCCCTCAAGCATCTTGTCCAACTGCCCTCGGGTTGGTTTTATTTTTGCCCCTTCGCCGATATAGCCAATCGAAGCGGCGCTCTTTCTCATTCCCGCTTTATCATATACCTTCGCCAGCTTCATCGAGCCTTTTTCACTGTCGCTGAAAACAACTTCCAACATGTCTTTCACCTGCCTAATAGTTATACCAACTCCGCCCATGAGCCGGGGGAGGACTTTGTCCTCCCCCGGACCCCCTCCTACCAAGGGATTCCTCCCTTGGAACCCTATGCGAAGCAAGCTGCGGGGAAAGCCCCCTATCCCCTGATGAACTTCAGCGCCTTTGCTTCCTGCGCCTGCGGGTTCAGTCTCATTATTCGCTCTAATATCCGCGACGAGGCTTCCTCCGGCGAGACTTTCTCTGCCTGATTGAAAATTTCCTCGCCCCAAAACTCCTCTGCAGTGCATAAAACGGTGGAGTGCCAGCCATATTCCTCGCCGGTTTTGGATCTCTTCCGCCTTCGCCCGCAGATGTTTATAAAAAGCCCCATCTGCAAGTCCACCAAGGCGCCCTCAAACTTGCGGGCCTCCTCTTTGCCGAATCCGCCCAGTCTTCTGATATCATGAGCGGGCAGCGGGCCTTCCCTTTTTAGCAAATTAAAAATGCGCCTTGAAAAATCGCTCATAAGTCCGTCCTGATATGCATCCTCAAAATTTCTGCCCTTGCGCCTTGCCGCAATAAAAAACGGGCTCAACTCCTGGGTGATATAGCCGCCTTTTCTAAAAAAGACTTTACCGTAAGCGATATCCTGGCGCTCCTCCAGCACTCTCATGCGCCACTGCCAGGGATCGGTTTCCGGGTCGTCGCTATGCCAGCGCAGCGGCCCTTCCTCCTGAGCGTTCCAGCCGTACGGAATGACCGTAAATATGCCGCCGTCATTGCCGCCGCCCATTGAAAAACCGGCCTTTAGCAGCTTGGCGACAAACTCATCATAGTTTTTTATCATTTCACTCACCTATATGCTTTTGCTCTCCTCTGCCCGCTTATTGGGTATCGTTATTATGAGTAAAGAATGCTTTGTGATCTTGCGCAAATACGTGGCTGTGCTATACTTATTCCACAGTCATCCATGCTTTTCCCGCCAAAAAGAACGGCGGTGAAATAATATTTCAAGAATTGGAGGGGTCGCCATGAATCTGCCCGGCATATTCCCAAAGAGCTCCGGCTTTTCCTCCGCAGATTGGGAAGAAGCTCGCCGTCCGGAGCTGCTTCGCCTGTTTGAGGAGCATGTCTACGGTTTCACGCCCACAGAGCTTCCTGAAACAAGCTTTGAGACCGTGAAAAGTGAAGCGGCCGAAAAGTTTACCAAGCATGAGATCTTCGCCCGCTTTTCAAAGGACGGCAAGTCCTGCGGCTTTACCTTCTTTTATTATCTGCCAACGCAGGCGAAAAAGCCGGCGCCGGCGGTCATTGCGCTGAATCCCTTTTCAAGGAGCAAGCGGTATGCCGACCCTGATAACAACAACATATACCTAGCCCATGAGCTTCTGGCCGAGAACGGCTGCGCAGGTGTTTTAGCCAATGTGGACGAACTTTGCGCCGACGATAAGGACGAATACGCAAACGGAATTCTTAAGCTTTTTCCCCGGCAGGGCGAAAGCGGCTGGGGCGCACTTGGCGCCTGGGCCTGGGCAGGCAGCCGCATTGTGGACTTTCTTTTGAGCCGGACGGAGATCGACAGCAAAAAGATGTGCGTATTGGGCTTTTCAAGGGGAGGCAAGGCCGCCCTATGGTGCGGCGCTCAAGATCAGAGAATAGCCCTTACGATATCTGTAAACTCGGGCTGCTCGGGCGCGGCCGTTACCCGCGGCAAAAGAGGCGAGTGCATCCGGGATATCACATCGAACTTCCCCCACTGGCTTTGCGAAAAATACTCCTCCTATTCTTATCGGGAGGAGGATCTGCCCTTGGACCAGCACATGCTTTTAGCGCTTTGCGGGCCAAGGCTCTTATACGTCTCCAGCGCATCAAATGACATATGGGCCGATCCGCACAAGGAGTTTGAGTCCTGCCTGAACGCGAGCGCTCTTTATGAGCTGTATGGAAAAAAGGGGTTGCAGCAGGCTGCCCTTCCGCCTTCAAATCAGCCGCTGCTCGACGGAAGCATAGGCTACCATCTGCGTGAAGGAGATCATGGCTGCCTTAAATATGACTGGCAGCAATACATCGCCTTTATAAACAAGCACCTGAAAGATTAAGGCTGCACCGCGCAAAGACGGTGTGTTCGAATTGCGTGGTTTTGCCTTAAAGTTTAACTGAAAAAACAGAAAAAGGGAGCCTTGCACGGGTCTCCCTTTTATTTCTGCGGTTTTCGCTATCCTTTTCTAAGCGCCGCTGACTCCTCGTCCACATACAGCAGCCAGTTGGGATGCTCCCGCAGCATCGTCGCCGGGATCATCTGTGTTGTTTCCTCCGCCGCCAGCGTGTCCCTTACGGCCTCCGCCTTTCTCGCCCCGCCCACAACGGATATTATGTTTCGGGAAAGCATGATCTGATAAACCGTCATTGTGATCGCCTGCTGGGGAACATCGTCCACGGTCTTGAACCAGCCTTCGCCCATCTGCTGGCGGCGGCAGCGCTCGTCAACCATGTCGATCACTTTGAATGCTTCTCGGCTTGAAAAGTCCGCCGGCGGATCATTAAAAGCGATATGTCCGTTTTCACCGATCCCCACCAGCGCAAGATCGATGGGGTCGCGGCGCACTTCCGCTGTCAGGCTGCATATATGTGCCTGAACATTGCCCAGGCCCTTCACATAATTAACCTTGCCGGGGCTAATCAGGCGCACAAATCTTTCCTCCAGATATTTACAGAAGCTTGCCGGATGAGTGTTGGGCAGGCCGATGTATTCGTCAAGGTGAAAAACCTCCACCTTACTCCAGTCCACATCCTCCTTCACCAGATACCCAAGCACCTCAAACTGCGATGCGCCTGTCGACAGCACCAGTCTGGCCCAGCCCTGCTTCGCGATTGCCGCGCGAAGAATCTCCGCAGCGCTTTGGGCCGCAACCCGGCCCATTTCATTCGCCGTTGAACTGATAATAAGCTGCATTTTTTCCTCCCTTTCTTTTTGTTGATGGTCCGCATGTTTCATAAATAGCCGATAAACTAATGGGAACTGTCATGCCTGTCTTAAAAACAAATCTGCAAAAGCCCTTCTGGGCCGGTTCAGTCACCCGTTCTGCGCTTTATTGCGCTTTATGATATAGTCTCCGTCATGTTATATTAGTTATAACCCGGCATACTTTTCATGTAAATAGTCGAAACTTCCGCATATGATGGCCATCAAGTCCGGCCGCTGACAGAAGTTGCGAAGGGAGAGATACATGCCGCTAAAAGCCTTAGTGCTGGGGCCTACGGTTCTTCTTTAAATTTTATTTCTTTATAGGAAGATATTAGCATAAAATGCGGAGACTGGCTATATCAATATTGATTTCTAAAAAAGCGCTCTTTTAAGATGCAGCTTTATTTTTATTTTATAAAAGCATATAAAAATGGGTCCGTTTTCAAAACAGACCCTGATTTATAGTGCTATTATTTTAGAGTATGGATGCCTACTTCTTTTCGTTGTTTTTCTTCTCCCCTATGCTCAACAGCGCGTTAAGGGCTATGCCGAATATCGCCGCGCCCGCTATGCAGGGAATGTCCATGCCGAAGAAGTTGATGTTGCCGCCGAAGGCATACTGGCCGCCGATGCCGATAACCATTATCGTCGCGATGACGGCGATATTCTTTGCGGAGAACATGTCCACCTTTTTGTCTATCATGATCGCTATGCCCTGTGCAGCGATCGCGCCGAAAAGATATACCTCCAGGCCGCCGATGACCGCCAGCGGAATGGCGTATATGGCCGAAACAAGGGGGGTGAAAAAGGATATGACCATGGCGATTACCGCCGCCACGCCCAAAACCGCAACAGAGAACACCTTTGTGATGGCCATCGTGGAAATGTTTTCGCCGTAGTTTGTGCCGGCAGGCCCACCGATCGCGCCGGAGATCATATCGCAGATGCCGTCACCGATAAGGTTGCGGTCAAGCAAGCTCACCAGATCATACCTGCCCTTGCCCTTTTTCTTGGCGATATCGTTTACATATATGTCAAGCTGATACATATGGGCGGTGGACTCGGGTATTGTTGCTATCGCGATGGGCATTATGGCCACAACAGCCTGCCAGGAGGCCTTGGGGAATGTGAACGCCGGAACTGCGAACACGCCGCGTGACCAAAGGGATCCCTCAAGCGCTTCCTTGGGGATGGAGCGGAAAAGGTTCATGTCCTGCCCTCCAAAGAGGATTAAGAGCGCCGCCGTTGCACAGCCGACAGCCGCACCCAGAAGCAGCGGCAACTGTCCTAAAAATCCCTTAAGATAACGGGAGAATAATATGGTGGAAAGCAAAGTAGCAAGGGAAACGACCCACACCCAGTTTGACCCGGCCACGCTTCCCGCAGCTGCCGACATGGAGGGCGCGGCGTCTGCCAGGGCGTTTCCGGCGAGGGTTAGGCCGATTATCATGGCTATGGAACCCGTTATCGAAGGAGGAAGAATTTTTTCCACAGCCTGAACGCCCGAGAACTTTACCAGCAGCCCCGCAGCGATTGAAACGAAGCCGGACATTATTATGCCGAACTGAGCGTAGGATATGGCCTCTCCCGGTAAAACAGAGGTCTCGCCGATCATCCAGGCGCTTAGCTGCGCTGCGGCCTCAGGGCTTAGCCGGGAGGCGATCGCCTCGGAGGCCATCAGGCTTGATACAGCAGTTAAATAGGCAAAGCTGGAGCCGTAATAAAGCGGGATTTTTTTGCCGGTGATCAATATGAAGCATAGAGTTGCAAGTCCGCTGGCGAAGATTGTGGTGGACACCTGGAAACCGGTGATAAGAGCAACCGTTACGGTCGCGGGGAACATGACTATGACCTGTTGCAAAGCGTACAGCAATAGCTTCCCCAGGGAAGGCCTCTCGTCGGGCAGATATGCGGTTGTCTTTGGTTTTGCCAGTTGCATGTGGTTGTTCCTCCTAAGGCTGTATTCTATGAACAGCCGCGCTGTGGCGGCAGACATATCATATATAAACTTTAACTTTAAATCATTCCCATGTTTCCCAAATTTCTCGCCCATGCAGCCGCATAAAGCCATATGCTAAAAAAAGGAATCCTGCCGCAAACGGCAAGACCCCTTTATTTGCACTGTTCATATATGGCTTATGGGCCATATTGCCGGCCTCTTTATCGGCCTTCAAGCTTGCGCTAAAATAATAACATATTAATTGGTCCTTGTGAATACCCTGAAGCAATATTATAAAAAATAAATCGCATTTTGTTTTTTAATCTCGTTTTTTGCGTTATTTCATTGAGCGGACATTCTTTTTATGGTAGTATTTGATCATAAGCATGCAAAACATGATAAACATGTTTAAGCAGCTCTCATCAGGGGGGCGGAAAGAGGCGCATATGTTTACACCGGAAACCTCCGGACGCTTTGAAAAATATGTTCATCCTGAAACCGGCGTGGTCAGCTATCTCCTTAAAAACGAAACGGCTCCCTTTCAAAAGCTGTTCCATCCCGCCAGCCACAGCGCCACTTTGGACGGACGCTACTGCTGGATATTATGCGCGCATCCCCCCGGAGGATGGATGGAAGGCAGCGCCCTCACCGCCGCCTGCATCGACTTTGAAACGGACGAGATATATCGCCACCCGGACATCCGCGGCGACGGCGCCTGTGCCGCCCCCCTCACCGGCGAGCTTTATTTCCAGACGGACAATCTAATACTAAGAAAAGGCCCCCGCCCCGACGCACAGGTGGACATCATCGCAAAAGTTCCGGCTGAATGGCGCGTTTTCCCCGGCAGGATGGCCACCCATCTGACCTTTTCCGCCGACAGAACAAAGCTGTGCTGCGACATCGCTTCCGGCAACGATATCTATATCGCCGGGCTTGACATTGCCTCCGGAGAGTTTGAGCTTTGGCGCAAGCTCCATGGCGGCTGGAGCCATGCCCAGTTTAGCCCCGCGGATAACGATCTGATCCTCCTTGCAATGGATCGCTGGCAGGATATAAAAACCGGCCTGCACCATGACATCCCCTATGATGACAAAGGCAAGCGCGCCCGCTGCTGGACCATTCGCCGCGGCGAAAACCCGGTTTTACACCCGCCCCTCCACAGCGAATGCAGCCATGAGTGGTGGAGCGCCGGCGGCAAACACATCTACTACTGCGACGAGCAAAACGGCATCGGCAAAATTAACCTTCAAACAGGCGAGCACAGCATGTTTTACACGTCCTTAAGCTCCCACGGACACTCCTGCGCCGATGGAAGCTTCCTTTGCACCGGCAAGATCTACCCCGGCGGCGCCGCAAGAGCCTCATTCCACAGCATCCGGTCAGCGAAATCCGTGGTGATGCTTGAAAGTCCTGCGGCTTATCATCAAGGCGAGTCCTCCGCCTATGATATCGGCCCCCATCCGCGCTTTGTCTTTGGCGACAGGTATATCGCCCAATCAACCACTTTGAATGGCCCGGGGAAATTAACCGTTGCCTTCACAAATGTTGATCAGCTTAGGAGAATGACCATATAAGAGCGCAAGCAAGGCCTCAGGGGATTCAGCTCAAGAGACCCTTTTTTTCATCTTAACTATGGCTTATAATAATCAAATTTATTTTCACTCTTGATTATCAGTTTATCCTATGATATAATCCTGATATATTTAACGATAAATTATATATTCCACCGTATATATCCCTCATTTCCGGTCTGCTCACGCGAAAGCCGGACGTGACACTTTGCGAATGCACTCCGCAGCATCACAGCCGTCGCAGTGTTTCCTTGCATTGATAAAAGCGCAGGATCTATTTGCGTCTTTTATTTGCATAAATAACATTTGTATATGTGCGCAAAGTAGATGGCGACTATTGAGCCAATGCATTCAACCCTTTGTTTGCTGTACCCAAAAACCCGGAAAACAGTCAAGAGAGGAACTCACCGGCGTAAACCTCCCTGAGAAAAGACGATGCCGGACAAATGCCCGAAAAAGCGAAGCTGCCTTAGCGGCAACGATAAAAGAACAAAGAAAAACGCGTAAAACAAGGAAAAACAAGGAGGATGATCCGGATTGAGCACTAACACAAGCCTTCAAACTCATCTTCAAAGGAACAAGTGGCGGATGCTGAAGAGGCAGGTTGCAAACAGTTGGCAGCTTTATTTTTTCGTATTGCCCGGGCTGATTTATTATGCAGTATTCCACTACCTGCCCCTTTATGGCATACAAATCGCCTTTAAGGATTACAAGGCGATTCAAGGTGTGATGGGCAGTTCTTGGGTGGGACTTAAACATTTTGACACCTTTTTCAAATCCTACCTGAGTTGGCCGCTTGTAAGGAACACTTTGCTGGTTAACTTTTATGCGCTGATATTCGGCTTCCCGGTGCCAGTCATACTTTCCCTTCTCCTAAACCGCGTGTCGATGCCGAAATTCAAGAAATTTTCGCAGACAGTCATATATATCCCCCATTTCATATCAACCGTGGTTTTGGCGGGAATGCTTTATATCTTCCTTGAGCCCACAAACGGCTTTGTGAACAAGATCGTATCTGTGCTGGGCGGTAATCCCCAGTTCTTCATGGCAGAGTCTGCATGGTTCAGGCGCATATTCGTCATATCGGCCATCTGGCAGAACTCCGGCTGGAATACGATAGTCTATATTGCCGCCCTCACCAGCATCGATCAGGAGATGTACGAGGCTGCCACGCTGGACGGCGCGTCCATCATCAAGCAGATCTGGTACATCGATATACCCAGCATTATACCGATGGCGATGATGATGCTGATCCTCAACAGCGGCCAGATCATGGCAGGAAACATGCAAAAAACCCTGCTCCTTCAAACCGCCGGAAACAAAGGCACATCCAACACCATAGGCGTTTATGTCTACCAGATAGGCCTTCAAAGCGGTCAATTCTCGTACACCGCGGCCATCGGCCTTTTCCAGAACATAATCAGCTTCCTGATGGTGTCAACGGTCAACTATATTTCAAAAAGATTCAGCTCAATCAGCATGTTCTAGAGCGGGAGGGTATAAAAATGGCTGAGAAAGTAAAACAATTAGCGTCCAGAAGCACTCGCATACACCTTTCCACCGAGGACAGAATATTTACTGTTTTAAACTATATATTTTGGGGATTGGTGCTCCTTATCATACTCTATCCCCTGTACCTGATAGTAATTTCATCAGTTTCAGATCCTTACGCTGTCATGAACGGCGAGGTGCTCTTTTTCCCGGTTGATTTTTCCCTTGTGGGCTATGAACGAATAATGAAATACAACACCCTTTGGCGAAGCTATTACTGGGCGGTTATATACACGGTTTCGGGCACTGTTTTGGGCATATCGCTCACCATGCTGATGGCATACGCCCTTTCAAACAAGTTCCCGGGAAAGACCATTGTGAACTTCATAATTATTTTCACCATGTTCTTCAGCGGCGGCCTCATACCCACCTTTCTGGTCATGAAGGATATCGGCCTTTATAACAAGCCCATCATAATGGTGCTGATGGGGGCCATGAGCGTGTGGAACACAATGATCGCCCGGACATATATAAGCACCTCTATTCCGGGGGAGCTCTATGAAGCCGCTATGATAGACGGCTCCGATCATTTCCAGTATTTCTTCAAGATCGTTCTGCCGCTTTCAGGCACTATAGTCGCCGTGCTCAGCGTCTATTATGCCGTTGCAAAGTGGAACGACTTTTTCACGGCCCTTGTGTATTTGCGCGACAGCAAATATTGGCCCTTGCAAACGGTGCTGAGGCAAATCCTGGCTGCGCTGACCGTCTCAGCGGGCGACGTGGCTGAGATGTTTGAGGGCGACTATACGGACGTGGCCGAGACACTTAGGGTTTCAAACGTGGTAAAATACTGCGCGATAATCATATCCACCATACCGGCGGTTGCCCTTTACCTGCTGATGCAGGACTATTTCGTCAAGGGCGTTATGATAGGTTCCATAAAAGGATAGCCCTTCATCGGCGAAAATCAGTATACAAAAAGAAAAAGCCGTGCGAACTGAATGTTTTCAGCGTGAGCTGATTAGCTTAATGAACTCAAAGAACTTCAATATGCGAAAGGAGAACTAGGAATGAGACGCAAGACTATCATTGTAATGGCTTTAGCGCTGGTTTTGGCAATGCTTGTCGGCTGCACCGGGGGAGGAACTGTAGCGAGCACAACCGCCCCGTCCGGCGTAGCCCCGACATCAGGCACTGCCCCGACCTCTGCCCCCGCCACCCAGCTTCCTGCCGAAAGTTCCAACATAAACCCCATCGGAACCCTGCCCATCGTCAAGGATAAGATAACCCTTTCCGTCCTGCAATACATCCGCGACACAGATGCAACAACCATGGAGGGTCTGTGGTGGGCTGAAAAACTCGAAGGCGACACCAACATTCACATCGACTGGACACAGGTGAACCAGTCTGACTGGAACACCCAGGTAAACCTAATGTTCGCATCCGGTGAATATACCGATATCATCGTCAACGGCGGCACCATTGACGCGGAGATCTATGGCGTGGACCAGGGCATATTGCTGCCGGTGGATGATCTTATCGACGCCTACATGCCCGTCTACAAAGAACGCCTTGAAGGCGATACCTCCGCTTGGAAGAGCCTGATCCGCACCGACGGCAAGATGTACGCCATTGGCAGAATCGCTGATGACGGCACCAATCACCCCGGCTCCTTCTTCATCAACAAAAAGTGGCTGGACGAAGCAAGCCTTCCCCTGCCCACCACTGCCGAGGAGCTCTACGAAGCACTGAAGGCCTTCGTGACCGCCGATCCCAACCGCTTGGGCTACACCGGAACCTTTGACGAATTCACCACTTATTTCTTCCATCTGTGGGGAATTTCCGAAAACAACCTCCATGTCAGCCTTGATGAGAACAAGCAGGTGGTGTTCAATCCCTTCCAGCCCGGCTACCGCGAGGCGATTGAGTACATGCACAGGCTGTACAGCGAGGGTTTGATGGACATCAACACCATCACCCAGGACGCCAACACGAAGATTTCCAAGTACAACCAGAACAACGTGGGCCTGACCACAATGCACAGAATTAAATCCATGGGCTGGGATATCCTGGAGGAGGACATGGTCTTCCTGCTGCCTCCCGCTGCGGAAGGCTATTCCGTCAACTTCCGGGCGCAGTTCGCCGTTGCGAGCCAGCGAGTATTCTTCACCGCCACCAACGCCTACCTGCAGGAGAGCGCCATGTGGACAGATTACCAGTTACAGGATCAGCCCACCTTTGAATCCTATTATGGGCCTGAAGGCGTACTCTGGAACTGGAACGACGCTGGCCAGTGCGAGCTGGGCCCCGAAGGCGACCAGGGCGTGATGCAATACGCGATGGGCGTCAACGGCATCTGCTACCTGCCCGGCTACTACTATAACACAGTGTTCCTCCAGCCTGATTACCGCGTGGAGAGAATCGAATACAGCGCGTTGTATAAGGAAAAGGGCCTGCTGGAGCCTTATGCCTACACCTACTTGAACAACCTGGCGGTCTTCACCCCTGATTCTCAGGCCGAGCGCAACCAGATCTTCGCCAACCTGGAGCCCCTATATGACGAGGCGGTCGCAGAGATGATCATGCACGGGCCCAGCGATGACAGATGGAACACATTCATCAGCAATCTCGAAGGAGCGGGCGCGGCAAGATTCGTCGAACTCTATCAGGAGGGCGTGAACCCCGTACTCCCCTAGGCAACAGGTAAGGAAGTCACACAGACAAATAATGGTCCGTCCTGCCGCATTTACCCGCATTGTGCAGGGCAAAAACGAGCGCAGCTTACCTCACAGCTGCGCTCGCATTTCATTTTCCGTGTTTTAAGCTAAAAGCTTATAGTAATAATTATAGATTGCCGCCATCATTCTCATGCTCTATCACGACGGCTTCATACATATCCAGCTTTTCTAATGCGATGCGAAGGAAGCCTGCCTTATGTTCGTATGCCACCTTGCCCTCCTCCGTCAGGCAGCGCACACTGCTTACGGGCGCGTCTATGGCTATCTCCGCCTGTGCGCCATGGATGGGCAGCGAATCGTAGAAGCTGTTGGCGAAGTGGCCGCTGGCGTTCACGAACTGCACTACTGTCTTGCCCTCTTTTTCGCCGACGGTGATCTCAACGGTGGGATGCAGCCCGGGAGCGATATCCCTAAGGCCGCATATTCCCAAAAGCACGCCCTTCAGGAAGCGCATGGTGTTGTCATAGCCCTCCTTAAGCAGAAGCGCGCCCGGGTTCCAGGGAATAAAAACGCCCGCGCCCTTTCCCCAGGAATGGCGCGTCACGCCGGGAATATCGCTGACCAGATTGTAATAGCAGCGCTCCGGCGGCCCATATGGATGTGGTGGGATCAGCTTCATCCAACCCTTAGCCTTTTGATCATATTCGGCGTAAATAAAGCTTTCGCCGATGGCCACCAGCTCGGAATCGGGGAAATGGGAAAAGACCTGCTTGTCTGTATCGTCCAGCTTAAGCATGGCGGAGAGCATGTCGCTGCGGGTGTGCAGTATTTGCTTGACTCCAAGGCAATCAAGCAAGGGCCGGCTATTGCGGCTGTAATCAAAGCCCCAAAGAGAACTCTCGCCCACAGCCACGACGATGCCGCCGCCCTTGGCGTAATTGTCAAGCTTTTCGGCCATTTCTAAGGTAAGGTATGCGGTGCCCGGCAGCAATATCACCTTGTATTTTTCCAGGGGAGCATCCATCAGCTTCCCGGCTCTGGTCTCGTCGAAAAGTATATGGTTTTCCGTCAGCGCCCGTATCCAGCCCCTCTCCTCGGCGGTGTCGGCTGCATCAGTGCGTATCAGCAGGGCTTCAGCCCTTGCTTTAAGGCCCAGCAGGTCATTCTCATGCTTTTTATGGAAGTGGAACACATTGCGAACCCGCTCAAAGCCGGAGCGATCCTCATGGTTGTCCAGCCTTCCGATCAGGTAATAGTCCAGCCCGCCCAGATTGGCCATATCCTGCCACAGCCTAAGCTCCTGAGCGGCGGGGCTTACGGCCACATGCCGCAGATAAAAGCCTATAAAATCCACCGAGCAGTTGGAGGGGACAGTTGCTCCGTCCCCGGCGCCGCGAACTTGGCGGGTATTGGATGAGGCGCTGTACACCCACTGGGCGCGCCCATATTCTGTGTTGGACTCAAGGCGGGCGATATCGAAGCCGTTGACGGCGATGTCCGGGCTGATGGCCTTGATATGATCGTAGAGCCGCTTGTTATGGGCGGCAATGCATTCTCTTTGGAACATCCTGTATTTCTGATAGACTGGGCTTAGCGGATCTTGGTTTTTTGGCAGTTCCAGGCCGTAGCGCTCATTAAACATGCTTTTGCAGCTCTCGCAGTGGCAAAGGCCGTGATAATTATAACTGTAATCCCTCACGATGAAGCCCGACATATTGAAGAATATTCCATCAACGCCGGTGCGCTCTATGGCCTCGCTGATTATTTTGAACATATACTCGCTTTGAAACGCGCCGTTCAAGCAGGCGTGGACATCGCCGTTATAATCGACTATATCGCCCTTTTCAGTGCGGTACGCCCATTCGGGGTGCTCCTCGAACACGGACCGGCGAATCTTTGAGAAATCGGTGCGGGCCAAAACCCGAATGCC
>JBMNOE010000014.1:0-65618 GCA_050942895.1 Christensenellales bacterium
GTACTACGACTCCGGCGATTGGCGCGGCACCTGGAACGGCGAGGGCGGCGGCGTGCTTTTGAACCAGTGCCCCCATCAGCTTGACCTGATGCAGTGGCTCTTTGGAATGCCCAAGACGGTCAAGGCGTTCGTGAACGAGGGCAAATGGCATGATATCGAAGTGGAAGACGATGTGACCGCATATCTGGAATACCCCAACGGCGCAACAGGCGTTTTCATCACCTCCACGGGCGACTTCCCCGGCACAAACAGACTGGAAGTCTCTTTCGATAAAGGCAAGGTTATCTGCGAAAAGGGCAAGCTGACCCTTTTTGAGCTGGACGATTATGTCAGTAAGGTGACGAAGGAATCTCAGCAGGGTTTCACCAAGATCAAAGTCACTGAAAGCGAAGTCGAGACCGATGGTGAAAACCTCCAGCATGTTGGCGTGCTGAGGGCGTTCGCTGCAAACATCCTTCGCGGCGAGCCTCTTGTTGCCCCAGGCCAGGAGGGAATTTTCGGCCTGATGCTCTCCAACGCGATGCATCTTTCAAGCTGGGTGGACGCCCCTGTTTCAATTCCCATAGATGAGGATTTGTTCCTTGAGGAGCTGAACAAGCGCAGGGCATCATCGAAGAAAAAGGAAGCCTCCTCTGTGACCTTTGACACCAGCGGAACCTACTAAACCAAATAAATGCCCCGGCGCGAGCCACCTCCGCCGGGGTTTTATTGTGCAAAATCCGATATATAATATTTTATATAAGGAATCTGACATAAAAAAGAGGAGATACTCTATGATTGCTGTTTTTGCGTCCATGAGCCCTTCGAAAAATAAAGATGGAAAAGGCGCTATAGAAAGGGCATATGACGATGAAACCCGCAAAGAGCTAAGGGAAAAGCTTAAATTTGTTGACAATATATCCAGTATGGATGACATCTTCTCCCGCAAGGAGGAAATGTCAAACGTAAGCGTCATATTTTCAACCTGGGGGATGCCGGCGCTATCATCGCAGGAGATAGACGAATATTTCCCGAGGTTGAAGGCAGTGTTCTATGCGGCGGGCTCGGTGCAAAGGTTCGCGCGTCCCTTTTTGGAAAAGGGAGTGAATGTGTTTTCCGCAGCGGACGCCAATGCCATCCCTGTGATCGAATACACTGTGGCGCAGATTATTCTGGCGGGGAAGGGCTTTTATCAGTCTGCCAGGATCTATGGCAGCCAGGGCGATCACGGCCGGGCAAAGGAGTATTTTTCGAACTTGCCGGGCAATTATGGCATAAGCGTGGGGATTATCGGTGCGGGGAAGATAGGCGGCGGGGTGCTTGAAAAGCTCATGGATTATGACATTAAAACAAAAGTATACGACCCTTACTTGCCGCCGGAAAAGGCAAAAGCCCTTGGCGCACAGCAATGCTCATTGGAGGAATTGTTTGAAAGCTGTTTCATCGTGTCCAACCATATGGCGAACAATGAGCACACCCAAAGGATGCTTAGATATGAGCATTTTTCGCGGATGGATGACTATGGCGTTTTCATCAACACAGGCAGGGGCGCTCAGGTATGCGAGGAGGGCCTTGCCCGGGCGATGAGCGAAAAGCCCGGCAGAACCGCTTTGCTGGATGTGACCTTTCCCGAGCCTGTGCAGGCGGAAAGCCCGTTTTTTCAGCTTGAGAACGTGATTTTGACGCCCCATATCGCCGGCAGCGCGGGAAACGAGGTGGCCAGGATGGGCCGCTTCATGGCAAGAGAATGCGAGGCGTTTTTGGAGGGCAAGCCTTTAAAATACGAGGTGACTCTTAAGATGCTTGAAACCATGGCCTGACAGCCCTTTGCAGCCACTAAGATTTATGCAGGCTGGTGATGATAATAAAAAACGCCGCAGATTTTGGGTCTGCGGCGTTTTCCGGCAAAAAGCGATCACCAGTTAAAAACATTTGCTTTTGAGTTCGTGTCCCTTCCAAAAGCGCCGTCAGCCTTAAGGTCATTTTCTTTCTGCCAACTTTTGACGGCAGCGGCAGTTTTGGGGCCATATTCGCCGTCGGGCGTGATGTCCTTATAGCCCTGATCCCTTAGCCAGCGCTGAATTATCTCCACGCCTGCGCTCTGGCTGCCCCGCTTAAAAACGCAGGGAATGCCGCCAAAGCCGGGAAGCCTGCCGCCGGAGGAATAGGACCCCTTCCAACCCCATCTCGCCCGGCTGGAACGGGTGTCGATGTGTATGTGGGTCTGCCTTTCAAGCTGACCGGCTCTGTAGTAAAGGCCGATTCCTCCAACCTCCTTCAGGGTTTCGGCGAATTGGGCCAGATTAACTGCAGAAACGCCCGGGATTTCAAAGTCAACGGCCTTTCCAAGCCGATGCTGGGAATTGCTTGCGCCGCTGCCTGCGGCTATTCGGAAGCCCGCGCTGGACACGGGGGCGTACCGAGTGGTTGAAACGCCGTTATAGCGGTTTCTTAGGCGCGGCTTTTCGCCGAATTTGTCCAGAAATTTTTCTAAAATAAGAGCAAGGGCTGTGTCCAGCAAAATTTCGCTCAGGGACGAATCCGCCCAAAAATCTCCCACGGTGAAATTGGGGGAAACTTTGCGGTGCAAATCCGCCTTGGTATATCTGTTTACGGCCATGTTTTATGCTCCCTACGAGGCCGACCGTTTGTCCGCATTTTTATTGTCATATTTAGCCTTGCCGGCGGGGGCGTAGGAGGCCGGCTTTAAGGCATTGCGCTCCAAACGAGCCGCCGGAATCATTTTACGCCCCTCAATTAATATATTTAAAAAGGCAAATAAGTGTGAAGGAGTCTTGCGTGGCAATAAAAACAGATGCGGTGAGTGACAAAATGTGTTATTATATCTATAGCATTAGCGTTATTATTTATAATCATACTCAGGCGCAGGGCCTCTGATGTATTTTTACAAAGGACAGATAGCAATGGATAAAGAGTTTCTGATGAAATTTAAGCGAAAAAGGAACGCACCTTTGGCGGTGGAAAAGTTGGCCATCCAGAACTTTGACCTTATCGAAGGCAGGGCGCTGTTGCTTTGCGACGAATTTCAGATAAGCGACAGGGCAGCAGCCGTATCAGCGGCGCAGCTGGCCTTTCATGAGGCTGCGGACAGCCACGAAAAAGGCGATTTTTTGCTGTACGCGTCAGGGCATATCACCCAAACGCTGAAGGAGCTTGCACAGAGGCTGGACGACGGAAATTTCTCAAAAGTATTGCTGCGCTCAAATCAGGAAATGGCGGCGGAGATAAGGGATTTAGGCTCGGCGCTGGGTAAGTTCAATCTGGGATATATAGACGCCGCCCTCACCTGCCCCAGTTCCGGCGCCGATATGGAGCTTTGCATAGCCGTGATAGCAAGCATGCTGGCTGACACCGCCCTTTTCAACGACTTCCTATACAAGCGCAATGACTTCCTAAAGAGGCTTTCCAAGGCGGCCAGCGCAAGCGAAAGATTTCTGAAAAAGCACAGGAGCTATATACTGGCGGTGCTGTTCATGCGCGCGGGGGACTTCCCCGCCATGCAGGAGCATATGGATATGGCGGCGCTTGAAAAGGGCTTTTTGATAGTCAGCAATTATGAGAGCTTTTCAATCGCTCTGGGAAGGGACGGCCGGTTTTTGATTGTTGCCAACATGAACTGCTACATTGCAGACACCGTGGCTGATGTCATCGCAAAGCGGCCTGTGCCTCAGCGGACATTCTTCCCCAGGACTGCATATCTGGTAGCTGGCGGGGTTCTCGTTCTGCTGGCGGTGGCTACATTGACGGTGTTGGCGGTGAATAAAGGAAAAACTGCCGTACCTGCAGGGCCTGCGGAAGGCAGCCCAACGATAAGCACAAGCGCGCCTGCGCCCACACTCACGCCGACTGCAAGCCCCGCACCTACTGCAAGCCCCGCGCCGACTGCAAGCCCCGCGCCGACTGCAAGTCCTACGCCGACTGCAAGTCCCGCGCCGACTGCAAGTCCCGCGCCGACTGCAAGCCCCGCGCCGACTGCAAGTCCAACGCCGACTGCAAGTCCCGCGCCGACTGCAAGTCCAACGCCGACTGCAAGCCCCGCGCCGACTGCAAGCCCTACGCCGACTGCAAGTCCTACGCCGACTGCAAGCCCTACGCCTTCTCCGAGCCAGTCTCCTCAGGCCTCGGCGACGCCCAGAAGCACCTCCTCCAGCGGCGCTAAGTCCTTCTATGTGCAGACCAGCAGCGGTGAGCTTACCATTTCTGCTACCGTCAGAAGTAGCGACGCCCAAAGGATGTTTGAGCTGGTCAACGGCGAAAGAGAAAACGCAGGAGTTGCGGGCCTTAGCTATGACAGCGAAATGGATCAGGCGGCGCAGCAGCGGGCGGTTGAGATAAGCGTGGAATTTTCCCACACGCGCCCCAACGGTCTTGCATGGTATTTCGTCAGCGACAAGGCAAATGCGGAGAACATTGCCTTTGGGCATAGCAGCGCATCCTCGGCAGTCAGGGCGCTGATGGGCTCGCAGGATCACAAGGCGAACATTTTAAATGGCGAGTACACCAGGATGGCTGTTGCCTGCATTGAAATCGACGGGGAAAAACACTGGGTGCAGTTGTTTGGAAAATAACATGTTGTGAAAATGTGAAAGAGCGGAAGGCGTTGAAGCCGGCCGCTTTTTTATTATGCATATTTTATTGTAAGCGCAAAAATTGACATAAATTGCGGCATGAGCCTGAACATGAGCCGGCGCTAAGCTGGGCAATATAAAAAGGCGTTTGCCTGTGAGGATTTATGAGGGCAAGAAGTTAAGTTAGTGTAAGCAATTTTATTTCATCAAAAAAGGGCTTGCAAAAAACGACAATGGAGTCTATAATCAACTTTGATAAAAAATCTACAAAGTACTAGGAGAGGTAATGCAATGCGTCTAAAAGGAAAAGTCTCAATAGTAACCGGCTCGACTTCAGGAATGGGCAGAGCCACGGCCGTCAGGTTCGCAAGGGAAGGCTCAAAGGTCGTTGTCACCGGCCGCAATGAGGAAAGAGCCAAGGAAGTTGTTGCCCAGATAAAGGCGGAGGGCAACGAAGCCATATATATCGTGGCAGACATGGCCAAGACTGAAGATATCAAAAAAATCTTCGATGTGACCATGGAAACCTATGGCACTGTCGATGTTTTATTCAATAATGCGGGCATTTTAAGCACGACCCCCATACAGGATCTCACTTTGGAGGAATGGAACAATGTGATGATGGTCAACGTGACCGCTCCCTTATATCTTGCCCAGCTGGTTGCGCCCGTCATGAAGGCGAAGGGCAAGGGCGTCATCATAAACAACGGCTCCGTAGCCGGCGCTCACGCTCACCACGGCCCGGCAGCCTATGTCACATCCAAGCATGCAGTTTCCGGCCTGACCAAGTCCATGGCCTGGGAGCTTGGCCCGGAAATTCGCACGAACGCCATTTTGCCCGGCGCAATAATGACCGCAATGGTGGACAGCGTCGGCGGCATGGCCGCAGTGCAGCATCTGCTGGATGGCTCGCCTCTTAAGAAGGTCGGCCAGCCGGATGAAATTGCAACAGTCGCGCTGTTCCTGGCCACGGACGATTCCTCATTCATGACAGGGCAGCTCGTCCGCGTCGACGGAGGCATTGATATCTAAGGACTGCTTCAGGGCAAAACATCGGATATTTTTCAAAATGAAAGCCCGCAATCACACAATACAGGCATTACCCCGCTTTGCGTTTAGTCAGGCGGGGTAAAGTTTTTGCCCTGTTTTTATCCCTTTGGCTTAAATATCTTCGCAAACATGGCTTTTTGTGTTATCATATAATCGACAAATAAGGAAAAGGAAGGGCGCGTGGACATGGCTGACTTTTCAAGAACAGACCGGCTATCGCCGCAGGTGCGGTCGCAGGTGTATGATATAATTAAGGATCTTAAGGATCCCAGAATTCCGGAGGTTTTCACTGTTACCTACGCGAATGTGACCAACGATCTGCGCTACGCCAAGATAGGCATCAGCGCCATGCTGGATGAAAAGGCCCAGAGCGAGATGATGAAGGCTCTCAAAGGCGCTGCCGGGTTCGTCCGAAGGGAGCTGGGCGCAAGGATTGATCTGCGCTACACGCCGGAGATAAGCTTTGAGCTGGACAATTCAATCGAAAGAAGCGTGCGGATACAGAGCACTTTGAATACGATTACAAGAGAGCTTGAAGAAGCGGACGCCAGGGATAGGGACTTAGAAGATGACGAATAGTTTGCTGAAGATAAGCAGGGCGCTTAAGTCGGCGGCGAAAATTGCCCTGTTTACCCATCTTTCTCCGGACGGCGACGCCCTTGGAAGCGCTTTGGCGCTGAAGATCGCGCTGGATAATATGGGCAAGGAATGCAGCCTCTTCTGTGAGGATCCCGCGCCGGAAAAATACAGCTTCATGCCCCTTGCGGAAAAGATCATCACGGCGCCGGGGAAGGCGGCGGACTTTGACATGGCCGTTTCAGTTGACGCAGCGGATGAATTTCGCCTGGGCACACAGAAGGATTTCTTTATGTCCTTTGAAAACAGCGCATGTCTTGACCACCACGGCACAAACACCGGTTTTGCGAAGCTGAATTATATCGACTCCACAAAGGCTTCCTCTGCGGAGCTTGTTTTAAGGCTTTTAGATCAGCTAAAGGTGTCTTTGACGGACGACATACGCCTTTGCCTGTTCATAGGCGTTTCCACCGACACTTTCCATTTCAGCTTCAACAACACCACCAGCGAAACCCTGGCGGCAGCGGCGCGGATGGTCTACCCCGGCATGGACATGGACAGTCTGACCGGGCGGGTTTACCGCTTCAGGCCTCTTAAAAAAACGAAGCTGATGGGACAGGTGCTTTCCAGCATAAAGGAATACTGCGGGGGAAAAATAATCACAATGACCAGCACAGATGAGCAGCGCAGGGAGTGCGGCGCCCTAGACGAGGACTATGAGGGCATTATCAACTATGGGATCGAGTCGACGGGCGTTAAGATCGCCATACTTGCCCGCGCTATCGACAGCGGCAATATCAAGATGTCCTTTCGCAGCAAGGGCGAGCTGGATGTGGGCGAGCTGGCGGCCATGTTCGGCGGCGGCGGCCATAAGAACGCTTCGGGCTGCACTGTCGCAGGCGCTGATATCGACGAGATAGCCCAAACTGTGGCAGAAAAAGCAAAAGGACTGCTGAAATAGACGATGAACGGATTTATTAATATATTGAAGCCTCCGGGGATGACCAGCAGCTATGCCGTAGTCGGTGTGCGCAGGCTTTTGCCGAATGGCGTAAAGGTTGGCCACATGGGCACCCTGGACCCGGCGGCTGCGGGCGTTTTGCCCATAGGCGTCGGTTTTGCCGCCAGGCTTTTTGACTATGTGATAGAAAAAGAAAAAGAATATATCTGCGAGGTTACATTCGGCATTGAAACCGACACTCAAGATGCTCAGGGAAAGATAATATCGCAAAGCACCGGGGATGTGAGCGAAAGCGATCTGCTGGAGGTAATTCCCAGGTTTGTTGGTGACATAATGCAGACTCCTCCTGCCTATTCCGCCGTTTTGAAGAACGGCAAAAAGCTTTACAGCATAGCCAGAAGCGGGGGAGACACCACTGTTCCTCAAAGGCCTGCAAGGGTTGAGTCAATAGAGGTTTTGGATAAGCCCGGCGAGAATAAATTCATGCTGAAGGTGGTCTGCGGAAGGGGCACATATATCCGCACCATCTGCCGCGATATTGGCGCGGCGCTGGGCTGCGGGGCTCATTGTTCGTTCCTGCTGCGCTCACGGGCCGGTCGGTTTTCGCTGGATGAGAGCCTGCGGCTGGACGAGCTGACGCGGGAGAACATCGCTGAAAGGCTGCTTCCGGCGGACTTTCCCATCGGCCACATGCCAAGGCTTGTCGCGCCGAAGGAGTTGCAGCCAAGAGTACGCAACGGCATGGCCCTTCCCCTTGGAAACTATGAAAACGGCAGAAGCCTTGCAGAGGGCGAAAATGCCAGGGTATATATTGAAAACGAGTTCGTGGGAATCGGCAGGGCCGAAGGGGAGATGCTCCGCTTCAGCGCGCTGAAGCCTGCGGGCGAAATCTGACGAGGTTTTTAAAATGCGGGCAAAAGCAAAAAAAGCCGTGGCATTAGGTTTTTTTGACGGCGTTCACATAGGCCATCAGGCGCTTTTGAGAAATCTGCTCCTACAGAAGGAGGAGATCAAATGCGCATACACGTTTTTGAACCATCCGCAGAGTTTTTTTGATTCAGGCAGGGATCAGGAGCTGTTGTGCAGCGCCCGCGAGAGGGAGCGGCTTTTAAAGGAATGCGGCGTTCACGAGGTCATAATGGCACCATTCGACGACGAAATGGCGAAAATGCCGGCGGAGGATTTTGCGCTGTTTGTGCTGGAGGGCTTGGATGCAGGCTCCATTGTGGTGGGAAACAATTACCGCTTCGGCAAGGGCGCAAGGGGAACCCCCCAAATGTTGGCGGATTTTGCCCGAATGCGCGGCGCGAGGCTGATAGAAGCTGAGACGGTTTTATACGAAGGTGAGCCGGTTTCGTCCACGCGCATCAGAAATGCGCTGAAAAAGGGCGATATCATTCTGGCAAACGCCATGCTGGGGCGCAGCTACTCGGTGGAGGGCATTGTGGGCGAAGGAAGAAAAATTGGCCGGACGCTGAACATTCCCACCGCAAATATCCCCGTGCCTGAAAACAGGGCGCTGCCCATGGACGGCGTTTATAAGGGCATCGTGGAGCTTGAAGGAGCGTCTTGGAAGGCCGTGGTAAACATTGGGAAAAACCCCACAGTTGGGGGCGAAAGCCGGCTGATAGAAAGCCATCTGCTGGGCTTTGCGGGCGATATATACGGCAAAGAGATAAAGGTGAGCTTCCAAAGACGGATTCGCGGGGAGATAATGTTTTCATCAAAGGAGGAGCTTAAAGATCAGATACTGAAGGATATCAATTCTGCTTTATAAATTTATCTCTTTCGCGCTCTGTTGGCCTGAGCATTAGCCCTTTCAGCTATTATTCACTCTCTTATGTTATATGCGATCAGCAACAGAATCACAAAGTTCAATTGTGATGACGCGCTTTTTATTTCCATATAAAATTTTAATGTATTTACGGGATATGCCAGCGCCTTTTGCGCCACAATAAGAGCAACGATTTTCGAATTCGCTGCGGGAGAATTCGGGTGCGAGGAGCGGTTGATTATGGCAAAAATACACAGGATATTGAGCATTGTCTGCGTTGTGGCGTGCATTGGCGTGTGCGCTGCATTTTTATTGCCCGAAAAGCACGTTGAGGTGGAGACGGAGCTGTCGCATTACAGAAACATGATAATCGAGGAGCGCTTAACAGGCCTTTTGGAAAGAGAGAACGCTTTTCTGGCGCTGCCGTCATCGGCCGGTGTCGTCGGGGATGTCTATGTTAAGGCAGGTCAGAAGGTTTTAATGGGCGATCCTCTTTTCAGAATGGAAAGCTCGCTGTTGGAGGCGGAGCTGGCCTCGCTCAACGGGCAGATCGCTTTGGCGGAAGCCGTTTTCGCTGAGAGCAAAGACTATGCCGCCCTTTCCCTGCAAAGGGATGCGCTCATCGAAAGGATTGCCGGCTGCGTGGTGAGGGCGCCCTCGGATGGCGAGGTGATATCCGTCTCTGTGCAGGGCGGAGGAATGGCCCAGGGGGGAGTGCTGATAGGCTCAGGCGGCTATTCCATAAGGGCGGCGGTTTCCGATATCTATGCCGACAGGATCAATGTGGGCCAAAAGGTCAGCCTTAAAAGGGGCGACAGCGAAGGCAGCGGCTTCATATCCTCTTTCGGGGCTTCTGCGGCCTCGCCGGGAACATTCGAGGCTGTGGCGACGCCGGAACACTTCCCCTTTGAGCTGCCTTTGGGAATACAGGTGGAGGTAAACATAATAACAAAGGAGTATACGAAGGTTTGCGTGCCCATATCTGCGCTTTTACAGGGTGAGGACGCCGTCATGTGCATAATCGACGGCGTGGCGGTTAAAAGCCCCCTTGAGCTGCATGACCAGGACGCCCACTATATCGCCGTTGACGGCCTTCCATCAGGCGTTGAGGTGATCACAAGCCCGGAGGGTATCAAGGAGGGGGATAGGGTGATATCAAGGCTTGTTTCGGGCGTAGGGACTGGAGGTGAGTGATGTGACCGGCGCAAAAGACAAAAACGCGGGTGCGTTCAAGGCGGAAAGGCCCGTAAAAAACCGAAGAGCCGGCGTTATCGACATCATCTCGCTGGCGCTGAAAAACATATCCACCGGCAAAATGCGCACTTTTTTGACAGTCCTCGGCCTGGCGGTGGGGACAGGGGCGGTGATGTCGGTCATATCCCTTGGCACTGGCGGGCGGGAGCTTCTGGACTTTGAGATGAACCGCCTGGGCACCAACAGAATATGGGTGAGCGCAGAGATGAATACGGGGGGATATATCGAGCTGGAGGACGCAAAGCGCCTTAAGCAGATGGAGGAAGCGACGGCGACAAGCGCTGTCAAGACCACATATTGCACTGTTTCCGCAGGGAAGGAGCTTTCCGCCATAAAGACGATAGGCTGCCAGGCTGATTTCTTTACAATAAGCAACCTTCAACAAAAGGCGGGCAGATTCATAAACGAGAGGGACTCCCAGCGGGAGATGAGGACGGCGGTTTTAAACTCTGCCCTTGCAAAGAAGCTTTTTGCCAGCAGGAGCGCCGTTGGCAACGAAATAAGCGTGGACGGCATCGCCTTCATGGTGGTGGGTGTGGTGGAAAATTTGGCGTCATCCTTCATGCAAAACAGCGATGAGGAGGCGGTTTTATACATTCCCATAGAGACATATCTGAAGGATGTCAGCCGGCTGCCGGGGGAGAATGCGGCTGACCAGATCATGATGTGCGTCAGCGGAAACGATGTGATGGGCTCGGCGCAAAGGGTGGTGGATTCCCTGGCGCGGGTAAAAAGCGGCGGGGTTTACAGAGCAAACACGATGACCAACGAACTGGATATCGCCAACAGAATTATGGATATTTTCCTGACAATCGTGGGCTCCATAGCCGTGGTGTGCATGATTGTGGGGGGGATTGGCATCATGAACATGATGGTTTCCTCCGTGCGGGAAAGAAAGAGGGAAATCGGCGTGATGCTGGCCATAGGCGCAAGCCCCCGGGAAGTTTTCTTTCAGATGCTGGCGGAATCGGTAACTATGAGCGTCATGGGCGCAGCGGCGGGCATGATCATAGGCGTGGTTTTCACCTGGGTGGGCTGTATATATGTGGGCATGGCCTTCTCGCTGCCTCTTTGGGCCATGGTCACGTCAATAGTGTTTTCTGCTCTGATCGGCGTCTTTTTCGGGGCATACCCTGCTTACAAGGCAGCAAGGATATCGCCGGTGGAGGCTATGCGCTCATAATTTCCGCATGATTTTGTCTTTTTTACCGCTCCGAAGTTGAATAATGAATGAAATTACAAAAAAGAATGAGAATTTTGTGCAAAATGCACGATGGACATCGTGTAAATTATTATATATAATTAAGTGGTAAAACATAGTATGATCTAATATTCATACATTCAAGGAGGAGAAATTTTATGGCAAGTGTATCACTGCAGCATCTTTACAAGGTCTACACCGGCGGCGTTACTGCTGTTAGCGATTTTACCCTGGACATCGAAGATAAGGAGTTTGTCGTTCTGGTTGGGCCTTCCGGCTGCGGAAAGTCCACTACGCTTCGAATGGTCGCGGGCCTGGAAGAAATCACCGAGGGCGAGCTTTACATTGGCGACAAACTGGTGAACGACGTCGCCCCCAAAGATCGCGATATAGCGATGGTTTTCCAGAACTATGCGCTTTATCCTCACATGACGGTTTATGACAACATGGCTTTCGGCCTTAAGCTCCGCAAGACCCCCAAGGCGGAGATCCAGCGCAGAGTTACCGAAGCGGCGCAGATACTTGACATTGAGCATCTCCTCAACCGTAAGCCGAAGGCTCTTTCCGGCGGTCAGAGACAGCGTGTTGCCCTTGGGCGTGCCATCGTTCGTGAGCCTAAGGTCTTCCTTATGGACGAACCTCTGTCCAACCTGGATGCAAAGCTGCGCGTTCAGATGAGAACAGAAATCACTAAACTGCACCAGAAGCTGGAAGCGACATTCATATACGTCACCCACGACCAGACAGAGGCCATGACCATGGGCTCCAGAATCGTCGTTATGAAGGACGGCTTTGTCCAGCAGGTGGATGCTCCCCAGGTTCTGTACGATAAGCCCACCAACCTGTTCGTGGCAGGCTTCATCGGCACACCGCAGATGAACTTCTTCGACGTCTCCCTCTCCAAGGAAGGCGACAATGTCTACGCTTCCTTCGGCAACAACAAGGTTCTTGTTCCTGCTGAAAAGGTCGCTCAGTTTGTTGATTCCTCCTACGTCGGCAAGGAAGTCATCCTCGGCATCCGCCCTGAGAATATCAGCGACGATCAGGAAGATATCCAGGCCAGCCCGGAGACCTGCATAAATGTAGACGTGGACATCGTGGAGCTGATGGGCTCGGAGACCTATCTGTACCTGACAACCTCCGGCCGCGAAGGTTCCTTCATCGCCAGGGTTGACCCGCGCTCCATCTCCCGCACGGGCGATAAGATCAGGGTCGCTTTCGACGCCCGCTACTTCCACTTCTTCGACAGGGAGACGGAAGCCACCATACTCAACGAATAGTCGAAATAAACAGCAAATTAAACAGGCGTGCCGTTCAATGGGAACGGCACGCTTTTTATGTTGAATCGTTTATACTATCCACATATGCCCTTCCGGATATAAGCTTGCAAGCGCATGGTTCAGCCATGCCTTTTGTTCATTGGTCATTTTGCTCATAGCCATATCGTAGTCATGCTTATAGCCTTCGCGCTGTATGTCCGTTGATTTATACAGCAGGCATATCTCCGGGGCCAGATAGGGCATATCTCCTGCCGTCAGGACGGCCTTGCTCAAGGGGCGCCGGATATCATGGTTCCTGGCATAAAGGAAGTGGGAATCCGTCCTGCTGTTGAACAGAAATTCGATGAAATCCAGCTTCGTTTGTCCGATATGCTGAAAGTTGATCAGGTAAACATCCTCCTGGGAGGTTTCCGACAGCTGCACAAGCTCGCAGCCGTCCTTGAAACAAAAGATGTTTCGTTTCACCAACAATTGCTTGCCAATATCCGTAATGCGGTGCGCTTTGCCGCCGCCGAGCATCTCGCATACATTGAAGCCCAGCGACAACATGTATTCGATGATGATATCGCGGTCTTTCCAATATGCATGAATGTCGATGTCGCCATGCTTTCGGGATTCAAAGCCTAAAAACAGATCGATGGCAAAGCCGCCGCAAAAAGCGTATTCAAACGGCTGGTTTTGCAGCAGTTCATTTGCCTGCTTGATAAGAGGATCCATGTTAAGCTCCCCTGCTTTTATAGTTCAGCCAGTATTTTCTCAGTCATATCCTTGCAGCCTATGCTCTTTCCCCCGGCGGCGATATCGGCCGTGCGCCAGCCCTTTTGAAGCACCGCCGAGACGGCGTTTTCCACTGCGGTGGCCTCCGCTTCAAGACCGAATGCCCACCTGAGCATCATGGCGGCAGAGAGTATGGTGGCGATGGGGTTCGCCTTGCCCGTTCCGGCGATGTCTGGCGCGGAGCCGTGGATTGGCTCATATAGCCCTCGTGTGCTCTCGCCAAGGGAGGCTGAGGGCAAAAGGCCGATGGAGCCGGTGAGCTGGGAGGCCTCGTCGGAGAGGATGTCGCCGAACATATTGCTGGTGACGATCACGTCAAACTGGGCGGGGTCCCTTATGAGCTGCATGGCGGCGTTGTCCACCAGCATATCGCGGACCTGAACATCCGGGTATTCGGCTGAAAGTCGGTGTATGACCTCACGCCAGAGCCGCGAGCTTTCGATGACATTCGCCTTGTCGATGCTGGTGAGCTTTTTTGAGCGCTTTTGGGCCATCTCAAAGCCAATGCGGCCGATGCGCTCCACCTCCATCTCGCTGTAGCACTCGGTGTCATATGCTTCGGGGCCGTATTTGCCCATGCGCCTGCCGCTCTCACCGAAATATAGCCCGCCGGTAAGCTCTCTGATTATCACCATGTCAAAGCCCTTTTCAGCCGCGTCCTCTCTCAGGGGGCAGGCGGATTTCAGCTCCGGCAAAAGCTTTGCGGGGCGAATGTTGGCATAAAGGCCCATGGCCTTGCGGGTGCCTAAAAGGGCGCGCTCGGGGCGCATATCCCCGGGGAGATTATCCCATTTGGGGCCGCCGACAGCGCCCAGAAGCACGCTGTCGCTGGCAAGGCAGATATCAAGGCTCTCTTTGGGCAATGGTTCGCCTAGGGCGTCGATGGCGCAGCCGCCGGCAAGAACATGGGTGAAGCCAAATGAATGACCATGCTTTTCGCCGATTTTTTCCAGGACCTTTATCGCGGAATCGGTGATTTCCGGGCCGATGCCGTCGCCGGCCATCACCGCAATGTTATACTTCACAGCTTTCCCTCCTTTATGGCGCTGAGCAACCCACCGGAAGCCAGCAGGCTCTGCAAAAACGGCGGGAAGGCGATGAACTTCGCCTCGGTGTTCTTTGTGTTATTTCTAAGGGTGCCTTTGTCAAAGTCCACCTCGATATTATCGCCCTCGTCCACCTCCGCGTCGCATTCGATTATCGGCAGGCCGATATTGATTGAGTTGCGGTAAAATATCCTTGCGAAGCTCTTTGCAACCACGCAGGCGATGCCGCTTTCCTTTATCGCTATGGGCGCATGTTCGCGGGAGGAGCCGCAGCCGAAGTTTTGCCCCGCGACGATTATATCACCCTGCTGAACCCGCTTTATGAATGTGGGGTCCAAGTCCTCCATGCAGTGGGCGGCCAGCTCCTTGGGGTCGACGGTGTTCAGATAGCGGGCGGGTATTATGACGTCGGTGTCCACATTGTCCTGATAGCGTATGACATTTCCCTGAATTTTCATTGATTTTCCCTCCCTTTAATGCGCTGGAGCGATCTTGCCGGCGATGGCTGAAGCCGCTGCCACGGCGGGGCTTGCCAGATAGACCTCGCTCTTTGGGTGGCCCATTCTGCCAACAAAGTTTCTGTTTGTGGTGGACACGCAGCGCTCGCCGTCGGCCAAAACTCCCATGTGGCCGCCCAGGCAGGGGCCGCAGGTGGGCGTGGAAACGACGCAGCCGGCCTCAATGAATGTGCGCAAAAAGCCCTGCTCCATGGCGTCCAGATAAATCTTCTGGGTGGCGGGGATGATTATGGCCCGAACGTTTTTCGCCACCTTATGGCCCTTTATGACCTCTGCAGCCAGGGCGAGATCTTCCAGCCGCCCGTTTGTGCAGGAGCCGATGACGACCTGGTCGATGACGATATCGCCGATGTCGTCAAAGGTGCGGGCGTTTTCCGGCAGATGGGGGAAGGCAACTGTCTGCTGGATGGTGGACAGGTCGATTTCATACACCTTTTCATACTCCGCATCAGGATCGGCCTCATAGACCCTGGGAGCATTGCCCCCATGCTCTTTTATGTAGGAAAGGGTTTTTTCGTCCACGGTGAAGATGCCGTTCTTAGCGCCGGCTTCAATGACCATGTTTGAAACGCAAAGCCTGTCGCTGACTGAAAGGGATGAAACGCCGGGGCCTGAAAACTCCATTGACTTATAAAGTGCGCCGTCAACGCCGATCATGCCGATTATGTGCAATATCAGATCCTTGCCTGTGACCCATTTTTTAAGCTGGCCTGTAAGGTTAAAACGCATGGCGGTGGGAACTTTCAGCCAGGCCTTGCCGGTGGCCATGGCTGCGGCCATATCGGTGGAGCCAACGCCCGTGGAAAAAGCGCCCAGAGCGCCGTATGTGCAGGTGTGGCTGTCCGCGCCGATAACCAGATCGCCTGCGGTGACGAGACCCTTTTCGGGGAGCAGGGCGTGCTCGATGCCCATCTCGCCCACGTCGAAGAAGTTGGAGATGCCCTTTGAATGAGCGAACTCGCGCACGCATTTGCACTGCTGGGCGGCCTTGATGTCCTTGTTGGGGGTGAAGTGATCCATCACCAGGGCAATTTTGTCCCTGTCAAAGACCTCCTGCCTGCCGGCCTTGTCGAACTCCGCCACCGCCACCGGGGCAGTGATGTCATTGCCCAAAACCAGGTCCAAATCGGCCATTATTATCTCGCCCGGGGAAACACTTTCCCTGCCGCAATGGGCCGCGAGGATTTTTTGCGTCATCGTCATGCTCATCGTTCATTTTTCCTTTCTTGATTATCGGCTTCGCTTTCCTTGAAGAGCTTGAACTCAAGGGAATCCACAAGGGCTGCGAAGCTGGCCTCGATTATATCCGTGGAGGCGCCGACTGTTGACCAGTTGGTCTTGCCGTCTGTGCTTTCGATTAGAACCCGAACGCTTGAACCTGCCGCATGGCCCGAATCGAGGACGCGCACCTTGTAGTCCACCAGGTAAACAGCGCTTAAGCTGGGGTAGAACTTGCTTATGGCCTTCCTAAGAGCCTGATCTAAAGCGTGGACAGGGCCGTTTCCCATGGCGGCGGCGATCTCGGCATTTGAGTCCACCATTATTTTCACCATGGCGTTGGAGGAAAGGCCGTCGTCCAGATGGGGAAACTCGCCGCTTGTCTTATACATTGAAACGTTGAAATGGGGCTTGTATGTTCCCAGAACACGCCTTACCATCAGCTCAAAGCTGGCATCGGCGGCTTCAAACTGATAGCCCTGATGTTCCAGTTCCTTCAGCCTTTCCAAAATCGCTCCTGTTTCGGGCGATTCCTTCGTCAGATGCGGGGCGATATCCTTCACCTTCAGCAAAATTGCCTTCTTTCCGGAGACCTCCGACAGCAGAAAGCGCCGCTTGTTCCCCACGCATCTGGGGTCAACATGCTCAAATGAATGGGGCACTTTGTCAACGCCGTCGATATGCATCCCGCCCTTGTGGGCGAAGGCGCTCGCGCCAACATAGGGCTTGCTGCCGGAAAGCGACATGTTTGAAACTTCGGCGATTATGGCGCAGGTCTTTGAAAGGCTTTTTAGATTGCCGCTCACACATTCATAGCCGGACTTTAGCTGAAGATCGGCGACTATGACGCTAAGGTCGGCATTGCCGCAGCGCTCGCCGATGCCGTTCATGGTGCCCTGAACATGCACGCAGCCGGCCTCAACCGCAAGGAGTGAGTTGGCCACTGCGCAGCCCGCATCGTTGTGGCAGTGGATGCCCAGGCGAACCCCGGGGAAGCGCTCCGACAGCTCTTTTACTATCTCGTACAGCTTAAGGGGCTGCATGCCACCGTTTGTGTCGCAAAGGCAAAGCACGTCCGCGCCGCCCTCCACAGCGGCTTCCAGCACGCTTATGGCATAATCGGGGTTGGCCAGATAGCCGTCGAAGAAATGCTCCGCGTCGAATATGACCTCCTTGCCCTTTTCCTTGAAGAAACGGAGGGTGTCCCTGACGCAGCAGAGGTTTTCTTCCAAAGTGGTCTTAAGGATTTCTTTTACATGAAGATCCCAGGACTTGCCGAAGATTGACACGCAGGGGGTGTTTGCCGCCAGCAGGGAGACGACGTTCGCGTCCTGCTCAGGGGTGACGCACTTCCTTCGGGTGCTTCCAAAGGCCACCAACTTGGCGTTATTAAGCTTCAGCGATGCCGCCCTTTCAAAAAACTCCATATCCTTGGGATTGGAGCCGGGGTTGCCCGCCTCGATATACTTAACGCCGAACTGGTCAAGGGCCTTCACCACCAGAATTTTGTCCGACACGGTGAATGATATGCCCTCTGCCTGAGCGCCATCCCTTAAAGTGGTGTCAAGTATTTCGAGTTTTTTCGTATTGCTCATATTCTGAGAAGTTTTCGTCATAACTTTCTCCCATCTCGACAAGCTTGTTGATGCCGTTTATATATGCCAAAATGCTCGCTTCCATCACGTCCACGGAAAGGCCCCTTCCGGTGACCACATGCTTTCCCGACCGCAGTTTTACCACCACTTCGCCCAAGGCATCCTCGCCGCCGGAGATGGAATGGATTGAATAATCGTCCAGCTTGTGCTCGGGCGCTTCCACCAGTTTGTCAACGGCGTTGAATGCTGCGTTGACAGGGCCGTCGCCCAGGGCCACATCCTCCAAAATTTCCTCGCCCTTTTCAAGCTGAATGACGCAGGTGGCCTTGCCATTGGTGCCGGAGCGAAGGTCAAACTGAACCAGATTGTAAACCCCGCCGCCATTTGAGATCTTGCTGCTGATTATGGCCTCTATGTCACTGTCGCTGACGGTCTTTTTGCGGTCGCACAGAACCTTGAATTCTTCGAAGAACTTGTTTATCTGATCATCGGTGAGTGTGTAGCCCAGTTCCTTCACTCTGTCGGAGAAGGCGTGCCTGCCGCTATGCTTGCCCAGAACCATTGTGTTGGTCGCAAGGCCGATTGACTCGGGCGTCATTATCTCGTAGGTGGTGCGCTCGGCCATGACCCCATGCTGATGGATTCCGCTTTCGTGGGCGAAGGCATTTGCGCCGACGATGGCCTTATTTATCGGCGCGGGTATGCCGATGATGCCGTAAAGGAGCCTGCTTGCGCGGTAAAGCTGGGTGGAGTCCACCCTTGTGGAGGCGTTAAAGTGATCGCGCCTTGTGTTTATCGCCATGACGATCTCCTCCAAGGCGGCGTTGCCCGCCCGCTCTCCCAGGCCGTTGATCGTGCATTCAATCTGGCCTGCACCGGCCTCGATGGCGGCCAGCGAGTTGGCCACGGCCATGCCCAGATCATTATGGCAGTGAACTGAAAAGACAGCCTTGTCTGAGTTAGGGGTGTTGCTTCTCAGGTATGAGATCAGCTCCGCCATTTTTTCCGGCACTGTGTAGCCAACGGTATCGGGGATGTTGATGTAGCCGGCGCCGTTTTTGATGGCCGTATCCACTATCTTCACAAGGAAATCCCAGTCGCTCCTCGTGGCGTCCTCCGCAGAGAACTCGACATCAGGGCATTTGCTCCTGGCATATCTGACCGTTTCAGCCGTGCGCTCAAGCACCTGCTCGGGGGTCATCCTGAGCTTATAGTGCATGTGGACGGGAGAGGTGGATATGAAGGTGTGAATCATCGGCGCCTGGGCGTGCTTCACCGCATCATAGGCGGCGTCGATATCCTTTTTGAGGGCGCGTGCAAGGGAAGCGACCATGCAGTCCTTGACTGTGGCGGCGACTTGGCTGACGGACTCGAAATCGCCGGGGGATGATATGGCAAAGCCTGCCTCAATTACGTCCACCTTCAGGCGCTCTAGCTGCTTTGCTACCTCCAGCTTTTCCCGCAGGTTCATGCTGCAGCCGGGGGATTGCTCACCATCGCGCAGCGTCGTGTCAAAGATGCGAATCTTTCTTTCCATTATTGCGTCCTCCTTTCCGGTTTTCTTTTTTCTTCATTGCTATTAAATTAAATTATTCGATGATTGCGCCTTTATCGGCCGATGAAACCAGCCTTGCATAGCGCTTAAGATAGCCTGTAAGTTCCTTTTCCCGGCGATAATCGGTGTCTTTTACCCGCTGCGCCATTTCCTCTTGCGGCACCAGCAGGTCCAGCCTATAACTGGGGATATCTATAGACACCATATCCCCCTCTTTTACATAGGCGATGGGGCCGCCCAAGTTGGCTTCCGGGGAAATATGGCCGATGGCAGCGCCCCTTGTTGCCCCTGAGAACCTGCCGTCGGTGATGAGGGCCACTTCCTTGTCAAGGCCCATCCCTGCGATGGCCGATGTGGGGGAGAGCATCTCCCTCATTCCCGGGCCGCCGGCGGGGCCTTCGTACCTTATGACGATAACATCTCCGGGGGCTATTTTGCCGGACATGATGGCGTCGATAGCTTTTTCCTCGCCGTCAAACACCCGCGCCGGGCCTTTATGCACCTGCATATTGGGGTCGACTGCGCTTCTTTTGACCACCGCGCCCTTTGGCGCAAGAGAGCCGAAAAGCACAGCGATGCCGCCGGTTTTTGAGTAAGAATCGCTCACAGGGCGGATGACTTCGCGGTTATAAACCTTCGCCGAGGCCAGATTTTCCGCCACAGTTTTGCCGGTGACGCTCTTGAGGGAGCCGTCGATAAGCCCTGCGTCCAAGAGCTGCTTCATCACAGCGTAGACTCCGCCCGCATTATCCAGATCCTGCATGTGGTGATGCCCCGCCGGAGCCAGCTTGCAGAGGTTCGGTATCTTTGCGTTGATCTCGTTTATCCGCTCGAGGGAAAGCTTAACCCCTGCTTCATGGGCAATGGCCGGCAGGTGGAGGATTGTGTTGGTGGAGCAGCCCAGAGCCATATCCACACAGAGGGCGTTTTCAAATGCCGCCGGAGTCATGATGTCAAGGGCGCGGATGTTTTTCTCCCAAAGCTCCATCACCTTCGCGCCGGCAGCTCTGGCCAGGCGTATCCTCCTTGCAAACGCAGCGGGGATTGTGCCGTTTCCCGGCAGCGCCAGGCCGATGGCTTCGCTCAGGCAGTTCATTGAGTTTGCTGTGAACATTCCCGAGCAGGAGCCGCAGCCGGGGCAGGCGTTTTCCTCGAAATAGTCAAGTTCATCCTGGCTGATCTTGCCCGCCGATATGGCTCCCACAGCCTCAAAAACGCTGTTCAAATCCATGTCCCGGCCGTCTCTTCCGGTGAGGGAAAGCATCGGCCCGCCTGAAACGAACAGGCAGGGGAGGTTCAGCCTTGCAGCCGCCATCAGCATACCGGGGACGACCTTGTCGCAGTTGGGGATGAACACCAGGGCGTCAAAACCGTGAGCCTTCACCATGCATTCAACCGTATCGGCGATCAGCTCCCTTGATGCAAGGGAATACCTCATGCCCTCGTGGCCCATGGCGATACCGTCGCAAACGGCGATTGTGTTGAACTCAAAAGGGGTGCCGCCCGCCGCCAGAATGCCGTCCCTCACCGCCCTTGCGATCTGGTTTAGATGAACATGGCCGGGAACAACATCTGTGAATGAATTCACTATGCCGATAAAGGGCTTTTTGATCTGTTCATCGCTTATGCCCAGTGCCTTTAAGAGCGACCGGTGGGGAGCCCTTGCGATTCCTTCTTTAACTGAATTACTTTTCATAATCTTCAGCTTTCTGCCAGGACATCATCTTGCGAAGCTCCGCGCCCGTCTTTTCGATGAGGTGATTTCTCTCGCTGTTGCGAACGGCGTTGAAGTGTGGGCGGTTCGCCTGGTTTTCCAGTATCCAGTTGCGGGCGAAGGTGCCGTCCTGAATTTCGCTTAAAACCTTTTTCATTTCCTTGCGGGTTTCTTCGGTGATTATGCGCTTTCCGGTGGAATAATCGCCGTACTCTGCCGTGTCGCTGATTGAATAGCGCATGTATGAAAGCCCGCCCTGAACCGCCAGGTCGATTATGAGCTTCATCTCATGCAGGCACTCGAAGTATGCGCTTTCGGGCTGGTATCCCGCTTCCACCAAGGTGTCGAAGCCTGCCTTCATCAGCTCGGTCACGCCGCCGCAGAGCACCGCCTGCTCGCCGAAAAGGTCTGTCTCGGTTTCTTCCTTGAAGGTGGTTTCCAAAACGCCGGGCCGCGCTCCGCCGATTCCCATGGCATATGCCAAAGCGATGTCCTTTGCCTTTCCTGTGGCATCCTGGTGAACCGCCATCAGGCAGGGAACGCCCTTGCCCTCTTTGTACTGACTGCGAACGGTGTGGCCGGGGCCCTTGGGAGCCACCATTATCACGTCCACGTCCGCCGGGGGGAGGATCTGTCCGTAGTGGATGTTAAAGCCATGGGCGAAGGCCAGCGCCGAGCCGGGCTTAAGGTTGGGGGCGATGTCGTTGCTGTAAAGGGCGGCCTGCTTTTCGTCGTTGACCAAAACCATGGTGATGTCAGCCTTCTTGACTGCGTCGGCGGTGTTAAAAACCTCAAGGCCCACTTCCCTTGCCGCTTTGGCAGACTTGGAGCCTTCGTAAAGCCCCACCACGACGGAAACACCGCTATCGCGAAGATTAAGCGCATGGGCATGGCCCTGGCTGCCATAGCCGATGACGGCGACGGTCTTGCCATTTAAAAGTTCGAAATTACAGTCCTTTTCGTAGTACATTTTAGCCATGATATTTTCCTCCAATTTTTTATTATAAATTTTAAACGGTTAACAGCTTAGTCTTTTTTTAGGCAGTATGTGGACCTGCCGATGGCCGTCGGCCCTGTGCGGGTCATCTCGATTATGCCATGGGGCTTGTAATACTCCAAAAACGCCGTGAGCTTGCCGGGATCTCCAGTGATTTCTATCAAAACAGAGTCCGGCGAGAGATCGATGACATTTGCCCTAAAGGTTTTCGCCGCCTCAACAAGCTCTGAGAGCTTCCCCTGGTCAAGCCTTACCTTTATTATGAGCAGCTCCCGCAGCACGGTCTGGTAGTCCTTCATAAGTTGAATGACCTTCACATCCTCCAGCTTGGCAAGCTGCTTGACCATTTGCTCCTTCGTGTAGTCATCGCCCGGGGCGACGATGGTCATCCGCGAGAAACCCGGGTCATCAGTTACTCCAACGGTCAGGCTGTCGATGTTGAAGCCCCGCCTGGCGAAAAGGCCTGATATCCTTGTGAGGACGCCGAAGTGGTTTGCAACCAGGAGCGATAAAACAAATTGCTGATTTTCCATCGATGATCTCCTTTCGTTTTCCTTAAGGCGAGGTGAGTATGATATCGTCGATTCCCTTGCCGGAGGGGATCATGGGCAGAACCTGCTGGTCGCTGCTTATAACGCAGTCGATAAGGTATGGGGTTTTGAGGCTGAAGGCCTCCCGGACGCAAGCGTCGAACTCAGCGGGGGTAAAGGCCCTGCCGCCCTTTGCGCCGAAGCTCTCGGCCAGCTTCACATAGTCGGTCTTGCGCTCAAGGGTCGTGTGGGAGTAGCGGCCGTCGAAGAAGAGCTTTTGCCACTGGCGTACCATCCCCAAAGCGCCATTGTTTATGACGACCACTATCAGCGGCAGCTCATTTGAAACTGCGGTGGCCATTTCGTTGAGATTCATGTGGAAGCTGCCGTCGCTGGTGAAAAGGACTGTGCGCCTTTTGCCGTTTGCGGTTGATGCCCCTATGGCGGCGCCCATGCCGAAGCCCATTGCGCCCAGGCCGCCGCTGGTCATGAATGTTCGTGGCCGGCGGAAGCGGTAGTACAAAGTGGTCCACATCTGGTGCTGGCCAACGTCCGTGGAGATGATATCCTCCGGCGCCATCAGCGCATTCACGCCCTCGATGATATGCTGGGGTGTCAGCTCATCCTTCGCCATATCGATGCTGTTAAAGGGGCTTTCCTTAAGCTCTGCCATGCGGCCCATCCACTCCGGGCGCTCGGCCTGCTCAAGGTTTTCAAGGAGGGTTGAAAGCACCTGTTTTATGTTGCCCACAACGCTCTTGCCAACGGTGATATTCTTGCTGATCTCCGCCGGATCGATGTCGATGTGCAGTATTGTCCTGCCTTTGGAGAACTTTTCCTTGTCTCCGGTGGCCCTGTCGGAAAAGCGGGTTCCTACGGCGATGAGCAGATCGCATTCGTTCAGCGCCTTGGTGGAGGCATATCTCCCGTGCATACCCATCATGCCCAAAAAGCGCGGGTTTTCGCTGTTTACGGCTGAAAGGCCCATCATGCTGCTGCCTATCGGAGCGTCGATCTTGTCTGCGAAGGCCGCCAGCTCTTTTTCAGCGCCGGATATAACAACGCCTCCGCCGCAGTATACATAAGGCCTTTTCGCGGCTTTGATCACCGCCACGGCGGCATCGATGTCGCTCTTTGAAGCTTCAGGGTCAGGGCGGCGTGGGCTTTTTCCGCAGGGGGTATATTCGCAAAAGTCAAGCTGAACATCCTTTGGAATATCCACAAGAACGGGGCCGGGTCTGCCGGAGATGGCCACCTGAAAGGCTTCGCGAAGAATTTCCGCCAAGGCTCCAACATCCTTGACGATGTAGTTATGCTTGGTCACAGGCATTGTGACGCCGGCGATGTCCACCTCCTGGAAGCTATCGCGGCCCAGCATGTTCACAGGAACGTTGCCTGTGATGGCCACAAGGGGGCTGCTGTCAAAATACGCACAGGCGATTCCCGTCACAAGGTTTGTGGCGCCCGGGCCGGAAGTGGCGATTACAACGCCGGGCTTTCCGGTGGAGCGGGCGTAGCCGTCGGCGGCGTGGGCCGCGCCCTGCTCGTGGCAGGTGATGTGGTGGGTGATCCTGTGGCTGTTTTTGTAAAGCTCGTCGTAGATGTTGATGACATACCCGCCGGGATAGCCAAAAACAGTGTCCACATCCTGCTCCCTCAACACTTCGATGATAATTTGCGCGCCGGTTAACATCATTTTTCATCGCCTCCGTTTTTGCATAGTCCGTTTTACTGTCTTTTTCTCTGCCTTTTCTTTATCCGCCTTAAGCCTTTCAGTGAAAATGGCTGAAAATAAAAAATCCTTGCAGCGATTCCACTGCAAGGATTTTGTATACCTAAAAACCCTGACTTTTATGCAGCTAACCACTTATAAGCACGACCGAAACCCCGAACTACTAGTAGTAGTCCGAGGACGATAATGCCGATAATGTTGATGCTGAACAATGTTGTCATAATATTTAATCCTAAAATCCCTTATGATAAGTTTTGACAAAGATAACATATATTAAAATGATTGTCAACAGATATAATGTAAAATTCATTGAAAAACTTTTCATGCTTCTAAAAACTGATATATATTATGCGGATAAGGTGGGGTTATGCCACAAACACTATGGACAGGCGGCAAAATGCGCTGTGTGACAAAGTTACATAAGGAGTATTGACATGTAATGATTTTCTGATATACTTAAGTCAAAGTTGGTTAGCCAAGGCTAACTTAATATAGAAAGAGTAAAAGACAATCGAACCGCAGGTCGTAAGTATTGATAATTGATAGAGGATTTTCCTGAAAGGAGGAAAAACAAATGTTCAAACAGATACAGCTTCCATATTCCTATGATGCGCTTGAGCCGCATATCGATGCTCTAACTATGGAAACTCATTACAGCAAGCACCACGCCGCTTACACGAACAATCTGAACGACGCCGTTCAGAAGGCCGCTGTGGCCGGTAAGGATATCGTAGAACTGCTTTCATCACTGGACAGCGTTTCCGACGAGGCTTTAAGAAAGGCCATCCGCAACAACGGCGGCGGCTTTTATAATCACAACCTATACTTCACCACCATGGGCCCCTCCGGTGGCGGCCAGCCCCAGGGCGCTTTCGCCGGGCTTTTAGACAAGAACTTCGGCAGCTTCCAAGCCTTCCAGGACGAGCTAAGCCGTCTTGCGATGGGGCAGTTCGGCTCAGGCTGGGCATGGCTTTCCGCCGCGAAGGACGGCAAGCTTGCGCTTTCATCCAGCCCCAACCAGGATAACCCGCTGATGGAGGGCAAGGGCTTCACGCCGGTTCTGGGCATAGACGTTTGGGAACATGCCTATTACCTGAAGTATAAAAATCTGCGCGCAGACTATGTTAAGGCATTCTTCAACGTGGTGGACTGGAAGGCAGTGGCCGAAAACTACGATAAAGTCGTAAGCCTTTAGGCGCATAGAACAGTGAAAACAATATGAGAAAACGGATTATTTGCTCCGTTTAGGATATACTTATCACATGGGATAATCACACGGGAGGTTATTTATGAGCAATGCACTACATGAAAAGCTAAACGAATACCTGGCTAATCAGCAGGTAGCCTATATAAAACTGCACAACCTACACTGGTATGTGACCGGACGGAGCTTCTTCACCCTCCACGCTAAGCTGGAGGAACTCTATGACCAGACTGCTCAGATCATCGACGATGTGGCCGAGAGACTTCTCGCCCTGGGCGGATCGCCTGTAGCCAGCGTCAAAAGGGCGCTTGAGCTGACCTCCGTGAGAGAGCTGGAAGATAAACCCATTTCCTCAGGAGATGCCGTGAAGGCTCTGGTATCCGATGTGGAGTATTGGATAAGGGACACGAAGGCCGTCGTAGAGTTGGCCGAGGAGGGTGGAGACGGAGCCACCGCCGACCAGTTCAACGGATATCTTGGAGAATATCAGAAACTTTTGTGGATGCTGAAGGCATATTCTGCCTGATTATTAAAGGCTTAATGCATAAACTTGATACCATCCAAGCTCAAACATAAACACTCGCACAAAACATAGATAGAAAAAATGTACAAAAAGAACGCTGTGGAGACACGGCGTTCTTTTTGCTTCTTTTTCTTTAAGGATTGTGCATACTCCTGAAAAATTTGCCCGGGGTTATCCCTTCCTCCTTGGAGAAAGCACGGCGAAAGGTCTTGACGCTGGTATAGCCCACCATTTGGGAAAGTCTTTCGATGCTGACGCTTTGCCGAGCTGCGATTTGCTTGGCGTTTGAAATCCTGACATGGTTGATGTAATCCAAAACGCCCAATGAAGTGGCGCGCCGGAAATGATGAGATACGGTTTTTGGGCTGATCTCAAGGGCATTGGCGATGGCTGTTATGTTCAGATTTGAGTCCTTGTAGTTTTCATCCACATACTGCATCACCTGCAGCGCCAGCTCACTGTTCTTTTCACCGCTGTACATGCTTATATACGAACAGATATAGCGTATGATATCAAGTATTTCCTTCTCCAAAACATTTTTGTTTTCAATTTCACCCAGCAGACTGATTTTCTCGCGCAGCCGGTCCAGCACGTCCACGTCGAAAGGGAAGGCGGCAAGAAATGAATCCATAGCCCTGTCCAGCACTGTGAAAAGGAGATTCAGCGCGGGCTTTCCGGTCAAAGTCGTGGCTTCGCTTATCTGTGCCATCAGCTCGGCAGCGGCGCTTAAAGCGGCTTCATGGTCGCCGTTTTCAACCGCCATCCTCATCCTGCGCTCCAGCAGATCTTTCTGTGGGCGGGAATAATCAAATACGCTCTTGAGATTTTTTGTATGTATGATCCCCGTCTCGCCTGCGTCCTGGGCATAGTCGAAGGTTTCCAGTATCTCCCTGTAGGATGTCGCAAGCTGGTCTACACCAAGGGCCTGTTCGCTCACGACTAAAGTCATGTCGATGCCAAACTTGCTTTCAAAAAAGTCATGAAGAACAGAGAGCCTCTCCGTTCCTGCGTCAGAGGATATTGAAAGAGCCCCGTTGCCATCTGCAAATATGTAGACCATATAGTCGCCGTCGTGAACGCGGCTATATTCGTATCCGTTTTCCAACAGCTCTGCAAATACATTGTCCACAGCAAAGCTCATTATGTCATAATACATGCTCTGGCTTTCATATAGCGACCTTTGAAGCTCTTTGTCGGCTGCGAAGCGCACCGAAACGATGGTTATCGGCTTTGTGCCATACATTTCGTGGATGTTGCGGGCGACTTCGCTGTCCGCTTTTTTATCTACCCGCCCCACAAGAAGGGAGAGCAGATACTTCTCTTTGATACTCTCGCGTTGTGAAAGCAATGTGTCCTTTATGCTGCTGTTTTCGGTCTCAAGGGCGGTGTAGGCCTCTTTTATGATGGTGAATTCGTTGCCTTTGGCGGAAATATCCGCTGCGTTCATGGCAGACATGATCTCCGACAGGGGCATGTAGTTCCTGGAGACGAACCAGATCATCAGCCCTATGCCTATTATCATTGATACTATGGTGGTGATAGCCAGGTTTTTCATTACCAATGCCGTCTGCTGATGCATCTGCGCCATGGGCGTTATGACCAGATAATACCAGGGGGCTTCATCAGAAGGGGCATAGTCACACATATACTCAACGCCTCCGCTGGTAAAATGTAAAACGCCGCCGTCTTTTTCAGGTAAAAAGAAATCAGCCGTGCTGATGATATCATTGCTGTTCCAGCCCCAAAGCCGCGTACCGTCCTCGCCGACGATGATATAACGCGCATCTGCGGAGAGAACTGAAAGGCTGTCACATGGAAGCGACACGAAGAGATTCACATTGCTTTTTTCATTTGTGGCGGATTTGTATACGGAGATATTGTTCTGATAGGTGAAAAGATCCCTGCCGAAGTTCGTATAGGTGAGGTAGGGGGATATGGTATATTCCGATTTTTTGTTTTGGCTTAAAAGCGCCATCCATTGGCCTGAGGAGAGGCTGGCGCGTTTTTCGCCGGGCAGGGCTTCATGCAGCATTGTATAGCTGTTTGCTGTTTGGTGGGTGACTAAATGGTCGCCGTCCTCCATGTAGAGCAGCACAGAGAGATCCGGGTTGGAGGCGCGATGAATATTGAAAAAGCTTGCGCACTGGTATGACAGCCACAATCTGTTGCTTTCGTTGGAGCCCGAGACGGCGTGAAAGCGCTCATCCGCCAAAATGGTCGTGGCGGTATAGCGCAGACTCTCAAGCGTGCCGTCCACATCGTTTTTAAAGCTTTCAAGGACTATATCATTTGCACGTTCAACTTCGCTTATGAGAATCCTGCGGCTCATTATATTATTGTACACACCAAAAATAATGGGGATCAGCAAAATAAAAAGATATGAAAGCCCCCAACTCACAAGCACGCTCTTGGTTTTTAACAGCCTCAAAGCTTCGCGTATTCGGTTCATTTCTTTCTCCCAAACTGGTTATATCTATATGATATAACATATAAAAGCATAAAGCCAGCGATTGAAAGGTCAAAACTTCCTTTTAGGCACCGTACTTTCGGCAAAAAAGGGTCAAAAAGAGAACTTGTTCAGAAAGGCACGCCGATTTTCACCCTTTTCCGAAACTGTCCGGTCTATTATTTGTATTGTTATGATACAATACTTTTGCAATGAATTTAATTAAAATAATTGAAACCGCGTTCAGGTTTGCAGATCGACCTTTTAATAGATTGAATATATTTGTTATATTTGGTGTTAATATGGCTTTGACGTCGCAAGACGGTTGAGCATATACAAGTTTTATGACCATTCAATACGAAGGAGGAACAGTATGTTCATAAGGAACAAGGCAAAGAATGCAAAGAATGTTTTGATATGCGTCCTGATTGCGGCGATGGTGCTGGCTCTGGGCGCATGCAACACGGGTTCGGGAACTTCGCCCACCGCTGCGGCAACAAGCACTGCCGCCAGTTCAGGCGCGCCGGCCTCCACTCCTGCCGTGGGAGCGGGCGATCAAAGCACGGATGCGCCGGTCGTCGAAGGCGTATCCTATCCCTTGGACACCAATGTAAAACTTACCTACGCTCTGCAAACGCAGACACAGGTCACATCATTGTACACCGGTCTTGGCGACGCTCCCTTCGGAAAGGCGCTCATGGAGCAGACCGGCGTGGAGGTGGACTTTCAATACCTTCTGAACAAAGAGGCATTTTCGCTGATATTCGCCTCCGGCGACTATCCTGACATTTTCGATTATGACTTTAAGGCCAACTACGCAGGCGGCTTAGAGCAGGCAATAAACGAAAATGTTATAGTTCCAATAAACGACTATATCGAAACATGCGCGCCGGATTACTGGGCTGTCATCAACAGCGATCCAATTTGGCTTAAGGCAAACAAAACCTCCCAGGGCGATTTCTATGGCTTCACATTCCTGCTGGAGGAAGCGGGAGGATATCTCCAGGTTACAAACGGCGCCGTTATCCGTGATGACTGGTGCCGCGACCTTGGCATCGACCTTCCGGAAACCCCCACTGAGGTCTACGAGATGCTGAAGCTATTCAAGGAGGAAAAAGGCGCAACCGCTCCCTTCTCCTACCATGAGCTGCACGCAAACGGATATTTCTTCTCATGGGCGGGCGTGCCCTACCGTGACTGGTACCAGATCGACGGCAAGGTGGGCTTTGGCGCATACAACCCGAATGTGAAAGAGGTTTATCTTTACTTGAACAAGCTTTACAGCGAGGGCCTGATAGACAAAAACTATGCCACCCTGGATACCGACACATATCGCTCCAACTTTATGAACGGCGTATCAGGAATGCTGTTCAGGAATCTCGCCGGCGGCATAGCCACATTCATAGAGACGATGCGCAACGATGAAAACCCCGAATGGAGCTGCACCGGCGGGCCGTATCTGGTGGCGGATGAACTGAAGGGCACCGGCGCTACCCCCATGGCGGGACAGCTTAAGGAAGGGGTCAATTCAACGGTTCTGGTAATCTCATCTGCCTGCGAGGAAGTTGAGACGGCGGTTAAATTTCTGAACTACGGCTACACTGATGCCGGAGATCTGCTCTATAACTTCGGGGTCGAGGGCGTGAGCTATGAAATGGTAGACGGCAAGCCTATATACACCGAAGAAGTGACCGATAATCCCGACGGCCTTGCGATGCAGTACGCCATGGCAAAATACTGCCGCTCATGGAGCAGCGGGCCCTTCGTGCAGGATTTGGGCTATGGCGAGCAATATAATTTCCGCCTGCCTGAACAGCGTCTGGCCGTTGAAAACTGGTCCAACACCAATGCCAAGGACCATGTCATCCATTATGTGAACGTTTCTGCTGCAAACTCATCGGAGTTTGCGAACATAATGAGCGAAGTGAACACATACGTGGTGGAGATGATGATCAAGTTCGTCACCGGGCAGATAGATATCGAGACCGAGTTTGACAACTACCTGGGGCAGCTTAAAAAGCTTGGCATTGAAACTGCAATCCAGTACTATCAGGAATCCCTTGATGAGTTTAATGCTCGCTGACTTTTCACATCTTTTTACATCTAAGGCTTAGCTAACCGGTGAGCCGGGGAGGCATTGATGGTGTCTCCCCGGCACAATAAAGCAGAGGAGGGCATTTTATGGAGAGAACCGGCGTTAAAACTGAGGCGATCACGGGCGCTGCAAGCGGGCGCGGCTATTGGAAGCGCCTTATGAAGGATATCGGGAAGGATTACGACGCGTATATTCTGGTGCTTCCGGTTATCGCATTTTATCTCATATTTGCCTATAAACCAATGTATGGGGCGATAATCGCCTTCAAAAACTATTCCCCAGGTCTTGGAATTATCAAAAGCCCGTGGGCAGGCAGCTATGGTTTTCAGCATTTCTTGAGTTTTTTTAACTCATATTATTTTGGAAGAGTCATAAAAAACACGCTTGTTATAAGCATGACTACTCTCATATTTGGGTTTCCCGCGCCGATAATTTTAGCGCTTCTCTTGAACGAAGTGAAAAACTTGGCATTTAAGAGGATAGTGCAGACGATTTCATATCTTCCGCATTTCATATCTACCGTCGTGCTCTGCTCTCTTGTGCGAATATTTACAAGGAGCGGCGGAATTATCAACAACATGTTGCTGCCTTTGGGGCTGCGCTCGGGAGATATGCTGGGCCACGCCAGCTATTTCGTGCCTCTATATGTCATTTCGGGAATATGGTCGGAGGTGGGATGGGGCTCCATCATATACCTTGCGGCGCTTTCAGGCATTGACCAGGAGCTCTATGAGGCGGCGCGCATCGATGGTGCAAACCGCTGGCAACAGACATTGCATGTTACGCTTCCCGGTATACTGGGAACGATAATAATATTGTTCATACTGCGCATGGGCGGCGTTATGAACGTGGGACATGAAAAGATACTGCTGCTTTATAATGAAGGCATATACGACACGGCGGATGTCATCTCCACATTTGTGTACCGGCGCGGCCTGTTGGATTTTAGCTGGAGCTACAGCTCCGCAGTGGGTCTTTTCAATTCTGTCATTAATTTCATGCTTGTGGTGACATTCAATAAGCTTAGTAGCAAGTTCAGCGAATACAGCTTATGGTAATGGAGGAGGACATATGATAAGAGAAGGCGGAGTCGGCAAGCGGATGTTCGACGCTTGCAACACGATATTCATGATTATGATCATTATCGTGACAGCATATCCCATGTACTATGTGATCGTATCCTCGTTCAGCGATCCAAAGACGCTGGCGCGCACCAACGAGGTCCTTCTATGGCCGCTAAAGCCCTATACTCTCAGGGCGTATGAAAGGGTATTCGCCAATCCCAACATAGTAAACGGCTACAAGAACACGCTTTTTGTGCTGGTGTTCGGCGTGGGCATAAACATAGTGATGACCTGCTTGGGCGCATACTTTCTTTGCCTTAAAAACGTGCGCTGGAGCGTGGGCATAATGTTTTTCATAGTGCTGACCCGCTATTTTAACGGCGGAATGATACCCACCTACCTGAACGTGAGGGATTTAGGGCTGATCGACAGCCTGTGGGCGCTGATATTGCCGGTGGCGATAAACACATATAACTTGATAATAATGAGAACGGCATTCAAGGCTGTGCCGGAAAGCCTTATTGAATCGGCGAAGCTGGACGGCGCAAGGCACAGCACAATATTAATCAGGATTATGCTGCCCCTATGCAAGGCGACGATAGCGGTTTTAGTGCTTTATTACGGCGTTTCCCACTGGAACTCCTGGTTCAACGCCTCCATATACCTTCGCAGAAACACCCTTTGGCCTTTGCAGTTGGTGATGAGAGAAATACTTTTGAGCACCCAGCAGTCCACTGCGGTGGGGGGAGCTGAGCTGGACGAACTGGCGGAGCTGGCGGAGCTGATAAAATATGCGCTGATCGTGGTAGGCACGCTGCCAATACTTATACTCTATCCATTCCTGCAAAAATACTTTGTCCATGGGGTGATGATAGGCGCCATAAAGGGCTGATTCCTTGCCCGAGGGCCTTTCTTTTAAGGCATATTCATTAAATAATAAAATATCCGCAGCTTGCGCTCAGGATGCAAAAAAGTGGAAGTTGCTCTTAAGCAGCAGGGTCACGGGCAGTTCGTCCGACACGGTTATGAAGCGGTTGGCCGTCAAATATTCGTGCATCATCGTGACGGCACGCTCCCCCTGCTCCCTGTGGGACTGGTAAACAGTCGCTGTTATTGTGCCATCCTGAAAATAAGGCGCCAGCTCGTGAAAGGCGTCCGTGCCCACAAATATGATATCATTTTTATCTTTTCGCTGTGCAATGGCTTTGCACATCAAAAAAGTGTTGCGCGCATTGCAGGCGAACACGCCGCGGAATTGATGCGCATCTAAAAGAGAATTAATTTTTTCGGCGACTCTTGCTCCGCCAAATCCCTCCACTTTAACCACTTCAAACGCAGGGAAGTTATTTTTAATATGCCCCTCGAAGGCGGAGGCATATATGCTGTTGCTGTATATTTCAGAATGCCCCGATAGCAAAAGTATCTTCCCGGTTTTTGAAGGGATGGCAACGGCGAAAAACTCCGCGGCCATCTGCCCGCAAATCCGGTGGTCAACCTTTATGCTGGACAGGCATTTTGTGTCCTGCTCGTAGCTGGAAATTAAAATCACCGGTATATCCCTTCGGGAAAAGCGGGCCACCCACTCGCCGGATTCCAAGTTGTCCGCAACGGTTATCAACCCGTCTATTCTATCGATTTCGCTGTCATATAATTCCTTCAGAGCCAGCGCAATTTCATCCAGGCTGTGGCTGTGTTCAAAAAAAAGAAAGTTGACCTTATACAGCTTAAGCCTTTTTGCCGCTTCATTAATTCCGCGCCAAACACCGCGGAAATAATACTGGTCCTCTCCGCGCTCCTCGGGTAAAACCACGGCAATGGTGGGCTGCTTGCGCTTGAGCATGGAGGCCACCGCATCCACGCTGTAGTTGGATCTTTCAACTTCCTCCAATATGAGCTTGCGGGTTTTTTCTCCGACGCCGGCCTTTCCATAAATTGCCCGGTGCACTGTGCCGATAGAAACGCCAGTTCTCTCTGCAATCTGCTTCAGCGTTGTTTTCTGCTTTTCCATAAGTCCTCCGCATATTGTGTTAAAGATACTGTATTATAGCAAAGTAAAAAAGTCAACGTGTTTTAGTAGAACGATTTAATAAAAGCTATTACAAAATAACGGCAAGTTTGCGTTAATTGTATTGACAGCAAATTTACACTATGATATCTTATAAGAGATAACGATTTAGTGATATGTTTTCTCTCCGTTAATAAAGGGGTGACACCTTGGAATTGTTGGGAAACAATCGGCTTGAGGCTCAGGAATACGCTGACCGCATGCTTAAGGCCCATCAGTACGCCGATTTTTACGAAGCCTTGCGTGGGTGGATTCTTGTTCGCCTGCAGCTTGAGTGCGATGAGGCGGAGGAGGATCTGCTGTCGCTGTGCGCCTTCAGCATAAAGCGCATTGCGGCGGGCAATGCCGGAATTCACGAGCTTGTGGACAAATATGATTGCCATCAAACCAGCGTGATGGTGCGCAAGAAGGTGCTGCTGATAATGGCGCTTGAAAAGCTGATGGGGATTCGATTTGACGACGACACCGCCCATGAACTGGACACTGTGACGCTTTTGGCGCAGGCCGCCTTTGTCGAATACAGAGGAAAAGAGGTGAAGCAGCATGTATGATGTGCAGCGCATACGGCAGGGTTTTCCTTATTTTTCTGCGGAAGGAGCGGCGGTCTATTTGGACAATGCCTCCACCACACAGAAGCCCTGGCCGGTCATAAACGCTGTTTCGGGGGTATATCAGGGCGGCATGGCCAATGTTCGCCGGGGCAACTATCGCCTCAGCCGTCAGACGGAGGGCCTGTATCAGCGGGCGCGTCAAATAGCCGGAGAGTTTTTGGGCGCGGCCGTCGAGAAAGAAATCATTTTTACTCGCTCCACCACTGAAAGCATAAACCTTGTCGCCCAGTGCTTCTGCAAAGAGCGGCTTGTTCGGGGCGGCAATATCGTGATAACCGAGGTTGAGCATCACTCCAACTGGCTGCCTTGGCAGGCCCTGTGCGCTGAAAAATCTGCGGAGCTGAGGGTTGTGCCCATAATGGAGGGAGGAGCGGAAGCATTCGCCGCCGCATTGGACGCCGATACCGCCATGGCAGCAGTGGCGGACACATCGAACAGCCTTGGCACTATACTGCCGCTTCGGGAAATGATAAAAGCCGCCCATGGCAAGGGGATTCCCGTGCTGGTGGACGGCGCTCAAGCTGTTTCCCATAAGGAAGTCGATGTTCAGCAGATGGGCTGTGATTTTTACTGTTTCTCCGGGCATAAGCTGTACGGACCAACGGGGATAGGCGTACTGTACGGCAAGAAAGAACTTCTGGAAACAATGGCGCCATATCAGCTTGGCGGGGGGATGGTAAATCAGGTGGGAGAAAGGCCGCAGGAAAATATATACGCCCCCATTCCTGACAAATTTGAAGCCGGTACGCCGAATATCGCCGGCGCTGCCGGGCTTGCCGCTGCAATGGAATACTTGCGGAGCCTGGGGCTTGATAATATCAGGCGGCATGAAAGCGCTCTGTACAGCCGTTTGGCGGATAATCTTAAGGCGATACCCGGAGCGCATATTCTGGGCGGAAGGCAGAAACACGGCTCCATAATTTCGCTGGGACTCATGGGCGCATCGGCCTATGATGCGGGTGTGTACCTTGACCTTCGCGGCATTGCTGTGCGGGCGGGCGAACACTGTGCACAGCCCCTAATGAAACGGCTCGGCCTTTCAGGCGCGCTGCGGGTTTCGCTTGGCATATACAACGATGGGAAGGAGGTCGATTTGTTCTGTGAAGCCCTTGAATCCTTCATGCGGCTATACGGGCCTTCAAGGCATCATATATCAAAGGCAAAAGCGGATAGTTGAGCGCTTTGAAGCAATGGATGAGCTGGAGCGGTTTGATTATCTGATGGCGATGTCCCTTTCGAAAAGCCATGAAGCCGATGATGGGCAGCGGAGCTCCAAGCATTATATCCACGGATGTCAGGCAGGGCTGTGGGTTCAGGCGAAATGGCGGGATCGTGAGCTTATCATCGCTGCCGGAAGCGATGCGATGCTGGTGACCGCCTTGGCGAATCTGATTATTTCTGCGGTTAAGGGATGCTCCGCCGAGGAGATCGCCGGGGCGGAGATAGACTTTTTCAATGCTCCATCCTTTAAGGGCCTTCTCTCCGGTGAGACCGCCGCCAGCCTTAAAAACATGGTGGATTTTATTAAAGCCGGAGCAGCCTTGGCGCTGCGAAAGCATATGTGAAAAGCGCGGCGGCAAAGCGGAAAAAGCGGAAAAAGCGGAAAAGTTTATGCAACAAATATAAATCAGAAGGAGAAGCAGGCATGAAATACGCAATGGATGTAAAGGTGAATGTGAAGCCGGTGTTCAGCAATATGGTCCATACGGGTGTCTGGGAAGGGCCATGCCGCGTGGGTCTGCCGGAGGAGTTGGAGCCCAGCTACGAGATACGCACCGGCAAGGAGCAGTTTAAGCTTTGGCGCAAGGAACTGCAGGAGAACCTGTGCGAATACGCCAACATTCTGGAGCCGGTCTACATAGAATTTGACGAGACATTTGTGGTAAGCGACGAGGAGATGGACAAACTGGCCTTGGACGCTCATCTGGTGGACATCTATCTGATCACCTACCGTGTGCCGGGGATAGAGCGCTTTGGAAAGGCTGTTTCTATGATCAATCTGGGGCCTACCCCCATTGATCTTGTGGGCTTTTACCGGGACATCGGCATGGAAGCCTACATGGCTCACGACTATGAGGAGTATAACGAGCTTTTGAAGCTGTTGCATGTAAAAAAAGCCGTCGCCAACACGAAAATGCTGATACTTTCCGCCACTGAGCAGATACCGGCGAGCGTCAACACCAGCATTGCAGACTTGTTCGGGCTCTATCAGCGCTACGGCATCCGAAACAGCCGCATGACCTTCCGAAATATATTTGATGTGATGGACAAGATGGAGATCACCGATGAAATGCGCGCCAAGGCGGACAAGCTGATCGCGGGGGCTTATGAGTGCGCCATCGACAGGGAGAATGTCTACCATGATATGAAGTATTATGAAGCGGTTTTGCAGATTATGGAGAAGTTCGGCTGCAACGCTTTCACGACTTCCTGCAAGGAGCTTTGCGCCACGCGGCTGCCCATGGAGAACAAATGCACGCCCTGCATGACACATTCGCTCCTAAAGGACGACCGAATTCCCTCCGCATGCGAGGAGGACATAAATGTATTGCTGGCCATGATGGTGCTTATGTATTTGACTGAGCAGACGGCTTTCATGGGCAATCCGGTTTTGGTAATAAAGGGAACGAAAACAGTGCAGAACATGGGAATGCCCAAATTGCTGGCCGACCCCGGCATGACTTTTGACGAGGACGTTCTGGAGATCCACCACTCGGTGCCGGGCCTTAAGATGCAGGGCTTTGACCAGCCGGATATGCCATACATGCTGGGCCGCTTCACCCATCAGGGGTTCGGCACGAAAATTCAGGTGGACATGGCCAAGGGCGAAAGCAATATTGTGACATTGGGCCGCTTCAACCGCCGCGGTGACCGCATGATAGTGTCCAGGGCGGAGATTTTGGGCTGTGAATTCAGGGAGACTTATTGCAGCCCGGTTGTATATTACAGGGTTGAGGGCGGCGTGCGGGAATTCCGTCAGGCCCTTGCAAAGGGCAGCTACGGCCATCATCTGGCGGTTGTCTATGGCGATCACATTTCAAGCGTGAAGAATCTGGGCGAGATCATGGGCTTCGGCGTGGAGGTGCACGGCTGATTTTTTCACCCTTGCTTACGCAAACCCGAAGAGAAAGAAAGTTCGCAGGTAAGAAAACGATATGGAGGCGTTGATTTATGAGTAAAAAAATTGCCGTCATCGGGGCGGGCAGGTTCTCGCGCGGTTTTATACCGCTGCTTCAAAACCATCCGCTTGTCAGCTCTGTGAGCCTGGCGGAGCTGATACCCCAGCGGCGCACAGATTATGCCGAGAGGTTTAAAATTTCCCAAACATATGAATCTTTGGATGAGGCGCTCAAAAGCGATGTGGACGCCGTGGCCATATTCACCCAAAGACAGCTTCATGGGCCCCAGGCGATAGCCGCCCTCAGGGCAGGCAAGCATGTGTACAGCGCCGTTCCGATGGCCTTAAGCGTTGAAGATGTTGAAACGATATGCGATCTGGTTAAGGAAACCGGCCTGCTTTATATGACCGGTGAGACCAGCTACTATTACCCCAACACCATATATTGCCGCGAGAGGATGCGCCGGGGCGAATTCGGCAGCTTCGTGTTTGGCGAAGCCCAATATCTGCACGACATGGCCCACTTTTATGACTCCTTCAGGCATAGCGGAGGCAAGGATTGGAAAAGGGTTGCGGGGCTTCCACCGATGTATTATCCGACCCACAGCGTCAGCATGATTCTCGGGGTCACAGGGGCCAGAATTGAAAAAGTCTCCTGCATGGGCTATGAGGACTACCATCAGGACGGAATATTCCAAAAAGGCGCCAACGACTGGGATAATATATTCAGTAATGAAACAGCGCTGATGAGAACCTCGGACGGCGGAAGCTGCCGCATAAACGAGTTCAGGCGGGTGGGCTGGAAAAATGTCAACACATCATCGGTTTATATGAGCATGTTCGGCACCGAGGGCGCATATGAGGAAAGCTCCCTTGGCAGCATGTGGACATCTTTGCAGCGCGATGAAGCGGAGGATATCACCGCAAAGCTGAAGTGCCGCAATGTGCCGGCTTGGCGCGAAAATCAGAAGGTTGGCGATGAGTTTTTTCAGACGGTCAGCGAAGTACACCCGATATCGCGCCTGCCTGAGAGCTTCGCCGGGCTTCCAAACGGACATTTGGGCAGCCATCAGTTTTTGGTGGATGACTTCATGAAAGCCCTTGAAAATGACTGGATGCCGCCAAACAACGCCTGGGATTCGGCGCGCTATGTTCTGCCGGGCCTGATCGCCCATGAATCGGCAGTGCGCGGAGGGGAGCTGCTGAGCGTCCCCGATATGGGCAGCCCGCCGGCCGGACGCAAGCCTGCGCCCCAGGATTCCATCAGCATATAAAGACAAGAAAAGACAAGCCCCAATAAATAAATATGAAAAGAAATCCGAGCATTTGCAATCATAAACGCTCGGCTTTCTTTTTTATAATATGTATTATGTATATAGAGATTAAGCTACTTTGGCCAGAGCTTTTGCATTTCTTCGCGGGTTGGAATTGAGCTTTGGGCTCCGGGGCGCTGCACCACCAGGGTGGCCACCTTGTTTGCAAAAATCACGGCATCTTCTATCGGCAGGTTTTTGGAAAGGGCATAGGCCACAGCCGCGGTGAAGCTATCGCCTGCGGCAGTTGTGTCCACCGCCTTAACCTTCTGCGCAGGGAATACCTCGCCCGGAAGGTTTTTTTTCTTCACCATCACCCCCGCCGAACCAAGGCTTGCCAGCACGCAGCCAGCGCCCATGTCAAGAAGCTTGTCGCAGGCCGTATCCAGATCCATTTCGTCTGAATCAGCGCCCGTCAGCTTCGCCAGCTCACTTTCATTGGGCTTTATGTAATCAGCTAAACTTATAAGCCCGCGGGGCGGCGTTTCAGGGGCGGGTGCAGGGTCCAGAATGATGGTTTTGCCCATTTCTTTCAGCATCTTCGCGGAAAGAAGCACTGTCTCAAGGGGAATTTCAAGCTGAAAGACTATTATATCGCAGCGCTTGAGCATATCTGCCTTGGATTTAATATAGTCAAAAGTGACGTCATCGTTGGCTCCGGGACAGACCACGATGCTGTTTTCACCCTTGTCGTTGACGGCTATCATGGCCAGCCCGGTAGGCTCGCCGGATATCTTTATCTGCGAAACGTCCACTCCGGCGCCCCCAAGGCCTTCCAATGCGATTTTGCCGTTAAAATCATCTCCAACGGCTCCCAGCATGACCACATCCGCCCCCATGCGCCCCAGAGCATAGGCCTGATTGGCGCCTTTTCCCCCGGGAACCATGTTAAAGCCTGTGCTTAAAACCGTCTCGCCGCTGGAGGGGAAGTTGGCGACATTGGCCACATAATCGATGTTAAGGCTGCCTATAACGGCGATTTTCTTCATATTGGCCGCTCCTATAATATGATATTAAAAGCTTGCTAAGGTGTTGTAAAGATCCTGCATTATGGCGTCGCGATCAAGCCAGTATGCGTAGCGGTAAAAGGGCCTTGTTTTGGCGAAGGAATAGCCCATATCATATGTCGGCATGGCGATATGGTCAACATAGTCCCTCACCAGGCCGCCCTTTAGCCACGCCACAGCGCTGACATCCCACAGAATCCGTGACCAGCAGTCCTTCTTTCCGTTGTGGCTGCCCTCCTCCCAGGTGATGCGGTAAAGATAGTCGCAAAGGGGATTTTTGCCCTCTAAATAGTGCTTAAGCTCGTAGCCGGAGGCCATCAGGTGGGAGACGACGCCCATGCAGGGAAGCTGCACCACGGGAGCGCCGCTGCCAAAGACAACCCTTGCCGCGGCGATGTCCTGCCGCAGATTAAATTCGTCGTTTCGGGGCCAATGATGAGCATGACCGCCCAGCCACACCACATATATCTTACGGGCGATATCGGGGCAGCTAAGCAATGCGGAGGCGATATTCGTTATGGCTCCAATGGCAAGGATATAAAGAGGGCGGCTCTCCGGCTGGGCCAGCGCCAGGCGGATTATTTCATCGCTGGCGGGGGATGAGACAGAAACGCTTTCGCCTTTTAGATATTCTTTGCTGCCGCGAAAGACTCTGTCTGCAAAATCGCTTTTTCCCATGAGGTTTAGGATGTTTTGAACCTCGTCATAGCTTTTTTCCATGCCCAAAGCAGGGGAGTCCGCCCTTGCGTTTGAGAAAGGGGCGGCGGTTACCGCCTTCACGGTGTAAGCTTCCTTCGAGCCGAACAGATATGCCAGGGCGAACTGGTCGTCGATCTCGTTGTAGGCATCGGTGTCCAAAACCACATCCGCATTTTGGGGGATGGGCGAGAGAAGCCTTCGAAGGCCAGGCTCGTTTTTCTCCATATTGGTTCACTCCTTTGAATATCATATCGCTAATAATAGATGTAACATAGTGCAGTATAAAAGTCAATTATTGGCATTGTGGCTTATTGCGCTGCATGCCGGCTTGTTTATTTCGGCTCTTTCAGCCTGGGCGCATCATAAACTCTGTGAAAGCTAATAATTTTCTTATCAAAACCCGTGAAAGAAAGTAAGGCTGAAAGTTTTTTGCTTGAGCGCCGCGAATGAATGTGATATACTAAATAATACCACATTTTTTATTCATTGTTTAGGAAGTGTTCTGATGAGGCGCGACTCTTTTTTTATGAAACTCATATCAACTTATATTTTGATACTGTCCGCTTCCGTAATTGTGATCGCGGCCGTTTTAAACTATAAAATGCGCCAGGATTACCGGCTTCAATATGATAAGACCATGGAAACTTCAATCAACGCAAAAATGGAGTTTTGCGAGGAGCAGCTTAGCAGGGTGCGTTCAAGCGCCATAATGCTTATGTTCCATAATGACATGAAGGGAGTATTAAATGCAGTCAGCAAGGTGGACCAAATATTTGCCGTGCAAAGAATGCAGACATTGCTGAGCACTGAAATGCTGAAAAACAGCCTTATTTACAATATATATGTTTATCTGGCTGAAGTGGACAAGGTGTTCACTTCCAACAAACAGGCCCATTCGCTGGAATCGTTTTATGACCTTTCCTGGCGGGATGAAGCCGAGGCTGGCTGGCAGACAGCCAGGGTGATTGACGATCATTCAAGCTCGCTGACCAGAACACCGCTGCAGGTGGAGGTTTTTACCTACCTTCACCATATGCAGGGCAACCAGTCACTTGAGGGCGAACTTGTCATCAATGTGGATAAAAGCGCGCTGTACGATCTTTTGATCAGCCCGAACGACCAACCCTTCTATCTTCTGGACAGCGAGGGGATTATACTCTTGAGCGAAGATATCGAGGAATGCGGCAAGCCTTTTTTTCAGATGTCATCAGGCGGGCTGAAAGAGCAATTGGCCGGCGGCAACGGGCAGGTTTCCGGCCCGGAGGGTGATAAAGCATTTGTCATAAAAGGAAAAAGCGGGTTTCATTATGCTCTGCTTTATGACAGCGGACAAATGCTCTTTCATATGAATATGCTGTCTGCACTTGTTTTTGTTATTTCTGCAGCCATTATATTGATTGGCATTCCCGTGTGTCTGGCGATCGCAAAGCGGATTTATAATCCCATCGGCAAGCTCCTCTCTCAGATTAAGCGGGAAGTAAGCCTGGATGCCAGTTTAAGCCGGAATGAATGGCAGGTTCTTTCCGCCGCCTTCGACGAGCTGACCCGGGAGAATGCCCTGTTCAACCGTTTGATTGAAAAAGGGCGCCGTCATATCGAAGCCGACATGGCAAACAAGCTGCTATTGGGCGATTGCTCTGAGGATATGACGCAAGAGGAGTTGTGCAGCAATCTGCGAGGAAAGCATATATGCGTGACGCTGATCTCCGTGGATAAATTTCGCGGCCATGAGGAATCCGAGCTTCTTAGCCTCAGCGGGGAAATTATTAGGCAGATAAGCAAGAGCAGCCTTCAAAGCTCATTTGAATCATACCACACGGCTCGCACGGCGGGCCTTGCAGCCAGCATAATCGCACTTGATGCGCCGGATGAGCGGGAAAAGCTGCTGGAAATGCTGGCGATGCTGCAAGCGATGCTCATGCGCGTGCTGGGGCGCTCGGTCTCCATCAGCGTTTCTTCCCTGTGCACTCAGCCGGAGCAAATTGCCGACGCCTATCAGGAAGCTTTGGGGATGATGCGCCAGCGGTTGGTGATGGGCGAAGGCTGCATATTCTCCCATCCGCCGGATGCCGCCACAACTGAAGAATTTGTGTACCCTAAGGTTATTTTGGAAAAAATTCGCCAGGCAATCGAGCGTGAGGATTGCCCGATGTTTGAAGAAACCCTGGGCGAGCTTGCCGAAACGGTTAAAGGGCAGGGGATTGGGGTGGATAATATATATCTGATCTATTACCAGATTGTAAATCATATAATAGAGCTGGTGTTGTCGCGTCATATGCAGCCATCAGTTATGTTCACCAACGAGGCCGAGCTCTACCGGCGGGTGTCCGACTTTGAAAACATATATGCCATGAACGAATGGTTTGTTGAGCTGCTTAAAAACACCCTGGCAGGGTTTAATAAGGAGCGCAGCAAGAAGGAGGAGATTCTGTCCGCGTTTACCCAGTATGTGCAGGAGGGCTACAGCTCGCCCCTTTACCCGGAAGAGGTGGCAGGCCGGCTTGGCGTCAGCTATTCTTATCTGCGAAAGCTTCTTCAAACGGAGCTTGGCTTAAGCTTCCTTGACTATGTAAACCAGGTGCGCACAGGGCATGCAAAGAACCTTCTTGCCCGGACAGACAAAACAATCGAGCAGATTGCCAAGTCGGTAGGCTATTCCAACAGGCAAAGCTTTGTGCGGGCATTTAAAAAGCTGCATAACCAAACGCCGGGCAGCTTTCGCCAGAAGCACAGCCGTGCAAGCCGGCTTGATTCAGAAATGATATAAGACGTTTAATTTTGATTCTTTGATTAGCTACATATTTGATTATCTTGATCCAGCAAATAATGCCGTTAAAATAAAAAGCCTGTGAATTGCATAATTACTGCTATATTTGGCATATCAAATCAGAACTGACACATTATATCAAAAGTGATTATTTACAAACATGGCGAGCTGCCCGTATAATAAACTATCGTTACCGTTCTAAATTTTTTAATAATTAAACAAAAAAGCAAAAAAGCATTTGATATTATTGTATTATTGCACAATGCGGCTTAATTCAGCCCATAGGGCTTTTTGTAATATGCTTAAAAAAGGAGGATTTCTTTGTGAACGCACAATTATCACAGAAGACCCTGTCCGAGAAGGCGGTCAGGCGTCAAAAAAGCTGGTTCTATTTCAGGAATCACTACATTCTATATTTAATGCTTGTTCCTGTAATAGCCTATTATATCATATTTCATTATGTGCCCATGGGCGGGCTGATCATTGCTTTTAAAGATTACAATATGTTTCGCGGGATGCTGGCAAGCGAGTGGGTCGGCTTTAACAATTTCATCGAGATATTTCGCCTGCCGGAGTTTTTCAGGAGCATCCGCAACACACTGGTGCTCAATGTGCTGTCATTGGTGTTTGGCTTTCCTGCCCCGATAATACTTGCGCTGATGCTAAATGAGCTGAAAGCCAACTTGTTTAAAAAGACAGTTCAAACGCTGCTGTATCTGCCTCATTTCATATCCTGGGTCGTAGTGGGCGGCATGATGTACCAGATATTCTCCTCCACCACGGGCATGGTCAACCAGGCTATAAAAGCCGTCAGCGGCAAGACGATCCCATTTTTAACCAACCCCAACTGGTGGATCGCCACTTATTTCGTTGTAGGCGTATGGCATGGCATCGGCTGGGGCGCGATAATATATCTTTCGGCCATCACCGGCGTGGATGCGGAAATATACGAAGCGGCTAAAGTGGACGGATGCGGCCGTATACGCACAATATTTTCAATCACCCTGCCTAATATAATGGGCACAGTGATGATAATGCTGATTTTGAGGATTGGCAGCATGGCAAGCATAGGGTTTGAGCAACCGCTAAGCCTTTCAAATGACACAGTGCGCGAGGTGGGCGATGTCATCAGCACATATGTTTACCGCATCGGCATTCAGAACAACCGCTTCAGCATATCGACGGCGGTGGGGCTTTTCCAGTCAGTCATAAACTTCATTCTGGTTGTGGGCGCAAACCAGACCAGCAAAAAACTGACAGAACAGGCAATATGGTAAAGGGGGCCAGGTAATGAGAGAAAGTCTATCAGATCGCATTTTCAAATATGTCGTCACGGCCCTGGTCACACTTTTGACGCTGGCCTGCGTGCTTCCGTTTGTCAATATAGTGGCGGTGTCCCTTTCATCCCGCGGCGCCGTCATGAGCGGGCGTGTGTATTTTTTCCCGGTGGAGCTTGACTTTACTGCCTATAAGACGGTTTTCACCGACTCAAACATGATCCGATCGCTGTGGTTCACCATTTTTCTTACCGTTGTTTATGTGGCTGTGACCATGGTCATGACGGTTTTGGCGGCATATCCGCTTTCGCGCAAGGATTTAAAGGGCCGCTCGCCGTTGCTGGTTTTCGTGATGTTCACCATGTATTTCAGCGGCGGCATGATCCCTACATATTTAACTATAAGCAATCTGAATTTGCTTAACACATTCTGGGCATTGATTTTGCCGGGGGCCATCTCAACCTACAACATGATCCTGATGCGCACGTATTTTGACTCGCTGCCCCTGTCTCTGCAGGAATCGGCCTATATAGACGGCGCCAACGACTGGGTGATTCTTGTGAAAGTGGTGCTGCCCTTGTCAAAGGCGGTGCTGGCGACGATAGCCCTTTTTTACGCCGTGGCCCGCTGGAATGGTCTTACCGATGCGCTCCTTTATATCAGCCGTGATTCAATGTACCCTCTGCAGCTTCGGCTGCGCCAGCTCATTACAAATAATCAGGTGGACTCAATGATAAACGATGTCCCTGAAGCCAAGGCTCTTTTGATTCCCGAAACCCTTAAAAGCGCCTGCCTTGTGTTCAGCCTGGTGCCGATATTGATGGTCTATCCCTGGCTGCAAAAGCATTTTGTAAAAGGCGTCATGATAGGTTCCCTGAAGGGCTAAGCCCTTTGCATAAAATACATGGCCGTTAGGCCGAACAATACAAAGGAGGATATCCATGAAAAAAACACTCAGACCTTTCGCGCTGCTTCTTTGCCTGATTATGCTCATAGGCATGATGGCAGGATGCGGCACAACCGGTTCGCCCTCCGGTGCTTCACCGCAGGACGGAGGAACATCCGGGGCAGGAGATTTTGTTCCCGGTAAGCTGGTGGTGGGAGTCTATGATCGCGGCAATATGAGCGGAGAATACGGCACCCCTACTGAAAACCGCTGGACGAAGTGGGTAATCGAGGCCGTTAAGGAAGAGACCGGCGTGGAAGTGGAGTTTTTAGCCCTGCCCCGCGCCGGCACAGCAGACAAGATCAACGCCATGATGGCCGCTCGGGAAGCGCCCGATATTATTTTTGACTACTCTTTGGACTTCATGTATGGCTATGCAAAGCTGGGAGGCTTGGCTCCTTTGGATGAAGCGATCGATAGCTTCGGCGCAAACCTGGTGGACAACCTGGGCTGGGATACCTTGGAATATGGCAAGTATGAGGGAACGATGTACGCGATTCCCGCAAGGCGCAGCCTGCTGGATATAACCGGCCACTTCATCCGCACCGACTGGCTTGAAAAGGCCGGATACACTCTTAAGACCAATGCGGATGGCTTTTACACGATGAGCGTGGAGGACCTGGAAGAGATGATGGGTATCTTCAAGGCAAGTGACTTTGACTCCACCGGTCAGGAGATATTCCCAATTGGTATGAGCGGCTCCGGCGGCCAGTTGCGCAGCGTTCAGGGCATTCTTGACGTGTTCCATATACGCGATGAAATCACCGAGGAAATGCAAGCCACTCAGCCGCAGATTACATGGCCGGGCGCAAAAGACGGACTGCGTTGGCTTAACGAGATGTACAATCTGGGCTATATCGATCCGGACTATGGCGTCCAGGGCGACACAAAGCTGATGGACGAATATATTTCCACCAGCCGTAGCGGCTATTTGACCAATGACTCATGGTACGGTGTCAGCGCAGGCGGCGTGTTCGACATCCTCTATGAAAATACGCCCGAGGCAACAATCGCTTCCTTTGTCCTTGAAAATGTCCACGGCAAGCAGATGACAGAGGTTTACAACCCCATAGGCATGCTGGTCATGGTTCCTTCTTTCAGCACATCGGTCAACGAAGCGATAATCTACCTGAACTGGCTGTCCGCTTATGAAAACTACGATACAATGGCCTATGGCGTTGAAGGCGAGCACTATGAGCTGGATGAAAACGGCATACCGATGACAATTGACGCGGAATACAACTCCAAAACCAGAATCTCCGTCACAGACCTGGCCCTTACATTCAACGGAGACCCGCAGCGAGGTATGATGATGATAAGCAGGGGCCTGTCCGAGCCCAACCAGCCGGTCCGCAAAAATGCAGCAATAATAGGCACTTATGGCCAGTATGTGGGCGCCCGCTACTCGTTCTTCAACATGGGCGCGCCAAACGAGGCTTCCACCAAGTACTCAATCAACCTGGCAGATAAAATCGGTGAGATTTATGTCAAGTCAATCATGGCACCCGTTGGAAGCTTTGATACGACCTTCGATACTTTGGTCCAGGAATACATGCAGATCGGCGGAAATGAAGTGGCGGCAGAGGCCAAGCAGCTTTACGATGCCTGGAAGGCCAGCCAATAGAACATAAACAAACGGCCACATTAAGGAAAATAGGGAAAAAATAAAAAAGAAAAACCGTGTGAACGCTTCATGTTGGGGCGCAAACTCCAGCATGAAGCTTTTGAAAGGAGCTTCAGGATGACGAAACCTTATTCAATGCCTGAGATTGATCACAGAATACGTTATGGCTGGGAAAGCCTTAGGGGCAGGCCCTTTGTGCCGGCGCGCATTATCCCGGGTATAGAGGTGTTCCCAAACGACACAAGGCCGGAGCTTGCCAAAGATTACACATACAGCGTGGCAAATTTCGCCTTTAGAGTCTTTACCCTGGGTGAGGAGGAGTATTATGAGCGGGCAAACCAGGTGATCGTAGAAAACGCGGAATACTATGCGGATCACCTGGATGTGCGCGATGACCGCGACTCGTTTTACTGGTCCATAGGCATTTTTTGCCGCATTGTTCTGGGCTATGGCCGAAACGGATCAAAAAAGGCGGGCCTGCTGACCCCCGAAGCGGAAAAACATTTTTACCGCATGATATATTCATACTGCTACACCAAGGCGAAGATGGAGGATGCGGATTGGGAAAAGACCCAGACCTGGCTTGTCTATGAATCGGAAAACCATCATCTTCAGAGGGATTCTGCGGTCTGGATGCTTTGTGCGCTCTTGGCGGAACACGAGAAATATCATGACCGCCCGATGGCGGACGGATATCTGCCGGCAGAGCATTTTGAACGGCGCAGCGAGTATTTCAAGCACTGGATTCGCCAGCGTGCGCAAAAGTCGCTTTTTATTGAGGCGGCCAGCAATTGCTATGCGGCGGAAACGATGAAAAACATCTATAACATCCATGATATGACTTCCGATGCCGAGCTTAAGCGGCTGACTGAGCGGCTGATGGATCTTTTTTGGGCCAACTGGGCGCAGGAGCAGCTTGGCGGCGTGCGTGGCGGGGGCCAGGCGCGCATTTATGAAGGGCAGGCAATCCATGGGCAAGACTCCGTCAGTTCTTGGGCATGGTATTATTTCGGAATTGGGGAATTTGAAGCTTTGAAAAGCGATGATTACGTCATTCTCGACAGCGCGTATCGTCCGCCGGAGCTGATCGGCAGGCTTGCCGTTTCCCCTGAAGAACGCGGCGTTTATTGCATAATGGATCGTCCGCTGGGCATGGCCGCAGATGATAATAAATACCCATTTTACCACCCGCGCACCGATTGGGGCGGCATATGCCGCTACACATATTGCACGCCGGACTACAATCTCGGCACAATGATGAGTCCTGAGCTTCCCAACGATGACTGGCTGCTCATCAGCTCACAGAACAGATTCCAGGGCGCGCGCTTTGCCAGCCACCGCGATGCGGTCATATATCTTTCGCCCGAAATAATATATGATCGGCGTTCATATAACACCTTCTGCTCAATTATAAGCGAGGGTACGCTGCTGACCAGGCAAAACCACTATGCAGACCTCAAATCAACCGGATATATGGGCGTCTGGTTTTCAAATGCCGGTGGGCTTAGCGAAATTGTCGAGCGCGAAGGCTGGATATTCACCAAAACCTCCGGCGCCTATGCCGCAGTTCACGTTGTGGAGGGCGGCTATTCTCTGAACGAAGCAGTGCATGAGCTGCGAGGCGGGAAGAAGATATCAGGGCTGTGGGCGCGGTGCAAGTCCCGCTTTACGCCGGTGATTCTGGAAACGGCTCAGGAAAAGAGCTACGGCAGCTTCGAGGAATTCCAAAGGGCTGTCCTTGCCCTTGAAAAGCCTAGAATGAAGGACGGGATGCTGAGCTACCGCTCTCTTTACGGCCATTATTTTGAGTTTGGGATGACCCCTGAGCAAGGCTCGCGCATCGACGGCAAAGACGCGATTGAGCCGTATGCCCACAGCTATTTCAGCCCCTTCGTTGTCGGCGAATGGGATAGCAAGGATATCAACGTTCAGTTTCAGGGTGAGGAGCTGACGCTCTCCTTTTAGAGGTCTTGACCGGCGGCGTTTTATTCCTCGCGCTTTGGGATGGCGCAAAGTAAGTATATAGCCGGAAATTAATTGATGGTGGCAGCAAAGTGCAGCCATAAAAGCAGGGGTCGATATGGCATCATGTTGGCCCTGCTTTTATTTACATAGTATTGTGTAATAAAATATGAAGTATCAGTCATTTTGGCCGCAGCGCCGGAAAGCTTTCCCCTCCTTGACAGAAAAAATATATCGGCGTATCATATTGAAAAAGGCAGTGATTGTATGTACAGTCTCATTTTACGCTAAATGCGCCAACCACACTAACCACTCATTTTTCTAATTCAGACGGACCGATTTTTTTCCCGGGGCTGGCAAATCGATTGTCCGCAAGAAGCAATTGCCGGCAATCTATTGCTGTTAAAATGCCCGTCCAAAAATATAGGTAGATGAATCAGAAGGCCAAGCCGATTAAGCGGCCCTAAAAAAAACGAACCCTCGTTTATGAGAAGGCGATAGTGGTTGAACTCTGCACTGATTTTATGGGCTGAGTTGTCGAAACGGTAGAAACGCCATGGTGGGGGAGGGGAGTTCAATGGAAACCATTCGTTCATATTATCACACGCCAACGCCTGAAGAACAGCTGGGCTCGCTCTATATGACATGGAGCGGTTATAGGGAATGCCTGCCCACCCACTGCATAGGGCCGCGGATTTTGCCCTACTATAAGCTGACGCTGATAGTAAAAGGCAGCGGATTCTTCCAGCACGGCGGAGAGATGCTGCCCCTGGGGGAGGGGGATGCCTTTGTTCTTTTTCCACAGGTCAAGCACCACTATTATGCCAATCCAAAGGATCCGTGGACTCTTAAGTGGGTCTGTTTTAACGGTCAGCAATGCGCTGGGCTTGTTGCTCAGTTGGGCGCAGCGCCTGAAAATCCGTTTCTGCACGGCCGCATGACCGGCAAGACTGTGGAGAGCCTGGACAGGATAATCGACGCCATGGGGGCGGGCGAGTCGCAAAGCCTTTGCGCTATGGGCAATTTTTACTTGCTGTTCCATGAGCTGATTCGCCTTGGGGAAGGCCTCCCGGGTGGCCTTCGCAAAGCCACGGAAAAGGAGGCGGTAATACAAAAGGTCATGACATATGTTCAGCTTAACTATGCTGACGATATGAAAGTTGAACATATCTGCCGCCATGTCAGCTACAGCCGTTCATATCTTTCCCGCTCGTTTAAGAAGCAGACGGGCATTTCGCTGTCGGATTATGTGAACCAGGTGCGCATAAGCAGCGCCCAAAAGCTGCTGCTGGATACCGGCCTTAAGGTCAGAGAGATAGCAAATTCAGTGGGCTTTCATGATGAAAGCTATTTCACAAAGCGGTTTCGCGCCTTTACCGGCCTTTCCCCCAGGGAATACCGACTTAAGCGCAAATTTGACTAAAAGACAGGATTTCAAAGGTTTTGCGGCCCAAATGCGCCTTTGTTTAAATTGGACTTTTGTGTCTACTATTTGGATTTTTATGCACGATAATGTCTGGTTTGTTGTCATTTTTGCGCAGGCGAACTATAATAAACGCATCCAGAACAGAGATAGTTCTCGCACGGGAGGTCACCTTATGTCAATAGAGTCGGTCGGCCTTGTATCACGCAAGCCGACACAAAAACCGATATGGAAACGCATTATTCAATTTCGCTGGATGTATGTGTTTTTATTACCTGCAATAATTTGGTATGCGATATTTGCCTACGGGCCGATATATTTTCTCCAGATCGCTTTTCGTGATTATAAGATAATTCGCGGAGTCTATGGCAGCGAATGGGTGGGCTTTAAGTTTTTTGAGGCCATGTTCACTGACAACTATTTTTGGACAGTGCTGTGGAACACGCTTAAGATCAGCTCACTGAAGCTTATTTTCGTAGCTCCCTCGGGGCTTTTTCTGGCGCTTATACTGAACGAAGTGTTCAACAAGCCCTTTAAGGGCTTTGTCCAAAGCTGCGCCATGCTGCCTCATTTCTTCTCTTGGGTGGTCATCGCTTCCATAATGAAAGAGATATTCGCACTTTCAACCGGTATGGTAAACGAGATAATAAGCGCTTTTGGCGGTGAACGAATTTACTTCATGGTTGAAAAAGGCTGGTTCCTGTTCCTTCTCATCGCTTCGGACGTTTGGGAATCGGCCGGTTGGAACTCGATCATGTTCATGGCTGCCATCGCAGCGATCCCGCCGGATCTGTACGAGGCGGCATCAATAGACGGCGCCACCCGCGGCCAGCAACTGCGCCATGTGACATTGCCCGGCATAGCGAACACAATAGTGATTATTATGATCTTGAAGGTCGGCTCCGTGATGGACGCCGGTTTCGGGCAGATATTCAACCTGTATAACGATGCTGTGCGCGATTCTGTCGACATAATCGACACATATGTCTACCGCATGGGAATACTGGGCTCCAAATACAGCGCGTCTGCGGCAGTGGGCCTGTTTAAAAACGTCATTAACCTGATTCTTGTGCTCACCGTAAACCATGTCGCGAAGATGGTGGGCCAGGAAACACTGTTTTAAAAGGAGGGGATAGAAATGACTTTGACAGATAAGCACGGCCAGTCATATATCACCAAGGTTGTGATATACACGATTTTGGCAATATTCGCTCTCTCGGTTCTCTATCCGCTCTACTACCTTTTGATGTATTCATTTTCTACCTATGCCGGGATCGCCTCCGCGGACAAAAACCCGTTCATGCTCTACCCTGCGGGCTTTACAACCCAGGCATACGAGATGTTCTTCGGCCAAAGCTACATCTACACCGGCTTTGGGGTGACGATATTCCGCTCGGTGGTGGGCACAACGCTGTCGGTGGTGCTTCAGTCTCTGGCTGCCTATGCAATAAGCAAGAAGGGCATGCCTGGGCGCAAGCTGATCACCTGGTACTTTACATTGACCATGTTCTTTTCGGGAGGGCTGATCCCCAGCTACCTGATAGTCAAGGATATGAAGCTGCTGGACAACATCTGGGTGCTGGTAATCCCCACCCTTTTCAGCACATATTACATCATGGTGCTCAGAAGCTATTATTTGGGCATACCCGAATCGCTGGAGGAGGCCGCCCGCCTGGACGGGGCGGGGGATCTGCGCATATTCTTCTCGATAATAATACCGGTGACATTGCCTGCGATGGCCACAATAGGCACCTGGACATTCTTTGGCCACTGGAATGCATGGTTTGACTCGATGCTCTACATCACCACCACCAGCAAGCAGGTTTTGCAGGTGCATATCCGGCGCCTGATAATCGAGCAGAGCACGATGCTGCTCTCCGGTCAATATGTGGTGGGGGGGAAGGCCAACCAGCCCACGGAGGCCAGCGTCAATGCTGCCGGCATAATGATCACCATAATACCCGTTCTGGTCATATATCCGTTTGTAAGAAAGGTTTTTACAAGAGGGATGACCCTGGGCGCCGTCAAGGAATAAGCCATTTCTCGGCCCGGCTAAATGGCCGGAAACCGATTGGAACATATAAGGAGGAAACGATATGTTTGGAAAACGAGTTCTTACAGGTATTCTCGCAGTGCTGCTTATATTAAGCATGGTAGCCTGCGCGGGAACCCCCGCGCCACAGGCCACAGGAACGGCGGCAGCTACCGCCGCACCTACGGCATCCGCTGCGACGAAGACCGCCGAGCCCACCGCTGAGGCAACGCCTGAGCCTGAGGCGCAGGAGCCCTTGGAGATCTCTTGGATGTCGAGCGGCTTCCCCCTCGAGGACGATTCCTGGGGAGAAAATATCTTCAACGAAACCTTCAACGTGAAGCTGACAATCCTTCGCGCTGAGGACGATTCGCAGAGGAACGTTCTGTTTGCATCCGGTATAATACCGGACTACATCTCCCTTGGCGGCATAGACGCAGTTACCGACTATACCAACCAGGGCCTGCTGGCAGAAATCCCGATCGAGCTGATTGAGGAGAATATGCCCGGATACTATGCACTCTGCCTGACCTACGACGAGAACTTCTTCCGCTACAGCATAGTGGACGGCCAGAACATGGGTCTGCCGAAGCTCTCTGCTGTTCAGGTGGCGCCCGTTGCTGCTGCAATCCGTGCCGACTGGCTTAAGAATGTAGGCATCACAAAGGTTCCCTCCACCCTGGAGGAGCTTGAGCAGGCTTTCGTGGCTTTTGTGGAAAACGACCCCGACCAGAACGGCAAGAAGGACACCTATGCCATGAGCTCCGCCGGCGGAGAGCCCAAGCGTGCCATCAACCGCAGGCTGTTCCCCTCCATCTTCGGAATTTACGGCGTCAACCCCTTCTGGTGGACTGACAACGGCGAGGGCGGAATCGAGCACGGCTTTACCTCTGAGCGCTTCAAGGAAGCTCTGGAGCTTCTCGTTAAGTGGTATCAGATGGGCCTTATCGACCCTGAGTTCGTCACCGACGAGCTTCGCAACAGCGGCGAGGACGTGGTCTTTAAGTTCGCCAGCGGCAGGACAGGCTATATCGACGGCGCTCCCTATGATGACTACGAGTGGGACAACGACGGCCATGTTAACGCCAAGTGGGTTGCCAATAACCCCGCCTGGCAGGATTACTTCGCCGAGAACGCCGAGTCGGATGATCTTTACAAGTATGTGAACACCACCGATTTTGACGACAGCTTTATCGAGCCTTACTACATCAACATGCCTCCGGTGGCGGGCCCCTATGGCAATGTTGAAGGCTATATGCGCGAATCCATCATCGGCGGATACTTCGGCATGGGCTACACAATCACCGAAGAAAAAATGGTGAAGATCCTTGGTATCCTTGAGATGCAGGCAATGGACGAGGATACATATGTGCTCCACTACGGCCCCGAGGGCGAGCAGTGGCTGTATGCCGATGACGGCACCCGTGTGTATAACCCCGGCTGGACCGAGAGCGCTAATTATCATCCCCAGGGCCGTATAATGGGCGCAGGCTTCTGCCTCTTCCCGATGTACTACGCCAACCCGGATTTCCTGGCTGCTGTCGGCGGTCCTCGCTATGTGCAGCGGTATGACGAATCCATGCCCGTTTTCACAGGCTTCACAACCTTCCAAAACGAGCTGCCCCAGGCAACCCTCAACTCCGTTGTTGAGTATCCAAACCTGGTTGAGACCGACATCATATCCTATATAATTCGTGTGGTGCGCGGCGATATGGACCTTGAGAGCACCTACGAGCAGACCATGCAGAAGTGGTTTAACGATGGCGGCACGATCATGACTCAAGAGGCCAACGATTTCTGGAAATCCTTCCAATAAGTCGAATAGACAAACAGATGAAATATGCGGGTCGTTCCTATGGGAGCGGCCCGCGTTTTTGTCACCAGACCGCGCCCGACAGTAGCCCGGCGAAGCTTTAAGGCCACGCGTGGCTATGAGCCGGGGGTAATAAGAGCAAAACCCAAGACAGAGCGGAAGTGATTCGGCCTTGACATTTGGGTGGTGCGAGTGTTCATAAGGACAAACCGGGCAGCCCCCATAAGATAATGTTTTTCGGCAGATACAAACGAATATTGCGGAGAAAAGGGAGATCGATCGATCTCCCTTTTCTTACGGCTCGTTCATTCACAGCTTCATATAAGTGCATATACCCCACACTATTTCAATCCGCAGCATATAGCTGACATTCTAATATATGCAGGGCTTCGATCTTGTAGAAGTTTTTGTCCTATAAAAACAAGTTCAGTGTCGGGTAAGTGCACATTTTTAATGGAGAAGCATATCTTAGTATTGAGGTAAAAAAATGATGATTAGAGCACTGCCCCGCAAAACTTGAAGATGTTTTTTATAAAAATGGAGAAGCATATCTTAGCATAGAGGTGAGAAAAATGATAATTAGAGCACCGCCCCGCGAATACTTGAAGATGTTTTTTATAAAGCTTCAAAACAAAAGACCACCAATATAAATTTGCGGTCTTTTGTCTATATAATAATAGTGCAAAAGAGGTTTCCGCCTTGGTTTGCTCTCAGGTGACCTATGTTTCTCAACCCCGCCGGAGGCTTGGTGGCATACGAGGGGACTAGCCAAGCCCGCGTGGTGCTTCGTGTCTTTTTTAAAAGACGCTTGTGTGTTCCGTAGAACCTACAAGCGTCTTGGTGTGAGTATCTATAAGGGGCATAGCCGCGGTCGGAAAGTTATAAAAAAACCTGCAGTGCGCATTTTGCACACTGCAGGTGTGGTTGCGGAGGCAGGACTTGAACCTGCGACCTCCGGGTTATGAGCCCGACGAGCTACCAAACTGCTCTACTCCGCGTCGCTTTAGCCTATATAGCATAACAGATCGCGAAGCAGATGTCAAGGGCTAAAGACTGAAAAGTTTATCATGTAATAAACTTAGTCATTGCGGTAAAGAATATTGATGAAACAAATATTTATATTGATCAAAAAAGCTCAAAAAACAAGAGAAAAGGGAAGGATGACATGGCTCCCAATGGCGGCCAAAAGGGTCCAAAAATAATATTTATTGACGAAAAAGGACGAATAACGGGCCGGTCAAAGGCCTTTTCAAATGAGGAAGATATGCTGGGCGCCGACTTCGCCGATTTCATTGGCGACAAAATGGGCGGGGATTTTGCAGACATAGCCCGGGAAATACTGGCGGGCATTGGTGAAGGTGGCGAAAAGGCTGTAGAGGTATGCTTGCGCATGATGGGCGAATGTGAAAAACGGTATTCGGTGAGCTTCCTGCCGATGCCGGGGGGAGCGTCGGTGATATTCTGTGAGGCTGCCGATAGCAACAGCGGGGCTAAGTCTGAGTTTTTGGCCAACATGTCCCATGAGATGCGCACACCCATCAATGCCATCACCGCAATGGCAGGCATAGCTATGAAAACCAGCGATATGGCTCGCAAGGATTACTGCCTTCAAAGAATTGATGAGGCGTCAAAGCATCTTTTGGGGCTGATAAACGATATATTGGACATGTCAAAGCTTGAAGCCGGCAAACTTAAGCTGAAATATGATGAGTTCCATTTCAGCAATATGATCGAGAAAAGTACGGCCTTGGTCGATTTTCCCCTAAGACAAAAAAAGCAGATATTATCGGTAGATATCGGCCCTGAAGTACCCGAAAGAATCATTTCCGATGAAAGGCGTTTTTCGCAGGTGCTCGCAAATCTTTTGAGCAATGCCGTCAAGTTCACGCCAGAGCTGGGGAAAATAAGCCTCAGCGTGAGCTTGGAAAGCCTGTCGGAGGCTGCCTGCGTTATTAGGGTGGACGTGACCGATACGGGGATCGGCATATCTGCGGCTGATAAAAGCAGGCTGTTTCAATCCTTTCAGCAAGCGGACGGCGGCATGTCAAGGCGCCACGGGGGCGCCGGCCTGGGCCTTGCAATATCAAAGCGCATAGTGGAACTGATGGATGGGCGCATCTGGGTGGAATCAAAGGAGGGGCATGGCTCAAGGTTCTCATTTATCGTCAGGGCGCTTATGGGCGAAAAAAGGAAGCCGCTTAACAATTTCACGAAAGAATTGACAAAGGATAATGACATAAAGGGTATTTTTAAAGGCCTTCGCCTTCTGCTGGCGGAGGATATCGACATCAACAGAGAGATAGTAATCGCTCTGCTGGAGGATACGGGCATCGCCATAGACTGCGCGACAAGCGGCCCAATGGTCATTTCAATGTTTGAAAAAAATCCTGAAAAATATGATCTTATATTGATGGACATTCATATGCCTGAGCTTTCCGGCTTTGATGCGGCGCGAAAAATTCGCTCAATGGACGATCCCTGGGCAAAAGCTGTGCCAATTCTGGCTATGACTGCCGATGTTTTCAGGGAGGATGTGGAAAGCTGCAAAAGAGCGGGAATGAACGGCCATATCCCTAAGCCGCTGAGCCATGATCTTCTGATAAAGCAGATAAAAGAGCAGATAAAGCAGAATATAAAGCAGCAGATGAGATGAGGTCAGGAATATGGGAAGCTTAAATTATGGTGAATTTATCAACTGTGATGAGGGGATCACCAGGTTGAGGGGAAACAGCCCACTTTATAAAAAACTACTGGGGCTTTTTGCGGATGGCCTGGAGATGGAAAGGCTTGAAAAAGCGCTTGAGCAGGGTGACTTGAAGGAGGCGGAGCTGGCCGCCCACTCTCTGAAGGGGATCGCCGGCAATCTTTCTATGAGACCTTTGTTTGCTGAAAGCGAGGCCTTTCTTTATGATATGCACATTGGGGCAGATTGCGCCCAGAGCCTTCTGCGGTTTAAGGATGTCTTTGAAAAGACGAGGGAGGCCGCAGGTGAATGCCTTAAAAGCCTCCCTTGATTTCTTCTGTTTTTCTATAAAAGCATATATCGCTGACAGTTGCTATATGATGCTAAAGCCCTCTGCCGTTTCTTTCAGCTTAAGAAATATGGGCCTTTCATTGGGAGTTTTGTTGGGCGTGTGAATGGTCAGGTATAGCTGGCCGGTTTTGTCCGCGAAGACCATGCCGTGGCCCCCGTCGGCGCTGAAAAGAGCCTGTTCCTGGTGCTTCCATGGGCCCATAATATTGCCGCTTTCGCTGATTGAAAGGCCGATGCCATAGCCGGAGTCGGTCATGCTGCTCCAGAGCATCCAAAGCCCGCCGGATTTGGGCTTAAAAATTGAGGGGCCGTCGGTCACATGGCCGCTGATTCCCGTGCTATGGGTGATCTGCTTGGGCCAGAGGGTGTCGCTGGCGGCAAAGAGGGTCACCGCCTCGCCGGTTGCGCTTTTTAAATCGGGCGAAAGGGGCAGCGCGCATATGGTTCCGCCGCCTTCCTGCACCCATTCATGGCAAAAGACCATCCATGGCGCGCCGATTTCGTCCACATGGAGTGTGCCGTCGAGGCATTCCCAATCGGAAGGGGTTATGTTGCCATCGGAGTGGAGGGTATAGGGGCCTTTAGGTGAGCTGCTCTGGGATTTCAAAACCGCAGTTCCGCGGCGGATATCGTCAGCCTTGAAGCTGGCAAAAAGATAAAACTCGCCTTTGTATTCATGTATTTCGGGGGCCCAGAAGTTCCTGTCGGCAAAAAAACCTGACCCGGCGCGAAAGGCCGGAAAGGGACCGCTCCAGTTTTCCATATCATCGCTTTCATAGACATCAAAGCCCACGAAGGGGCCGATCCATGCGTTTTTATCGGTGGTGCCGGTCATATAATATTTCCCCTGATGCAGTACCACATAGGGATCGCGCATTTGGATATCATTGGTTTTCATGGTTTCCTCCTCATTTTTATATTTGCTATTGGGTATTTGCGCCGGTTTCTGCCCTGCTTATGCCTTCTACATAGGCGGCATGCGTTCCTTTTCCACTGCTCTTTGCGCGGTAAAGGGCGACATCGGCCTTCACATAGGCGCTTTCAAAAGTATCGCCATGGTAAACATTTGTATAGCCCAGGCTAAATGAGATTATGCCCTTTGGCAAAGGAGTGCCGTCGTAAAGATCCAGAAGCCTGCGCTTCATCAGCGAATAGCGCATGGCGATAAATTCGTCATCTACAACATTTCCGAGAAAGACTATGAATTCATCGCCGCCTATGCGTATCATTATATCGCTGCTTCTGAAAATGCTCTTCATGGCTTCCGACATGAGAGTGATGGCCTGGTCTCCGACGGGATGACCATAGGCATCGTTTATCTCTTTGAGATTGTCCATGTCAAAAATGATCATCGTGCCGCAGCTACAGGGCGCTGAAAGATAATTGCTGACCAGCCTGGCGCCCTCAGTGCGGTTTAAAAGGCCGGTGAATGAATCGTGAAGGGCCATCATAGAAAGGGACATCTCCCGCTTTTTTCTGATATTTATGTCCTCCAGAGTGCCGATGCCCATTGAAGCTTTGCCTTCGCCGCTGAAAATATTCGTTATACGCACCTTGAACCAGCTAAAATCATCGGCATCCGGGCGTGTGCGAAGCCGCAGTTCATACTCGGTAATCATCTCGCCGTCGGCGGCCTGCTTTTTCGCTTGGGCTATTGGCTCCTGATCCGCCGGATGGACAAGCTGGCAAAAGCTGCCGTCTTCTGCAAAGGAATCTGCGATAAAGCATAAAGATTCCTCGTTGCAAGCGGCTTTTAAGGAGGCTGCCATGCCGGTGCGGTAGTCAATTTTAAACATAATGCAGGACATATGGGAAAGGGCGATCCTCAAAAGCTCGTCGCTTGGCTCATCATCGCCCGGGCTGCTTTGTGGTTTGGGGGCTTTTCTTTTGAGTATGCAGCAGACTAAAAGCAGCAGTATAAGTATAATGGTGGCCAAGGCGATTATAACCGGCAGCGGGTTTGCACGCAGGCTTTCTATGGTCAACAAAAAGGCCTCTGTCGCCTGCTGCTTGTAGGGCTGATCGCCGGAAGAGCCAAAGGCAGTGCCTATGTTAAAGATTGAAGCCAAAATCAGCGTTATAATAAGCATGATTCCCGTCAGGAAGGGAGGCGCACCATTTTTATAATCCCTTTTCATTTAGAAAACCCTTCCAGCATATATATTCTCAGCACTAAACAAAGCTTCAAAAAGAATATGTTCAATGCTCCTTAGAGATACTAAAAACTATTATTATGCATTATATCTCATAAGTGCATAAAAGTCCATTAATAAAGCGAATGCCGAGCTTTTGAAAAATTACCTGAGGAGATTGCACAAACTTTTCTCCTGGGTTAAAATGGAGATGAAAATGAAAGGGGGTATTGCAATTGAACTTTTTTCTGTGGGCGGTGCTTGGCGGTTTCGCCGGCTGGATCGCAAGTAAAATAATGGGCAAGAGCCGTAAAATGGGGCTTGTTTTGAATATAGCAGTCGGCGTTGCGGGAGCTTTTATCGGCGGATGGATAGCCGGTAAAATGGGCTTTGAAGTTGCAATCGGCTTTAATCTTCCCAGCCTGTTCATTGCGGTGCTTGGCGCCATAGTGCTCATAGCAGTGGTGGGCCTTTTGCGGAAGATGGCCAAGTAGCGCGAGGAGACATGAGGAGACATAAAAACGGCGAGAGTTTTTCCCGCCGTTTTTCTTTGTTTTGTTCTTAAAAGATATTTTTAAATTTATTTAATAGGTCACGACTGCGTTGGCGGAAACGAAGTCCACCGCTTTTTCATATGTAAGCTGCATCTGCACATCGTCCCTGCTCATGACATCGTGGTAGAAGGCTGTGGAGCTGGCATAGCCGTTTTGCTGCATGTAATACGCCGTGAGATCGTCGATCTCCTGAGCGGTCACCTCGATTTTTTCTGCGGCGACGATGGCCATCGCCATCAGCTCCTCCTTGACGCTGGACTGAGCGTATTCATCCATTAGAACATCAAACTCGGCAAGGGTCATGCCGGTGAACATGCTCACAAATTGGTCAAATTCAAGGCCGTAGGATGATGCCTGGTATCTGTACATTGAATCAAGATATTCTTTGGTCTCTTTAACCATATTATCCGGCAGGCTCTTTATGGTGAGATTGTCAAGGGCCTGGCTCCACGCATCCTGAACAATCTTGTCGGCCTGCTGTGTGACCTTTTCAGCGCCCAGCTCGTCGCGTATGTCGGCTTCAAAGGCGGCGGCGCTGTCGGCGGAGAGGTTCTCCTTGGCAAAATCATCGGTCACTTCAGGGTAAACCTTTATCTGTATTGTGTTGACCTTTATATCAAATTTTGTCAAAACCCCTGCCAGGCTGGCCTCGTGGTAATCCTGCGGGAAGGTGACGCTGATCGGCTTTTCCTCGCCGATTGCCATGCCGATTATCTGCTCCTCAAAGCCGGGGATGAAGCTGCCTGAGCCTATGGTAAGGTCGAAGCCTGCGGCGGTTCCACCTTCAAAGGGCTCGGTTTCACCCTGTATGTAGCCGGTGAAGTCTATGTTGGCGATGTCCCCATCCTCCACGCCTCTGCCGGTGACATCCTGATATTCGACAAAGCTTTCAAGCCTTGCATTAATTTCAGCCTGCACTTCTTCGTCCGTCACATCCAAAGACATGGCCGTCACCTCAACGCCCTTGTACTGGCCCAGGGTGATGTAGCTGTTGGGGTTAATTTTGCCGGAGCAGCCAACAAATAATACAGCCATGCACAGCACCGCTGCAATGATCATATTTTTTTTGTTCATATTAATATCATTCCTTCCGTATTCGGCTGAGAGCAGCCAACATTATTTATATCATATTTTTGACCAAAATGGAAGAGCCTGCGCATATAATTTACAATTGGTTAATTTTTAATTTTTCAATCGCCTGACTGCCGTGGTGAAGCTGCGGTGTTGACTTTTGCCGAAAGCAAGGTTATAATAGATAAAATAAAAACGCAGTGATGGGAAGAGTAGTGAGTGAAAATGCGCACAGAGAGCCCGCGGAAGGTGCAAGCGGGGGGCATTTCTCCATGAAGTACATCCTTTAGCGGCAGCTTTGAAAGAGAGCTTTTCTTTAATAGAGGCTGACGGTTCCGCCCGTTATAGCGGCAAAAGATTCCAAAAGCGCGGCCTGCGGCATGTTTTTCGGCTGTGTTTTGGAGAACTGAAGTGGTAACGCGGTGAAATCGCCTTCATAAACTATTATGGGCGGTTTTTTATTTTCAATTTTTATATTTGCGGCGATTAAGGAGGTCATTATGAAAGACGAGGTAAACATGGAGCTTAAGTACGCTAAAAGGCTGGAGGGCCTTTCCGGCAATGCCATCAGGGACATCTTCAAGCTGCTGACAAACCCGGAGATTATCTCCTTTGCAGGCGGCAACCCTGCCGGCTACGCTCTCAGGAACGAATACATTGCTCAGCTTACCTATGACCTTCTGATGAAAGAAGGCAAGACCATACTGCAATACGGCCCCACGGAGGGCTATGCGCCCCTTCGCCAGAGCCTTTCCCAGCATGTGAAAGCCGCCGGGATAGACGCGCCCGAAAGCGAGATACTGCCCGTCACAGGCTCTTTGCAGGGTCTTGACCTGATCTGCAAGGCGATGATCGACCCCGGTGATGTGGTGCTGGTGGAGGAGCCCACATTCCTTGGCGCGCTGCACACAATGAAGACATATCAGGCGGACATAAGGCCTGTGAAGACCGACGACTTCGGCGTAATCCCCGAGGATCTTGAGGAGCAGATCAAAAAGCTTTCGCCAAAGTTTGTCTATATTATCCCCACCTTCCAAAACCCAACGGGGAAGACTCTGCCGGTTGAAAGACGGAAAAAGATTGCCGAGATCGCCGCGAAATACAAGACATTGGTGCTGGAAGACGACCCTTACCGGGAACTGCGCTATGCAGGTGAGCCATTGCCGGCCATTCGCGCCTTCGATGACAGCGGTTATGTGATTTACCTTTACAGCGTCTCAAAGACCATTTCCCCGGGCATTCGGGTGGGCGCGGTTTTTGCCAAGCCGGATTTTCTGCGAAAGCTGACCATCTGCAAGCAGGCGGTGGACGTTCACACCTCGAACCTGAGCCAGGCCATCGCAGACGCATATCTTAGAAGCGGCAAGCTGCAAGAGCATCTGGACGAGTCGATAGTAAGCTATCGAGGGCAGATGAACAAAATGCTGGATATGCTCAGCCTTTTTCCCAAAGGCGTTAAGTGCGTGAAGCCCGAGGGGGGCCTGTTCATCTGGCTGGAGCTGCCCGCCCAGATTGATGCAAGCAAGCTGCTTCTTGAGGCTGTGAAGCATAATGTTGCGTATGTGGCGGGCACTCACTTCTACTGTAGCGGCGGCCACGAAAACACGATGAGGCTCAACTTCTCTAACGCTTCTTTGGAGAAAATTGAGCAGGGGATGAAGTCGCTGGCGACTGTAATAAGCGAACACAAGGGTTGATATTTCGCAAAATAAAAGAAATCAAAAGAAAACTGCGCTTGCTTGCCGGCAGCACCTTAGGGAGATCAAAAGGCCGCGGATGGGAATCCGCCGGGGTTTTGATCGTGGGCGGGCGGGCGCGGCGGGGATGCGAGTAAACCTCATAGCATAAGGAGAGAATGAAATGGCACAGCATGTTCTGGATATTCTGAAGGAAAGGGGCTTCATCGCCCAGATAACATTTGAGGAGGACCTGTATAAGCTTTTTGAAAATGAACAGGTCACATACTATGTGGGGTTTGACCCCACGGCAGACAGCCTTCACATCGGCCACTACATACCGATAATGGCCATGGCGCATCTGCAAAGGGCGGGTCACAGGCCTATCGCTTTGATGGGAGGCGGCACCGGCATGGTCGGGGATCCCTCCGGAAAGACAGACCTGCGTAGGGTTTTAACGGTGGATGATATCGACGAAAACGTTAGCTGCATTAAAAAACAGATGACGAACTTTATCGATTTCTCCGATGATAAAGCTATAATCGTGGATAATGGCGACTGGCTGAGAACTCTTAACTATGTGGAGTTCTTAAGGGAGGTGGGAGCGCATTTTTCCGTTAACAGGATGCTCACGGCCGAGTGCTATAAGCAGCGGATGGAAAAGGGCCTTACATTCCTTGAGTTTAACTACATGATAATGCAGGCTTATGACTTCCTTGAGCTCTTTAGAAAGCACGGCTGTCGCTTGCAGATGGGCGGGGATGACCAGTGGAGCAACATCCTTGCCGGCGCAGACCTTATCCGGCGCAAGGAAAGGGAAGAAGCCTATGCACTTACATTCAAGCTGCTGATGACCCATGATGGCCGCAAGATGGGCAAGACTGAAGCCGGGGCTCTCTGGCTCAGCGCTGAAAAGACATCGCCCTTTGATTTCTATCAATACTGGCGCAATGTGGACGACAAGGATGTGGAAAAGTGCCTGGCGCTGCTGACTTTTCTGCCCATGGATGAAGTTCGGAGGCTTGGCGCACTTGAGGATAACAAGATAAACGATGCGAAAGTTGTTTTGGCATATGAGGTCACAAAGCTGATCCACGGCCAGGAGGAGGCTGAAAAAGCAAAGAAGGCCTCGGAAGCACTTTTTGGCAGCGGCGATAACATGGAGAATGTTCCCGGCAGCACCATCACAAGGGCTGATCTTGATGCTAACCCAAGGGTGATTGATATTATGGCGCATATAGGGCTGACGGCCTCGAAAGGTGAAGGAAGGCGTCTGGTGCAGGGCGGTGGCGTCTATGTCAACGGCGTTCAGATCAAAAACCCTGACGAACAGGTGGTTGACTCCATGTTCGAGGACGGCTCTCTCATGCTGCGCAAGGGCAAGAAAGTTTATCACAGGGTTACTTTAAAATAGATTGCTAAGTATTGCTATAGATCGGCGGCGGGCCCGCCCACCCACGAAAAGCGGATTATTCCTGCGAATAATTCGCTTTTCTCCCAAAGGGGCCTGGGCGCATCTAAAGGCTTTTGGGGCAAGGAGGAAATGATGGCGGCAAAGTCGTATAAAACCGTGGGCAGATTTGGCGAAAGCGAAATCATAATCAACAAGAGCCGCTTCATAGGCGCCTGCATGCACTGCGAAAAGGAGGCCGAAGCCCTTGAGTTCATAAAGGAGCGCAGGCTTTTGCATAAAGCGGCAAGCCACAACTGTTACGCATACATCATAGGAAAAAATAGCGGCATAATGCGCTACAGCGATGACGGAGAGCCTGGGGGCACCGCAGGCCTGCCGATAATCGAAGTGCTGAAGTCAAAGGGGCTGGTGGACTGCGCTGTCGTGGTCACCAGGTATTTCGGCGGTGTTTTGCTTGGAGCAGGCGGTCTGGTGCGCGCCTATACACAGGGCTGCGTCATCGGCGTGGAGGCGGCGGGCGAACTAACGATGGAGCCCTGCGTTGATTATATTCTCAGCCTTCCATATAGCCTTCTGGGAAGGTTTGAAAATGCCCTTAAGGAAACGCCTTTGAAGATGCTGGACAAGGAGTTTGGCGCCGACGTGATACTTTCGCTGCGGATGCCAGAAGAATATGAGAACGAGTTTTTGCTGATGATGTCGGAGATGACTTCTGGGAGCGCGGATCTTTTGAAGGTAGGTGAAGGCTTTTTTTCGCTATAATTTTCCACGGAGTTTGTCTGAAAAACGGCATAAACCAAATTTGCAGCCCCAATATGCTTGCATAAGGGAATTGCCTGTGATATAATTTTCAAGGCATATCGGTGTGCCAATATAGCTCAGATGGCAGAGCAATGGTTTCGTAAACCATAGGTCAAGGGTTCGAGTCCCTTTATTGGCTCCAAAAAGCCCCGCCCCCGTAAAGACAGGGGGCATACCACGAGGTGTAGCGCAGTTTGGTAGCGTGTTTGGTTCGGGACCAAAAGGTCGCAGGTTCAAATCCTGTCACCTCGACCAAAGAAAAGAAAAACTGCTATTTATAGCAGTTTTTCTTTTCTTTTTTTCTTGCTTACACGTTCTTTACACGATTTCTCTAGCACCTTTACTGCACGTTCTTCTTCGCGGGGGTAAAGATGTGAATACGTATTCCAGGTAATTTCAATGTTAGAGTGCCCCAAACGCCTTGCGATTTCTTGTATGTTGATTCCTTCGTTGGCGAGAAGGGAAGCATGAGAGTGCCCATACGGTATAATTACGACAAACCGGAAAACCCAGTAAATACAGTGGTTTGAGGGTTTGAAGCCTGCTTTTTCATCCTTTTCCAAACGTGAAATGGGCAGTCAAAAATCGTCGTAATTGAGGT
>JBMNOE010000040.1:0-13901 GCA_050942895.1 Christensenellales bacterium
AGCTTCAATATCTGAGTTTATAAATGGTATTGACTGGGTAAAGTTAGCGGGGGATTTATCCAGAGGAATTTGGAGTGTTGTTACATCTGTATTCAATCTTTTACTTGGTTTTATAAAAGAATTGGATTGGAAAAAACTTGGTAATGATGCTTGGAATGCTGTTGTTACATTTATAACAGAATATGATTTTGAAAGTTTATGGAAATTAGCGTTTGAAACATTTGGGGCTGCTTTAGGTGGTGTATTAAATTTAGCAGTTGGTTTAGTAGAAGGTATTTGGAATACTTTAGTTGAAGCATGGAATGCGTCTGAAGGATATTTTGCACCATTTATTGAAGAAGCTGGTGGTAATGTTTCTCTTGGATTATTGAATGGAATTATAAGTGGATTAGGTGATATAGCTAAATGGGTTTATGAAACTATTGTTTCACCATTTATGACAGCTTTATTAGAGTCATTTGGTGTTGAATGGACAACAGTTGAGGAGTGGTTTGTTCAGGCATGGAACGATGTATCGGGCTGGGCGATACAAGCATGGGAAGATATAAAAGAAGTTTGGAATACAGTAGCCACTTGGTTTGATGAAAATGTAATCCAGCCATTAGTTGACTTTTTCACACCAATTGTTACATGGTTTGAAAATGACATCATAAAACCTTTGAAGGAAAAATGGGATGGTTTGGTAAAAAGTTTCAGAGAGCTTGTTGGTGTTATTAAAGAAAAAGTTATTGATCCAATAGTTCGATTTTATGAAAATGTTTTATATCCAAAGATAAAAGTTGTTTTAGAATGGCTTGGCAATTTGTTTTCAACAGTTTGGAACGCAATAAAAACAGTTATTTTAACAGTTGTCGGTGCTATTTGGGCTGGTTTACAAGTAGCATGGGGGTGGATAAAAGCTGGATTTGAAACAGCTTTCAATACAATAAAAACAATATTTATGACAGTATACAATGTCATTGCATCTATTGCAGGAATGGTAATAGGTGTTTTTGATGGCATTATCCAATTTGTTACAGGTATATTTACTGGCGACTGGGATAAAGCATGGGAAGGAATAAAAACAATATTCACATCCATATGGGAAGGCATCCGAGACACTATTAAAGGTGTCATCAATGGCATTATTGGATTTATCAATGGCATGATACAGGGCATTGTGAGTGGGATCAATGCAGTGATTGGCGTATTAAATAAGCTGAACATTCATATCCCTGACTGGGTTCCGTTGTTTGGGAATAAATCAATTGGTTTCAACATAGCGCCAATTAGCGCACCGCAAATTCCGTTGTTGGCGACTGGTGCGGTTATTCCAGCGAACGCGCCATTTTTGGCGGTGTTGGGTGATCAGAAACACGGAAGGAACATTGAAGCACCTGAGTCAATGTTGAGAGATTTGATTCGTGAAGAACTCAGTAAACACAATGGCGGTCAACAAGAAATTACAGTGAAGTTTGCAGGAACAATGGGCGCGTTGGTAAGAGCAATGCAACCTTACTTAGAAAGCGAACAGGTAAGGCGCGGTCAAAGTTTTGCTAAGGCGGTGAGGGTAAGCTAATGACGAATATTTTAGTAATTGATGGCGTTGTTTTCTCATGCCCTATACTGAGTATTAGCAACACACTTGACAGTTTGCATAAGTATGCGGAGCGTACTGAGGATGGCGTTTTGCATAAGGAAACAATTGGATGGTACAGGAATTATCATGTTGAAGTCGGGTTTATGACTGACATTCAGAGTTACAAATCCTTAGTAGAAAAAATATCCGAACCAGTAGAGTTCCATAATGTATCCGTGCCATATCTTGATAGCATGACACCATCGTATGAAGCGTATTTTGCTGGCATTGAACATAGTTTAAAAAGGGTCAAAGGAAATCAAAATTATTGGTATGGATTAGCTTTTGACATCATCGCAAGGAGACCATTCAAATAATGGCAACTACTGGTGTTATTGTGCGTATGGATGTTGAAACATCAACAGGGATCGAAACCATTGAGTTTCTTGATGATGATATTGTATCTGCTCATGTGGTAAACGAAATCAATCCACCATCGTTAGAATTGCCTGTTTCGCAGATTGAATTTCAAGTGTATTCAACCGATCCTCGATTTTCGCTATTTTCTGATGGCGTATTTGAACAGGCATTTACACAGCGGCAAAGACTACAAGTTTTTGAGTTGTTCGAGAATGAAGAACAACATAATGGGGATTATTTTTTGGAAGAATGGAACGCCGAGAGTGAATATATGTATCGGTTTGTGGCGGTGGATATTATTGGCGTTTTGGAAAAAATCACATATGACGGTGGTTTTTGGCAAGTTGCAACCGCGCCATCTGTGGTGCTTGACAGTATTTTGGCAGAGCATAACATTCCATATACATTGACTGATATTACTGTAACGGACATAAAGGGTTGGATAAAACCAGGAACGGTACGGGAGGCTATCCATCAAGTGGCTTTTGCGCTTGGTGCAACTGTAACAACGACAAGTAATGGTGGTTTGGAGATCAAGGCAATGAAGTTGCCAATTGATATTGTTGAACCAGATTTATCTATCAAACGCAGGCAAAAGATTGACAGGCAAAATGTAAACAGGTTACAAATGACCACTGCCATTGAGCTTATCTCGCATGAGTATACGCAAGATCCAACAACAGAACCAGAGGTGATTTATGACGCGGTCTTGGCACCTGGTGATTACAAAGTTGTCTTTAATAAGCCTTATTATGATGTGAGCGTAGAGGGGGTTGGTTTTATTGCCATAAATCTCGCCACTGAGTATGGGGATAGCTTGGCGACTGAAGGACTTGATGAAATAGTTATTGATGGCGGTTATGTTTATGGTCCAAATTATCTTTATTTGAGTGTCGCTGAACCAGGTGGGCAAGTTATTGTAAGCGGTTATCCGTGGGTGGATAGTATGCGATCCCACATACTGAGTGAAGATGTTATCGCAAGCGGAGCATCCAATGCAATAAAAATTGATACAGCAACTTTGGTAAGTCTTAGCAATGTAGATTATGTATTGAATAAGTTGCAAAAATATTATCGTCAACGTTTTGTACAAGAGGCAACCGTCATTAAAAAGAAAAGTGCCGAGCCCGTGCAAACTGGAACTCAGTATGGAGCGGCGCAGTATGGAACTTTTACATACGAGGGTGTAGGTGTGGATAGCAATTTAAGTTTATTAAAAGTGAATGATTGTGTCGATATTCAAACAATGCACGAAAAAAACATACGAGGAATCGTAGAGCGTATGGAAACGGATTTGACGGGTGGTATGTTGGCGACCTTGACAATCAGAGGAGTAGAAATCTAATGGCAATAAAAAAGATTAGTGAACTACCAGAACTTAATGATGATATGGCGGCTAATGATTTGATCGTGATTGTAGACGCTTCGGAAACTACACAGACGAACAAGTCCAAGAAAGCAAACGCCAATAAAATAAGAATTTTTTTAGCATCACAATTGAATAATAATGTTGTTACAACTGATAAAGTTGATACTGGTGCGATTATTAATTCGAAACTTGCCAGTGGTGCAGTAACACCGTCTAAAATAGATGGTTTGTATGGCACAACTGGATATTCAGGTGATCTGATTTATTTGAACGAACTTGGAAAACTTACATACTTGAAAAATGATTTTACTGTTGTAGAGAATAAGATTGTAGATAAAGCAATTGTAAGTTTTATTATTGCTGAAGAAAATGAGCCTGTTGAAGTTGGGCAAAAGAAATTGTTATGGATAGTTCCACCCAATTTTAATGGTTATCGCATAACAGATGCGGTAGCAAATATTATGAGTACATCCACTTCTACAATGCCATCTTTTGATGTGAGACGTGGACGAAGGTCAAGCCCTACAAGTCAACCAACTTTTTATTCAGTGTTCAATACGAACAAAAAAATCTATATTGATGTTGGCGAATTTTCATCAAGAAACGCGACCACACAATATGAGATCAATACATATTACAACTTAGTACAAACAGATGATGTGTTGTCCTTTGATGTTCTGACAACTGGTACGGGTGTTAAATATCTTTGTATTTCGTTGGAGTTTAGCAAATGAAAGCAATTGTAGTGCGTAAAAGCAGTAAAGGTTTTTTGCCGCCAGGAATGATACTTTATTGGTCTGGAAGTAGTAACCAATTACCTACTGGGTGGTCTTTAGTTGATTATCAGGCTGGCGCGTATATCATGGGTACTATACCAAGTGGCATTTCCTATGCTATAAGTGGTAGTGCAAGTCATACACATACCGTAGCTAATACAGCTTCGGGGGGAGCGCACAAACATGCCATTAATGCAACAATTGATTCTAATGTTAGCAAAGTTAAAGTTTCTCAACAACTTCAGGACGCTACAGGTGTTGGTGAGCACTTCCATCCAATAACAAGTTCAATGCCAAATGGTGGGGTACATAGTCACACTGTCAGTAATTTATCATCAGCATCTAACATGCCATTGACTGTCAAATTTTGGATGATGAAAAGTCAGGGAGCGGCAATACCAATCGGAGCAATTGCATTATGGAGCGGCATACTGAGTACTATTCCTACTGGCTGGCGACATTGTGATGGTTCGACAATTGACGGTATCACAGTTCCTGAAATAAAAGAAAGATACCTTGCTAATCCAACAACTAACAGCGATGTTGGAATGAAATCTGGGTTATATATGCATACACATAATCCACCAACAAATACAGGGATAGCTGGTACTCATGAGCATAATATTTCAGTTTCTGTAGGTATAAACATGGAATATGCACGTGTTTATGCTGGATCATCAGTCACAATGGCTGATTGGTATCATGCGCATGGTAATCATACAGTTATAACAAACAATACTGGTGACCATTTGCATACACTCCCGAATGTTGATGAAATTGGAACTTTGATGCCATATATTCAACTTTATTACATTATTAAGGTGTTTTGATGAGTGATTTTAATGTACCAATTGGAACAATTTTATTGTGGGATCAGGCGGTTATACCCGAAAAATATTCATTGTGTGATGGTGGCACATACAATGGCATTACAACGCCTGATTGTAGAAACAAATTTATATGGGCATGTTCTTATGATGCCAATTTGAAAACCACTGGAGGGACGTTAAATCACACGCATTCTTGGAGTGGGGAAACTGGGAATGCGGGTGCTCACAACCACAACAGTTGGAGTGGCAATACGAATGAGCCCGATAGTACTGAAGGCTCATACGAAGGGTATTTACAACATGTTTATGTTGCGTCTTATAACCACAGACATAGCATTAATGTAAGTTTTTCGGAAAGTGGTATACATGCTCATGCAATGGGGGCAATCACAGAGGCTTCACACATTCCACCGCATATCAAGCTTTGTTACATTATGAAAACACAGGAGTAAATTATGACAGCAACATTTCCAGATGGAATAAAACAATTTACAACAAAAAAGAACGCGCCTAATGGCGATATTGTCGATGCGTCTCATATCAATGATTTGCAAAACGAAGTAATGGCAATTGAAACGGAGTTATTAAAAACTGCTGGTATGGTAGTTGATCATGGTGCGCTTACTGGTCTCGGTGATAATGATCACCCTCAGTATGTGGATAGGACGAGCAATGAAACAATAGGAGGTGTAAAGACTTTTTCATCAATTCCTGTTGTTCCATCATCAAATCCTACTCAAGTTAATCAAGTTGTGAGAAAAGGATATGCGGATAGTGCTTATGCGGCGAACAGTCATAATCATGATGGAGTATATTCTCCGACAAGTCATAACCATGATGGTACTTATGCACCTGCAAGCCATACTCATACTAATTATGTAGATAAGACAAGCTCAGAAAATATTGGCGGTACAAAAACATTTACTTCAATTCCTGTACTTCCGAGTACAAATCCAACTCAAGTTAATCAAGCAATCAGAAAAGGATGGGCTGATTCTACTTATTCAAATACAAACCATAATCATGCTGGTGTTTATGCTTCAGTCAATCATAACCATGATGGTACTTATGCACCGATTACAACTATGGTAGGGTTGACGCGCAGTAGTGCGCAAAGTATTAGTAAAAACACTTGGACTGCTATCACGTGGACAACAGAAGAATATGATACTGGAAATTATTGGAGTAGTGGGTCAGCAATAAACATTCCGGCAACAGGTGTTTATGACATCATCGCATATGTTGGTTTTGGTTCAAATAGTGCGACACTTGTTTCTATTGGAATATATATAAATAGTGAAACTAACCCAAGAATACAATCAAACACACCTTTGCATAGTAATGGTGTTCATTCTAATATTATCGCTGGCTTAAAACTTAATATTAATGACCAAGTATATATAAAAATATATCATGATAATTCGACATCTTTGAATACTCAAACAATACAACCGCCAAGAGTACATGTTCAATATGTTGGTGCTGGATAACTGGACAATTAAAAGAGGTGCGTAATGACTAATCAACATCAACCATTAGGTATTGACATATCAAGTCATCAAGGCAATGTTGACTACACGAGAATGAAAATAAAAACCAGCTATGTCATCATGCGTGCTGGCATTAGCTGGGGATGGGAAGATCCAAAATTTAGAGCGAACTGGAATGGATTAGCGGGTCATAATCGCGCGGCGTATCACGTGGTTTACCCGTCACAGGACGCTATTAGACAAGCAGACAGATTTTTAGATATCGTAACGCGCGCGGGCGCTGATTGGGAACATGACAGATTAGCTTTAGATTTGGAGCTTGCGCAAGGACAATCGCGGCAACGTATTACAAACGTTGTACTCAGTATGATGGAACGCCTGAAGAGTGTTACAGGGCGTTATCCGCTTTTATACAGCCGCGCCTACTGGGTGAACGACTACATGAACGTGACGGATGAACGTATAAAAAATGCTGATTGGTGGATTGCTAACTACATGGCAAGGCAAGACCCGAACCCGACACCTGAACATCCAGGTCCGCCACTGTTGCCGAGAGGAATCGATACATGGCTAATACACCAGACAAGTGAACGTGGCATTGGACGTGATTTTGGCGCGTCATCAACTTACATTGATCTGAACCGCTGGAACGCCACAATGGACGAAATGAACGCCTATTTTGGGCATGGTGAGAGCGAACCACCTACTGAGCCACCAGATGAGCCGCCATCGGAAGAAAACCCGCTATTCATGGTGAAAATCACCACTTCGCCAGGTTACCGATACAAGACATATGCCAGAGCTAATGGCGAATTGTTGCATGATTCGCGGTGGCTCAATTCGGGTGACATCGAACCTGTGTTTGAAGTGCAACTAAACCATTGGTACAGAATAACAGATGACCGCTGGATAAATGGTAAGTACAAACAATGGGTGAAAATCATTGACAATACTGAGCCAGTTTTTGCCTACTTCGGACCTGTTTACAACCAAAGGGACGTACGCTGGGCAAACGTTGTACTTGGTACAAAAAGCACAATTGGTGCTAATGGCTGTCTGCTTACGGGCGCGTCAATGGCGCTAAATGCGTTAGGCATTGAAAGCAATCCGCTGAAACTGAACGAGCAGATGAAAGCGGTCAATGGATATCTGGATGGCAACTTGTTTATTTGGGAAAAAATCCAACAGATTTATCCGACTATAAAATTCAATGGGCATGTTTTCAATCCAACCTATGCGCAAATGAGAACGTCAATCGAAAGTGGCAAATTACCGATTATTTATGTCGACTTTGTAAACAATACACCAGAAATCGAAATGCACTGGGTGTTTGGTGTCGGCTATGACTCGACTGACATACTGAGTGCCGACCCGTGGACTGGTGACATTTTTAGATTAAGAGAACGATACCGAAACCATATCATGCGGTTCGGATCATATTCAAAACTTTAATTTAGGAGGTGCTAAATGGCACAAGAAATTCAAAATGTGGCGTTGGACGCCACGCTCAATTACATCAAGACGAACGGTAAGAAAGTGCACGTTTGCGACCAAATGCCGACCACTTTTGCGCAAGCGACTAACACTTACTCGCTTGGCTACACGCCAACTATATCGTTTACCGGTCCGACATCAATCACGGACGGGCGCAAAATTACCGTTGGCGCGACCAACAACGGCACGATTACCAAAGCAGGAACGACCGCTTATGCCGCGGTGGTGAGCGAGACTGAACTACTGGCAGTCAAGAAGCTGACAGGTAGCAGCGTGCAAGCATTGATTGTCGGCAACCCGCTGATTACGGACGCGTTCGACTTGCAAATCACATCCATCGCTCCAGCGTAAAAATGACGCTGGTAGACATTATCCGACCGCCATCGCGTGAGAGTGGTGGCGGTCATGACGGGAGTGTGAACAATGACATATCCTGATATTATCGTTAGTGGCGCGGGAAGCACCGAAGTCAATGGCACTTACGTTTGGCAAGAACCGCCGCCAGAATTAGAGGGCTTTACAATTTATACCCTGAACGGTGAGCCGTTTGACTTTATGGATGACACGCAAATAAGCATCGTATATAACCCCGACCCAGATTATAGCGGCTGGTATATGGGAACTGGAAGTCAACCAAGATATTACAGCGGTGAACATGTAGCAACTCCTGATTTGGTGCAGACGTGGTACACCTTTTTTGGCACGCCCCCCGTCCCGACGGTAGAGGTAGGTGGCGACCCGCCAGAGCCATACGCCTTTGACATTTTGGTTTCTGGCGGCGGCTTTACGGCTGGAAATGGGCGCTATGTGCGCTGCGACGTGCCGAGTGGAAATAATGCGGACTACGCATGGCGACACAGCGTCAACAGTGGTGTTTATATATTTTTATTTGCTTTCCCAGAAAACCTATTTTACGAATGGCTCATCTGCAGTAGCAGCAGTCATTATGACGATGTCTATAATGGACAAAGTTCAACGAATAAACTCGCCGACTGTACATGGACACCGGGAAGTTACTATCAAGCGCCTATGCCGTCGTCCATCATCGAAGCGGAGCCGGTGAGTGAACACCACATCTCGATTGGCACTATCGGAGCGACCGCTGGTGTCGGCAATATCGGCGTTAGGCAGGGGCATAAGATAAAACCAGACGCCATGAGCGCAAGCGCGAACGTGGGTAACGTTGGTGTCAGACAGGCTCATAGGATAAAGCCCGCCACCGCTGGAGCGACCGCGAACGTTGGTGACATTGGCGTCAGACAGGCTCACGCTATTGATATTGGCAGTATTTTAGCGACCGGAAATGTATCAGACGTTGGGGTGAAACAAACCCACATCATCAAACCTGAAACCCTGTCGGCTACCGCAAACGTTAGCGATATCGGCGTGCACCAACCGCAGTATGTGAGTATCGGCAATATGAGCGCAAGCGCGAATGTGTCGGATATCGAAGTCCGTCAAGCCCACCGAATGCGCATTGATGACATCTCGGTGCTGGCGAATATCGGTGATATCGGTATCAGGCAGGCACATAAAATAACCATCGGCGATATCGAAGTGGTGACGGTGATTGAGCCTATCAGCATTAGACAGGCGCATAAGATTAGTATCGGCACGCTACAAGCCGAAATCAACGTGTCGGATATCAAGGTCAGGCAGTTGCTTATTGTGCCCGTCCCGCAGGCAAGGCAATACCGAGTGAAGCCTGAACACCGCGTGTTTGCGGTCATGTCAGACAATCGTGTGTATGAAATTGCGCATGAAGATAGGACTTTGGTTATAACGCAATAGGAGTTATAAAAATGGAACAGAATCAGATGTTTGTAAAAGACCCAAGTGAAGAACTGGACTATCAGGTTATCGTAGTCGCGTTGCTTCAGGAAGGCGAGCAACTCACGCGCCACAGAGTGTTTTGCGACGATAGCACAATCACGATTTTAGGCGAACATGAAAACGATGGCGTTATTACGTTTTGGCTTTCTGGCGGGAACGTAAACACCACTTACCGCGTTACAGTTGAATTTGAGACCGACAAAGGAAGACTGTACCAGCGGTCAATTTGGGTTAAGATCGTGGAGCGTTAGACTTGCCGATAAAAATACAATTAGCGAAAATTGCCGCGAATGTGGCAAGTTGGTTACAAACACTAACCAACTGGAACTCAGTATGAGCACGATTTTAGCGATAATTAGCGACACACATATTGGATCATCGACCGCCTTAGCCACCCCCGAATTTGAAGTCCACTCACGCTATGACGCCGAAGCACAAATCACCCGTTATAACCGCTTGCAGGAGTGGCTATATCAATGTTGGTTAGACTTTTGGGCATATGTGTACGAAAAGCAAGGCAAAGGCAAGAAAGCAAAACGCTTAATTGTGGTGCATTGTGGTGACGTGCTGGATGGTGTACATCATGGCTCTACTCAGCTTATGCCAGAAATAGCAGACCAGATGAAAATGGCGTACCAGCTTTTGGAGCCGATTGTGCATAAAGCCAACGGCTTTTACGGCATTTTAGGCACACCCACTCACGCAGGAGTTGATCATGCCCACGAAACCGCGCTTTACGACCAACTGGGTGCGGACGCGGTAGGTTATCAGCTAACTTTGGACATTGACGGTGTAACCTTTGACTTTGCGCATCATGGCAGGGCTGGCGGTAGACCGTGGACTTCCGCTGGTGCTAACGTGGCAACCGAAGTAGCGATTGACTATGCGACACGTGGTAAGCCATTACCCAACTACATTATCAGGGGGCATCGGCATATCATAGATGATAGCGGGCTAAAAATACCAGGAACGCGCGCTATTAGTATGCCCGCATGGCAGTTGCGTACATCATACGGACACAGAGTTAGCCCGACTGTGAGAAGCGATATCGGCGGGCTTATTTTTGTTGATGGCGTGCTGGACGATAATAAAATGCGTTATGTCGGGCAACCCGATGAGCGAAAGGTAATAAAGATATGAAAGAGAGCGAAATCATGAATGAGCTACTACTACAACTTAAAGAGGAGTATTATCTTGAACCGTTAGACCCCAAAAACGAAGTAACAAGCCAAATGTTGGCGACTGAACTCGGTATATCTGAAAGACGTGCCACATCCATATTACAGGAAGAAGTCAAAGCTGGCAGGCTAACAGTTCGCAAAGCTCGTGCTGAAAGTGGCAACCAAATACTTGCATATCGCAAGGCGTAATCGTGCGTTAATCGTGCGAAAACAACCCATTCATCGAGGGGATAATCGTGCGAATTGCCTAACTTTTTCACTAATTTTAGGCAGTTAGTTGTACGCAAGTCATAACACTTTTGGGGATTTTTACGCATAAGTCATAGCACTTTTGGCACCATACATGACACCGTATGTGACCCTCAAATTGACCGTCATTTTGACCGTCACTTATAACTGACAATTTTCATAAAGTGCCATTTTTGTCACTTACAACTGACACTTTCACCACTTACTGGAATAAAAATCCATTATTTGGTGGAAATAAGTTAGCAATCCTGATAACAAGAACGCAAGTAACATGATCTTGATATTGCAGTTATCGACAAAACATCGACAACTTGTCGACAGTTGAACGATTTTATCGTACAAGTGTTGTACAAGCACGGACGGATTTTAAATTGGACGCATTTTTGCAACTAAAACCACGGCTAATCTAAGATTGGATTTCAGTTTAGCCGAAAAGTGCACAATAAATGCCGTGAATTGTGTTACATTTCGTCAATATTATTTACATGCAAATAATACATTTGTTCAAAATTACGTTTCAATCGTTTTGCAACGATAATGTTTGCGTTGCAAAACTGAGATGGCAGTTTGGAATGTCAAGACGTGACAATCTGTCACGTTTCATCGGAGTGTTTTGCGCTTTTTCATCGGAGTGTTTTGCTCATACTCAGTATGGGGCTTGTGCTATCAATTAAAGTATTGTAAAATGATATTGTTTGACCCTTTCAGTCAAATAAAAGTATTGTAAGAGAAACCGTCTACCTGATCAGTGGGCGGTTTCGCCTTATACTGAGTATGCGCGGGAAAGTATTGTAAATCGAGTGCTGAAAATAAGTATTGTAAAACCGTTTTTAAAAGTATTGTAAATCCACTTTTTACTTCTTGTACTCAGTATTAGCGGACATAGCATTTTCTATCAGTTCTCTTAAGGTTGCGTGCGCGCCTTTAGGTTGCTCCAACAACCAGTGATACATTTCTTCGGGCATTCCTATCATTACTTGCACTAAGGCTTCATCGTAAAGCGGGGGGCGACCCATTTTTGTTTCATTTTTATTTTTGTTCATTATCCATCACTTTCTTTACTAATGCCCTAACTGTTTTACTCATTCCGTCTGGTTGAGCTTTCAACCATTCGTACATTTCATTTGAGATCTTGAATGAGTATTGTTTCATTCGTTTGCTGTATATCGGTTTTCTTGAACCGCCGTAATAATACGGTGAGCGGGGGCGTTCTTGGCGTGTCATACTGAGTAAATCCTTCCTATAAAGTATTGTAAATCACTGTTTCAATAATTTTATACGTTCAATTTTCAGGCATGGCTCACCATCTGCGCCATATCCAACAATTTCACCCCATACACGATACATAGGATAATTTCTAAGGCTGTGATAAGTTCCTGCACTATAATGTGGTGTATCAATAACTATTGTGCCTGTTTTGTAAATTTTAGCTTTATAAACTGATACACCTGGTTCTGTTTCACCAGTAGCCCAGTTTGTACTATATCCACTTTTAGGTGGTAGACCAAATCTAATAAATCCTTGTTCATATTCACCTTGTAATTGTTTTTCTTCTTCCTTTTTTTGTTCATCAAGTTGGCGTTTTGTTTCTATATGAACACAATCTATTCTTCTGATTTTATTGCTTCCACGATGTCGTATAACTTCGCAATCCCAGCCATCATTGATTAAATCATCAATAATATTTTTACAAGTGGCTTCTTCTTGCCCCTTTTCAAAATACCATTTTTTTCCTGGCGCATCACTTGTAGTATGGAAATAAAAGTATTGTAAACCAGGCTCAATAAATTCCCCCTTATCTTTACTGTAATTTTTAGTATCAGGTATAACCATAATGCTAACTGATGCATTTGGTTGTAAATATCCCATTTTATCCCTGTAAATTTTCATAGCCATTTCACCGTAATAAAAGTATTGTAACTGACTTTCTCTCATCAGGCGTAACCAAATTTTACGCTACCAGGGCGGTTATCCCTGGTTTCGAGTATTGTAAAACCTATTCTATTTCTTCAACTACAAAATTTATTCTGACTTTGCGCCCTGTGTCAGCCAGGATGTATTCACCATTGAAAATTTCTTTGAAGTAATCCATCATATATTCAAATGGTTTTCGTCCAAGTAAAAAGTGAATAACAGCCGCTTTGTAATGACTGTTCCAATCTTCAGCCATAGCCATAGCTATTTCTAAGCCACCACGGACATATTGACCAGTTGAAGATATAGCCATTCCGATTTTATGCCATTTGCTAATATTGTTATCCACGTAAAACGTGCCCCCAATATCAGCAAGTTGATTAAGTAAATCATTTACCTTTTTTGCACGTTCTTTTAATGATAAGTTTTTCATCGTTCTATCCTTTCAGCAAATCTAAGTATTGTAAAATGTACTCAGTATAGCCCCCCTATACTGAGTGTTTTCATTAGCTATATAACCCCTGTTTTGACAATTCACCATGTAAGCCGTAAATTTCGCTTGTAAGTTTATAAATTTCATTCAGCATTGATCGCATTTCATTTCTTGTAAGGTTTTTGCTGTTAGAAATAAACAACTTTCCAAATATAGTGTTATTCACAGCTAAAGCCCTTTTTAGCGCGTTTTTGTAGGTGTCTTCTGCTTCCTGGTCTTTTGCGTTGCCAAATTCACAGTAAACTTCAGCCCAATCTTCAAAGCTTAATTTATCGGTGTAATATTGCTTATTGA
>JBMNOE010000015.1:0-63287 GCA_050942895.1 Christensenellales bacterium
CTTTATTTCTCCCAAGCGGCTTCGCGCAGGCAAGGGTTTCCAAAGGGAGACCCCTTTGGTGGGAGGGGGTGCGGGGGAGGGCAAAGCCCTCCCCCGCATGGCGGCGACGAAGTCGCCGCCTCCATTATGACCGGGCTAACGGCTAGTGCTTGAAATGCCTCATGCCTGTGAAGACCATGGCGATGCCGTATTTATCGCAGGCTGCAATGCTGTCGGCGTCCTTGATGGAGCCGCCGGGCTGTATTATGCAGGAAATGCCCGCTTCGCCTGCGGCGGTTACACAGTCGTCAAAGGGGAAGTAAGCGTCGGAGGCAAGAGCTGCTCCTGCGACATTGTCGCCGCTGCGCTCTATGGCGGACTTAGCCGCCCAGATGCGGTTCACCTGGCCGGGGCCTATGCCCAAGGACTGATTGTCCTTGGCGATGGCGATGCCGTTTGACTTGGTGTGCTTGACTATCTTCCATGCCAGAAGCATGTCCTTTATTTGCTGGGGAGTGGGCTGGGCCTTTGTGACCACGGTGAAGCCCTCCTCGGAGAGGAGCTGGTCGTTATAGTCCTGCACCAGCATGCCGCCGTAGACTTTCTTCATATAGCGGGTGCCGGTTTCTACGGAGCTGCCGGCATCCAGTTGCAAGACTCGCAGGTTCTTCTTTTTTGAGAAGGCTTTCAATGCGCCGTCGGTGAAGGCGGGAGCGACTACTATCTCAAGATAAATTGAGGCCATTTCGGTGGCGGTTTCCTCATCGATTTCAGCGTTGGTTACGACTATGCCCCCGAATATGCTGACGGGATCGGCTTCGTAGGCCAGTTTGTAGGCCTTAAATACATTGTCGCCGAGGCCAACGCCGCAGGGATTTGCGTGCTTTACGGCCACGACGGCGGTCTCGTCAAACTCGCGCAAAAGCTCCAAAGCGCCGTCGGTGTCGGAGATGTTGTTATAGCTAAGCTCCTTGCCCTGGAGCTGGATAGCCCCCGCAAGACTGCCTTTTGGCGTGGGGATTTCCCTGTAGAAGGCCGCTTTCTGGTGGGGGTTTTCGCCGTAGCGCATGTCCTGGGCTTTTTCATATGTGAGAGTTAGGGTGGGGGGCATGTCGTCAAGGCCCGCCTGCTTGCGAAGATATGCGGCGATCATGGCGTCATACTGGGCGGTGTGCTGGAAAACCTTGCGGCAAAGCTCGGCTTTAAACTGAAGCGAGGGCTGGCCGCTCTGGGTTATTTCGTCTATAAGGCGTGAATAGTCGGCAGGATCGATCACTACGGCCACATCCTGCCAGTTTTTGGCGGCGGCTCTTAGCATTGTGGGGCCGCCGATATCTATGTTTTCGATGGCATCCTCAAAGGTGATGCCTTCTTTTTCTATGGTGGCGCGGAAGGGATAGAGATTAATGACGGCGATATCGATTGCAGCTATTCCAAGCTCCTTGAGTTGCGCCATGTGGTCGGGGTTTGAACGCATGGCCAGAAGTCCGCCGTGGATAGCCGGATGCAGTGTCTTTACTCTGCCGTCAAGGCATTCGGGAAAACCGGTGATATCGCTGACGCCGGTGACGGGGATGCCTGCGTCGATGATGGCGGCCAAGGTGCCGCCTGTGGAAACGATTTCATAGCCAAGCTGGCTTAGGGAATTGGCAAGTTCTATGATGCCTGTTTTGTCCGATACGCTGATAACCGCTCTTTTTTTAGTCGACATTTCAAAGAAACCTCCGTAATTTATGGCAAATTTATTTAAATATATGCTAAACCCTCGGGCAGGGGCGGGCCCGCCCACCCACGAACAAGAAATCCTCCCGGATTCCTTGTTCTCCCAAAGGGACGTGTTTAGACCCTCGCGGCTAGCCTTTGTGGAACCAGTACTGCCGCTTTCTATAGACGGCGTCCTGGTAATCTCCTGCGTATTGCCCTGCACAGGCCTCGATCACAGCCCTTGAAGCGAAGTTGTCAATGTCGCAGGTGAGCAACGCGCGCTCAAAGCCCAGCTCCCAGGCACGCTCAAGGCTCAGCCGCAAAAACTCCTTTGCGTAGCCGTTTCCGCGCAGGGAAGGGGGGACGGTATAGCCGATATGCCCCGCCCATGTGGCATTGTCGTGGCCATCGCCGAAGCGGAGCTGCCCAAGGCAGAGTATCTTCCCGTGCTTATCCAACAGCACGTTAAGCTCGTAGGGTGACCAGCCGGAGGGAAGGCTCCTGCCACGGCGGTTATCGGCAAGGATGGAGATGAACTCGGCAAAGCCAAGCCAGGTGCTTATGCCGAAATACTCTCTCTCGCCGTTTTGGCGGAAGTCCCTGTCCATATTGATGGCGGCTTTGTACATGCCAAGCTTTAGCCGGCTGAAGATATGACCGCTCATGGGAGAAATTTTGCCCCTCCTTTTGCAGGTAACTTTTCAGCGCAGATGAGCGCTGCGGCTTCAGGGAGGATTTCATGCTCAACTTCAAGCACCCTTGCCGCAAGGCTGTTTTCGTCATCCCCCGGCAGCACAGGCACACTTTTTTGCAGTATTATGTCTCCGGAGTCTATCCCTGCGTCCACGAAATGGACAGTTGCGCCGCTTTCCAGGTCGCCGCTTTGCAGAACCGACCGGTGAACGTTTCCGCCGTGCATGCCCTTGCCGCCGTGCCTGGGCAAAAGGGAGGGATGGACGTTTATGATCCGCCCCTTGAAGGCCTCCACGGTTTTAGGAAGAATAATGCCCAGATATCCCGCCAGTATGACGAGATCAGGCGCGCACTGAACAAGGGCTTCATGCCTTTTTTCATAGGCGCTTTCAAGGCTGCCGCAGCTTTTTTTGGTGATGACATTGACCGGTATGCCGTTTTGCTCAGCCCGATCTATTGCATAGGCTTTCTCGGAGGATGAGATCATCAGCGCGATATCGCCGTTTATCCGGCCGCTCTTGCAGGCGTCTATTATGGCCTGAAAATTGCTGCCGCCGCCGGAGCAAAGAACGGCGATTCTTTTCTTGGGAGCCTTCATGATCTACCTGAGCTCTACGCCGCTTCCGGCTATAGTCTGGCCTATGATCGACGCCTTTTCGCCCAGGGCATTGGCGGCTCTGACGGCTGCGTCGGCGTGCTCGGGTGAGACGCAAAGCACCATGCCGATACCCATATTGAAGGTGCCATAGGCGCTGAAATCGTCCATGCCGCCCAACTTTTTAAGCATTTCGAAAATGGGCTGCACTTCCCATGCGCCGCGGCTCACAAAGCAGCCAACGCCCTCGGGGAAAATGCGTGGAAGGTTTTCGATGAAGCCGCCTCCGGTGATGTGGGAGATGCCCTTTATCGGTATTTGCTTTATCAGTTTTAAAATGTTGCCGGCGTAAATGCGGGTGGGGGTCAGCAGTTCCTCGCCGATGGTCTTTCCCAGCTCCGCGCTGTATTTGTTTACATCTCCGTCATTTTTTATGAGCAGCTTGCGGACAAGGGAGTAGCCGTTTGAGTGAAGGCCCGACGAAGCAAGGCCGATGAGCACATCGCCGGAGGAGATGGCGCTGCCGTTTATCACGGATGATCTGTCCGCGATGCCCACGCAAAAGCCGGCAAGATCATATTCGCCGTCGGGGTAGAAACCGGGCATCTCCGCCGTTTCCCCGCCGATCAAAGCGCAGCCCGCTTGCTTGCAGCCCTCGGCGATTCCTTTAACGATATCCGCGGCCTTTTGGGGGTCAAGCCTGCCGGTGGCGAGATAGTCCAAAAAGAAAAGCGGCTTTGCGCCCTGGCAGACCACATCGTCGGCGCACATGGCCACGCAGTCCAGCCCAACGGTGTCGTGCTTGTCCATCAAAAAGGCAATCTTCAGCTTTGTTCCGACGCCGTCGGTGCCTGAAACCAAAACGGGATCGGGGGTGATGAAATCGGCTATGGAATAGAACCCGCCAAAGGCCCCAAGGCCTCCCAGCACGTTCTTGTCAAAGGTGGATTTGGCGTGGTCTTTCATCAGCTTAACGGCCTCATAGCCGCGCTCGACGTCAACGCCTGCATCCTTGTATGTGATCATCTATATCTCCTCCTGAAGGGCTTTGTCCGCCGCAAGAACCGCTTCAACCATGGCGCTGCGGTGGTTTTTGAGTTTCTGCTTAAGTTCGGGATATTTTATCGAAAGGATCTGAACTGCCAGCAGTGCGGCGTTTTCCGCGCCGTCTATGGCAACCGTTGCCACGGGCATGCCGGCGGGCATTTGAACCGTGGAAAGAAGGGCGTCCAAGCCGTCCAAGGTGGAGGACTTAACCGGGATGCCTATTATTGGCAGTATGCTCTGGGCTGCTATTGCGCCGGCAAGATGCGCTGCCTTGCCCGCCGCCGCGCATATGACTTCGATGCCGTTTTCCTCAGCGCTGCGGGCGAAATCGGCTGCCTGGGCGGGGGTTCTGTGGGCGGAAAGCACCCTTGCCACATACGCAACGGCGAATTCATCTAACACTTTGAAAAAGCCTTTAAGGGAGCTTAGATCGTTCTTGCTTCCCATCACCAGGGCCACTTTGGGGGTATTGTCCACAAAATCACTGTCCTTTCAAGGAAATCGTCAAATTAATGATATCAGAAAAAAGCCCGCGATTCAATTGCACCACGGACTATGACATGCCGAAATTCAATAAACGTTCGGGTTTGGTTGCATGCAGAGCGCAGGGCAGAGCCGCGTGCCATCCCTGTTTTTCTTTGCCATCGTCAAGCGGGGAGACCTCGCCTTTTTGAAAGCGATAGTCTCGGGGGGAGACGCCAAATGCCTGTCTATATTTGCGGCTGAAATAGTGTGGTGTTAAAAGCCCTGCCTGCCGAGCGACTTCTTCTATGTTGAGCTGGGTGCTGTCCAGCAGGTTACGTGCATACAATAACCGCGCGTGGTTGACGTAATTGGTAAGGTTGAGCCCGGTGTTTTCCTTGATATAATAAGTTTAGCAAGCCGCACAGCGGATAGCGGGCCGGCGGGGAATATCGGTCATTTGCACGCCGGCAAACAGAGAACATGCGCGAAAGATAGCTCCTGCTAAGACCGAAGCGGTCAGCCAAATGATCCAGGGTCAGATCATCGCCTAAATGTGCGTTGATATAGAGAATTACCGCCTCAGCCTTTTCCTCCCCTGAGGTTTTGCCGCATTCGCACAGCTCAGTGCAAAGCCGCGCCATTATCTGGTGACAAGCGCCCAGATTGGGTGCGCGTACAAGCTCATGCAGGTTAAAAGGGCGCCGCTGCTGGCGAAAGGCTGCCCTAAGCGCATCGATGAAGCCCTCATGGCGCCGTTGTCTCTCCTCGGCGGACAGGCGTTGCTCCGCGAGGGCATCCACGGCTTGCTCCAATGCATGAAGAGCGGGAGCAATCTCGCGGGAATTCAGGGCGGACTCGAAGCTAGACAAAAGCCCGGACCATAGCGCCTCATCAGGAGCTACGGCAGGCAAGTGCTCCCACACTCGCAGGAGGGATTGATCCGGCAGATAATAGCGCAATGCCAGCACGCAGCGGGCTTGCTCATATGCCTCTGCCAGGGCGAAGGGGGAGTCTTGCGCGCCGGTAACGCATATGGCGGGCCGGATACCGTAGCTATCGTAGACGTCGCCGATCAGCGCCAGGGCGATTTCCTCCGCCGAGCCGCTTTGTGCGGGCTGCAAAATCGCTGCTATGCGGCAGTCGGTAAGCTCACTGGCCAATACACCGGGATACCGCTCCAGTCGTTCGCATATGTCATAGCGCAGGAAGTGCAGACTGTCCCGCTCGTTCTCTCGCAATGACTTTTCGTCAAGCTCGATTATCAGCAGGCTGTAGCCGGAGTTTCCTTCAGATCGATGTCAAGCATTCCCAGTTTTTCGTCCAGATGGTTTTACAAGCGGCTGCGATGGGCCTCGGTTCTTGTTTCCCGGCAAAAAGACAACATCGTGCGTAAAGGGCAAAATTGTTTTATAGGCAAAAACTGCGGATGGCAAGATAGTTATCATTTATTAAAAAGCTGTGGTTTACAATAAAAAGGCTCTTTGGTAAGCTGGCTCTGGAAATACATACAGAACAAATATTTTCACAGGAATAGCTTTTGCGATGCAGACACTCAGGTTTGCTCCAATCCTTGCTTATTTTCCCTGCGGCCCAGAAGGGTGGTTTATGCTATTCAATCGCATACACGTGCAGCGGCGGCCGGCAAAAGACAGAGTGGTTTTATCTTTATTCGCATGATGAAAGGCTATGTCCGCTATTATGACCTGACGCTTATGTTCCTGCCGGTTATCGCATACTTTTTGCTGTTTAAATATGGCCCGATGTACGGCCTCGTTCTTGCATTTAAGGATTTCAAGATCAAAGCGGGTATTTTGGGCAGCCCTTGGGTGGGCCTTATTAACTTTGCAAATCTTTTTGAGGCCGCAACATTTGTCCGCGCGGTGAAAAACACCGTTATTATCAGCCTGTTGAAGCTGGCTTGCGGATTTCCCATGCCGATTATATTGGCGCTGATGCTCAACGAGTTGCGCGGCGTTCGCTTTAAAAAAGTCGTGCAGACCATCAGCTATCTGCCGCATTTTTTAAGCTGGGTAGTGCTGTCGGGGCTGTTCACGCAGTTCCTTTCGCCCGGTAACGGTGCGATCAACTACATCATTAGAAGCTTCGGGGGCGATCCCATATATTTTCTGGCGGACAACGCCTGGTTCAGCTTCACGCTGATTATCACCGAGATATGGAAAGGCGCAGGCTGGGGATCCATATTGTATATAGCAACCATTGCCGGCATCAATCCTGAAATTTACGAGGCGGCCGAGTGCGATGGCTCGGGACACTTTGCTCGAATGTGGTATATCACACTGCCGGAGGAAAAACTCAAAGAATATGGCTATGGTGTGGAGCTTGAAAACGTATACATAGAAAACGCTCAGTATTCCGAGCTTATCAGCCTTATGTTAACATCCAGCGACGCCCCTGATATCTTTGAGCCAAAGACAATGGCTTTGCTCACTCAGTTCTACGATCAGGGCGTTATCGCCAAATGGAACAGGGCCTTTTTTGAGGCCAATGCCCCTGCAACTACTGAGTTCATCAATGCGGCGGGCAGGAGGGCATCTTTAAAGATTTTACTGATCTTTGGTGACAGTTTGCCCATCTCGACGGCAATATGGTCTGCGTGCCAATAATAAAAGCGACCGGAGGCTTCAACCCCTTGCAGCCTGTGTATCACGCAAGCTGGCTGGAAGCTTTGGAAGTGAGCGAAGCGCCCGTCGGGCTGGACGAGTTTATTGATCTTCTTTACCGCTTTGCACGGGAAGACCCCGACGGCAATGGCAAGGATGATACCTGCAATCTGTCCCTCACGGGAAATTACGTGATCTTCGGTGCATTCTGCAGTTTCCCCGGCTTCTTGTTCATGGATTACGGCCAGTGGTATCCCGTGGAAGGGCAGCTTATCCATGCAGACATGGTTGCGGGCAATAAGGACGCACTGGCTCTGATCAAACAGCTTTATGAAAGGCCGCATCGGCTTCACTTGTTCTGCCGGCATTGGCCACTATTTGCCAACCTATGTCACTGGCACATCCGGTGCGTCATAAAGGAGTATCAGCCCATACAGGGCGAGGACGCAGATGTGGTGTTCGGGGCATATCCAAAGGGGCCGCAGGGCCATAGCGGCGGTATGAAGCGCTCACCAGTGATGGTGGATGTGGATCTGGTTTATAACTCGGATATGGACGAAGAGAAGCTGGCTGCGTAGCCTGGGCCTGGACGGTGCGGGAAAAAACGCTGCGGGCATAATGGCCGCAAGGGCTCTTTTCGGACCTGAAAACCCCCTTAATTTTGAGACATATCAATATATTCTAAATAATCCAGGCAACGCCTTCGCAAAGGATATCAAGACTGCTTTTCCTGAAATGGACACCGGCTATATGAGCCATCTGTTCGTGACTCTGCCTTCGGCTGCCCAATACAGCTCTGAGCTGCAAACCTTCCGCGATGAGACATGGCTCAAAATGATTCAGGGAACCATGCCGCTGGACTCTTATGACGACTTTGTGACCCAGTGGATGAACCGAGGCGGCGCTCAGTTGACCGAGGAAGCTAACGAGTGGTATGATACTGTAAAGTAAACACCGGAAAATAAACAGCATGTGTGAAAGCGCGCTCATAGTTGATATTTCAGATGCTGTGGGCGCGCTCTTTCATGCCGCCTTAGACGGGGAGGGAGAATATGGATCAGCCCAACATACTATTCGTTTTTTCAGACCAGCACAGAAGCTGTGATCTGGGATGCTATGGCAACGGCGAATTACTTACGCCCAATTTCGATGCCTTTGCGCAAAAGGCCGCAGTGTTTAAAAACTGCATCGCTAATTCACCGGTTTGCGTGCCCTCCAGAGGAAGTCTTTTAACGGGGCTTATGCCCAGCCGCCACCGGGCAATTACGAACGATCTGCCCATCAGAACTGACTGCGAAAGCATTGCTTCCGTGATGAATAAAAACGGATACAGCACCGGGTACATCGGCAAATGGCATCTGGCAGGCATCCCAAGGGACAAGCCCATAAGCGCGGGCGAGCGGCTGGGGTTTTCATGCTGGAGGGCGCATAATTGCCACCACGATTACAACAATGCCTTTTATTACGATGAAGAAAACATCAGGCACGATGTTAAGGGATATGAGCCAATCGCCCAGACCGATCTTGCGGTTGAGTTTATACGGTCAAACAGCGGGCAGCCTTGGGGCTTGACCATAAGCTATGGCACCCCCCATGACCCCTATATGAGCGCCCCGGATAAATATCTGGATTTATACAGAAACAAACGGCCGGCGCTGCGCGAAAATGTGCCTGCCGTCATAACAAGGGGAATGGGCGGCAGCCTTAACCGCGATGAAATAGAGGAGTTTTACAGGGGCTATTACGCTCATATCACCGCCTTGGATGAGCAGTTCGGGCGGCTTCTTCAGGCACTTGAGAGCACAGGGCAGATGGAAAACACGCTGATTATCTACACCTCCGACCACGGGGACATGCTGGGAAGCCAGGGGCAGACTAACAAGCAATGGCCTTATTTTGAGAGCATCAATGTGCCGCTGATGGTTTATTGCAAAGGGAAAACGGCTGCATATATGAGCGATGAGATCATTTCGCTGGTGGATCTGCCGGTCAGCATGCTTGCGCTGGCGGGCATGAGCTTTTCCGCCGCTGTGGACGGGCAGGATCTGTCCAGCCTGTTTACAGATGAAAATGCCGCCGGTGCGCCGTACGCATATATAATGGATCTGGTTCCGTGCCATCAGGCGGCCCTGCGGGGAAGCCCGGAGTGGCGGGGAATAAAGACCAAAAAACACACATATGCCAGGAGCTTTGACGGAAGCTTTGAAGTTTTGTTTGACGATGTAAACGATGAGTTCCAGAGGAATAATATAAAGGAAGATCAAGACATAAAAGAGCATTTGGAGCAAGTTTTAGCCGGTGCGGCAAGCCGGTACGACGAATTTCTGCCCTGGCGGGAATTTATAATAAAGCATGGGTATAAGGACGAATGGAACAAGAGCCAGCGGCATTTCAACTTGCCTGTGCTGGAGTAATGCCGCCTAAGTATTCAGCCTGTAAAATTTCAAATGAAGAAAAAGGAAGGGGTTTTCCCCTTCCTTTGCTGTGCATTGCTTCAAAAAATGCAATTATGGCGCTAAAATAAACTATAAACTAATACTGCTTTGCAAAGTAGATCATTGTCTTGGCGGGCTTGCCGCAGCAGACGCAGTTTTCACCGATGGGTTTTTCATCCTCGGGGATGTTGCGGGTGGGGGCGCCGGTTTTTTCCCTGATGTCGTCCTCGCAGGCCCTTTCGCCGCACCACATGGCCCTGGCAAAGCCGTCCTGAACGGCATCATAAAGCTCCTCCATGCTCAGGGCATCTTTCATGCGGCTTTGCATGAAGTCATAAGCCTTTTTGAACATGGTTTCATGGATATCCTCCAAAAGCTTGGGGAGGGAGTCGGCGAGGCCGTCAATGGGCAGAGTGGATTTTTCAAAGTTATCACGCCTGCAAACGGTGACAACGCCCTGCTCAAGATCTCTTGGGCCGATCTCAACGCGCACGGGTACGCCCTTCAGCTCCCATTCGTTGAACTTCCAGCCGGCGCTGTAGCCCTCGCGGTCGTCCAGCTTGACGCGGATTCCTGCCGCCTTTAAATTTTCATACACATCCCTTGCGCCTTCGTTAACGCCGGGCTTGTGGGCAGCGATGGGCAGTATGACGGCCTGTATCGGCGCGACTCTGGGGGGCATAACAAGGCCGCGCTCATCGCCGTGGACCATGACTATGGCGCCGATGAGACGGGTGGAAGCGCCCCAACTGCTCTGGTGGCAATATTCCAGCTTGCCCTCCTTGCTGAGGTAGGTAATGTCAAAGGCCTTTGCAAAGCGGCTGCCGAAGTCGTGGCTGGTGCCCGCCTGCAAAGCCTTGCCGTCCTGCATCATGGCCTCGATTGAATAGGTGGCCTCGGCGCCGGCGAACTTTTCCTTGTCGGTCTTGCGGCCGGCGATTACAGGCATGGCCAGAGCGTTTTCGGCCATGTCCTTATAGACGTTAAGCATCTGCTCCGTTTCGGCCTTGCTTTCCTCGGCGGTGGCGTGGCAGGTGTGGCCTTCCTGCCATAAAAACTCCATTGTGCGCAGGAAGGGGCGGGTGGTCTTTTCCCAGCGGACTACGCTGCACCACTGGTTATAAAGCATGGGCAGGTCGCGGTAGGACTGCACCCACTTGGAATACATGGCGCTGAAAAGGGTCTCCGAGGTGGGGCGCACCACGAGCCTTTCCTGCAGGACCTCGCTGCCGCCCTGGGTAACATAGGCCACTTCGGGGGCAAAGCCCTCCACATGCTCCGCTTCCTTTTGCAGGAGGCTTTCGGGTATGAACATGGGCATGGACACGTTTTCATGGCCGGTGGCCTTAAAGCGAGTGTCCAGTTCCCGCTGAATATTCTCCCAAAGGGCGTAGCCATAGGGGCGGATGGCCATGCAGCCCCGGACGGGGGCATAGTCCACCAGCTCGCTCTTAAGTATGACATCGGTGTACCACTGGGAGAAATCTTCCTCCCGGGCGGTGATATGGGCTACAAATTCCTGTTTGTTTTTTGCCATTTTAATACATCCCTTCACGGTGTTTTTAAGTTAATCAGCCAAAGAAATAAATACATTCCTTTACGGTGTTTTTTAGTTAATACGCTAAAGAAAATAAGCTAAGAAAATGATATAAAAATCCGCCCAGATAAAAATGTCTGGACGGAATTATCCGCGGTACCACCAAACTTGGCGCAATCAAGGAAAGCGCCCGGCTCGCTGCCTTTTAACGCGGGCCTGCGGCAAGCTTTTAAGAAGATGGGATGCCTTGGGGTTTGCATTCGCCTGTTTCACCATGTCAGGAGATCTCTTTTTGCCTTACCCGAAGCTTGAGCTTCCGCTTGCATTATCAATATATACTCTATTACATTTTTCTGATAATTTCAAGTGCTTTTTTAAAAGAGGTCTTTTCGTGGCTGCGCCGCGCCCGCCCGCCCGCGATGAAAACCTCTTTCCTGAGCGGAAATGGGTTTTCATCTCCCTAAAGGCTTTCGGGAAAGCAAGTTTCTTTTCTTTTTTGCGTTCAGCCGATGGCGTTGGACAGCATTTCGCTGGCATCGCTTGATATCAGCGGAAGCAATCTTTCAGCTTCGGGCCTCTCCTTTGCCATGCAGTTCACATAGAGCTTAACCTTGGGCTCCGTTCCGGAGGGGCGCACGCAAACCCAGGAGCCGCCTTCGAGCCTGTAAAAAAGCACATTGCTCTTTGTGAAGCCGGGGATATTGCCCAGGTAATCGGTGACGGATGTTACCCTGACCCCGCCGATCTCCCTTGGAGGATTCCCCCTCAGGCCGGACATGGCCCTTGCCATATTCACCTGACCCTCTGCGCCGGGGAAGTCGATGGAGCAGATATTTTCCGTGCACCAGCCGTATCTATCGTAAATCTGCTCGAGGCCTTCGTGGAGGGAGCGGCCCGCTTCCTTGTGCATCAGTGCGCATTCGGCCAAGAGCAGCGACGCGTTCACGCCGTCCTTGTCGCGTACATCCTTGCCGGAGAGGTAGCCGAAGCTTTCCTCGAAGCCAAAAAGGAAGCTGTATCGCCCGCTTTCCTCGAATTCCTGAATCTTCTCGGCGATGAACTTGAAGCCGGTCAGGACATCAATGACGGCGACGCCGAAATCCTCCGCGATGATGTTCACCATGTCAGTCGAGACGATTGACTTAACTATTGCGCCGTTTTGGGGCAAAGCGTTCTTTTCCTTTAGGCCGGACATTATGTAATGGGCCAGCAGGACGCCGATCTGGTTGCCGGTGAGCAGCACATATTCCCCGCCGCTTGTCTTAACCGCCACGCCCACACGGTCGCAGTCGGGATCGGTGGCGAAAACAAGATCCGCATTCTTCCGGTCGGCAAGCTCAAGGGCGAGTTTAAAGGCTTCCTTGTTTTCGGGGTTGGGAACGCCCACAGTGGTAAAGTCCGGATCGGGCTGCTGCTGCTCCTTCACGGTGAAAACCCTCGTGAAGCCCGCGCGCTTTAGGACTTCCACCACGGGCACATTTCCGCTGCCGTTAAGAGGGGTGTAGACGATGCTGATATCGCCTCCTCTTTCAAGGCCCGCTTCCGGCCTTATTGAAAGGCCCAGCACCATCTTGTAATATGCTTCGTCCAGCTCGGGGCCGATATATTCTAAAAGGCCACTTGCAAGGGCATCCTGCTCGCTGATGAGCCTTGCGCCATCATAGGGAAGCTTGTTTATGCATTCGGTCACGGCGGCGGCGGGCTCCGGAGGGAGCTGGGCGCCATCGCTCCAGTAGGCCTTGTAGCCGTTGTAGGCGCTGGGGTTATGGGAGGCGGTTATAACCACGCCGGCGGCGCAGGCGTAATGGCGCACGGCAAAAGACAGAAGCGCCACAGGGCGCAGAGCGTCGAAGAGCAGCGCCTTAATGCCGTTTGCTGAAAGAACCAATGCGGTTTCAAGGGCGAATTCTTTGCTGAAGCGGCGGGAATCATAGCCGATGGCGACGGGGGCGCCGGTGCCGGTGGAGAGGATGTAGTCGGCAAAGCCCTGGGTGGCCCTGCGAATTGAATAAATGTTGATGCGGTTTCTGCCCGCGGCGATGACTCCCCTCATGCCGGCTGTGCCGAAGGCAAGGTCGGTGTAGAAGCGGTCCTTTATTTCCTCTTCATCGTCCTTGATGGAAAGGAGCTCATTATAGGTTTTTTCGTCGCCTTTGAACATCTCAAGCCACTGTTGATAAGCTTCTTTATAATGCATGGCCGCACCTCCGTTGTTATCTTGGGTAAAATCTGGTATTCGCTGGCTTAATTATACAATCTATTCGCAGCGCAGGCAATACGGCAAAGCGAATGCTGGTATTCTTCGCCGACGCTTTGTGAGGGGTTCCAAGGGGCCATCCCTTGGCGGGATAGGGTGCGGGGGAGGGCGGCGCCCTTCCCCGGGTAGCCGCGCTCCGCATATAAATAAACGCTTTGATTTCCCACCGACGCGTTGCGAAGGGTTCCAAGGGAGCATCCCTTAGCGGGATAGGGCGCGGGGGAGGGCAGCGCCCTTCCCCGGGTAGCCACGCTTCGCATATAAATAAACGCTTTGATTTTTCGCCGACGCGTTGCGAAGGGTTCCAAGGGAGCATCCCTTGGCGGGAGAGGGTCCGGGGGAGGGCAGCGCCCTTCCCCGGAGAGCCGCGCTCCGCATAAAAATAAACGTTTTGATTTTTCGCCGACGCGTTGCGAAGGGTTCCAAGGGAGCATCCCTTGGCGGGAGAGGGTCCGGGGGATGGCAGCGCCCTTCCCCGGAGAGCTGCGCCCCGCATATAAATAAACGCTTTGATTTTTCGCCGACGCGTTGCGAAGGGTTCCAAGGGAGCATCCCTTGGCGGGAGAGGGCGCGGGGGAGGGCAGCGCCCTTCCCCGGTAAAAACCCAAACAGCGACCGCCGCTTAGGCGAAACACTATTTTAAATAAATATACTCCATAATCCAGTCATGCAGCCACACGGTATCAAAGACCCAATGGCTCTCACCGGCGAAGGCCCTGTCGATGCCGGAGGGAAAGACCATGCTGCCTCTTATGGTTTCACTTTCATAGCCGTAAAGACCTTCCAGAAACGGCTCTCCATCATCGTGATACAGCAAACTGGAGGGCTCCAATTCAATGCCCCCATTTTCTTTTGCCATTTGCAAAACCCAGTCAAATGTATGCTGCAGCCTTCTGATCTGCAATATATCCGTGCCGGTATTATTGGGGAATATCGTAAACTCAAGAAAAGGAATGGCCTGATCGCCTGAAAGCACCAAAGATGTCATGTCCGGGTTTGTGAGGGCATCGGGGCTCAGCCCTGAGATGCTTTTTGCCACATCGATATCATAATCAGAATTTTTGCCCTGAATGGGCAGATTCCTTTTCAGCCAAACGGCCAGGCTATCGTTGCTGCTGTCCAGCGGATAGGTGAGGGATGCACCGGGAGAGTCCACTATTGATACGGGAGGCATGTCTGAAATGTTCACGCGCATACCTCCTGCCTTGTTTATTATCTCCCGCAAGTTTTGCGGCGACAGAGCGATCACCCTGTCCAGAGGGGCGCCATCCAGCAGAATATGCACCGATTCTGCAAGCCCTGCGATCTTGCTTTGAAGATCGGCCCCCTGGGAATAGGTGGCTTTGATGGGCGCGTATTGCGCCACGCCTGAGCTTACTATGGCGCGGGAGTTCACAGGTATGGAGAGCACCGAAAGCAGCCCATTTTCCGGGCTGTCGGCCACGAGAAAAAGGGCGAGAAGCTTGTTTTGATCATCATCGGCGTAAATTATTAGCGTGGTGTTGCTCCTGTTTGCGCCATCCACGCTCTGATTTTCCTGAACCTCCTGAGCAAGAGCGATGGGAAGGAAAGGCATTGCCGCAAACAAAATCGACAGCAGCGCTGCAAGGCAAACCAGCTTAGTTTTTATCTGCCCAGTTTTGCTCCTTGCCATTTTCCCCCTCCTTTTATGTTGGAAAGATTAAATCACGGCGATTATATGCTAAGATAGCTGCCGCCGCGCCTATATTCAAATATTGCATCGCCTAGGGCGTCGATATCCTCCAGGGCGCGCCCGGTGCCTATCGCCACGCAGGACTGGGCGTTTTCCGCCACTTTGCATGGCAGCCTCATGTGATCGCTGGCCAGAACATCCAGCCCGTAAAGCAAAGCGCCCCCGCCTGTGAACACTATGCCGCTTTCATATATATCGGCGGCGAGCTCAGGCGGTATGCGCTCCAAAACCTGATGGATGGCGTCCAGCAGGTTGATGGCAGGCTCATAGAGGGCCCCGGTAAGCTCGTCCGAGGAGACGCTGACAGTGCACGGCATTCCCGAAGCCAGGCTTCGGCCGCTCACATCCATATACTGGGTCTGCTCCCGTAAAACCGCGCCTCCCAGCTGAATTTTCAGGTTTTCCGCCGTGCGCTCCCCGATCAGCAGATTATGCTGCCGGCGCATATGGCGGACTATGGCTTCGTCAAAGGAATCGCCCGCTGTCTTGGAGCAGGAGGAGGCCACCGCCTTTCCCATTGAGATGACGGCGATGTCGCAGGTGCCGCCGCCGATATCAACCACCATCGAACCCTGGGGCAAAGAAATGTCTATGCCTGCGCCGATGGCCGCCGCGATAGGCTCCTCGATGAGGCGCACGCTGCTGGCGCCCGCGTCCATTGTGGCGTCCACCACGGAGCGCTTTTCAACCTCCGTCACGCCTGAAGGCACACAAACAACAACCCGGGGCTTAAAAAAAAGCCGCCTGTTATATATACTCTTAAGGAAATGCTGAAGCATTTTTACTGTCACATCATAGTCGGATATGACGCCGTCCCGCAGGGGGCGAACCACCGCTATGCTCTGCGGCGCACGGCCGATCATCCTGAGTGCCTGTTCGCCCACGGCGACGATGCCGCCGGAGCTTTTATCGAGCGCAACAACAGAGGGCTCCCTCAGCACGATGCCCTTTCCCTTCACATATATGATGACCGAGGAGGTTCCAAGGTCTATGGCAATGTCCGCTCGTCCAAACAAGAACACACTTTCCTTTCGCGCGGATTCAGGGCTTAAGTCCCGTTGCCGCAGCGCTTTATATGGTCAAATAATTCTCATGCTAATTCCCTTGAATAATTTGACAGATAAGGTATTCTTCGTCAATGGCAGCAAATCCTTCTTATTAGCAATTTTATTTGGGAACAGGGGCTAATAATGGAGTTAATATTTACAGAAAATTGGGAATGAGTCCATATTGGAAAGGGATTTTACCCTGCCCGTGCCTTGGGCGGTCCATGGGAAAGCCTGTTCCGTAAGCCTCATTTGATTCTGCGCGCCTCCAGATAATAGCGCTTGTCCCTGGCGTTTCCTATTGAGAAAGTCTTTCGGGGGAGGGGGCCGCTTAAGAGAATGCTCTTGAAAAGCTGCGGTTTTTCGATGGCTTCGCAGAGAAAACCCAAAGAACCTGCCTTTTGCGCAAGGCTGAAAAGGGCGTCGTCGCCGTGGATGTAGTCGATTATCACGCTGCCGTTTGCGCTGATATATTCATCCAGAAAAAGCTGCAGCGTGCCCACAGGCAGACTGTGGGGCGCATTTTCAACAGCAAGCTCGCCTCCGGTTTCGCCGCATAAATAGCGGACGATCTGCCTGCCATAACTGCCCTGCTGCGCATTCGCCCAGCTTTCAAAGGCCGAAAGGACGGCTTCGGGGCGGCAGTTTTCCAGCAGCCTGTGGATAGGCTCGAACTGGAGGCTCTCCTCGTGCAGATTGTTAAGCTCCACAAGAGCATATCTCGCAAGGTGATCTTCCCATTGATCTGCGGGCAGCTTCTGTTTTGTCCTTTCCCATATTGTCTTTGCCGTGGCCAGGGAATGGTTGCCGTCGCCCATGGCGAATGTCATCCTTCCAAGGCGCGATATTTCATCGGCAGTCAGGCCGTATTTTTCCGCTTGAACCTTTGCGCCTGCAAGATTGTCTATGGCGCTTGCAATCAAATCTATGAGGCCGCTGTCCTCGCTTATTCCATAGCCGGTGATGTGGCCGCCGCCAAGCATCAGGTCAAAATCGTACAGCAATTCCATATCGCCCGTCTTGTTTAAGAGGGGTTCAATCACTGTTTTTTCAGGGTCATCGATAAGCACCAGTATGTGAGGAAGCTCAAGCGGCGCATTTTCGCGGATTTTCACCCTGGGCGGAAGGCGTGATATGATCGTGCCCTCCGTGGCTCTTATCGGGCTTTTAGAGCCCCGGGAAAAGTCATATGCTTCCAGATCAAGCAGCGCCAAGAGCCCCGTTCTGATGCCGGCGCCGATCTGTCTTTTAACCAGCACAAAGCCGGAAAACTCCCTTGGAAGAAGGTTCTGCGCCAGATATTCCTCCATCCGGGCGTTGATTTTGGGCACCCGCTCATCCGCCTCGTCAAGATATATCTCAGGCAGAGTTATTTTGAGGGTCGACGGGCTTTCGCCTGCCGTTTTTTCCACATCGCGCCAGTATTCCGGCTGTGATGTGAACTGGTCGCAGGCTATGACCGCCCATTTTTCCATTTCAGCAGCCTCGGCGGGGAGCAGCACTTTGGGCAGGTTAAGGCTGGTTTCTCTCAGCTTTCTCATTGAAGATTCTTGCATCTAAACGGTACCTCCCAAAATATTTTTCACGGCTTCCTTCATCCCGTCTTTTTCGCAGATATCCCTGTGAAGCAAGGGTAAGCTCCGCAGTTCCTTAAGTGCCGGGGGCATTTTGCAGCCTGTGAAGCTCTCCAAAAAGTCCGCCGCAATCATCTCGCTGGTTATCGAGGGCGTTTCACCGCAGATGGCTGTCAGGACATCGCCCGCAAATTTATATGGGCTGGCGGTGGAAACGATAACTGTTTGGGTTTTATCGCCGGTTTCAGCCCTGTATCGTTCGTAGACGGCGCTGGCGACGGCCGTGTGGGGGTCGATCATGTAGCCGCAATCATCGAACACCCTTTTTATTTCAGTGCGGGTGCCGGCCTCATCCACCCAGTCGGCGTGGAAAAGCTCCTTCAGGCTTTCGGCGGCCTTTACAGGCAGGCTGTATTCGCCCTTTGATGAAAGCTGCGCCATCATCTGTGCGACGGCGTTTTCATCCCTCCCGCAAAGCTCGAACAAAAGCCGCTCCACATTGGAGGATATCAGAATATCCATCGATGGAGATATTGTCTTTATAAACTCGCGCCTGGCGTTGTACCGGCCGGTTTGGATGAAATCGGTCAGCACATTGTTGCTGTTGCTGGCGCAGATCATTTTCCCCACGGGAAGGCCCATGCGCCTTGCATATTCGCAGGCCAGAATATTGCCGAAATTGCCCGTTGGCACGCAGAAGTTGACCTTTTCGCCCGGTTTTATTTTGCCGCAGGAAAGCAGATCGACCCAGGCGCTGAAATAATAGGCGATCTGAGGGGCGAGCCTGCCGAAATTTATGGAGTTGGCGCTTGAAAGGGATTTCCCCATTTTCGCCAGCTCAGCTTCAAAGGCCTTGTCGGTAAAAATCTCCTTGACGCCGGTCTGGGCGTCGTCAAAGTTGCCCATCGCGGCGCAAACATGGACGTTTCTTCCTCTCTGGGTGGCCATCTGCAATTGCTGCATGGCAGAAACGCCGCCGGCGGGGTAAAAGACTATGACCCGAGTGCCCGGCACATCTTTGAAGCCCTCTAAGGCGGCTTTGCCCGTATCGCCGGAGGTTGCCACCAAAATGACGGTTTCGTTTTCAGCCCCTGAAAGCTTCATGGCTGCGCTCATCAGGCGGGGCAGCATCTGAAGGGCCATGTCCTTAAAGGCCTGGGTTGGGCCGTGGAAAAGCTCCAGATAATGGGCGGCGCTGTTTTCGGGCATATGCAATGGGGCGGCGCGCTCGTCATCAAAGCGGTCTTTGCCGTAGGCCTTTTCGCACATCTCCTGCATTTCGCCATGGCTGAACTCGGTGAAGAAGAGAGAAAGAATCTTCGCCGCTCTTTCCGGGTAGGAAAGCCCCTGCATATTGCTGATCCATTCCAGAGAAACCTTCGGAAGTTCAACCGGGACATACAGCCCGCCCTCCGGCGAAATGCCGTCGATCACGGCGCGGGAGGGGAGGACGCATTTTTTTGCGCGGGTTGAGGTGTAGACCATCTGCATCTTAATACTTCTCCTGTTTTATGTTTGAATAAATAATAAGTTTCGTACTGAGTCCTTTTATGCTTTTGTGCAGTATAAAAATTATAGCGGGCGCGGCCGACTGCCGAACCCGCTTAAAAGCTGTCTATCAGCCCTATTACAGGCTTATGCTGAGAAAATATATTAAATTATGAACTTCTTCAGGAACTCGGGCATCTCATCAGACCCCGCCGAAACCGAAAGCACCAATGTGATGTTCCTGGCCATAGTGTATTCCTCAAGGTTTATAAAGAAATCTTCAAGCTGAGAAAGCGGCGTGTTCAATATGCGCAAAAAGCCGTCAACAAAAAGCAGAGAAAGATCATAGTTTGAGGCAAGCACACCGCCGATGAAGCCCAAAAACATGTCCGGGCTGGAAATGTGGTATTCAGTGGCGTTGACAAAGCGGATTTCGTGCTTAAGGTCGAACATGTAGCGGTTGTCATCATCGATAAAGACGATGCTGCCGTCATGATCCTTCAGCGAATGATTGGCCATGTCAATAATGCGCTTGGTTTTGCCGGAGCCCTTTCTTCCGTGAATAATCTGTATCATAACGCATATCTCCTCGCTTAGGCACAGGGCCTTTTTTTTATTATACAATAGCCGCAAATATTTGGCAATGAACAAATGGTGAACCCTTTGTAAGAAAAACAAGAGGTATAATGTAAAAAGATAAAAATAATGTTTCTTCTTTTGTTGTTTTGTCGAAAGCATATTTCTGCGGGAGGGAGTATAGTATAATACTGGCGGAGGTGCGATATGAGAGTTGTAATCGCGGGAGCGGACGCCTCACTTCTAAAAAGGCTGTCCGCAGAGCTGGAAAAAACAGGTGAAATAACCGTGGTGGGAAGGGCCGCTACGGGGGACGCTGTGCTGAAATATGCCCAGGAATATCTGCCCGACGCAATACTGGCCGACCTGATACTGCCTGTCTATGACGGCCTTGCTTTGACGGAGATATTGCCATCCATGGGTCTGGAGAAAGTGCCGAGGGTCTTTGTGATGGCTCTGCCCTGTCAGGAGAAAATTGCCCGGGCGGCCATTGACAGGGGAGCAAGCGGCGCGCTTCAAAAGCCGGTGGATGCGAAAGAGGCGGCAAAGATGCTGCTAAGTTCAGCCTCGTCGGTGAAAATGGCGGGGGAGAGCTTCGGCTGGCATATATCGGTGACACTGAACGAGATCGGTATACCCAGGCATCTGGCGGGATATAGATATTTGCACGATTCAATCGCCATGGCGGTTGCCGATAAGGATATCGTCGCCAGCCTTACCACCACCGCTTACCCTTATATAGCGGAAAAATATTCCAGCAGCAGGAGCCGGGTGGAAAGATCGATCCGCTTTGCGATAGAATCGGCATGGAACAGGGGAAGGGTTGACAAAATAGAGGAGATGTTTGGCTATACCGTCAGGAGCGATGTGGGCAGGCCCACCAACAGGGAGTTCATAGCCATGGCGGCAGAGCGTGTGAGAATAATCGAAAAGGACAGAAAGTACGCCTGAGCCCTTTTAATGCGCGCCAAATCTAAAAACACAGAAGGTCAAGAAAGCAAAAGGGTAAAAGTAAAGCGATATGGAGTAAGGGAACGCACAAATGATGCCTGAGAAAGTCCAAATATGACCGAAATGAGGGATTGACTTGCGCATCTTCAGCAGACTTAAATATTCATTTTCAAACGAGCTTTTTCAAGAATCGGGATTGTATCTTGTGGGGCTCTTTTTTTTCCTGTCGGGAATCTTCGCCGGCGTTACATGCCATCTGCGGGCGGGGGCCTCTTTGGGTGCAGGCGGAACAATGGGCGTTTTTTCGGCGATAGTGATGTCCGTGCTGCCTTTTGCGCTGATAATAATGTGCGCGCCCTTCCTTTTGGGGACGGTGGGCCTTTGCGGGGTGATGATCTGGCAGGGGCTTTTGTTCGGCTGCGGGCCTTCCCTTCCCTTGGCACTGGTTCAGATGCTTTTTTGCCTGCCGCCGCTGTTTTATATGTACAGAAGGGGCTTAAGTTTATCGCTGAAATGGTGTAAAATAAGAAGAGCGAATGCGCAGATGAGGCTGAACGAGGCAACGGCATTATTGCCGGCGGCATTCATCTGCTCTGTAATACAGTTCATTTCAAGGATACCAACATTTCTGTCAGGAGGTTAGAATGGTTGAAAACAAAAGATATAAGAGAGTTTTTCTGCTGGTGATGGATGGCGTGGGCGTGGGCGCTGCCCCCGATGCTAAGGATTACGGCGATGAAGGCAGCGATACGCTGGGCAATGTGGCTCGAAGCAGGAAGCTTTCCACACCGGTGCTTAAGAGTCTGGGCCTTTATAATATCGACGGCGTGGACGTGGGCATAAAAGAGGAAAACCCAAAGGCGGCCCACCTGCGCCTTCAGGAGCTTTCTGCCGGCAAGGACACCACCACCGGTCACTGGGAAATATGCGGCATTGTCTTGCCAAAGCCCTTTCCCACATATCCCAATGCATTCCCGCGGGATTTCATGGGGGAATTTGAAAGGCGCATAGGCGTAAAGACGATCGGAAACGAGGTGGCATCCGGCACGGAGATAATCGCCCGTCTGGGGGAGGAGCATCAGCGCAGCGGCTTTCCGATAGTCTATACCTCTGCCGATAGCGTTTTGCAGATAGCCGCTCATGAGGAAACGATTCCGATAGACAGACTATATGAGATATGCCGGACCGCCAGGGAAATGAGCGACGTGGGCAGGATAATTGCCAGGCCCTTTGTGGGAAACCCGGGGGAATACATGCGCACATCAAACCGCAGGGATTTCTCCCTTGAGCCGCCGGAGCCGAACCTGCTTACAAAGGTGATGGAGGCCGGGCTTAGGAGCATAGGCGTTGGCAAAATTGAGGATATATTTGCCTTTCGCGGCCTGACGGACTCCTTCCACACTCATGATAACGCAAGCTCCATGGAAAAGGTGCGCCAACTGGCGAAGGAGGACTTTTCAGGGCTGGTCTTTGCGAATTTGATCGACTTTGACATGCTCTACGGCCACAGAAACGACGTTGAGGGCTTTGCCGGCGCCCTTGAAAGGCTGGACAAGGACCTTGCGCTGCTGCTTCCGCTTCTGGGCGATGATGATGCGCTCATACTCACCGCTGATCATGGCGGCGACCCAACCACCCCCTCCACGGATCATTCAAGAGAATTTGTGCCGATGCTGCTTTTTGCCGACGGAATCAGACCCGAAAACCACGGCACCGGCATGGGCTTTTCGGTTATCGCCTCCACGGCGGCAAAGCTGCTGGGGCTTTCCTGGCGGGCAGATGCAAAGTCTTTGGTGTGAACCGTTGCATGACAAATAAATGTTTTTCTGTTTGCCCTAAATATTAATGAAGAACATGCAACTATATTTGATTCCTGTTCGTTTACTCTTATGGAAATATATGTTAAACTATTACTAGAACGAATCAAAGCGAGGACGAAAGGAGAGATTATTCATGCGTAAAATAATGTCTATTATTTTAGCAACGGTTTTGGTGCTTTTGCTTGTTCCCACGGCGACGGCTCAGGCTCAAGGAGAGCTGAAGCTTACCGACAGCAGCAGTTGGGTGAACGTACCCTCCGGTGCTGACATTTCTTCCGAAAGGGATGCAAACGGCAACTACACCATTAAAATTGCCGCCCCATTTAGGACGGTATCTATGATTTACCAGGGGGTTAAGCCCGGCGGCTACTTCGAAAGGGCTTTCTACCTGCCCATCATCCCCGGTAACACGGATCCTGTTTTTGTGGACGGCGTGAACAGAATGCATAACGGAGAGTACGCCATCAGGTTTGTTCCCAAAGAAGGGGGCAACACGGAGAGCTTCAGCGTTTTGAACTACGGCTCCGGCTATTTTACTGTGGCCGTTGAATACTATGATGCTAAAACCCTGCCCGAGAACACATCATTATATCCGGGATATCCCGGCTGGTACCCGCAATATGACGGCGCTTATTACTGCTCCGGCTGCGGCGAATATGTCTACCCCTACAGCAGCTACTACAGCAACGGCTATTATTATCTTGTCTGCCATAACGGCCATACAACCAGCTCAACCTATGCGGGCGGCTTTTACCCCGCCAACAACTATCTGCAGGTGATGGGCGTGGTCGCATACGGCGATATGTATAAGAACGTGTCGGCCTCCAACGTGGGCTCGCAGATCAACCTTCTGATTGACACAAAAGCCCTCAACGCAAATAACGATTTTATCCGCATAAGGGTTAAGCCCACGAACACACTGGGCTATTACTATCCGGCGGGGACTGTGGTTACTCCCGTGGCCCCCACCAACAGTGCGCATCTGTCCGGATCGGATATGGCCCTTGATAGCAGCGGCTCATACAGCTACATTCTCGACAAGGACGGCGCTTTTTACATCACCCTTACCGGCATAAAGAACCTCGCCAGCAGTAATTTAGGCACATGGGGCTCCGTTTCATTCAAGATTGGCTCAAGCAGCAGCCTGGAAACTCAGATACGCTACAGCTTCACCAGTTCCACAGCGGCCGCTCCGACTCCTGATGCCAGCGCGGGAATCGGCATAAAGGTGGGCCAGAGCCTTGCCCTCAACTATAAAGTCGGCAGCGATTTTGCCCCCGTCGATAAGGTAAGCTGGGCTGTTGTGGGAAGCGCGGGAACCGGCAGCATAAGCATTTCCGGCAACACGATAACCGGCCTTGCAGCGGGCGATGTTTACCTTAAAGCAGAATATAGCGGCTCATCCACTGTGGTGAAAATTATCGTTACAGCCGACGGCGGCAGCGTCGTTACGGGGAACAATGTCTACACGGTCAAGCCCAATGCGCTGAATGTGCGCAGCGGCCCCGGCACGGGCTACAGCATACTGGGCGTGCTTAGGAAGGGCGACGCAATAGTGGGCGAGGGCCTGACAAACGGCTGGATGAAGATCACATACAACGGCCAGACCGCATACGTGGCCGGAAACCAGATAACCAAATAAAGCTGAGCAAAGCTTAAAAACGATGGCGCGCCGTGGCTGAAGATTGCTGCGGCGCGTTTTCAATGCTGTAATTTTTGCGTCAGACGAAGTGAAACCGAAGGATATTTCTTCCGGAAGGGCTAAAGGGTTCGGAGGGATATGTCCCTTGGCGGGCGGGGGTCCGGTGGAGGGAAGTGCCCTCCACCGGTGAAGAGTGACTTCGGCGAATATGCCGATCGTCTATTTGCTATTCTTGCCGATAACATGTCGAAAATCGCCCCGACGGGCAACACCCGGGAGGAGGACTACAAAACATGGAATGAAGCTGTCGGGGAGGGTCTGCAAAGTGAAAGCAGGCAGATCGTCCTGATAACTGATGAAGGCGATGAAAGAGTTATCGGTTTTTTTCAGTATTACGCCAATGAGGACACGTTCATGATGGAAGAAGTGCAAATAGCCGCCGAATATCAGGGTGTGAACAACATATTTAGAAATCTTTATCGGTTCGTTTTTGCGAATCTTCACGCCAATATTGTTTTTGTTGAGGCATACGCGAATAAACTCAACCACAAATCCGGCGGAATACTCAAGAGGATGGGGCTGAAGGCGGTAGGAGCCAACAATAGCGGCACTTGTATTCATTACCGGGGAAAGTACTGCGATTTATTGCGCTGGCACAGCGGGAAAAGTCAGGATTGGGCGCGCGAATGGACATAGTTGAAAAACGGCCGCCCGTTGTGTATACTGTTTTACAGGGATGAAACAGAAGGGAATGGGAACATGAAAGTATCTGAATTTGCAGGGCTTTGCGGCGGCAAACTGCTGACGGAAGCCGGCGCCGGCAACGAAATTTCCTGCGGCTACACCTGCGATCTTTTAAGCCATGTGATGGCCAGTGGCAGGGAGGGCATGGCCTGGATAACCGTGCAGACCCACATGAACGTGGTGGCGGTGGCCTCCCTTCATGATCTGGCTTGCGTCATAATTCCTGAGGGGATAGCCGTGGATCAGCTCATATTGAGCAAGGCGGAGGAGGAAGGCGTCGCCGTGGTTTCCTCCGGAAAGACGGCTTACGAGCTGGCCGCGCTGATGAGCGGCGCGGGTATAGCCCCGGCAGTCCAAACCCCGGCGGAATAGCGGTGGCGGAGCTTTTTGTCGATCTTCACATACATTCATGCCTTTCACCTTGCGCAGATAAGCTGATGACCCCGGGCAATATCGTGGGCATGGCTTTTTTGAAGGGGCTTGACGCCATTGCGGTTTGCGATCACAACACGATGGGCAACCTTGCTGCCGTCAAAGCCGCCGCTGACATGATGGGCGTTGTTCTGCTGCCCGGAATAGAGGTCACCACGAGGGAGGAGGTCCATGTCCTTTGCTATTTTCCGGACATGGAAAGGGCGCTGCCATTCGGCGCATATATATACGAACATCTTCCGGATTTTAAGAACAATGCAGCCTTCTTTGGCAGGCAGATATACATGAACGAGCAGGACGAGGAGATCGGCGAAGAAAAAAAGCTGCTAATAAGCGCAACAGATCTTTCAATGGGTGAGGTCGCAAGGGCATGCCGGGCTCATGGCGGCGCATTTGTACCGGCGCATATAGGCAGGGCCTCAAACGGCGCGCTGGGGGTGCTGGGTTTTTTGCCGCCGGACATCGACTATGACGCGCTGGAAATTTCCGGCGGCCATGTGGAAGAAAAAACACTTTCATCGCTTATGAAAAAGTTCAACTGCTTGCGTTCATCGGATGCCCACCGTCTTGAGGACATATCTGAGAAAATTTTTTCATTAGACGCGACTAACTGCACATCATATTCCATATTTTGCTCTATTAAATCAAAATAGTACAATGATAAAGTGAACATTTACAAAAAATATGTACATTTCTGATTTTTCCTGATGCTTTTTTTGTAGAGATGTGGTACAATTGCAAGAGTGTGATTGACATAAACTTATCAATCAGGATATGAAGCCAGGAGGTTGTGAATAAATGGCCTTAGAGAACAAAGAGAAGTTTGCAAAGCTTCAAAGCGTTATCGACTCGCTGCGCACTGAAAAGGGTGCGCTGATGCCCATCATGCAGAAGGCTCAGGACATATTCGGCTATCTGCCGGAGGATGTACAAAAGCACATCGCCAAGGAGCTGGACATTCCCGTGGGAGACATATACGGCGTTGCCACATTTTACTCCCAGTTCAACCTTGAGCCAAAGGGCGAATATGTCATCGGCCTTTGCATGGGTACCGCCTGCTACGTCAAGGGCGCTCAGAAGATTATGGAAGCCCTGGAGGAAGCACTGGGGATTACCGCCGGCAAGACCACTGATGACGGCAAGTTCACCCTGAATGCCACCAGATGCCTTGGCGCTTGCGGCCTTGCACCGGTGCTGATGGTGAATGATGACGTATACGGAAGGCTCAAATCGGATGAAATTCCGGGAATCATCGCGAAATATCAGGTTAAAGAAGGATAGAGGGCAGCTTTTGGGCTATGATGAGGGAGATTTGCGACAATATAATGGACATCGCCCAAAACTCCATCTCCGCGGGGGCGACGCTGCTTAGGCTGTCCATAGAAATAGACAGCCCAAGGGACAGGATAAGCCTTACCTTTGATGATAACGGCAAAGGAATGGAGGAAAGCTTCCTCAAAACCGTGGCCGATCCCTTTTCCACCACCAGGACAACCCGAAAGGTAGGTCTGGGGCTTCCGCTGCTGAAGCAGACCGCAATTATGACCGGAGGCGATTTTGCGATAGAATCCGCCCTCGGCAAAGGCACGAAGGTGTCTGTGTCTTTCGGGCTTAGCAGCATCGACCGTCCCCCCATGGGGGATGTGGCGGGCACGATTTACCTGCTGGTGATAATGAACCCGCAGATGGATTTTCAGATTATATACAATGTGCTGGGGTCGGGCCAGGAGTTCATGCTGGACACTGAGCAGATAAAAGAGCTCATAGAGCCCCTTTCGATCGCTTCGCCGGAGATATCATCATGGCTGCGCGATTACATCAAACAAGAAATCAATGTTTTGCATGGAGGTGCGAGTTTTCAATGAAGACATTAGCTGAACTACAGGCGATCCGCCAACGGACGCTGGATATGGTCGCGATGCGTAAGGAAGAAAATGTGAGCGCAAGGGTTATCGTGGGTATGGCCACATGCGGCATAGCCGCCGGCGCAAGGCCCGTGATGCTTGAGTTCATCGAGGAACTCAAACGCAGGAATATAACGGATGTGACAGTGGGTCAGACGGGCTGCATCGGCGTTTGCAGACTGGAGCCCATAGTGGAGATCACAAAGGATGGCGAAAAAGTCACCTACGTAAATATGAACGCAGAGAAGGTCGCCCGGATAGTGACGGAACATCTGGTGAACGGCAAGCCTGTGGATGAATTCACTATCGGCGCGGTTGATGGCGCCGGAAACAAATAAACTGGAGGAAGGGTGAAAAGCCATGGAACTAATTAGATCCCATGTGATGGTCTGCGGCGGCACGGGCTGTACGTCCTCAAACTCCGTTGCGATCATCAATGAATTTGAAAAGCTTATAAGCGAAAATGGACTTTCGCAGGAAATAAGGGTGGTCAGGACAGGCTGTTTCGGTCTTTGCGAAGCCGGCCCCATCGTTATCATTTACCCTGAGGGCGCATTCTATTCGCATCTTAAAGTTGAAGATGTTTCAACAATCGTGTCTGAGCATCTGGTCAAGGGCAGGATAGTCAAAGACCTGCTATACTCCGGCTCCGTCGAAGAACAGGGCGACACGATAAAGTCCCTTGAGCATGTGGATTTCTACCAGAAGCAGCAGAGGGTTGCTCTGCGCAACTGCGGAGTGATCGACCCTGAGAATATAGACGAGTATCTGGCCTTTGACGGCTATCTGGCACTTGAAAAATGCTTGACGAAGATGACGCCCGAGGAGGTCATCGAGGAGATCGGCAAGTCTGGCCTTAGAGGCAGGGGCGGCGCAGGTTTCCCGACGGGGCTTAAGTGGAAGTTTGCGTATAACAGCAAGTCGGACAAAAAGTATGTCTGCTGCAACGCCGACGAGGGCGACCCCGGCGCTTTCATGGATCGCTCCGTTCTGGAGGGCGACCCCCACAGCATACTTGAGGCCATGGCCATTGCCGGCTATGCGATCGGCTCCGATCAGGGCTTCATATATTGCCGCGCGGAATACCCAATTGCCATTGAAAGGCTTAACATCGCCATCAATCAGGCGAGAGAATATGGTATTTTGGGCAATAACATATTCGGTAGCGGCTTCAGCTTCGATGTCGAGGTTCGCCTTGGTGCAGGTGCCTTCGTCTGCGGCGAGGAAACTGCGCTCATGGTCTCAATTGAGGGCAGCAGGGGCGAGCCGCGTCCCAGGCCGCCCTTCCCGGCGGTAAGGGGTCTTTTCGGCAAGCCCACAATACTTAACAACGTGGAAACCTACGCCAATATTCCCCAGATTATAAACAACGGCGCAGAGTGGTTTTCGGCGATGGGCACTGAAAAGTCAAAGGGCACTAAGGTTTTCGCCCTTGGCGGCAAGATAAACAACACGGGGCTTGTGGAAGTGCCGATGGGCACCACATTGCGGGAGATCATATACGATGTCGGCGGCGGCTGCCCGGACGGCAAGGCGTTCAAGGCTGCCCAGACAGGGGGCCCTTCCGGAGGCTGCATCCCCGCGGAACTGCTGGATGTTGAGATCGACTACGACAACCTGACGGCGATCGGCTCGATGATGGGCTCAGGCGGAATGATAGTCATGGATGAGGATAACTGCATGGTGGACATTGCAAGGTATTTCCTTGAGTTCACTGTGGATGAATCCTGCGGAAAATGCGCTCCCTGCCGCATCGGCACAAAGAGGATGCTGGAAATTCTGGAAAGAATAGTCGAGGGCAAGGGCGAGGAAGACGATATCGAGAAGCTGGAAAAACTGTCGGAAGGCATACAGGCGGCATCTCTTTGCGGGCTGGGGCAGACGGCGCCCAACCCGGTTATCTCCACATTGCGCTATTTCAAAGACGAATATGAGGCCCACATCCGCGAGAAGCGCTGCCCGGCGAAGCATTGCAAGGCGCTGCTGAGCTACAGGGTTATTCCCGAGAAGTGCATCGGCTGCACACTGTGCGCCCGAAACTGCCCGGTTAGCTGCATCAGCGGCAAGGTGAAGCAGGTGCATGAGATCGATCAGAGCAAGTGCATCAAGTGCGGAGTCTGCATGGAAAAGTGCAAGTTCGATGCGATCAGCCTTTCATAGGACAAGAAAAGGAGCGAATCACTTATGGCGATGGTTAATCTGACTATTGACGGCGTGCAGGTGAGCGTCCCTCAGGACACCACCGTTTTGGACGCAGCCCGTCAGGCCAATATTAATATACCCACACTTTGTTATCTAAAAGGAGTAAACCAGATCGGCGCCTGCCGCATGTGCGTGGTTGACACCGGCGGAAGGGCTTTGAGCGCCGCCTGTGTGATGCCCGTAAGCGAGGGCATGAATGTAAAGACTAACACCAACAAGGTGCGCGAGGCCAGAAGGACGGTTCTGGAGCTGATACTTTCCAACCACGAGCGCACATGCCTCACCTGCCCCCGTTCGCAAAACTGCGAGCTGCAAAAGCTCTCCGTGGAGCTGAATGTGGGAGATATCCCCTATGACGGTGAGAACATCGACTATCCGATGGATCTTTCCTCCACATCCATAGTGCGCAACCCCAACAAGTGCATACTCTGCAGGCGTTGCGTTGGCGCTTGCAGGGTCATCCAGCAGGTGGGGGCCATAGGTCCGGTGAACAGGGGCTTTAAAACCATCATTGCGCCGCCCCTAAACATGGACATAACCCAGATTGATTGCATAAACTGCGGCCAGTGCATAATAAGCTGCCCTGTTGCGGCCCTTCGTGAAAAGGATGACACCCAGAAGGTCTGGGATGCGCTGAACGATCCCACCAAGCATGTGGTCGTGCAGTCGGCTCCCTCGGTGAGAGTGGCCATGGGCGAGGAGTTTGGGATGCCCATTGGCACCAGGGTTACAGGCAAGATGACCCAGGCTTTGAAGCGGCTGGGCTTTGACAAGGTTTTCGACACCGACTTCGGCGCCGATCTGACGATAATGGAGGAAGCCCACGAGCTGGTAAGCCGGATAAAGAACGGCGGCAAGCTGCCAATGTTCACCTCCTGCTCACCGGGATGGGTGAAATACATAGAGCATAACTTCCCGGATATGCTGGAGAATGTCTCCACCTGCCGCTCGCCCATGGCCATGGTGGGCGCGCTGGTGAAGAGCTATTATTCCGAGCATGCGGGGGTTGATGTCAAAGATATCGTCTCCGTGGCGATAATGCCCTGCACAGCCAAGAAGTTTGAAGCTGCCCGCCCCGAGATAAGCACAAAGGGCCACCAGAGCGTGGATATAGTTTTGACCACCCGCGAGATTGCGAAGATGATAAAGGAATCGGGCATTGACTTCGGCTCTTTGCCGGACGAGGAGCTCTTTGATGACATGATGGGCGAGTCCTCAGGCGCCGGTGCTATATTCGGAGCCACCGGAGGCGTTATGGAGGCCGCCATCAGAACCGCGGCGGACATCATCGAGGGAAGGTCTGTGGATAGGATCGAATATAGCGCTGTGCGTGGAATCGCCGGTATCAAAGAGGCAACGCTCACTCTTGGTGGAATGGATATAAGGGTCGCGGTCACCAGCTCTTTGGGTGCGGCGAAAAAGCTCATAAACCGCATTAGAAGTGGTGAGGCGGACTATCATTTCGTTGAAGTCATGGCCTGCCCCGGCGGCTGCGTAAACGGCGGCGGCCAGCCCGTGCTGGACGCTAAGATAAGGGCCCAAATTGACCCGCGCGTGGCCCGAGCAAGAGGTCTTTACGACGAGGACGAGGCGAAGGTGCTGCGCAAGTCCCATGACAACCCGGAGATAAAGCGGCTGTATAATGAATACCTGGGCAAGCCGGGCGCTCACAAGGCCCATGAGCTTCTCCACACCCATTATCAGGAAAGAACGATATAAGTTAGACGAATTAGCCTGATATACATCTTTATATTATCGAAACGGCTTGGCTTATGCTATGCCGTTTCTTTTTTATGTGAGCAGGAGAGAAATATGTTCGAAAACGGCGGGAAGCTTATAAAAAATGTGATATAATAAGTTTAGCTGTTTTCGAAGAAAATTGCGGCCTACGTGAAAGGACGATGTTGGAGCTGGCAATAGCTTCGTTTTACGCAGGGATCGATTTCACTCTTGCCGCCAACCCTGAGGATGGGCGGAGAAGCTGTTGGCCATCCCCGCATTGAAGCCGGACCGCAAAGCGCAAAGCATATAGCCATGCGGGCGATGGATCGGCCGCATGTATTTCTCGAAACAGACATCGTCATAAAACGGCCTTATAACCCCATGCTTAGCAAGAAAATGGTTCGCATGGCATGGCATAGAAGCCGCGGCGCAGTTGTGCAACCATAAGCCTTTAAGACTTATTGCAGGAGGTGCAAAAATGAAGTATATGACAAGATATGAGTCGCCCTTGGGCATAATAACGCTGGCGGCGCAGGGCGAAAGTCTCGCGGGGCTGTGGCTTCCCGGGCAGAAATATCATGGGGCGGCCATGGCTGAAGATATCCTTGAAAAGGATGACGCGCCGATTTTTACCGCCGTGAAGCAGTGGCTTGACAGCTATTTTGCCGGAGAGAACCCGGATGTTTCCGCCCTGAAACTTGGGCCTTCGGGCAGCGAGTTTCGCCAAGAGGTCTGGAAAATTTTGCTTGAAATTCCATACGGGCAGGTCTTAACATATGGAGATATCGCTAAAAAAGTTGCGCTGAAGATGAACAGAGCAAGCATGTCCGGCCAGGCGGTGGGCGGCGCTGTGGGGCATAATCCCATATCGATCATAATCCCCTGCCACAGGGTGGTTGGCTCAAACGGCAGCTTGACGGGCTACGCCGGGGGCATCGACGCGAAGATAAGGCTGCTCAAGCTGGAGGGAGCCGACATGTCAGGCTTGTTCGTGCCAAAGAAAGGCTCGGCTCTGTGAAAGTTCAGTTTGCTTTTGGGGAGGTAATAAACTATGCTGAAAATTGGATGCCATTTGTCCTCATCAAAGGGATATTTAGCTATGGGCAGGGAAGCGCTGAGGATAGGCGCCAACACATTCCAGTTTTTCACCAGAAACCCCAGGGGCGGAGCGGCGAAGCGCATCGACGAAAATGATGTGGCCGCCTACAGGAAATTCGCCCAGGAAAATAAGCTTGGCAGAATACTGGCTCACGCGCCGTATGTCCTTAACCCATGCTCGGCAGATGAAGGGCTGAGGGATTTCGCCAAATTTACTATGGCTGATGATCTCGCCCGGCTTGAACATACGCCGGGGAGCTTTTACAACTTCCACCCGGGAAGCCATGTGAAGCAGGGGGTGGATGTGGGGATTGAGTACATAATAAAGATGCTTAATGAAGTCATCAAGCCTGAACAGACCACAACGGTGCTCCTTGAAACCATGTCCGGCAAGGGAAGCGAGATAGGGAGCAGCTTTGATGAACTGAAAAGGATAATCGAGGGCGTTTCAATTGACGGTCATATGGGCGTCTGCCTTGATACCTGCCATGTTTTTTCCGCTGGCTATGATATCGTCAGCGGCCTTGACCGGGTGCTGGAGGACTTTGACAGCATTATCGGCATTGAACGCCTGAGAGCAATCCATCTGAACGACAGCATGAATCCATTTGCGAGCCGAAAGGACCGCCATGCGAAAATCGGCGAGGGAAGCATCGGCCTGGATGCGTTTGAGCGGATAATCAACCACCGGGAACTGCGCGAACTGCCCTTTTATCTGGAAACCCCGAACGATCCCGATGGCTACGGCCGGGAGATAAGGCTGCTGAAAAGCCTTTACAGGGAGGGTTGATTATGAAAAAGCTGCCCCCGATAGAGAAGGTATACGAGGCTTACAGCGCCATCGCCGATGGGCGCGTGAAGCTTTTTGAGGATGGCGCTAAAGTGATTTCATCCGGCGGCGATAAGGAATATGACGTTAAATGGGGGCGCGGTGAGCAGGGCAATGACGTATATTTCTCAAACGACAATGCAAGCTATTGGCAGGGCTATGCGGGATATCCGGTAATTGCCGTGCTGATGCTCAAGGGAAAACTGCCCCTTGACAAAAGCATCATGGCCATGTTCAAGGGTGCAAACTGGGCGGAGCTGAACGCTTCTCATAGGCAAAACTATTCAAAGGCCGTACAGGCTCTGCTTCAGCAGCGCAATTACGGCGACGAGGAAGCGGGCAGGGCGCGGCTGGAAGCGGAGCGCGTGCATAAGGCTCTTTCAGAGCTTGACATTGATATCAAGCGCGGCAAAAGGGCGGTAAAAAGGCGTTGAAAAGCCGTTTATGAATGAAGCAAAGGGCAGGAAAGAAAAAATTGGATGAAAAGAGATATTTGGAATACGGGGAAAAGGAAATATCGTTTTTAAAGGCGAGAGATCCCGCTTTGGGAAAGGCCATGGATGAAATTGGGCATATCAGCAGGGAGGTAATCCCGGACATTTTTATGGCGCTGTTAAACTCAATCATCGGCCAGCAGATATCCACGAAGGCGCAAAAGACAATATGGCAGCGCTTTATGGATATGTTTTCCCCCGTAACGCCGGAAAAAATCGCTCTGGTGCCGGAAGAAGAAATCAAGGCCTGCGGCATCTCGATGCGAAAGGCCCAGTATATAAAGGAGATTGCCCAAAGCATAGTGGAGGGCAGCCTTAATTTGGATGAGCTTAAGGAAATGCCTGATGAGCAGCTTTGCAGGCGGTTGAGCCAAATAAAGGGAATTGGCCCGTGGACTGCCCAGATGCTGATGATATTCTCTCTCCAGCGCCCCGATATCATCAGCTGGGATGACATGGCCATTCACCGGGGGCTTAGGATGCTGCACCGGCACAGGGAGATCACACCGGAGCTTTTCGCCAAGTACAAAAAGCGTTATTCGCCCTATGGAACGGTGGCGAGCCTTTATATCTGGAGGATTTCCCACGGCATGGTGAAAGGGCTAACCGACCCCGCGCCGAAAAAAGAACGGCTAAAGAAGCAAGTCTGAGAGCTCAGCCACGGTAGCGGCGGTTTCGTCGGCCCCGGCAGCCTTTAGTTCTTCCAGACTGCCATAGCCGTATAGCACGCCGATGCTGTCCATTCCATGCTTCTTCGCGCCGATAATATCATGCTTTCTGTCGCCGATCATCACCGCAAGGGAAGGGTCGGCGATTTTTGCGCCCGAAAGAGCATGGGCTATGATCTCCGCCTTGTCCGTTCGGCGGCCGTCCAGCTCGCTGCCGGCGACAAAGTCAAAAAATTGGGCGATGCCAAAGTGCTTAATGATTCTATTGGTAAATATCTCGGCCTTAGATGTGGACAGAAGCACCTTCTTGCCGGCGGCTTTCAATTCTTTAAGAAGCTCGGGGATGCCCGGGTACAGCTCGTTTTCATACAGGCCGGTCACGGAGAAATACTCGCGGTATTTAGCAATGGCCTGGGCGGCCTTCTCTTCGCTGAATCCGTAAAGCTCCATGAAGGAATCCTTAAGCGGCGGGCCGATGAAGGGCCGAAGCTCGTCCAGGCTTCCCACGGGTACGCCGAAAAAGTCCAGAGCATAGAGCACCGATTTCGTGATACCAATACCTGAGTCGGTGATGGTTCCGTCAAGATCAAAGAGAATATACTTCTTTTGCTTCATGTTATCCCCCTGGCGTTTTAATTATTTTATCATTTTAAGGTCCTTGATGGCAACAAAAAAACACGAACGTTCAAAGAAAGATGCGGGTTTTGGTTCTGTATTTGCGTTGACAGCGGCGGCAAATGAATCCTATAATAGAATTGTGAGTATAAAAAAATGTGAGATTATTGCGGAATATGGGCGGCCGAAAAAGTGAAAAGAGCAGGAAAATCGGTAAAAAAGAGGGAAAACGCAATGTTTTTGGATAAACTACATGAAGAATGCGCCGTGTTCGGAGTGAGCCTGAATGCCCAGGCAAGCCCGGAGGCAGGGGGAATAGCATATAACGCGCTGCTTGCCATGCAGCACAGAGGGCAGGAGAGCGCGGGCATCGCGGTGACGGTGGGCCAGGCCATACACTGCATTAAGGATCTTGGCCTTGTGAACGATGTTTTTCCTGCGGAGGTTCTGCACGCCATCCCCGAGAGCGATGTCGCCATAGGCCACAGCCGCTATTCCAGCAGCGGCTATAGCGCAAAGGAGAATGTGCAGCCCTTCGTTACGGAGTTTTTGACGGGGAGGATCGCCACGGCCAACAACGGCAATGTGACAAACGCAAAGGAAATCCGCGAGTTTCTGGAGCCCCAGGGAGTGGACTTCAGCGCCACAAGCGACAGCGAGGTGCTCTCATCGCTGATGGCCTACAATATTTTAAGAGAAGTGAATGCTCTGCAGGGCGCTGTCAAGGCCGCAAAGCAGCTTAAAGGCGCGTTTTCGTTGGTGCTTATCACCAGCGATAAAAAGCTGATCGCCATACGTGATGCGAACGGATTCAGGCCCCTTTGCATAGGCAGGAATGAATTCGGCATGGTGGTGGCATCTGAAAGCTGCGCCGTCGAAGGCTGCGGCTTCGAGTTCGTGCGAGATCTGGCGCCAGGGGAAATTCTGGTGATAGAGGAGGGCGAGATCACATACAGCGGCGTCCACCTAAACTCAAGCACGAGGGGTCTTTGCATATTTGAATACGTATATTTTGCCCGCACGGATTCCGTCATCGACGGCCTGAGCGTATATGAAGCGCGCTTTAACATGGGCAAGGAACTGGCGAAGGAATATCCCGTGGATGCGGACGTGGTCTGCGGGGTGCCCGACAGCGGCCTTGAAGCGGCCATGGGCTACGCCGCCCAAAGCGGACTGCCCCTTGTGAGCGGCTTTGTGAAGAACCGCTATATCGGCAGGAGCTTCATCTATCCGTCCCAGTCCCAGCGGGAGGAGGCCGTTCGCATGAAGCTGAACCCGCTGAAGTACAATGTGCAGGGAAAGCGCATTGTTCTGATCGATGACTCGATAGTCAGGGGGACCACCAGCGCGAAGATAATCAGAAGCCTGAGAGAGGCCGGCGCGAAAGAGGTGCACTTCAGGGTGTCATCGCCGCCCTTTGTGCACACCTGCCATTATGGAACCGATATCGGCGATGAGAGCGCCCTTATCGCCAACCAGATGAGCAAGGATGAGATATCCAAAAAGATTGATGCGGACAGCTTGGGTTTCATCAGCGTTCAGGGGCTTTTAAAGGCATGTAAAAATGGCGCCATGCCCTTTTGTACGGGCTGCTTCACAGGGGAGTACGGCATCGAGTGGAAAGGCTGATTTAGCGGCATCGCTTTAAACAATTGCAGATAGCAGCATCAAGGCGCAGGAAACCCCTGCGCCTTTTATTGCATTGAAAAAGAGGATGAGATAATATATACTGTTATCATAGTGAAAAAACATAGTAAGAAATTAAGAGCGAGCTTCGGCTCCGGAGGTAATTAATGAAAGTCGATTTAAAATGGATGAATCCATGTGCGCCCCGGCAAGGCGGAGCGACATTTGGGTTGCCCTGGCCCAAGGGCAAGCTGGATAGAAAGACATGCCTTTACATGGCAGATGAAAAGGGCAACGGCATTCCCGTTCAGAGCGAGCCAAGGGCCTATTGGCCGGACGGCAGCGTCAAGTGGACGCTCCACAGCGCAGTGCTGGGTGAAAAGGGGGATGCATATTATATAACTGATGAAAAGACCGATGAAAAGCCGAAGGCTGCATCTGCGGCCGGGGAAAAGCTGAGGGTGACCGAGGAGGAAAAGCTGATCACCGTCGATACCGGCTCACTCGTCTGTGTGCTGGAGAAGGAAGCGCCATATTTGATAAAGAGCATCTCCCGCAAAAACGGCAAGCTGCTTTGTTCAGGTGGTCGTTTGGTGGCCATAAACGAGCAGCGGTATGCCCAGGATGGCTACAGGCAGATCACAAAACACGAATATTTTGAGGGCATGGCATATATCTGGCAGGTGGAGCAGGCCGGGCCGGAGCGGGCGGTGATCCGCATCCGCGGCAGCCACACCGGCCAGTTCGACGATATGCGCACCACCAGCAAAATCCGCAAGTGGCTCACCTTTGACCTGCGCCTTTATTTTTACGCCGGGCAGGACGAGATTCGCCTTGTGCACACATTTATTTTTGACGGCAGAGAGGATGAGGACTTCATCCGGGGCATCGGCATCGAGTTTGACGTGCCGATGATGGGCGCATTCTTCAACAGGCATCTGCGCTTTGGCGGAGAGACCGGTCTTTTCTGTGAATCACCCAAGAGTCTTTGGGTGCGCCAAAAGAGGGAGTACGACGATTATTATAAGCAGCAGCTTGAGGGCCGGGAAGTGCTTTTCGATGCCCAGATGATGCTCAACGACATGACCGAGTGGAATGATTTTAAGATCACCCAGCTTTCCAGCAGAAATTATGACATCAAAAAGCGCACAGGTGAGGGCTGCGTTTATGTCCGCGGCGCAAATGGCGCAAGGGCCTTGGGCATCGGCTATATAGGCGGCACCGGCGGCGGAATGGCGGCTTTCAAGAAGGATTTCTGGCAAAAGTTTCCCTCCTCCATCGAGGCGAATAATCTTCTGAAGGAAAAAGCTACTTTGAAGGTTTGGCTCTGGAGCCCTGACGGCGATGCCATCGACATGCGCCGCTATGACAATAAGACACATGTGGAAGCCTGCTATGAGGGCTTTGAGGAGATGCGTTCCAGCGGCTACGGCGTGGCCAATACAAACGAGATTGTCATAAAGGTCTATGATAAGTATCCCGGCAACGAGGCGCTGGTGGATTCCGCCAAGGAATGGCAGAGCACAAATCTTTTGCTTGCAGCGCCGGAATATTATCTTGAAACAGGCGTTCTGGGCGGCGTTTGGAGCGTGGATGACCGCTCTACCCCCGGCAAGGCCATGGTGGAGTCATGGTTGGATGATCTATTGGAGTATCACAAGAATGAGCGGGAGCAGCGGGACTGGTACGGTTTTTGGGATTATGGCGACATCGGCCACACCTACGACGAATTCCGCCACAGTTGGCGCTATGACATGGGCGGTTACGGCTGGCAGAACACCGAGTTGGTGCCGAACCTTTGGCTGATGTACGGCTTTCTTCGCTCCGGCAGGGAGGATTATTTTCAAATGGCGCAGGCGATGTGCCGCCACACCGCCGAGGTGGATCTTTACCATCTGGGGGATTACCGGGGCCTTGGCAGCAGGCACAATGTAATTCACTGGGGCTGCGGCTGCAAGGAAGGGCGAATCGGAATGGCGGCTCTGCACAAGGTCTACTACTTCGTGACCGGCGACGAGCGCACAGGCGATATAATGGACGATCAAAGGGACTGCGACAAAGCAATTGCAAGGGTTGATCCCCTTCGCGCATATTTCACGCCGGACCCGCAGTTTTCATGCCATATGCGCTTTGCGCCTGATCTGATGGCCATCTGCTCCAACTGGTTTACATACTGGGAGCGCCATGAGGACACGAAGTATCGCGATAAGCTGATGAAGGTGCTGGAGGAAGCCCGGAAGCCCGGCATGATGGTGGCAAGGGTGGTCTTTAACTATGACCCGGAAGATCTTAAGATGGATCTGTTTGAGTACAGCGCGCCGGTGCATTTCAACTATTGCTTTGGCTCCGACTATGTTTGGCCGGAGATATTCAATGCCCTTGAGGATGAGGAGCTGATGGAGCGCTACTACGATATGGGCCAGATCTACAGCGAAAAAGTGGACACAAAGGCGCTGTTTGAAAAGTGGGGGATACCCTATGACGGCAGTAGAATAAGCATTGACGGCAAAAAAGTGCGCCCGATGATGGCCGGCACAGTGGCACAGGCCGCGAGGGGCAGAAAAGATGAGCGCCTTGCATACCAGGCCTGGGAGGGGATGCTAAACGCGCCGGACAAGCCCTGGCCGCCGATGCTGCCCCTCATAATCAGAAGTGTTGAGGGAGCGGGGGTGCCAAAACTCTTGACGGAAGCCGTCCGGGTTTCAGGCAACGAGACCGGTCAATGGGGTTCGCACCTGATCACGATGCTGGCAGCAATCGGCGACAGCATACCGGAGGAGTTTGTCAGAAAGGCTCAAAATGATGATTGAAACCGCGAGCCTTGTAATCAGGGAGCTTAAAATGGATGACGCCCTTCCACTTTTTGAGGCAATGGAATGTCCGCAGGTACACGAGATGTACGATAATGGCTTCACGGCCATCGACAATGTGCGCAGCTATATCGGGCTGATCGAAAATGAATACCAGCAAGGAAAACACCGCACTTTGGCCATATCGGAAAGAGCTTCGGGCAGGCTTATAGGAAACATAACTCTGGATGTGATCGCGGTTTTTTTAAGGGCAGAGCTGAACGGCTATTGGATCGACAAAAGATGGCGGGGCAGGGGCTACGCCACTCAGGCCGTAAAGGCCATGGCCGCTCATTGCTTTGATAACCTTGGCATGAACCGGGTGCAGGCCATGACAAGCAACCCCGCATCGGCCCGGGTGCTTGAAAAGGCGGGCATGAGCCATGAAGGAATACTGCGGCAGTATATTGGCATGAACGGCGTTTTCCGTGATTTGAGCATGTTTGCCATACTGCGCCGCGACTATGAACCCAGCGGGAAAAGCCATGGGGGCGGAGCCACAGGAGTATCTCCCATTGACTCCGTATAAGATGGAAAGCTTTTCATGCGCTGTTAAGGGATTCCAAAGGGGTTGCCCTTTGGCAGGGGTCTGGGGGCTGGCCCCCAGCACATCCCCCTTTCCTTCGTACAAGAGTCAGGTTTCTCATGCGCTGTCAAGGGATTCCAAAGGGACTGCCCTTTGGCGGGGGTCTGGGGGCTGGTCCCCAGCACATCCCCTCGGATATTTTTAAAAAACTAAAAAGAAAAGCGAGTTACAAGGAGGTTAGTTATGTCAAGCAACAATTTTTTTCCAAGGGTGACACCGGAAAGCCTGGGCATTCCGTCGGGGGCGATAGCTTCGTTCATAGAAGAGCTGGCTCTGGAGAAGCTTAATATCCACGGTTTTGTCATAATGCGCCACGGCAAGGTTGCGGCGGAAGTCTACTATAAGCCCTTCAGCGCGGACACGCCCCACAGGATGTATTCCACCACAAAAAGCTTCGTCTCAGTGGCCATCGGCCTTCTTTGTGATGAGGGGAAGATCTCCCTTGCGGACAAGGCAGTCTCATTCTTCCCGGACAAGCTGCCTGAAAGGGTCCATCCATACATCGAGGCGATGACAATCCGCGATCTTCTGATGATGTCCAGCGCCCATAAGAACACCACCTACGGCCGCAGGAACGATCCGAACGAGGACTGGGTGGGGACATTCTTCACCGAGGTGCCAACCCATTACCCCGGCCATGTGTTCTCATATGATACCTCCGCCACTACCACGCTTACGGCCATCGTCGAAAGGGTCAGCGGCAAGCCCTTTATCGAGTATATGAAGGATAAGATGCTCAGGCATATGGGCTTTAGCGAGGATGCATTCTGCGTCAAGACCGGTGACGGGCAGTTTTCATGGGGCGGCTCCGGCCTGTGCTGCAACCTGCGGGACTTGACCAGGTTCGCCTACATGATACTGAACAAGGGCAAGTGGGCCGACGGAAAGCAGCTTATAAGCGAGAAATATATCACCGAGGCCACTTCCCGCCAGATCGATAACTCTGTTGCAAGAAGGGCGGAGGGCTACGGTTACCAGTTCTGGCGCTGGCCGGAAAACGGCTTCGGCTGCTCCGGCATGGGCACGCAGAATGTGTTCTGCTATCCTGATGAAGACCTGATATTCACCGTCATCGCAGACACTCAGCCCCATCCATATGGCGCGGCCTTGGTTCAAAAGCTGTTCTTGAGCAATGTGAAGCACAGCTTGGGCAGCCCCCTGCCGGAGAACGCCGACGCCCAACGGCAGCTTGCTTCGCTGATGAATTCGCTGGCTGTTCCCGCGATGGAAGGCGATGCGTATTCGCCCATGGCGGAAAAAGTCTCAGGGAATAAATATGCCCTTGAGTCCACAGGCGCCCTTGGGGGGATGAACTTCGACAGCGCCGGCTTCAGCTTCGGCGAAGGCGAGGGCGCTATCACGCTTGAGAGGGAAGGCAAAGAAAGGACGATCAAATTCGGCCTAGGCGGCTTTGTTCATCAGGACTTCCCCGAATACTCCACCAAGGAGGAGATGGAGGGCGAGGACATCTGCGCTTATGGCTTCGGCCCCAAGTGCAAGCTGAACCTGCCCTGCATGAACAGCGGCTCGTGGGTGGATGAAAACAGGCTGGTCATCGTCTGTTACGCTATAGGAACTTTTGTAGGCACGCTGAAAATCGAGGCCGTCTTTGACGAGGATAGGGTGACCATAGTCTGCCTTAAGTTTGCTGAAAAGTTTTGGGAAAACTACGACGGGTTCCAGTCAGGAAAGTTGATTTAAGTCTTTTAAAATACAGAAAACCGGTAATCATATCGAATTACCGGTTTTTTCTTATATCTAATAAAAAGGCAGGGCTAAAGCAGGTTGGAGAGCACCGCGGCTTTGGTGACGATTCCCTTAAGGGTGTTGCTATCGTCGACGACGGCCAGGGGATAGGCGGCCTGGGCTGCCATGGGCATGATATCGGCCAAAACGTCGTCCGGCGAGACAGTCTTAAGCTCCTTCGTCATCACATCGGCGATCGAAAGCCCTTCCTTGTGGGCGCTTACAGCCTGAGAGATGGTGAGTATGCCCTTAAGCCTAATCCTGTTATCAACCACATAGACGGTGGAAAGGGCGTTTCTGCGCATCAGGTCCGCCGCCCTTGAAGGGGTGTCGCTTATGCGGGCAAGGCTCACGGGGGTTATCATCACATTTTTGACGGAAAGAACCTTTGACTTATCCGCGCTATCTATGAAGCGGCGGACATATTCGTTTGCCGGGTTTGCGCTCATATTCTCGGGGGTGTCCACCTGGATGACCTTGCCGCCCTCCATTATGGCGACGGTATCCCCCAGCTTGAATGCCTCGTCGATATCATGGGTGATAAAGACGACGGTCTTTCCCAGCCGCCTTTGAATTTGCAGCAGTTCAAACTGCATGTCCTGGCGCACCAGCGGGTCCAGGGCGGAGAAGGGTTCGTCCATCAGAAGCACCTGGGGATCGCTGGCCAGAGCCCTGGCGATGCCCACCCTCTGGCGCATTCCTCCTGAAAGGTTCAGGCAGCTCTGCCTTTCCCAGCCGTTGAGGCCCACCATGTTGATTATCTCCATGGCGGTTTCCTCTCTTTGGGCCTTCGGCACGCCGCGCACCTCAAGGCCATAGGCCACATTGCCCAGCACATCCCTGTGGCTCATCAGCCCGAAGGACTGGAAAACCATGCTCATTTTCGTGCGGCGATACTCCAAAAGCTCATTCGTGGAAAACTTCATGATATCAACGCCGTCAAAGAGAATGCTGCCCGCTGAGGGGCGTATGAGCCTGTTCAGGCAGCGCACCACCGTGGACTTGCCCGAGCCGGAAAGCCCGATGACCACGAATATTTCCCCGCGCTTTATATTAAGATTGACATCCCAAAGGGCGATTGTGGCGCCGGTCTTTTCCAGCACCTTGTCCTTATCCGCGCCTTTGCGCATCATCCTTATGGCTTCGGATCTATTCGGGCCGTATATTTTCGTCACGTTTTTCAGCTCGATTATAGTTTCGCCGTTTTGGGCATGCAAATCGCCATTTTCCTCAACGGTTTTTTCAACTTTTTCAACTTTTTCAGCCATCCAGCTCACCTGCCGTTTCCTTTATATCGCCCGGATACGCATATTCGTCGGAGCTGTTGCCCTTCCTGAGAATATTACGCCAGCCTGAGGAGGGTGCGGTCGCCTTGTCTTTGCTGAACCAGCCCTGAGTTAGGCGGTCCAGTATGACGGCCAACACCACCACGGAGGAGCCGCTGATAAGCCCGCGACCGATTTCTGTGCGGTTTACGGCAATGAGAACCTCGTTGCCAAGCCCCCTTGCGCCTATCATTGAACAGGTGACCACCATTGACATGGCCATCATAAGCGTCTGGTTGACGCCGGTCATTATGGTTGGAAGGGCCTGGGGAATCTGCACCTTTATCAAAGTCTGCCATCTGGTGGAGCCGAAAGCCCGCGCTGCCTCTACGACGTCCGCGTCCACCTGGCGTATGCCGAGGCTTGTGAGACGAATCACGGGGACGATGGCGTAAACCACAGTGGCGATGACCGCCGAAGCCGAGCCCATGCCGAAGAACAGAAGGGCGGGTATCAGATATACGAATACGGGCATTGTTTGCATCGTGTCAAGAACAGGACGCACGATTTGATTAGCCCTGTCGGAGCCGGATATCAAGACACCCAATGGGAATCCCAGCGCAAGGGCGATCAGAACGCTGGCGATGACTATCGAAAGGGTCATCAGCATCAGGCTCCAAAGCCCCACAACGCCCACCAAGAACAGCAGCGTCGCATAAAGAATGCCGCTTTTCAGCTTGCCGCGCACCTTCCAGCCAAGGAAAAACACGGTGAGTATAAAAAGCGCCCAGGGGATATGCTCCAAAAGCCAGCGTATACCGCCAACAAAGCTGATGAGCCCGCTGCCGATTATATCTTCAAAGAACCACGAACCCCTGACTGCAAACGAACGTGTCGCCTGATCGATCGCGTTCACGTCCGGTTTAAGCACAAAGGGGAATTCAAATATTGCTTTTAACGTAAAAATCACCTCTTATTAGTTTGTGGGGTGTGTTGACGGCTCCGCCTTAAGACCTGCGCCCCCTCAGATACCCTCCAAATATTTATAAAAGGATATCATGGATAAGGGGTCAAGGGGACGAGTCTCCTTGCGGGTGCAGGGCAGAGTCCTGTGTCGGTGTTCCCCCCGAAGGCAGCGCCCTCGGAGGGAACGTATCGCTTTAGTTCAAAACGTTACGAAGAGTTTCAGCCTGCTGCGCATCAAGCCATTGATCGATGAGCTGGCTGTTTTCAATCAGAAACCATTTTGCGGTTTCCTCATAGCCTGCGCCGGTTTCCTGCATGTATGCAAGGGCTTGGCTTGTCAGCGCTGAAGATGTGCGGTAGTTCTTCAGGAAATCGCAGTAATCGGGGTTGGAGGCGTAGAAGTCATTGCTTACGCAGACGGTTACCACCACCGCGGGAAAAGCTGTTTCACCTTCAAAATATCCGTTTTCATTGTAGGGCGCATCCTCAAGGAGGACAAAATCATACATGCCCAAAAGCCATGTGGGCTCCCAATAATATGCGACGATAGGCTCGCCCTTATCCCAGGCGGAAATCATTGCGGCGCTCATTGCGGCGTCGCTGCCAGGCTCAACATAGTTATACATCTCGTCAAGGCCGTAATAAGAAACCTTCCTGCGGGTGATCTCGGTGACCTCCCAGCCGGGCAGGCCGCCGAAGATGCGCCCCATGCCTCTGTCCTCGGGATCGGGGAACAAGTGAGCGTAGTCTTTTAGATCTGCAACGCTGTTAAGACCGGGCGCAAGGGCTTCGAGGCCGCGCTCAGGGTCGCCCTCGATGACATAGCGGGGAACGTACAGCCCCTGGAAGTTGTCGTCAAAGTTGATGCTCAGCTCCTTAAGCCTTCCCTCGGCAACATCCTGCGGATATGTTGCAAGATTATCAGTCCACATCTCCATGTGAACGTCTATGCTGCCGGAGATAACACCCTCTGATGTGATGGGGGTGGAGCCGCTTATTTCATCCCAGGTGTAGCCGAATACCTCCTCGGCGATGAGACCTGCGATGGCGTTATGGATTCGAATTGAGTCCCAGCCCACGTCGGCAAATGTAAGATGCGTTTTCTCATTTGGCGCGCCTTGATCCCCCTGGGATCTGTCTGCCGTCGGAGCGGAGCAGCCGGATATGATTATCAGCGATGCGACAATCAGAACAAAGATAGTTTTTTTCATTAAAGTTCTCCCTTCCTAAATAGATTCAAAGGACAAAATCCCTTGGAAGTGACAACCTCAGGGTAACATAAGGTTGTCTGATTTGTCAAACGATTTTTTGTAAATTTTATGGGCTCAGCTTTCAAATTTATCGAACAGGATGCCGCTGGAGAGGAGTATTTTGGCGAATGATCAAGAAAATGATCCCGCAGAAAGAATATTTTGGGGGATAAATGCCGCATAAGCTTATATCGCGGGATATTTTAGCTAGTTTTGCTCTATATGGTTTAAGAATAAATATGATTATTTTTATAAAATTATTTATAGAATTACATGAGTTTGCGGGTACTTGATGCAGCCACGCAAGGGGAACCAACCTGTGACGGCACAAAAAACGCGGATGCTTTTTGCGCCCGCGCTCTTTCGTTATACTTTGCTTTTTTAAAACGCTTTGGGGATAAATCTTGTCAGGAATGGTTTTTTCCGGCGGCCTCGCTCACAAATGCGGAAACCTCCGACAGATCCAATATGTCGCAAACAATGATGAGGGTGTCATCCGACCGGAGCTGAACATCCGATTTCGGCGAGAGGATGACCTCGCCCTCTCTGCGGATGGCGGCGATGGTGGCGCCGGTATGTTTTCTGAAGGCAGTCTCCTCAATGGTCATGCCGCTGATCCTCGCACCGGATGGAATGGTGAACTCATAGGTCTGCATGACGTCGCTATAGCGGAAGCGCTCGGCCATATCGCTCAGCTTTGTGATCATGTCGTCGATCTGGGCATCCAAAGCTTTGCGCTGGTCAACAGCCTTTTTAAGGCTGGTTTTAAGGTCGCGCATGCTCATTGAACGGCCGTATTGCTTCAGATATAGGGCGGCCTGCTGGCGGGAGACGACGACAGCTCCCACCTTGGGCTTTATCTCGATGACGCCCATTTCCGCCAAAAGCCCCAGCGCACGGCGTATGGTTTCGCTGGAAACATTGTACTGCGAGCTCATCAGCGACCGGCCGCTGAAACGCTGGCCTTCGCGCAGGTCCCCCGTGGCGATTTTCCCCGCAATGTCCCTGGCCACCTGCAAATAGGCGGGGGGCCGCAAAGTTCTCTTCATATACTTCTATCCTTTTGTGTTTATTTTGGGCGAATAAAAGCTCGCTTTGGCTATATCTACATTATGCCAGAAAACCCACGAAAAGAAAAGAGCCCTTATGACAGCGTAAATTGTGCGATTATAAATCAGGGAGAATGATATCGTTTATGGATCAACCGCGCTTCAGGGCCGTAAAGCCAAGCTTCATTGTTTCGCCCTCAAAGTAAGCGTAGACTACTGCGCTGTTATATTCGCTTTGAAGGTGTGGTGAGTCCCAGACTTTTTTAGGCGCGTAATCGACGTAGATTCCGTTTATTATGGGCGGTTCGTTTGTGGCGGCGTTGAAGCAGAACATATCGCCGGTCAGAGCGCCTTTGTAATATATGGTGTGCCATCCCGGTACAGCGGCATCGTTCAAAGTGAGCTGCGGTGCCAATGTTCCCTGCTTGAACTCATCATAAGAGCCGTCGGCTCTGCGGCCGCCTTTATTATGATAGGCGCATATGGGCCCGTGCAGCGTGTGAGCCGCCCTCGCGGATGAAGCCCTTTTTAATACGTTCAATCATATATTCCTTGAAATAACGCAGCCATTTTTGGTAATGATCACGGCATTATATTGCTTGCCGTCCTTGAAGTAGCCGCGCCCTTCGGGGCCTTGGTCATTCTGGCCATCGCTTTGCTGTGAGCCGCGGAACGCATACCAGTAGTGGCTGCCCTTGTGGAACCAGTACCCCCGCTGCTGCCGCCGCGCCCGCTGTCAGGATAGATTCTATCCTTATATTCGGGCAGTTCCATGAATATCTTTGGGGATATAAGCGCGCCGGCCTTGAAGTTTAAATCGTGATTTTCGCTTCCCGTCATTCACCACGTGCTCTGGCGCGCAAGGTGGATATCGTTTTTATGCAGCACGCATTCCCAAAGGCGGGCAAGAAGCGCATCATGGCCTGGTTGGTCAACAGGCTTCACTTGCCTTGTAAGCCGTATCTGAGACACAGGTCATCGCTATCTTAGGTGAAGGCTAAGAGGAGCTCCCCTTTTAAGGCGTCTATGACTCGTTTGTCGATTAGCTTGTCAGTTATCATTTTTTGCATCTTATGCTCCCTTATTATTGCTGTTTTGCTGGTTGCGCTTTTCCATTTTTATATATTCCGTCGGGGTTAAGTTCTCGTATCGAAGGAAGGATCTGCAAAGGGTTTCAGCGCTTCCATAGCCCGCTGCTGCCGCGACGTTTGCAATTTCCGCCCCTGGCCTGAGGAGCTTTTTTGCCTGGCTTATGGGCGTGCGGCTGAGATATTCTGCAAAGTTGATGCCCGCCGAGAGCAATTTCCAGTTGTTTTTATTTTCAAACATCGTAAGTCTTTTGTACAACTCAAGGCAGCTCTCTTTAACGCCTGAGCCCAGCCCGGCGGTCACCCGCAGCAAAGTTTCAAAAAGCAACTGAGCCATATGAAATTGCTCAGACTGGGTAAGATCGCGCTTCTGGTTCTCGGCCATTATCTCGTTTGCAAGCCTGCCCGCCACCTGAGCGTCTCCAAGTTTGATGCTCTTGATGAGCTGTATTTCCCAGTCTATAGGGTAAAAATAGCTCCACGGATTGGCAAGTCCCTCCAGGCCGCCCGGATGATTTTCGCATAATAGCAGGATCTGCTTATGTTCAGCACTCCGTATTCGTTTTTACCATAGGATATAACCCACTTCGTTGCCTGCGGGAAGCTCTGCCGGCATCCTGTCCAGCTTTGTTTGAGTCGTCAGGTGAGCCTTCTTCACGCTTTATTATGGCCATCAGATCGCTGTGATGGGCCGCTTAGCGCCCATTGCACCTGCGCCCGGACTTCGCCGCTAAGGCCCCGCATGATGACAACCTGATAGAGCATATTTCTTTTTATTTCTTCGTTTTGATAGGTGAGACGCACAAGGAAATTCACCAGCACAAAGTTGCACGGTCATAAAAGAGTTGCTATCGATATGAAGGCGGCAAACTCACTTATATCATGGTTCAAAAGTTGATTATATCCTCCATAGACTCAGGCATGTCAGGCCCCAGCTTTTCCATCCAGTCCCAGCGCACAGGCATAGCGATGTCTGCGGCCCAATATTCAGATACATCGGGGCTTACGCTTTCCATCAGGCCGGTAATCCAATATGTGCGGCTGTCCACGGGGTTTCTTAGATCTGTGAACATAAAGGTATAGTGTGTGCTAAAGTTGCGGGTCTCTGGCAGATCCAGCTCTGAGGCCAGCCTTGGCGGCGCAGCCATATAGTAATCGCCCTGGGTGAGCGCTTCAAAGTCCAGCTCAAGATGATATTCTGATATTCATCCAGCAGCTTTTCCTTGAACATCTCCCAGATAATGGTTCCTCCTCTGTCAAAGAAGGAAATATGTGCGCAATTGTCTATGACAAGGCATGTGAGGGTAGCCACTTCGTGTGGCCTGTTGGGACGCTGTTGCGGTCGGATTGCCGGCGCAACCGACCAAAATCGCCGGAGACACAAGGCAGACAAATGTCACACGCAGATATTGTTTTTAGCTTCGTTTTGTTTTCCCTTCTCTTGGTATTATTGTGCATATTATTTTCATATAGTGGCGCGAAATGAGAAAGAATTCCGCGCAAACCGATGACGGCATCATGAAGCTGCCGTGGCATATAATGCAGTAGGCAGGTACATCAGCCCTTCAAAGAGCCGACCATTATGCCCTTTACAAAGAGTTCCTGCAAAAAAGGATATATCATGAGGATGGACGCCGTGTCGACCATCATTTTGTCGTCAGCCAGCCCCCCTTTTAATATAGCTGCAAAGGCTGGTAGGTACGGTCCGGCAGGTAAAGCGCAGCGTGTTGATCATTAGGCGCGAAAAATACATGCTGTTTATAAAGCGGTAAGAGTGCTTAAGCCCAACCCATTTGACATTTGCTCCGAAGAATCCGGCTGCCGGCCTATAGCCCTGAAAGGCAACAACCAGGCCGAGCATGGCCATATAGCTGAAAACAAAATAAGCACAGGGTGGTAGCATGAGGGAATATAGCTGAGCGCTTTCCTTTATGTCTCGTGCGCCGCACCTTTTTCTGCGCGGCATTTTTACACGGGACACCAAGCAGCCCATGGGCGGCGTTATGTTTTTTTGTGGGACAAATCTTTCATCATCGGTAGCGCTTTTTATTTATTCTTGTGTTATAAAGCAAACAAATCATACCATAGCATTGTTAAGCGCACAATAAGCGACAATCTGCAAGCTAAGTTTTGCGCAAGAAAAGTGAACTTTGCTTGAATGAAGTATATAATCGCTTTTTAAGGATGCTAAAATAAGGCATTTTTATGATTGGATAGCATGTCACTTAAAGCGATTGTTATTTCTGCGCCATTGATGTAAAATAACGGGGGGAAGCCTGATGTAAGAATGCGAAAAAACGCAGGCAAAAGGAATGAATGCCGCAGAAAAGCCGGGGCAGCGCGATGTATTTTTCCGTTTTTCATTTATCAAAAGATTTCTGCGGTGGCGGGAGATATTAAAATGCAAGAAAATATCCTAAAAGGCGGAACGGGTCGGACCGAAAACAACGGGCCGCTTTTGTTTTCAAACGCGGCTTTAAGGGCACTGATCATTCCACTGATAATTGAGCAGATACTGGCGATAACCATCGGCATGGCGGACACCATGATGGTCTCATATGTGGGCGAGGCGGCGGTGTCCGGCGTTTCGCTGGTGGACTCGATAAACGTGGTGCTCATACAGGTGTTTTCGGCTATGGCAATCGGCGGATCGATAGTCGCATCCCAGTATCTGGGCAAGGACGATCCTGTCAACGCCCGAGGCGCGGCCCGGCAGCTTATCTACTCATCCACGGGCATCGCGCTGATAATAACCGCCCTGGCCATGCCCTTCAGCAGCCAGATATTAGGCGCGATCTACGGCAACATCGAAGCGGATGTCATGGAAAACGCCCAAAAGTATTTCGCGCTGTCGGTGGCCTCCTATCCCTTTTTGGCCCTGACGAATGCCGGCACATCCATTTACCGGGTGGTGGGCAAGAGCAGGATCACCATGTATGTTTCCGTTGTGATGAACGTGGTGCATATTATCGGCAATGTAATAGCCATATACATGCTTGACTGGGGCGCCATGGGGGCGGGCGTTTCAACCCTTATCACCAGAATCACCGGTGCGGCCATAGTTGTTTTGCTGCTGAGAAGGCCCGGTCAGGTGATGTTTATGGACAAGCTGTACAGGGTTAAGCTTGAGTTTAAGATGATAAAGCAGCTCATGCGAATGGGCATTCCCAATGCCCTTGAAAACAGCCTTTTCCATGTGGGAAGGCTCATCATCTCCACGCTGGTTTCTTCCCTGGGGACGACAGCCATCGCCGCTAACGCCGTATGCTCTCAGGTGTCCAACATGGTGAACGTGGTCGGAAACGGAATAGGCGCGGGAATTCTCACCGTCATAAGCAGATGCGTGGGCGCGGGCGATTACAGGCAGACGAAATATTATGTGAAAAAGCTGGTGCTGCTGGCTTACGCCGCCGCGGTAGTGATGGATATATTGATGCTTGCGTTCAACAAGCAGATCATATCCCTGTATGGGCTTAGCCATGAGGGCAGAGCCATGGCCCAGGAGATAATCATTTACATACTGATAGCAAATGTGTTATTCTGGGTACCATCGTTCCCCTTCGCCAATGTTCTCAGGGGCGCGGGCGACGTTAAGTACACGATGTATGTGTCATTCATTTCAATGTTCGCCTTCAGAGTCGGCCTGTGCTATTTCTTCGTTCTGTCGATGGATCTGGGGCTGCTGGGCGTTTATCTTGGAATGATCGCTGACTGGGCCTTCAGGGGGATATTCTTCGCCGCAAGATATTTCAGCGGGAAGTGGATGGGCAAAAAGGTCATAGATTAAAAACGGGGAGGCGGGGAAATGGGCTTTGAAGAAAAAGTCTGCGTGATAACGGGGGGAGCCCTTGGAATCGGCGGATGCCTGGCAAGAGGTTTTGCAGCGGCGGGCGCGAAGGTGGCGTTCATCGATATCAACCGCGCTGCGGGCATTGAAAACGCGGGCCGCATAAGCGGTCTTGGCGGGGACGCTTTCTTCTTTCATGGTGATGTCGGGCTTGAGGAAGATTTAACTCGCTTTGCGGACTTCGTTACAGAGAAATTCGGCGGGGTGGATATACTCATTAACAATGCCTGCCTGAGCCGCAAGGGCCTGCTGACCGGCTGCGGGTATGATGACTTTGATTATGTGCTGAGGGTGGGCGTTTTGGCGCCGTATATGCTGACGAAGCTGTTCATGCCTCGCTTTTTGCCTGGGGCCAGCGTCTTGAACATCTCCTCCACCAGGGCTTTTATGTCGCAAAGAGACACCGAAAGCTACAGCGCCGCCAAGGGCGGAATAAGCGCGCTGACCCACGCTATGGCCGCAAGCCTTGCGGGAAAAGTGCGGGTGAATGCCATCGCTCCGGGGTGGATCGACACCGGAGCATACCAGAAAGAAGGCTCTGTCTCCCGGCACAGCGACGCCGACAAGGCCCAGCACACCAGCGGCAGAGTGGGGGAGCCGGAGGATATTTTAAGGGCCGCCATGTTCCTTTGCAGCAAAGAAAACAGCTTCATAAACGGCCAGTGCCTGTCTGTGGACGGGGGCATGACAAAGCTTATGATATACACCGATGATTATGGCTGGAAATATAATGTATAACAGGGGCTCCTGTGAAAACACTTGAGATAACGGGGGAAAATATATGGAATTGGAATTTATTGACATCGAAGGCCATTATGGCGGCGATCAGCACTGGCTCCCCACGGAGCTGATGAGAAGGGGAGGATGCTCCACCGTGACCGCCGCCGAAATTTGTGCTTTCCTCGCCGCTAAAGATCCACTTTTGAGGAACCTTTACCCCGCAGATCACTCGGCGATATCAAAGGCCGATTTCATCGACTTCTGTAAAAGAATGTTTAAGTTTGTATATCCGCGGGTGGGCGGCCTCACAAAGCTTTCTCTGTATATCGACGGTTTTAAAGCCTATGCAAAAAGCGTCGGCGCTCCGGTGGAAATTGAAACCCTTTCGGGCGATCTTCCCTATGAACATGCGGAGGAGTTTCTTGTGAAAGCAATCGGCGAGGGCAGTTGCCTGATCTGTCTGCTTTTGGACCACCATGATGAAAGCCTGGACGATATCATCTGGCACTGGTTTATGCTGACCGGATATGAGCATCATATGGGCGAACTCAATGCCATCTACGGCACCTACGGCAAAAGAGGCACGGTTTCGCTGCGCCATATGTGGGAAACCGGCCGGCGCAAAAAAGGCGGCCTGATAAGAATCCGGAGGCGGGAAGGGTGATAAAATACCCATAACCTGCTCATGAAATGACCCAAAGCATATGCATAAACAAAAATAAAAAGCCCTGGAAGCTTTCCGGGGCTTTTTATTTTTTGCGGCTTAATTTATGGAAATGACTTCGTAGCCGGCATCGGTGACGGCGGCCCTTATGGCGTCGTCCGAGGCGCTTCCGGTAACATAGGCTGCGTTGTCCTCAAGAACGACATTCGCCTGAACGCCGTCCATTGCCTCCAGAGCTTTTTTCACATGGGCGACGCAGTTTTTACAGGTCATGCCCTCGATCTTAACCGTTTTATTCATGCTTTCATCTCCTTTGCTGTTTAAAACCATTATATTATCTATATGTTTTTCTTGGCGGGAGCTTGAGTGAAACCTTTTTCTGTCCCGCTGCTGTTCGCTTTCGCTGTATTCGGACTTGAACAGGTTGAGTCTAAGGGAGTTTAGCACCACGCTGACGGAGGAAAGGCTCATGGCCGCCGCGGCTAACATCGGGTTCATGCCAAAGCCGGCTATGGCATAAAGCAGGCCTGCCGCCAGCGGTATGCAGGCGGTGTTATAGAAAAACGCCCAGAACAGGTTGGATTTAATGTTTTTAAGGGTTGCGCGGCTGAACCTCACCGCTAAAACAGCGTCCATAAGATCGCTTTTCATAAGCACCACATCCGCCGATTCAACCGCGATGTCGGTGCCTGCGCCTATGGCGATGCCCACATCCGCGCGCTTGAGGGCGGGAGCGTCGTTTATGCCGTCGCCTATCATGGCCACATGGCCCTTTTGCTGAAGCATTCTAACGGCCTGCTCCTTGTCTGTGGGCAGAACCTGCGCAAAGATATTGCTTATGCCCAGGCTTTTTCCGATGGCTTTCGCGGTTTTTTCGTTATCGCCGGTGAGCATGACCACTGAAAGCCCCAGATTTTTAAGGAGCCTTACAGCTGCTTTGCTGCTGGCCTTGGGCACATCCGCCAGGGCGATCATGCCCTTTAGCCGGCCCTCTCTGGCGAAGTAGAGGACTGTCTTGCCTTCGTCTGCCAGGGCGGCTGCTTTTTCGGTAAGAGCGCCGGAGCCGATGATGTCGATGCCGCTTTCAGCCATGAAATCAGCATTGCCCGCCTGCCAGTTTTCGCCGGATATATCGGCCTTTATGCCCCTTCCGGCCACGGCCTCAAAGCCTTGGGCCGCTTCAATGGCGATGCCTCTGTTTTCAGCCTCGCTGACGATGGCCGATGCCAGCACATGCTCCGAAAGCTTTTCCACCGATGCCGCCATCCTCAAAAAGTCAGCTTCATCCATGCCGTCCAGGGGTATGACATCTGTCACAGAGGGCTTGCCTTCGGTCAAGGTGCCGGTCTTGTCCAGTATTACTGTCTTTACCTTGCTCAATTCCTCAAGGGCTTCGGCGGTCTTGAAGAGAACGCCGTTTTTCGCCCCTCTGCCGGTGCCCACCATTATCGCCACGGGGGTGGCAAGGCCCAAAGCGCAGGGGCAGGATATCACCAGCACCGCTATGGCCGATGATATGGCAAACGAAATGCTCTGCCCGCCGATAAGCCATGCGGCGCAGGTCACAAGGGCGATTGCTATCACCACCGGCACGAAAACGCCGCTGACCTTGTCTGCCAGTTTGGCGATTGGCGCCTTGCTTGCGCCCGCTTCCTCCACCAGGGCGATCATTTTAGCGAGGGTGGTGTCTGCCCCGACGCTCTGCGCCTGCATTGTGATGTAGCCCGATGATATAACAGATGCGCAAAGGAGCCTGTCGCCCTCGGATTTTTCAACGGGCATGCTCTCACCGGTCAGGGCGCTTTCATCCGCCTGAGCGTTGCCGGAGATTACCACGCCGTCCACCGGAACTGCGCTGCCCTGGCGCACGATGAGATGATCGCCCACCCGCACTTCCTCGACAGGAACCTGGGTTTCAACGCCGTTTCTAAGCACAAAGGCCGTCTTTGGGGAAAGATCCGCCAAGGCTGCAAGGGCGTCGGATGTTCTTCCCTTTGCCTTTGCCTCCAGAAATTTTCCCATTGTGATGAGGGTGAGTATCATGGCGGCGGATTCAAAATAAAGATCCATTGCGCTGGCATGGGCGGCGTGCAGATCCCTCGCGCCAAGGGAAGCAGCCATCGAATACATGGCGGTCACGCTGTAGACCACCGCCGCGCTGGCGCCTATGGCTATAAGCGTGTCCATATTGGGGGCGCCGTGGAAAAGTGAGCGAAAGCCCCTGGTGAAGTATGAAAGGTTTATGACGATTATGGGCGCTGTCAGCAAAAGCTGTGTGAACGCAAAGACCATTGAGTTTTCAATGCCGGTCATAAAGGAGGGAAGGGGAGCCCCCATCATGTGGCCCATAGATATATAGAACAGGGGCAGCATGAAAACAAGGGAGGCGATAAAACGCCTTTTATAGTCTGCAATATCGCTTTCAAAGGAACTGCCAGCGGGCTTTGATTCGGTTTTCGCCGCCTGGTAAAGGGACGCGCCGTAGCCTGCTTTTTCCACCGCCTTTATTATGTCCTGAGGAGTGGAGAGGCTCTCGTCATATTCAACAGTCATGGACTGGCCCAAAAGGCTTACATCGGCGCTCATTACTCCATCTATTTTCTTAACGGCTTTATCGACATGGGCGCTGCAGGCGGAGCATGTCATGCCGGTAACTTCAAAACGCTGCTTCATGGTTAACCTCCTTTAACCTGTTTAAACATATCATATAACTAAGAATTGCATTTGTCAATTGCGGACTTTGCTCCAATCTGATGAGGAATACTCGCAAATTTTATATTTTCAAATATTTTTGTTATTTATGCATGTAATTGTGCAAAGCTGAACATAATTTTAGTATGGAATCATAAATGGGAGGTATTTATTTTGGCACAGACTAATATTATTGCCAGAGGAAGGTCCGGCTGGTCGCCGGAGGAGCAAGACCTCTTATGGCATGAAGTTAAAAAGGCATCCCAAAACGGGGGCTCTCTCAGGACGGTTTTTGACAGCGTCGCCAACCAGACAGGCCGCAAGCCCAACAGCATACGCAATTATTATTACATCGCGGTGAAGGAAGGCCAGGCGCCGGAGGGCGTCAGTTGCCAGCGGACGCTGCCTTTCAGGCCCTTTGACGATGATGAAATGCAGGGTCTTGTCCGCCGGATTTTGATCGCCAGGTCCAAGGGGCTGTCGGTGCGCTCCTGCGTTATGGAGATGGGCGAGGGCGATAAGGCAAAGACGCTGCGCTATCAGAATAAATACAGGAGTATCCTTAAAAACAGGCCGGATTACATCAAGCAGGCGATGGAGCAGCTTGAAAGGGAGGGCGTTGAGTTCGGCGAGGATTTCACGCCCGTGCGCAGGCGCAAATATAAGCTAAGCGAAAAAGCCGGCGATGCGGACGAAAATCTCATGCGGCTTCGCGCAGCCATTGCGGACTGCGGTGAAAAAGCACCGGCGCTTGTGGATGCCCTGTGTGATTTTTTGAAAGCGCAAGCAGAGCTGTCTCTTTAAAGGCTGAATCTTTCCTTTATAATCTGCGCGGCAGCTTCCGGCGGCAGATGCGAATTATCGATTTTGATATAATTTTCAAATGTGATTTCGCCGTCATGGCTTTCGCAGCGGTATTTTTCATCATGATGCAAAAGAAATCGGTTGGAATGCTCAACATCCCGCTTGGAGGCTTTGTTCTTCAGGCGGTTTTCAGTGGCGTTTCTTTGCAGGCGGATTTCCTGGGATGCGACCAGTTCAGCGAAGTATATATCAGAGTCCTTATCAGCGCCATTTTTAGCAAAGATATCGCTGATTTGGGAGATATAATCCCAATCCGAGGGCTGGTCGAAGGCCCACATAAATGTGAATATAATGCCATAATTGCCGGACTTGGCAAACTCCTCGAAGATCACATCCCGCAGACGGGCTGTGATCTTGCTGTCGTACCGGCCGAATATCTCTATCACCGGCTCTATCGTCATGTGGTTATGAAAGAGCCGCATTTCCGTGATCTTCGCCAGCTCCTGACCCACCGTCATCTTCCCGACGGCGCTATTTCCAAATAAAAATAAAAGCTTCATCTCCGCTCCTTATCGGTGAAACAGATACCGTTTATAAGCAATTGCTCATATATTGGGTCGCGCATTCCCAGCTTTCTGCGCTTAATTCAACTCTGCGGGGTTTGCCCACCCCCAAAACGCCTTCGATAAAGAAGATGTTTTTCATAAATGCATTTTAGCAAAAAACATTTTTGAAAGCAATCATAATATGCAGGTTCTTTTCTATAAAAGCAGATCTGATGAAAATGATGGGAGCCGGCGCCGTAAGCGAAGCGGTAAAAATGCTTCCTTTAATATATGCCCTTGATAAGGGATCAAAAGGAGTGATATAATATACGCACTATAACTAACAATGCAACAGGATGCTTTGGCCAGATGGCGGCGAAGAATGATTTTTCAGGAACAAAGTGGAGTTGATGGAATTTGATTGCGCGCTGCATAAAATCGTCCATGTAAAGCAAAAGCTGCAAATAAAAACAGTAGAGGGGATGGATGACTAAATGAAATTCAACGGCCTTAACACCGGCATGGGAACTTTACCGCTGCTGTCTAACGCCAAAACGCGCTCGATCAGCCCGGAAAACTTCACCGGAGGCAAGGGCGCCGGCGGTCGATGCCCGCTTGAAGAAGGCATTGCAAAACATGCTGCACAGGATCTTGGCATAGGCTGGAAGGTTAGCCCATACATCAGGATAGAACCCGGAGAAACCTTCACAATCGCCGAAATAGACGGCCCCGGCGCCTTGCAGCACATTTGGCTGACTCCCTCCGGAAAATGGCGCGACGTGATATTGCGCATCTACTGGGACGGCCAGAGTAACCCAAGCGTGGAATGCCCCGTGGGAGACTTTTTTGCCGCAGGCTGGCAGGCATATAATCAGATTTCCTCGCTGGCGGTGTGCGTCAACCCCGGCAGGGCCTTCAACTGCTACTGGAGCATGCCCTTTAGGCGCCACTGCCGCATCACTCTGGAAAATCGAGGAAGAGATGCCGTTAACTACTATTACCAGATAGATTACACCCTCACCGATGTGCCTGAGGACTGCGCCTATTTCCATGCACAGTTTCGCCGGGTAAATCCTTTGCCCTATAAAGAGATGTTCACCATTTTGGACGGCGTGCGCGGCCAGGGCCAGTATGTGGGCACCTACATGGCCTGGGGAATTAACAACAATGGCTGGTGGGGCGAGGGTGAGATCAAGTTTTATATGGACGGCGACGGCGAATACCCCACCATTTGCGGCACAGGCACCGAGGATTATTTCTGCGGCAGCTACAATTTTGAAAACCCTTACACCCGGGACCGTTATGAGGACTTTACAACCCCATACGCGGGCTTCCACCAAGTGCGGAAAGAGGGCATGTATCAAAGTCAGAAGCGTTTTGGCATGTACCGCTGGCATATCACCGATCCTATCCGCTTTGAAAGCGACCTGCGGGTGACCATTCAGGCGCTGGGCTGGCGCGGGGACAGACGTTACCTGCCCCTGCAGGACGATATTGCCAGTGTGGCCTACTGGTATCAAACCTTGCCTGCCGCCCCCTTCCCAGAACTGCCGGACACGGATTATCTGGAAATCATTTGATTTTGCCGGACATTAAAGCTGGTTATATTTGGCACAGGCAGTTAAAATCACAGAAAATTGCAAAAACCCCCATGTTTCAGGAGGCGCTTAGTAAGATCGGGCGCAACGGACGAAAACTCCTGGGAATGGGGGCGCTCTTTTTGGCGCATTTGATCAATAGGATTGCTCAACCGCAGATTGAGCATGAACTATCACTTGCAGTTATTGATTATAGGCAGATAATTGCTATACTAAAACTGCAGCTGTGAGAAGTTTTCAAAAGCGGGAGCGTATGAAGAAACGGGCGAACTCCCTAAGGCAATAGAAACTTATGAGCAAATCAATGACTGGCTGGAGCGTCAGGGGTATGATTTTGCAGACAGGGAATATCCGAACCGGAAGATTGAAGAACTGACTGCAATATACAAGAATAAGTAAGATAAGATAGATATAAAAATATTTGGAATAGAGAAAAGTCGCCCATTCGGGAGACTTTTCTTTGTGCGTTGCTTCGGATTTGAAGCGCTTTGGTGACCCATCGGAGATTCGAACTCCGGACCCTTTGATTAAAAGTCAAATGCTCTACCGACTGAGCTAATGGGTCAAATAAAAAATCCATTTTGCTTTACAGCTTTGGCGGCGAACCAACCCTTAGGATTCGCTGGCCTTCAACATTATATACATTTTGCCCCAGCTTGTCAACCTAAAAGAATATGACGAAAGAATTTCTGCGGTCTGTTTTTGTATCTGTAAAGAGAATATTATTTCCAGAAATTACAGTTTTGAACAAAAGCCGGATGAATATCGTTTATATGACAACAGGCGTTTTGCGCGGAGTAAAAAATTCGAGCAGGCTTTGCTTGTTACGGCCCTTTCAAGGTGATATAGTGATATCGACAAGAGGCTTTAAGGCTTTAAGCTTGTGCTGGCGGCCGGCAGATCAGATCTATATAAAAACAGGGAAAAGATGAAAAGGCAAAAAGACAAAAAAGATGAAGAACCCCAGCAGGAGGAGTTATGAAGGGAATTGCCGCAAAAAAATTGATTAGCAATATGATGAAAAAAACAATGCTCACGGCGGCGATTGCGCTGCTTTGCGTTTGCGCGGTTTTCGCCTATCCGGCGCAGGCGCTTGCTCAGCAGGAAGATCTTATGATCAAGAGCGCGAGCCTGAGCTATTCCGATGGAAAGATAGTGGGCAAAAACATATCGCTGCTGCCGGGGGTTAAATATCAATATAGCGTGAACGGAATGAACTTGGGCGAGCTGGAGCCGGGCGCTCCTGAAATCGCCATAGATATATCCGACTCGCAGATCGGCGATAAATATGAGGTGATAATAGATGCCTCGGCAGAGGACGGCCGACGGGAAACGGTGAGCCTTCTCCACACCGTTTCCGTCAGGGACTACGCCCTTATGCATAAGCTGACGGATTATTATGTGGTGGTGTTTAAGGGCCAGGAAAACGGCTTCGGCCACAGCTTCGGCTCCCAGCCCAAGGCGGAGTCAGGGGGCTATTACTTCTTTGACGAGGAGGAAATAACCGTTTCGATCGCTCCAAACGAGCCCTTTGTGATAAGCGGAGCATCGGTTGATTTGGGCAATGCTTCTTTGATTCCGGGGGATACAGCCATACTTGCGCTTTCGTTCATGGAGGGCGTTACAGGCCCTTCCTATGTTTACACGATAAGCGTGGACGTTGATATACCCGACCCGAATTATGACCCCAACGCGCCGGCGACATATCCCATAAAGGCGTCGGCCGGTCCGGGAGGGCGCATATTTATCGAGGGGGAAATTCAGGTGCAGCAGGGAACAAACCCGGCTTATATAATGCTTCCCGACGAGGGCTATGCCGTGGAGAATGTCTATGTGGACGGCGAGGCCAAGGGTGCGCTCTACCTATACGCCTTCTGGGATGTGCGTGCGCCTCATCAGATACATGTGAGCTTTGTGGAGGAAGACGGTGCTGTTTCGCCGGACGCTGTGGTTGACATTCCCAGCATAAACAAAACAATACCCCGAACAGGGCCGGCTTTTGCCCCGGCGGGGATGCTGCTGATGACTGGCGCCCTTTTGGTCATTCCCAGGCGGCGAACATAGACTTGTCTGAGCAATTTGTAAACAAATTTTAGTCTTATTGCGTTTATTCAACGGTTTTGGTATAATATGGCGAAGAATAAGAGTGAATTTGCCGATGAACTTGAAATTCCGCCCCGTCCTCGGCTTTTTTAGCCGTGGGACTTGAAATTTCCGGATGGAAGGCATCCGCGCCTGCGGGGTTTCGTATAAGTGGAGGGAAATGTGAGCTGCATAAAAGAGCTGGCTATATATATATGGAAATGGATGGTCTACATTGTATATAAAGGAAGGGCCATCCTGCATGGTTTTTATGCAAGGCTTAGACAAAGGCATTCGGCCAGGAAAATGGCTGCTGTGACGGCGCTGGTCATGGTGCTTGTTTCGGTGCCGGTGATAATCGCCCTAAGCGCCACAGGCGAACCGGCATATGATGACAGCCCCCTTGAAGATGGAGCTGTGACGAGAATGGGCTACGGCATCGCGTTGTCGGAGGAAAATTCGCCCCAGGCGATGACTATGGCAGGGGCGGGCATTCCCGCCGGCGGCGATTCACCAGAGGGTGATGTTGCTGTACCCGAAGAAACACCTCAGCCCACGCCCACGCCCCAGCCCACACCGGAGCCGACGGTACATCCTTCAAACACAGTGCTCACCCACGGCATAACGGCCGAGATAATCAAGGAGCTGCAGGAGCGGCTGATGGATCTGGGATACATGGAAAAAGACGAGCCCACGGATTATTTCGGAAGCATCACTAGGGCTGCCGTCAAGTATTTCCAGCGCCAGCATGATCTTTCTGTGGACGGCAAGGTTGGCATGGAGACATATAGTCTGCTGATGGGCAATAACGCTCAGCGGTATACGGTCATGCAGGGCGCTTCCGGCACAGATGTCACCGAGCTTCAGACAAGGCTTTACGAGCTGGGCTACATGGAGCATGTGACGGGCTTTTTTGGCGATGAGACCCTGGAGGCGGTTAAAAAGTTTCAAAGCTATAACCATCTTTCTGTGGATGGAAAGGTGGGCACAAAGACACGCGAAATGCTCTACAGCGCCAATGCAAACGCATATTTCATGAAATACGGCGAAAAAAGCGACGAGGTTAAGGAATACCAGGCAAGGCTGCAAAAGTTGGGCTACCTGACCACCACCCCCGACGGCGTGTACGGAAAGGACACCGTTGCCGCAGTCAGGCGATTCCAGGAGCTGAACGGCATCATTTCCGACGGCTTCCTCGGCCCCAACACGGTAAGGGTGCTGAAATCCAGCAGCGCAAAGAACAACGCCCTCATGTTTGGAATGAGGGGTGATGACGTTGAAAATGTTCAGAAATTATTGAAAAATTTAGGATATATGAGGAATGTCACGGGCTATTTCGGCAGCGAAACAGAGAACGCCGTGAAATCATTCCAGAGCAGGAACAGCCTCTCCTCAGACGGCATGGTGGGCAAGGCGACCATTACCGCTTTAAACAGCGGCAGCGCAAGGAGGGCCAGCAGCGGCTCATCGTCGTCAGACGGCGGCTCGTCGTCGGGCAGCTCATCTTCAAGCTCATCCAGCAACAGCAAGCTTGAAAAGATGATCAGTGTGGCTGAAAGCAAGCTTGGCAGCGAGTATGTGTTTGGAGCAAAGGGCCCCAATAAGTTCGACTGCTCCGGCTTCGTTTACTACGCGCTGAACCAGGCCGGGGTGAACCAGAGCTACATGACCTCTGCGGGCTGGGCATCAAGCACCAAGTACGACAAGATTACCCGCACAAAAGACCTTAAGCGCGGCGACATACTGGTGTTTGAGGGCCATGTGGGGATATACACCGGTAACGGCGGCATGATAGACGCTTCCTCCGGCAGGGGCAAGGTGGTTTCCAGGTCAGGCATCTGGGATTCCAGCTACTGGACCAAGAACTTCATCTGCGGCTTTAGGATATTCTAGGAAGAGTGGTGTTTCGAGGGCTCTGCCCTCGAGCGCCCACCAAAGGGTGCCCCTTTGTGATCCCATATTATATGTCGTGGAAGGGAGCCGCCGTAAAGAAAAATTTCGGTTACAGGGTTTATTCGGTTGCTTTTATTGCAAGTATGTAATAAAATTAAGTTGAGATTAAAAGAGAGGAGAGTGCTGATGTCTTATATCATTATGACGGATACGAATTCCGACATAACCTACCCATTTGTCGACAAATATGACATAAAAATGATCTACATGCCATACTACATAGATGGGCAAGAGTTGTTCAGCGATCTGGCAAGATCCACGCGAACGCAGGAATTCTACAAATCCATGAGGGACGGTGCGACACCCACGACTTCCCTATTGACCCAGGCACAGTATGTTGACTATTTCGAGCCATATCTTCAGGCGGGGCAGGACATTCTTTTTATCAGTTTTTCTTCAAAATTATCCGCCTCGATTGAGCAAGCCGCAAATGCAGTCACTGAAATGGCCGAAAAGTATCCGCAGAACAGGGTTGTTCACATCGATTCACGGCACATTTCGTTCGGCGAGGCGCTGATGGTCATAAGGGCTGCTAAGCTTAGGGATGAGGGCAAGGGCATTGACGAGGTTGCGCAGGCCATAGAAGGGGATCTGATGAACTATCATTCGTGGTTTGCCGTGGATGATCTGGTGTATCTGAAGCGCGGGGGCAGGCTGTCGGCCACCTCTGCAACCTTTGGCACTATAATGGACATAAAGCCCATACTCACCATCAGCCATGATGGCAGGATAGTTCCTGCGGCGAAGGTTAAGGGCAGGAAAAAGGCGATAAAAGCCCTGCTTGACAAGTTTGAGGAGCTGTCGGAGGATAAAAAGCTGGTGGTGATCCTGGATGCCGACAGCGCAAATGAGGCCGGCCTTCTGCAGAAGGAGCTGGAGGACAGATATCCCGGTATCGAGGTTTTAAGGATCCCCGTCGGGCCGGTGATCTGCACCCACTGCGGCCCCGGCACCATCGCTCTCGTGTTTCCGGGGAGGGACAGGTCCGGCGCGAAGATCGCTTAGTTTTAAGCACAACTTTTTGCAAGCAGTAAAGACAAGCAAAAACAAAAACAGCCAGACGATAATGTCCGGCTGTTTTTATGTTGCGGGGGTCTGGGGGTAGG
>JBMNOE010000002.1:0-212130 GCA_050942895.1 Christensenellales bacterium
CGGTGATATGCGCCTTAAAATGAGGGGCCTTCTCCATGAGGCGCTCGAAGGCAAAGTCCACGCAGGGCAATTTCTCACGGTTAACGAGCTTTAGCATATAGGTCCTCCTGTTGTGTACTGTGCTGCGGTTTTAGCGCCGCCAAGAAAGGCGGAGGTATTATAAAACAAGATATAACAATTTTACTTCTTTAAGACCGCAACGTCAAACAATGAGACGAATATGACAGAGGAAAACGGCCTCTGGTGCAGAAGATAAAAGATATAAAAGAAAAAACTAAAGAAAAAATACGAAAGGGTGAGGACAATGAAAAAATGGTGGCAAGAAGTGCCCTGGCGCATGATCCAGACAAATCTGCGTGAAATTGATATGGAGGATATAAGCGCTGAGCGCTATGTGGAGGATCTTAAGAGCTTTGAGGCGACCGTTGTCTTGATAAACACGGCGGGGATAATTGCAAGCTATGAAACGGGGCTTAAATATCATTTCCAAAGCCGGCACCTTGATGGCGACAGCCTTGAGCATATCATAAAAAAGTGCCAAGAGGCGGGCATTCGGGTTTTGGCCCGCACCGATTTCTCAAAGATTCGCCGGTCCGTGTTCGAGGAGCACCCCGAATGGGCGTACCGCACTGAAAAGGGCGATATAGTCGATTATAACGGCGAAATTCTCTTTCGCACATGCGAACAGCTATCGCCAGGCTTTTAAGCGTAAAGCCGTGGGATATAGTCCTTTACATATCGCATCACGGCAGCCGGAACAGGTGCCTTCCTTTTGCTTTTCTTCGTTTTCTGCACTGTAATGGTTGTCGCGCCTTTAACTTGTTGAAAACTTTTTGTGGTATAGACAGTGCCGCACGCAAAGTCGAAGTCCTCATCGATTAATGCAAACAATCCACCTGTGCGCATCCCTATCCGAAAAAGCAGAAGAAACCCAACGCAAGCCGCCATCGTTCAATCACATCAATAAACTTCTCAAACTCATCATGCATTTAAAACTTCATTACACCTACAACACTCATCTTATCGGCATGGAAAACATGGTGATGCGGCCGGGTGAAATTTTGCCAGCTTCAACGATGGATGCCAGAGGCGATTTCACTGTTGACAATATCAAAAAGCTTGCCCGCCATGAGCAAACATTGTTACCGCCTACGAGAGCACTATCAACATCACCTTGTTGAAACAGTCACCGTCGTGTGCCATATCAGTACCTTCGCCCAATAGATTATGCTTATCCTCGATATTGCTAATAAATACCTTTGTTTTGAATTCGCCCACGTCGATATTTGCCGCTTTATGCACAGTGGCATGCACTCCCTGCATCAACTCCAGAATTCGGTCATAACCAGCAGACTCACGGTCAAAATCCCACAAGCATGAACGGCGTCGCGCACGGCGGCGATGATCTCGCGCTCCCCGAACAGCACTATCGAATGAAAGCAGGCTATTGGCTGTTACTGCTTGAATCGTCATCGCAGACTACCTCGCCGGGTTATTTTAAAATCTCCTCAATATGTGTGAGCTCCTCGTCCGAGAACGCGAGGTTGTTTATGGCCGCCACGTTCTCCTTGATCTGTGAAAGCCTACTGGCTCCGATAATCAGCGATGTCATTGCAGGATGCCGCAGATTCCATGCCAACGCCATTTGAGAAAGCGTTTGCCCACGCTCCCTCGCGATGAGATCGAGCTGCTTCGCCTTCTTCACCTTCTCTTCCGTAACGCGATCCCGGGTGAGGAACACGCTGTTGCCCGCAGCGCGGGAATCAGCCGGGATGCCATCAAAGTAACGATTGGTCAACAACCCTTGCGCAAGTGAGGAAAAGGCGATGCAGCCGATGCCTTCCGCCAAAAGAACATCGAGCAGGTCATCCTCTATCCAGCGGTTGAACATGCTATAGCTCGGCTGGTGGATCAGACAGTGAATGCCCATGCCCCGCAGAATTTCGCTGGCGCGTAGGGTGTCCCTCGCGCTGTAGTTGGAAATCCCCACATAGAGCGCTTTCCCCTGCCTGACAGATGTTGCCAGCGCGTCCATGGTTTCCTCCAGTGGGGTATCCGGGTCGGGGCGGTGATGGTAAAAGATATCCACATAGTCAAGCCCAAGCCGCCTAAGGCTCTGATCCAGCGAGGCCAGCAGATTCTTTTTAGAGCCCCATTCGCCGTAGGGGCCGGGCCACATATAATATCCTGCCTTAGTGGAGATAATCAGCTCGTCGCGGTATGAGGCAAGATCTTCCAGAAGGATGCGCCCGAAGTTCAGCTCGGCGCTGCCGGGTCTGGGGCCATAGTTGTTGGCAATATCAAAATGCGTTATGCCTAAATCGAATGCGCCCAGCGCCATCTCCCGTGCATTCTGGTAGGATGTATTCTCACCGAAATTATGCCATAGTCCCAGCGACAGTAAAGGCAGTCGGATGCCGCTTCTGCCGCAGCGATTGTATAGCATGGTGTTGTAGCGTGTTTCGCTTGCCGTGTGCATATGCGTGAACCTCCTGTATTTTTCTTATATAATAATATTACAGATAGCGATGCTCCGATCAACATAGCGCCTCCGCCCCCCCGCCCTGACGGGATGCTGCAATCAGCACCGATCAGAAAGCCAGGCTTCGGATTATCGCGCACCAGCGTTCGCGTAAACGCTTGGATTTCTTTCTTCAAGCCATTGCACAGCAGTCCCTTCGAGCAGTTATCGAAGCCGCCCAACATCGCTCGATCGCTGAAAAAGCGCTGTCCCTCCTCGATGCCGAGCTCTTCTACGAAAACAGCCCTGTTATATGCCCTTTCAGGTTAATCCTTCCAGACCTCCAGCCTGTTTTTAATGCCCGCCCAGCCCCTATCCTGTGCAATGGTGTCCAGTGCGTGCAAAAGAGCTTCCGGCGCTTCCCGCAGGGAACCCATGACAAACTCGTCCGACGTGCCAAACCTGATCGATGGGAACGGCGCGAACACATTGTAGAACACACATATCTTCGCGTGGCCCTGCCCGAATTTCTTTCGCGCGCATAAGCTGTACCCAGATGTAGGAGTGATCCCTGTCCAGTATATTGAGCTTTGCCCAGTCGGCCGGCTCGTGAATAGATTCCTGCATGGGAAACGAAAATAGTCAGCGCTTATTTTTTTGGCAAAATCCATGTCATAGTGGTTGCAGTAGTCCTAATGGGCATCAATACAGGCCTGCACCACGGTCTCATCGCTCTCGAGGTGAAACCAGAACCCAGCCGGAAGACAAACAACAGTCTTACAGTCTAAGGTATTTCGCATACGTTCATGCTTTGTCGTGCTTATTCTCCTTAAAATTATACTAATATTCCACCAAAAGGTCAAAAGAATTGTGAAGAACTTTTGTGGCAAGCAAGTCGGAAGGTGCTTGTGTCCCATATCCGGCAAGAAGGCAGTGCAGCTTGCCGCAAAAAGGCCTTCAAAGATATCGGCAATTTGATGGAATATTTGCATCAATGTAATTGTATTTCATTACAATCTAAAAACCGCCCAAAAAGGTTTCCCCCTGGGCGGCAAAGAACTAAAGCTTAAACATTGGCAAATATTCCTTGCTGGCAGCGAACATTTCGTCCACCATATCGCGGATTTCTTGCATGCTAAGTACAGCGCTCGTCAGCGGATCGTACAGGCAGGAATAGAATACCTTGCGCGGGTCACCTTCCAAGGCAGCCTCAATCGCGAGCTCCTCACAGCGTGCGGATATATCGTTTAAGATTGCGAGCTGTGGCGGGAGGGGGCCCACATGAATTGCCTCAAGCCCCTTCTTGCTTGCAAGAACAGGCACCTCGACGCAAGCGCCCCAGGGCAGGTTGTCTATCAGACCGAAGTTACGCACGTTGCCGTTGAATTCGAACATCACGTTATCACCAAACACGGCATTAAATATGTATGCGGCGTATTCCGGACCGCGGGAAAGATCAATCTGCGTGTTCATCCACTCGTCCAGCATCTTCTGGCGTCTCTCCATACCCCTGGCACGCCGTTCGGGGGTATTTGGCACCCCAATATTATAATCAAGGCAATACTTTTGCAGCAAGTCAGGGCGTTTGCGGAACCATGCGACATACTCGCTGTGATGACCGGAACCTTCCGGTGAAAAGTAACCCAGATGCTTAAACATCTCAAAGCGGACAGGTTCCTCAGCGTATACCTCTTCCCTCTTAGCGGCCTCGCGAAGCCTGGGATAAGCATCCACGCCGTTGACGCGGTAATCAATGTAGAACGCCTGGTGGTTGATGCCGGCGCAGGTATAGGTCACATCGTTGATATCCGCCCCTATCCAGCGGGCAATCTTGACCGCCGTGCCTTGTACGCTGTGGCAAAGACCGTTGATGTTCAGGTTGGGGTAAACCGTCTGCATCGTGCGGCAGAGCATGGCCATAGGATTAGTATAGTTAAGGAAAATCGCGTTGGGGCAATATTTCTCGATATCAGCGCATATGGCGAGCATCTCAGTCACAGTGCGCAGGTAATCGAATACACCGGAAGGTCCGCGGGTATCGCCAACGCAGATACTCACGCCATATTTCATCGGAATATCGACATCGCTGGCTCTGGCCTCACGGTCGCCCACCAGGATTGTGCAAAGCACACCGTCGGCACCCTTGAGTGCCTCGGTGCGATCCTTGGTGCAGATCACCTTAGCAGGGTAGTTTCCCGCCTCAACAATGCGGGTGACCATCTTGCGGGCAAGCTCCAGGTTGGTGTCTGAAATATCCACCAGCACGAGTTCTGCATCTCGAAACGCCTGGAACGTCAGCAAATCCTTACACAGATTTCTTGTAAATGTGTAACTGCCTGCGCCGATAAATACTATTCGTTTTGCCATGAAGTCCTCCTTTCGGGTAAAACCCGGTCCGTGATTTAGGCAATAGCGCTAAAATCATTATTAGTATTTTGTGTATAAACTCATTTTATTGAAATGAACAAGAAAAACCCATGAACATTATTCGGATTTCATTCCGTTTTTTTGTACTATTTAAGTATTTACAGGATGCGCACTTGGGAAAGCTTCTCACTAAGACCAGATTCATCCATATAGAGCAGCGCGGTGGTGAGCTCGATATCCTCATTCAAACAAATGAGCTGATCGCCGATATACCAGCCTTGCCACTTGCCTCGCTCAGCCTTTTGGCGGTCAATCGCAGCCTTTGAGAGAGCGAACACAGCCTCCTCAACATATTGTGCAAACATATTGGCGTTTGCACTTTGCCGCGCTTTCGCCGCCAGAGTGAGGTTATACACCCATGAATACAGAGCGAGCATTAGCTCCGTATGCACTATGCAGTGGCTCGTGAAGAAGTCACTGCTCTCTCGGTCTTCGATCAGGTTAAGCACCTCATATGCTTCCCGGTACAAGCGCTTCCACCGCACCAGACCTTCTCCGGAAGCGCTGCAGTAGTAATCGATAAAGGCCTCTTTGGAGTCAAAGCCGAACAGCAGCTTGTTCTGGATGTCATCGCGCTGGAACTCAGCCCCACTGATTAGCTGGACCAGCTTCACCGCGACCCTTCGGCACATTCCATCCATCAGCAGCATCTCGCCATCAATCCGGGTATTGTCCATCTTGTGAAAGCATTGGAAGTAGTCATGGTACAGCAAGGCCGCTCGCTGTGCGTCTGCCAAACTCAAGCCAAGTTTGCGGCAACACCATTCAATCAGGAATTCCTCGTCACAGAATCTTTCGATATTCCATGTAATATTCGCCACGCACTGGATCCCAAGCACATGCTCGCGCACATTTGACACATTCAGCACCGAATAGCAGTTGTCACCCCTTTTGACGAGACGACGGTAATTATAGAGAATTTTCGCCGGGGAGGTCCCCTGCACCAGATGCGGGCCACAGCCCCAAAACGCGACATGATAATAAACCCCATATGCGGTATCGGGTTGCCTGCCGGTGATATCATACCCCTCGTCCAGCATCTGGCTGGGACCAAAATCAGCAAATACGACGATCGTATCTTCCGGGAAGGTGAGAGCCCCCTCCTGATAGAGGCTCATGCCTTCCATCCACAGTGTGGAGGTGGTGAGGAAAGGCTTTCCGGCATAGGCCTTCTTAGCGATTTCAGCCTGCGCGGCAATCGCATCCGAGATAATTTTGCCACGCGCCTTCGAGGACTCCGGAATATCCTTATTCTGATACCAGACCGGGCGATCGCCGCGGCCGCGCAGACCAAGCTGCCATATCACATTGTCATATTTGCCCCATTTGCTAATGTAATGTTCCCAGACCTCATGGTACTTGTCGGGATGTGTGTGGTAGTTAAGCGGCTCATACACGCCGCGTGCCTTCCAGTAACGATCAACCGCAGACTGCGATACACCCACCGGCTGCTGGTGGTGCTGCGAAATATACAGGCCGCGCTCAGTCGTCATGCGCACAATATTCTCTTGAAAGGGATCATCCAGATCCAGGTGGGAGCATGGGATCATCAGATTCTGTCTCAGCCGAAGCGCCGTTTCTAATATTTGCTCCAGCACCGGAGGATAGGCGGCGTAGAAGGAGCTGTCGTTAAAATATCGCCCGATTGAGGCGGCCTTCTTCGACCAGCCGGTCAGCAGATCCTCGTCGTTGATAAACCATCCACGGAAACGGAATGTCTCCGGGCCGCCGGTGAGCCGTGTTTCAGAAAGAATAAGCTGCTCCATGCGCTTCGGTGTGTGATCTGTCCAAAGATACAGCGGATCGACATGGAGAAATTTTTCACATAGTTCATAAATTCCCCACATGGTTCCTCGCTCATCGCTGCCGCAGATCACAAGAACACCATCCCTTGCCAGCAGAATATATTGCTCCCATTGTCCACGAATATCATCCGCCGTAATTAGATTATTGCGCAGATAATCGCAGAACGCATCGTTAGTCAGCGTGCCCACAATGATACCGGTCGCTTTCGCGTCGGGGAGTGTGTCATGGACTATTGGCATCGTACCGCTAACCTTGCGCAAATCCTTAGTCAAATCTTGTACTGCAAGGGATATGCAGTTGGACTCATCAGCAGAGTAATACACCTGAGCAGGAACATCACCTTCAAAAATCTTTACCATATTCATCCTCCTTATAGTTTATGATCGCCGCGCTTTTAGAAAGGCGGTGACAGATTCAATAAGAGTTCATATGCGGGCAGGGGCCGGCAATGAAATCATGTCTGGGCAATTGTTTCGGTGCGCTGACGTGCTTTGCCTACCCATTTTTGACTCCGCCAGCGGTACAGAAGTAACAAGCCTCTTGTACATTCGTCGAGCGCAAAGGCGATCCATATTCCGTATAACTCCCAGCCAAATACGATGCCTAACAAATAAGCGCCGCCTATGGCTATCAGCCAGCCGCTAGTTTGATTAACAATCAGTTGATATGCTACGTCACCTGCGGCCTGAAGCGCGCCTGACAGACTGTTATTGAGGGCGCGCCCAATCTCTGCAACAAGGTCAATTACGAGAATAATGGAAGCTATATCCATTATTTTGCTGATATCAGCGTTTGTGCCATACACCCATATGAATATATATCGGTAGGTGAGCAGCAACAGTATGGAGAAAACGGCGTTTGACAGCAGGGCTATGCGGGTTCCTCTTGCTCGGATTTTATTTGCCCCATCAATATCTCCGGCGCCTATGCGGGTGCCGATCATTATGATTGCCGACTCCGAATATGCCATACCTACCATAGCTATGTAGTTAACTATACTGCTGATGTATGTTTTTGCATCTAACATAAGTTGGCTGGTCTGAGATATTATGGAGGAGGTAATGATCTGGCTCAAAGAGTAAGCAACGTTGTTCAAGGCCGACGGTATGCCAATTGACAGCGCTAGCCTAACCTCCTTGTAGGGAAAAGGCACAATGGCCTTCCATGTAATGCGCACCGAGGTGAAGCGTAGCAAAAACGCAGAAAGAATCAGCCCGCAAAGCTGCGCGAACACATTGCATGCCGCTACGCCTGCAATAGGCACCCAGTTGGTCAAAATCACTCGATTGACCACCATATAGCAACCGAGTATATTGATTCCGTTTGTTAATAGGCTAACAATCAGAGGCGCTCTTGGTAACCCGGATGAACGGCTGATGCTGCCCAGCGCGATTTGCATACACTGTAAGATCATAGACGAGCCAACAACACGCATATATGTAACGGCCATGATTCTTATTTCATCGGTCTCGAAAGTCATAATAGATAAAAACGATTCGGAAAAGAAAAGGAAAAGCAGACCAGAGAGCAAACCCATAGCCGCGTTTGAGAAAAAAGCAACAGCAGCAAACTTGTCCATGTTTTTACGATTTTGCATACCGACCGCCTGATTAAAACAGACAACCGATGCCATGGCAACGGCGGTGGCGAGCATCTGAAAAAAGCCAATATATTGATTGGATATGTTGACTGCAGAAACCGCCGACCGCGATATATGGCTAAGAAACGCAGCATTGACCAGGCCCACAGAGGCGCGCAGAATATGTTCGAGTATTAGCGGAGGAGTCAGCCTCCCAAAGGAAAGATTCCCATCCTTTGTTGATCCAATCTGCATTTTTTGAAGCTCCTTTGTGGTTATGCGCTACATATTATGGCGGCATCAATACGGTCGACAAATACATTATAGTTAATCTTTTCTGAAAGAAGCTATGGAAAAAGCTTGGTTAATGACTGGATTTTTTATCTTATTTTTAGGGAGAAAAGCAGCCGCGTTGAAAGCAGAGCACATGATATGCTGCTAAAATTTTTACAAAAGAAATAGAACAAACCAAATTATATGCATATTGTTTTGAATAAGCAAATGCTAAGATAATATCATGAGATGTAAAATGTGAGCGATATAGTTTGCGGATGTTTTTACCGTATCCGTGTATTTTGTTCACAGTATATTATCCTATACGAAAGTAGATGATATTATGGACCAAATGCAAGCTAAAAACGTGCTCAGAAGTTCGGTTGAGTCGCGTCGCAGCAGTAGTTATAAAAAAGCGCTGATTCGCAAGAATATACCGCTTTTTATCATGCTGGTAATACCGCTGATCTTTTTTTTGGTATTTAAATACATCCCAATGTTCGGAACGGCAATTGCATTTAAGGATTATCAGTTCAACCTGGGCATATGGCGCAGCCCATGGGTAGGAATGCAGAATTTTCAAATGATCTTTCGTCAAAAATACATGCGCCAGATCATAATCAACACTGTCAGACTGGGTATCCTGGGTGTTGTTGTGCCATTCCCGTTTCCGATTATTCTTGCTATCATGCTCAATGAAATGCAAGGCAATCATTTAAAGAAACTTACGCAGACGATACTTTACCTTCCGCATTTTATATCGTGGGTAGTCGTCAGCGGAATGATAATACAAATATTTTCCAGCAATGGTCCGATAAACTCGCTAATAAAGGCGGTGGGCGGAAACGAAAAAGATTTCCTTTACCGTGAAGCAAGCTGGACTGCCATATATCTGGGCTCAGGTATATGGAAGGAAATGGGCTTCAATGCTATCGTCTATCTCGCAGCGTTGACAGCTATAGATCCAGGATATTATGAGGCCGCTAAAATCGATGGTGCGACAAAACTACAGCAAATAATCAAGATAACAATACCATCCATAATGCCCACCGTGGTGCTAATGCTCATACTGGCCTCCGGTCGCGTAATGAGTGTGGGATTTGATAGGATATATGTTCTAAGAAACGCAGCGGTATCGAGCACTTCGTCGGTTGTTTCCACTTTCGTTTATGAGATGGGTGTAAGAGGCGGCGAGTTCAGCATCACTACAGCCATGGGTCTGTTTGACTCCGTAGTAAACCTGATGCTGATTTCTTCTGCAAACGCGCTTTCCAAACAATACAGCAACAGTTCGATATTTTAAATCTTTAAAAAGGTGGTATTGATGTGATTGCCTCTCGTAACGACAAGATAGTATACTCTATAAATACAACTATTCTGCTGCTGCTTGCTCTCCTATGCTTGTATCCGCTCCTTTACATCATCGCTTCCTCATTAAGCAGCGGCTCCGCGCTCAACGCAAGAAAGGTTTTTCTATGGCCTATCGGGTTCAATACGGTGTCCTACACCGTGCTTATAAAGAACGCAGGCCTTGCGAATTATTTTAAAAACAGCATTATCTTCACGGTGATAGGCACCATGTTTTGCCTTGTCTGTACTATACTGTGCGCATACCCTCTTTCGCGTCCGCACTTGATCGGCCGCAACAAAATATCATTCTTTGTAATGTTCACAATGATTTTCGGCGGCGGCATGATACCGAACTATCTGCTTATCAGAAGTCTTGGTCTCATAGATACATACTGGGCGATCTGGCTTGCCAGTCTCATCAGTCCCTATAACATGATGATCATGCGCAATTTCTTCCAAAACGTTCCCATAGAAATTTCAGAAGCCGCCGAGGCTGACGGCTGTAATGAGTTTCGTATGCTCCTTCAGATATATTTACCGCTATCAACCGCTGTTATCGCTACGCTGGCGCTATTTTATGGCGTCGGCTACTGGAACTCGTACCAAAGCATAATGATATATATCAACGATTCAAAAAAATATACTCTGCCGGTGTTCATTCAGCAGATTGTTTTTGAGCTGAATATGCTGGATGTGGACACCAACGTGGATGTGCAGCAGACTGTGGGCGAGTCGGATATTATAAGTGAAGGCGTTAAATCCGCAGGCGTTGTCGTGTTGCTGGTACCTATGCTGATTATCTATCCGTTCCTTCAGAAATACTTTGTCAAGGGTGTTATAATCGGTGCGGTCAAAGGCTAAAGCCTTTTTGACATATACAAATCGAAGGAGGAAATATTCATGTTTACACGCAAGAACAAGCATAGGATGCTGTTTGCGCTCATGGCGTTTGTCATGACGGTGGGCCTTGTGCTGAGCGGATGCAGCAACAACGCTTCGCCTACCGGCACCGCTGCTTCGTCGTCCGCCAGCACTCCGGCCGCAACTAGCAGCACCAGCACGAGCGCGCCTGCCGAGCCTCAGCCGCCGGAAAAAGCCGGCAAGATATCCATTCTGGTTAGCGACACCGGCGTTCTTCCCGCCTCAGAGGGCGACTTTGAAAACAACCGCTGGATCAACTGGGTTAGAGAGAACGCACCTGTTGAGCAGATTGACCTCGTTGTTATCCCCAGGGCCGAGCTGGAAGACAAGATGATCGTTCTTATGGCTTCAGGCTCCGCACCCGATCTTTTCAGCAACTCCAACCTTATCAACACCGTAATACAGAAGCAGCAAGTGCTTGAAATAACCGATGAGATAATAGACCGCATTCCTTACTACAAGGATCTCATTGAAAAGTACCCCATGATCAAGGATCATGCCATGACAGCCGGCAATGGCAAAATGTACGCCATAGGTTCCATTCAGCCGATGTATGGTAATCACAACGTGGTTGTGCGCACCGACTGGCTAGAAAACGTCGGCCTTGGCATTCCCACCACCGTTGAAGAGCTTTACGAAGTTCTCTACGCTTTCACATACAACGATCCGGACGGAAACGGCGCTGACGATACCTATGGCTGTACCCTCACAACCGATGCCCAGCGCATACTATCTCACATGTATGGATACGCCAACCCCTGGAAGTACGTCTTCGAAGAAGGCGAATTCTACTACCCCTGGGATCGTATCGAAAGCTGGGTGGAGTTCGCAAAGCGTCTTGTTGACAACAAACTGGTTAACCCGGATTTCCTCATCCAAACTGCAACAGATGACCGCGCAGATTTCCTTAACGGCAAATTCGGCGTGTTCTTCAATAGCAGATTTAGCAACACCTCCAGCGGCGTTACGTATTTCATGGATTTCAAGGCGAATTTCCCCGATTGCACTCTGGTAACCTTCCAGCTGCCTGAAACCGAATACGGCCAGTTTACCCCCTACATCAATGGCGGCTCTGATGCTCCCAACTTCATCAATGCAGCAGTTAAGGATCTTGATGCGGTCATCAGCTACCTGAACTGGTGCTATGATCCCGAGGTTAACGATTATATGCAGTACGGCCCCGAAGGCTTATATTACCAGAAGGATGACGAGGGCACTTATGTGCAGGTGTGCACAGACGAAGTCCTCACAACTGAGTTCAACTACAAGTACGGACAGTTTGTAAGCAGAAATTCCATGGAAACTGCTAAGGAAAGCGGTTACAGCATATATGCAAATATGTTCTACAACCGCGCTCTTAAGAGCGATAACCCCCTCCTTCAGGAGTTTGGCGATCTGTTTTATGGGATAGCCCGTATACCCAACGAGTCAAAAGATTGTGACCCGAGGAAATGGATGCAGTCGCTTCCGCCTCTGCCCACAGACCTGGCACTTATCAGAGCAACTGCTGATCCCGAGGTCGACAATCTGCTGCTGAAGGGCATTGCTGATTCCAGCAAGACCGCAGCGCAGGTAGCGGCAGAAGCAAAAGAGGCATGGGTAAGTGCAGGCGGCGAAACCGTTGACTCTTTCTATGCCGATTATTATATCAATCTTGGCGACGACGCCCTGACGCGTCAGGACTTCGCTGACTTCCAGATGATACCCGAACTGCTCGACAGCGCGAAGGCGAATTCAGAGCGCTGGAAATAATAATGAAAAGCTTACCTGACCAGCTAATATGTCGATGCAATGCCTACTATGGTGTTCCTTTGCAGGAACACCATAGACTTTTTAGTTTTATTAAAAGCATTTGCGCAAACACGTCAGATAATGCCGCCAATAGATAGCGCATCAAATTTTTCAAGTGAAGGGACGCGTTTTTCACCAAATGATACAGTTTATAAAGGTGATGGTCATAGTCATGCTTCAACTTCCGATTCTTCTTAAGCGGGATGACGGATTCGATGCCCAAACCCTGTGCGACGGCGACAATTTCGTCGGTGTCTTATCTGTGATCGGCGAGTAAGCATTCAAAATGATGAACAGCCGCGTATCGCGCGCAATTTCCGCCACAACTTCTCTTGTTCCCGATGGTGTACGGTTCAACCGCCGCCCATGCTGCGTCTGTAAAATTGCGCCGATGTTGTTCACTCCACATCTTCGGAAACCTCCTGCCTTAGTTTCCATGATTATGCCGCCTCTCTATTGACGACATAATTTAGTATGTTATATAGTATTAACTGGCCTGTCAATGATGAAAGAAAGGTTGTGTACCGTGTGCAGTCTTTTCGCGTGATGCTGGTAGATGATGAAAGGTGGGCCTTGATTGCAATCAAAAAGTTTATTGAAATGAATGATTCTTGCTTCAAAATCGTTTGTCAGCAGACCGACTCCATAAAAGCTTTGTCAGATATCTTCACATACCAGCCGGATCTAGTTTTTACGGACATTGTGATGCCCATGCTTAGCGGTCTGGATCTGATGAGGCTTGCGCGGGAAAAAGGAGCGAGTTGCAGATTTGTCGTTGTCAGCGGCTATGATGAGTTCAGTTATGTACGCAAGGCCTTACAGGAAGGCGCTATAGATTATCTTCTTAAACCACTGGATATACGAAACTCATCTGATATTTTACTGCGGATCACATCAAAGTTGGCATCACTTAAAGAAAGCGATGATCAGATGCTTTATGCGTCGCTGCAAGGACTAGGAGCAGATATAAATCTGCCTGAGTATATGCGCGACGGCTCGTATTCGCTCTATCAATCTATTGTGTTATTTGGAGACAAGCCTCTGCAGCTTTCGCTTGATATCCGCAGGCAATGCCGCGTTTTAAGCCTTCAAATTGGGCCGAGAAGGCATTTGTCCTTGTTGTATTCCGATCAGGATATGAGCGAATTGATACTACAAACGCAGAGTGATATTTTAACCGCTAAGGAGCCACCCTATATTGGGATCAGCAAATGTGATGGCGAGATTGAAGCCATACCCAGGCTTATTCGCCATTCGATGCATTCGGCTACGAGCTGCAGCTTCATAAACCCTCAAAAGCGGATATGCCGCTATAAAAGACCAAATCCAGAAGCAGTCTATTTGTTTTGCGACAGGCTCCTTCATGATTTCAGCGCAAAAGATCATGTAGCGTTTAACAATTCAATGCAAAGGGCGCAAGAGTATTTTATAAAAAATGATCTGCGGATAGACGATGCAGTGGTGCTGCACAACTATCTTGTTATGGCAGTCGCCAAAATGACGCCGTACAATGATGCAAACAAGGCCGATATCTCACAGATCATTGACAGCGACGATATCCTCGACCTTTTTTCCGACTTCAGCGAACTGATTGGCGAGCTTACCGTGCGTCTCTTCAAGGAAGGCCCGAATGCCGAATATGGCAGTTGCTCTTTTGACAAAATGATACGCTATATAAATGATAACTATACTAAGGAGCTACGTCTGAGTGATCTTAGCGGTATGTTTTTCATAAATTACAGTTATTGCTGCCAGCTTTTCTCAAAGGAACTGGGGACGACATTTACCAAGTACCTCACACAGTTGCGGATACAGAAGGCGTGTAAGTTGCTTTTGGCTAGCTCGTGTTCAATTTTAAAGGTGAGCGAGAAGGTTGGTTTTAATGATTATTTCTATTTCACAAAGGTCTTTAAAAAGGTGATTGGCGTAACGCCCTCCCAGTATAGAAAGATGAAGGGGGTATGAAGACAGGATGGCGTTTTTAAATCATAAAACAGAATTAAGAAGCCAGCTTAAGACGCTCATGTTGATCTATGCCACTGCGATGATACTTATCGTGTCGCTCTTTTTATATGGCTCTTTATTAAGTGCCTATTCGTGTGCTAAGATGGCTTCGGAAACAATGGTGCGACAAATCGCGAAGAACGTGGAGTTATCTGTCCAGAGTATGAAAAACGCCATGTTTTCTTTTGTGTATAATGACTATGTTCAAAAGGCGCTCACGGTGCAAAGCTTATCAGATGACCTTGAGCTTCACGAGGTCGTAACAACACTGATGGACACTATAAAATCCACCAACAGTGGGATAGTCAGTATTTTTTTGTTTAATCAAAATGATCGCATAGTTTCAGATACCAGTGCTGTTGACCATGCCGTTTGGTTAAACATAGAATCGCTCTATGATTTCAGGAGCGATTCATTCATTAACGCTACTTATAGCTCCGTTGTCACCGGCATGAGTAAAGCGTTTTACTACTATGCTTATATCTCGCCGGTTTTTTCTGTTTCCGATGTAAGTGAGCAAAGAAAAAAGATTGGTTCCTGTATTTTTATCTTAGATACCCGTGAACTGCAAGCGCAGGTGCAAGTCTCGGGCAGCACTGAGAACACGCTGTCATTGGTGCTTGATAAGGATAACTACATTATTGCTAATAATAATGCCCTAAAAGCAGGCACGGTCTATCAGCCCGATGACCTGAATTTAATGGAGTTATACCAAAGCGGACAAATCATCACTTACGATGGCCGGTATAGTTTCTTGTATTATGATGAATTCAAGGAAACAGGCTGGAAAATAGTCAACTTAGTTCCTGTGCTAGAATTGGTTAAGGATATCATTCCGATTTCTCTGCAGTGCATAGGTCTAACGGCGTGCCTATTGTTATTCAATATATTTTATGGCAGTTGGATAATAAAAAGCGTCACAAGGCAGATAAGTGCAGTGGTCAATTTTCTTTCATCGGGTGAAAAAACACTGCCGGACAGGCAGATGGACGATTCTGAATTCAGCAATGAGTTTTCGTTCATCGCGCAAAGCATAAATACTGCGATGAGCAATGTTGCGGGAATGACATCGGAGATGATAGAGAAAAAAGACGCGCTGCATAAGGCGGACTTGGCTGAACAGGAGGCTGTTCTTCTTGCTTTGCAAAACCAGATAAATCCGCATTTTCTGTACAACACCCTTAACTGCATAAGTGCAATTGGCATGGCGCGCGGTGTGACTGAGGTCAGCGAAGTAGCTTCAGCAATGGCAAATATTTTTCGCTATGCCATAAAAGAAGATCATATGGTTACGCTTTCGGCGGAGATCAAGAATATATACGAATATATGCATATCATGAACATCCGTTTCGAAGAGCGGTTTGTACTATCCTGTGATCTGAGCCAATCTATGTTGGAACGATCAATGCCTAAAATGATATTGCAGCCGCTTGTGGAAAATGCCATACAACATGGCTTCAAGCACAAAAAAGGAACTGGGAAGATTAGGATATATGCAAAGAACGTTGACGGTGAGAGCTGGACAATCGTCGTAAAGGACAACGGGGATGGCCTGCGCGCCAATGATCTGCAGGAGTTGCAGGCTACACTCGAAAACTGTATAAACGACAGCCTTCACAAAGGCGGAGAACGCAGTATTGGGCTTGTGAATATCCATAGTAGGATTCGTTTGCAGTACGGTAAGCCGTATGGCCTTGACATTGAAAGCAGCGAAATGGTCGGAACCAATGTCAGTGTCATTCTGCCAATGCTGACTTACAAACGGAATTGCCCTCCTCCAAAGCCTTGATGATTATGATAAGCTAAATTCGGGTGACGGTGATGAGCGGGCATGAGCAAAGACATTATAATAAAAATGCCCGACGCCCTAACCAGTGGGTATGCCCACAAAGACCTATGAAACGCGACACACAGCCTGCCGGTGGAAACCAAATCGGTAGGCTGTTTTCCATTTTTACAAACAAACTTAACATTATCCAAGAGCAGAGCAATAAGATACGCCTATTAGACGATATCGTCAACGTGCGCGGACATGTACTTGACCGCTATGACCGATCCCAGATGGCGGGCGAGGCTATAGGAGGTATAGACATGAGCCTAACAATACGCAAAATCCGTGACGAAATTACTCCAAACCTCGCGCGTACAAAGCGTAAACTCGCCGCCCTCAGCCGAATGGAAATTCGCGTCAGCATCATCACCGACGACAGCGAGGTACAGAGGATTGCCAGAGTTCATGAGTACGGAATTACCTTCAATATGACTGACAAAGTGCGCCAGTACCCCCGGAGCCATCGGAATGTTCAAATTTGGCGAGGACTACACCCCGTCAGACGGACGCCAGACCGACTACATCGACACCCCATAGCGCAAGTTCGACACAGGCAAGCAAGGCTCGACGGTATCGTGCGGATGAGCCTTGACCGTACTATGAGCGGCGCATGAACGGCAAAGCAAGCTGCAGTCAATGTTGGGCTTTTTTGCGCTTAGATAACCCAGCAATACATCAATATCGGGCAGGTGCAGCCGCCAAAGGGTGCGTTTGCATAAGGTCGCTCCAGCCAGTACATGATACTATTCAACGAGGGGGTATGGGTCAACAGCATCACATACGAAGTCATAGAACACCGAAAGGAGCACCACAATGGCAAACAAAGCCCTGATGCTTACCGAGGAGCCAGCGAAAGCCCTTCGAAACCTTCTTATTTTAATCAGCGCAGCGAAATAGTGCGAGATGTTGCGGAGCATCTACTTCATGCTCGTGCATGATGAGGCACGGGAAGCCTTCGACAAAGTTGCCACAAAGGGCGATATCGCCGTCGGCATCAACAAGAGCATGCATATTCGCATTACTTGCCCGGAGCCGCGCCTGCATCGACGCGCTCAAGGCTTCTATGTCATTGGTATAGAACGGGATGCAGCACACACGACGGCTTCAGCATCACGGTGGCCAGCCCGATAGAAGAAGAGAACCCTAAATCCCTCTCCTCTGCCGAAACAGATAATATCTCCCTGCACATCGGAAATCCCCTTGCATGTAGTACTCTGCGAATGGAAACGCTCCGCACACGCAGAACGGAGCGCTCCGTAGTTATTAGAACTATATGTGCCATCAATGATTGAGTGGGAAGGAAAGATGTGAAAATAAAAAACAGATGCGCTGCAGAAGAAAGCCAGGTAGTTGTACGCCCTAACGAGGAAATCAAGACAAAGGCCATATCTGCAATGTTCGAAATCAGTTATGTAAGTCCGGCCGCACCGCCTACCGCGCCAAGGGGGCCAAATAAAACACCGCCGACAATACCTTTGCCAACTGATGGGCTTTCTTTTGCCCTGCTACAATAACTTATTTGTGTGTGCAAATCATACAATATTATTTTAAGACAAAATCAACGGCTTTCTTTGATTGTATAAATCTAACAATAAATTCCGAATTCGCAATTTCAGGTGCACAAGAAAATACTATTGCTCCTTTAATCGTGCTTAGCGGGTTACAACTTTCGCTTATAATATCTTCTTCCCACCCCCATAACTTAGTAGCAGTTAACTCATAGCCTTCACCGTATATTATTTTTGCTTGCGAACTTGAACTGTAATACGAAAAGAAAATATTATTCTCTTTACCTATGTTTTTTGCGGTGAGTCTGATAACAACAAATACATTGTCATCATCTGGGGTAAACGAGGTGATTCCAGAACTCCATATTTTATCCGTAATTTCGCAAGATAAAATTGCAACTTCCCAATTTCCTACTATTTGAGTTGCGTACTGTGGCTCGATTAGCTCAGGTTGTTTTTCGCTCTCAAAGGGCAAAACCCCTGAGATTTCTTTGCTTCTATCAGAATTATCTGGGGTGGCAATAGCGTCTGTGCCTAAAACATCATCAAAGAAACTGGAAAAAGCGTCATTAATCCGTGAATAATTAAGTAGAATGGCAACTATACACGCTATAATTCCTATGGTGGTCAATAAACTATAAAAGTTAATCGATATAGTTGAACTTTGTTTACTTGCGTTACTGCGTTTACCTATAAATTTCCCGTTATCCCAAATTCCGTGAAGCAGTACTTTTCCATCAGCCGAATATTCCGCTCCTTTGCCGTGGTAATGGCCTTTATTTGTAAATGAGCCGATAAAGTAAGCCCCGTTTGTATAGTAATGAATTCCCTTGCCGCTCATATGACCATTAATCCAATGACCTTTATATATGACTCCATCTTTTGTAATTTGAGTACCTTTGCCGTTCGCTTTTCCATTAAGAACTTGTCCATAATACCTAGTTCCTTCGTCGGTTACGAAAGATGGCGCTCTTCTTTCATGCTTTTTTAGTTCACGTTGATACTTATTCATATATTTTCCACAATTTCTGTATGCCAAAATGTGTGCAAAAAGTTTTGAGAGCTGCTGATAATTTGGCACACATTTTGAAAGGATATGTCAACCCAACAACACATAAACCGCCTGATTACAATGGTTTACGGGAATTTGTGAAAACATATGAAACCGATAAGCCTACTCCCACTCGATGGTGGCGGGGGGCTTGCCGGTGATGTCGTAGACGATGCGGTTGATGCCCTTGACCTCGTTAACGATGCGGACCGATGCGCGCTCCAGCGTGGAATGGGGCAGCTTGGCATAGGTACAAGTCATGAAGTCGGTGGTGTTAACGGCGCGAAGGGCCAGGGTGTAATCGTAGGTGCGGCTGTCGCCCATGACGCCCACCGAGCGTATGTTGGTGAGCACGGCAAAATATTGCTGCGCCTTCACCCGGGATTTTGCAACCTCCTCGCGGAAAATGGCATCGGCATCCCGCAGTATCTCCAGCTTTTCTTCGGTGATATCGCCAATAATGCGTATCGCAAGACCCGGGCCTGGGAAGGGTTGACGGTCTACAAGCTCTTTTGGAAGCCCTAACTTGCGGCCCATCTTTCGCACCTCATCCTTGAAAAGGGCGCTCAAAGGCTCTACTATGCCCTTAAAGTCCATGATTTCGGGAAGGCCGCCCACATTGTGGTGGCTTTTTATGTTGGCGGAATTATTGCCGCCGGACTCGACGATGTCGGGATAAATAGTTCCCTGGGCAAGGTAGGGAATGTTGCCCAGCTTCTTCGCCTCGTCCTCAAAAACAGCGATGAACTCCGCACCGATTATCTTGCGTTTGCGCTCTGGGTCGGTCACGCCGGCCAGCTTTCCAAGGAAACGTTCCTTGGCATTGACGCGGATGAAATGCAGGTCTCTCTTGGAGAAAACCTCCTCGATTTCATCGCCTTCGTTTTTGCGCATCAGGCCGTGATCGACGAATATGCAGGTGACTTGACCCGGTATCGCTTTCGAGAGCAGGGCCGCACAAACGGAGGAATCCACGCCGCCGGAAAGGGCAAGAAGCACTCTTTCGCCGCGCACCTGGGCCCTGATGGCCTTCACCTGGCGGTTAATGTAGCCCGAAACGCCGTAGTCACCCTTCGCGCCGCAGATATTATACAGGAAATTGCGGATCATCTTCACGCCGTTCTTTGTACGCTCAACCTCAGGGTGAAACTGCAGGCCGTAGAGCTTCTTTGCTTCGTTCTGTATTGCGGCATTTGGGCAATCAGGCGAAAATGCGATGCTTTTAAACCCCTTGGGCAGCACAGATACATGATCGCCATGGCTCATCAAAGTCACCTGGCTTTCATCAAGCCCCATAAACAGCGTCGAGTAGCTGTCAACCTTAACATCTATTTTGCCGTACTCGGGCACACCCGCCTTTTCCACACTGCCCCCAAGACTGTGGCACATCACCTGAAGGCCATAGCAAATGCCAAGGATTGGTATGCCCAGTTCAAAAAGTGCGGGGTCGCATTTGGGGGAAGATTCGCTATAGGCGCTCATGGGGCCGCCGGTCAAAATGATGCCTATGGGCGACATTGCCTTAATGTCGTCCAGGGGTGTTTGGCCGGGCTTTATTACCGAATAGACATTTAACTGGCGCACCCTGCGGGCTATAAGCTCCTTATATTGGCCGCCAAAATCCAGAACCACGACTGTTTGATTATTCATGAAAACCCTCCGCTGATAGATGGCCTTAAAACAAAAAACCGGGCTCGCCTGCTTGTTCGCTTCTGCATAATAATTTCCTGCTAATACAGCATACGAGCGCCGTCATTCCTTTCTAAAAAATACTATAATTCACCGACGATGTCAAGGCCGAGGTCATATTCTCAGCTTATAGCGGCTAAAATTCGCGGTGACAACATTCATTAATGGTGTTATAATAAGTCTAGCCATTTCCGCAGGGAATCGCGGGTGGGCGGGCAGGCTTAGTACGCCCACAAACATGCTATAATATGCGTAACCACCGCTGCGCAAGAGCGGACATACATAAGGAGGCTATTTATGGAAAAGCATGAGAGCAAGGCGTTGGTCTTTGTAAAAAAGGCAGCAAAACGCTATTTTATCGACGCCATGGGCGCCATGGCCCTGGGATTATTCGCTTCATTAATAATCGGCCTTATACTATCACAGTTATCCCAGGCGTCCTTCCTTTCGTGGCTGAAGCCATTTTCCGATGTGGTTTCCGCATCGTCCCCCGTGGTTGGCGCGGCCATAGGCGTTGCCTGCGCACACGGGCTTAAGGTGCGGCCATTGGTGATGTTCTCCAGCGCCGTCACAGGCGCCATCGGCTACAGCTATGGCGGCCCGGTGGGCTGCTTTTGCGCTGCTGTGGCAGGGGCCGAGGTGGGCAACCTGCTGGCCGGCAAAACGCCTGTGGACATCGTTCTTTTGCCCACAGTGACGATAATCGTCGGCGGGCTGGTGGGTCAATTGGTGGGCCCCTGGGTGAACGCCCTGATGACCGGCCTTGGCACCCTGATAAACAATGCGACCGAGCTGGCGCCTGTGCCCATGGGCATTTTGGTTGCCTCGCTGATGGGCGTTATACTCACCGCGCCGATATCCTCGGCGGCAATCGCCATCGCCCTTGGTCTAGACGGCCTTGCCGCGGGTGCGGCTGTAGTGGGCTGCTGCGCGCACATGATGGGCTTTGCCGTCATGAGCTACCGTGAAAACGGCTTCGGGGGGTTTTTAGCGCAGGGCCTCGGCACCAGCATGCTGCAAATTCCCAATATGTTTAAAAACCCATTAATATTGATCCCCCCCACCCTGGCCTCGGCGATCTTGGGGCCGATATCCTCCGCCGTTCTTAAGATGACCAACATCCCCCTGGGCGCCGGCATGGGCACTTCCGGGCTGGTGGGCCAGTTCGGGGCCTGGACAGCCATGGCCGGAACGATGCCCACATGGCTCCTTTTGGTGGAGATAGCCGCCATGCATTTCGTGCTGCCCGCGCTGCTGACATGGCTGATATCGCTGCCCATGCGCAAATGGAATCTGATAAAAGAGAATGATCTGAAGCTTAACCTGAAGTAAGCGGTGACGAAAAAGAGTTAAAAGGAGTTAAAATGAGCTTTACTGATATCGCCATTTCCAGAAGAAGCGTGAGAAAATTTTTGGATGAAAGCATCGCGCCTGAATTGATCGACAGCCTTCTTATAGCGGCTCAGGCAGCCCCCAGCGCAGGAAACCGCCAGCCCTGGCATTTTTACGCCATATCGGACAGAGAACTGATCGGCCGGATAGCGAATGAGTCCCTCGGGCAGAGCTTTGCGGCTAAGGCGCCGCTGATGATAGTCGTCTGCGCGGATGCCGAAAGATCAGCCGCTGGCTACGGGCAAAGAGGGCGGGAGCTTTACTGCCTGCAGGATACCGCCGCCGCCGTGCAGAACATACTCCTTTGCGCCCATGACATGGGCCTTGGCGCCTGCTGGTGCGGCGCTTTTTCGGAGGAAAACCTGGCGGAAAGGCTGGACATTCCAGCGCACCTGCGGCCTGTTGCCATAATCCCCGTCGGACATCCGGCCCATTCGCCCGCAGCAAGGCCCCGAAGGCCGCTCTCGGAAATCGTCACATTTATAGATTAGCTTTTTTATTTCACTCCCGCCAGAATGCGGCCAGCTTTTCGGGAAGTTTATCCGCGCTATAAACAGGCACCGGGTGGAAATGGCCGGGGAGCAAATCAGCATATTCACTGTTCATGTAACGGGCGTCGATCAGCAGAACGGCGCCCTTGTCATTTTCGCTGCGTATCACCCTTCCCGCCGCCTGCAGCACTTTGCATATGCCCGGATAGCGCAGGGCGAAGCCGAAGCCGTCCATGCTTTGGCCGTCGTAATAGGCTTTAAGGGCCTGAACCTCAGGGCCTATCTGGGGCAGGCCGACGCTCACCACCGCCGCTCCGATCAGCCTTTTTCCCGGCAAATCCACCCCCTGGGCGAAAATTCCCCCGAGAACGCAAAAAGCCAGAACCTCTCCTGCTTCCTGAAAGTTTTCAAGGAATGAAAGGCGGTCATCCTCAGGCATATCCGCCCTTTGGATTATGGCGTCGATATCGGGATAAGCTTCGCAGAAGGCCTTAAAGGCCCGCTTCATATAGGCATAGGAAGGAAAAAATGCTATATAATTGCCCTTTTTGGCGCTTATCATGGCCTTTAACGCCCGGGTAACTTCACCCATGCTTATATCTCTGTTTTTATAGCCCACATGCAAAGGAACATTGCAAACGAAAAGATTTTCCCTTGGAAAGGGCGATGGCAAAGTCAGGTGGAAATCGTTTTGCTCCGCGCCACAGGAGGACTTATAGTAATCAACCGGCGAAAGGGTGGCTGAAAAGAACAGCGCGCCGCCGCATTTTTCCAGTACCCTTTTCAGCTCGACTGAAGCATCAAGGCACAGAAGCTGTATATCGGCGCTTTTAGCCCCGCCCTGGCTATGTATTCGGGTAATATATCTTTGATCATATCCTTGGGCGATTTTGCAAAAGAAAATCAATGCGAACATGCAGTCCATAAGCATGCTTTCAAAGGCCATGCCCGAAGGAACATACTCCTGAAGCGCATCGCAGCATTTTTTCGCCGCTTCAACGAAGCCCTCGGGCATTTTCTCGCTGATCTCCGGCATATCTGAAAGGGGCTTGAAGTCACGGCAAAACTCCGCAACGGCTTTGTACAGCGCCCACTTTCTCCCCTTAACCGAAAGAGCCCTTCTAAGGTCTGTGAAGCTTTTATGCTCAAGGGCTGCGGTGAACATATCCCGACTGCGCTGAGGCAGGTTGTGAGCCTCGTCGATGAGCAGGGCATATCCGCCGCTTTTACCGTTCATAAAAAAGCGCTTTAGCTGGGCCGCAGGGTCAAAGACATAGTTATAATCGCAGATTATAATATCGCACAGCAGTGCCAGATCAAGGGACAGCTCAAACGGACAGACAACTTCGCGCCGCCCGATTTCCTTCATATTCCGCAATGTGAAGATGTCGTTTTCTTCAATAGCGCGTTCTAATACAGCGCTGATTTTGTCATAATACCCCCTTGCATAGGGGCAGACAGCGGGGTTGCAATCCCGCTTTTCCAGCAGGCAGGCCTTGTCCTTGGCGCTTATATGCACCGACTTGATAAAAAGCCCCTGCTCCCGCATTTTTTCCAGCAGCTCAATGACGCTTTGAGCCACTGTGGTCCTTGCAGTCAGGTAAAATATCCTCTCACATGCATCCTCCCGCAGGGCGTGGAGGGCGGGATATAGCGCCGCAGCGGTCTTACCTGTGCCGGTGGGGGCCTCGACGAAGGCGCGCCTTTTTTCGATCATGGTAAGATATGAGCAGCGCATCATCTCTCTTTGGCCGGCCCTGTAGCTGTCAAACGGAAACGGAAGGCTTTCTATGGTTTCATTGCGCTTTTTGCTGCGCAAAAACTCCCTCTCGCAGCGGGCAATGTATATACCCGCCACCTGAAAAAAGGCTGTCTTTAGTTCATCCCGGGTCATCAGCCTTTCATAGCTCAGGCTGGAGTTTCCATCCCGCTTTTCACCTCTTTTGACATATAAAAGCTGGATTAAGACCGCCCCAATATCCCTTTCTTCGCAGAGCATGTGGCCGTAGCAGATGGCCTGCGCCCAATAGACGCTGTTGTCCTCCTCTGCGGGGAAATCAGCCTGGGATGATATCGTCTTTATCTCCTGCAGGACAGGCGGGCCGCCATCGGCAATGCCGTCGGTTAGGCCGTCGATCCTACCGCTGAGCTCCAGAATGATCGGCCCCCGTTCAATGGAGAGCTTTACGCTCACCTCAGCGCGAAAGCCCTCGCCCGCCGCTTTTTGGATGGCCTGAAGATCGCGGTGGGCCTGAGCGGCGTCGCTGAGGGTATCATAGCCCGCCTGTGAGTAGAGATCGCCCTGCATTATGACGCTTTCCACCATTGAGCGGACCGACACGCGGATGGTTATCCGCTCTCTTTGCGCTTGAACACTCATATTATCAATCGACTATCCCATGCATTGTTTTTAGAATCTCTATCCCCGTCTTGGTTTTAAACACCTTTTCCATAAAGGTCAAAACAGCCTTCTTTGAAGCCTTGCCTGTCTGGGAGTTGACCAGATAATCCGCCTCCAGCAGAATGCGGCAGTCAAGGCCGTCCACATCTGTGTATGTGTGGTGCCTTCCCACCAGATTGCAGACCCGCTCTTTCTCCGCCTGTGAAAACCCGCCCACTGCCTCCATCGCTTCAAGGGCGATTTTAGGCCCTTCCATCTCCTGATAATGGCCTGCGTGGCTGCCATATTTCTGCCGGCTCACCGGTATGCCGATATCGTGGACTATTGCCGCAGCCTCCAGCGCTGCCTGGGCGGCGCTATCCAGCCCTTCCAGATAGCCAATGGTCTTTGCATATCCATGTACTTTCAGCATGTGCTCGGTCAGGTTAACATCTGCGCCGTGGTAGTCTATCATCCAGCCGATGAGGGCTGCGTTTCTTTTGCTCATATTTGCACCTCTTTTAAAGCTTGTCTCCCCTGCTCTTTTTTGTTATTTTTGTTATTAAAGGGGGATGCTCCAAAATAGAAACATCCCCTGCTGATTATTTGCACTAATCTATGCCCTGCGCAGACGAACGGCGGTGTACTGCTTGCCCGGAAGCTTCACCTCGCAGCTTCCGCTCACAGTCTTTTCAAGGGTGTCTATCGTCATGTCCCAGGCGTTGATAATGTCCACATTGTATTCCTGACCCTCCGGCAGCATGAAGTAGCAAACCGCCGGCTGACCGGTGCCGCTGTAGTAAAGTATCTGCTCGCCTTCCACGCCGACAATGGGCTTTGTCCTGTAACCGCTGTATATGGGCGCAAAGTTGGCCGGCATTTCCTCCAGTATTTTCTTGAAGAAGGCTATCCTCGGCACGCTTCCGCCGATAAGCTCGCCGCCCTTTGACCACCATAGCTCGTCGCGGTCGTTCATGTAGGTTTCGCCGTGGCCGCAGTAGGCGCCCCTTGCAAGGCATTCCCAGAACCTGTCGGTCATCTCCTGGGGGCTTATATGGCCCCACTGATTGGAGATGTTGCCTTCGTAGCGGCATTCGTCCAAAACGACGGGCTTGCCGTACATCTCCCGCCAGGCAAGTATTCTGTTGATATCGCTGCTTTGCACCGAACAATGGGTCACCCACTGCTTGGTATGATCATAAAAACCGCGGCAGTTATGGATGCCCCTCAGATGGTTATGGGGGTCAAGCTGCTGGACGAATGGGCCGTAGTGATCCCAGTCGGCCTCGGTTTTTTCATTCATAAGGTCAAACTCGTTTGCAAAGCTCCACCAGACATTCCTGTAGGCGGCCAGCCTCGCGACGGCGTAGCGCAAGTAAAGGTCGTCGGCTTCCCTGTCCATGCGGTCAAACCCCCAGCGGCCTTTATCGTAGGGATGGAAAAGGATGATGTCCGCCTCTATGCCCAGATCCCTCAGCGCCAGCACGCACTCGTCCAATATTTCCCATGACTTAATGTTGAAGCGGGTGAGATCGAAGCCGTCTTCCTCGTTGCCCTCGAAGGCGTAATGCTCCGGCGGATTGGCATTAAACTGATAGTTCTTGGGAAAAACGCACATGCGCATCTTGTTGAAGGGCGCGGTTTTCAGGGTTTCGACGGTCTTTTCTCTGAGCGCCTTCGGCTGTAGGTTCCAGACATAGCAGGTTGTGCCCACCTGGTAATAGGGGGTGCCGTCCTCGTAGGCGAAGTTATATTTATTCACAACCCGCACAGGGCCGTGGGCGTTTTCATCCGGCGACTCGCAGACGAAGGAAGCGGTCTTTCCGTCCAGCTTTTCGCAGTTTGACTTCAATATGACGCTCCACTCGCCCGTCTCATCGGGCATGAAGCGCAGCTTATAGACGCCTTCGCCGTCGTAGAAGCCCGGCGCGGTGACTGTCCTGTTCTTATAGCGGAACTCACCCTCCAATGTGACGTCCACAAAGGGGTTCCCTTCTGTTGATCCCTCGAATGAAAGCTCGGCCACATCCCATTTCTTAACGGTAAGCATTTAACTCCTCCTATTCAAATCTGGTAATTTTCCAGCCCATGTATTTTTCCAGCGCTTCCTTCAAAAGCCCGGCATAGAGCCCTCTGACCATGGCCACGTGGTGCTCGAAGCCCTCCTCGGCAAGGAAGTGCATCAGCCCCTGCAGATTCTTCACATGACAGACAGCCACGCCGCCGAAGCTGTCCAGGGGATCGTCTGTGAACTCGCCCTCGCCCACATAGCCGCGGATGACGCCGTTCGCGTCGTCGGTGGATATTTTCAGATATGTCATATCCCCCGGGGCGACTCTGCCCTTCAGCGCGCCAAAGCAGTTTTCGCTGCCGAGGGTCGTTCCCAGAATATCCAGGCAGCCCACTTCCATTTCGCTGCCGAAAAACTCCGACGGATAGTTCGCGCAGTGAACGTTCACGCACTTGTCTCTGTCGTCGCCGTAGTTGTTGTCCCAGTCCATAAGGCCCGGAGCGCTGCCCGCCGCAAGCTGCAGCGCCAGCATTGAAACCGCCCCCGTCACGTCAGTCTCGCAGGCGCAGGGTATGCCTTCGTCCCCCAGGAGGCTCATTGATGCGCAGGAGGCGCAGCCGAAGTTCAGTTCAAGGGAATCCCAGCACTGAATTGCGGCAGCATCGCACTCGTTTTCCTTCACCCAGTTTCTAAGGGCCACTGTAAATTTCGCCTGCTTGATGCGCTGCTCCATGGTGACGCCCTCACAGATGGTGGCCTTTGATTCCAGCTCGTCCATGGCCTCTTTCACGGCCGCGTCGCCATCATCAAGGGCCTTAACTGCGGCGAGGATCATCGAAAAGTCCGTGACGGCGGTGTGTATGCCCGAGAGCTGCAGCAGCTTTTCGCTGTAGCGGACTGTGTGGAAGGGATCGACCCTGGCGCCGACCAGCCCCACAGTAGCCCTTGAAAGCCCCTTGACAACGCTGCATATCTTTGCAAAGCGCTCCACATCCCTGGCGAAAACGATGCTGTTTATCGGGCAGGTGTGCAGCTTCGTCAGAGTATACTTGATTCCGTTCTGCCTTAAAACCGAGCAGAGAGAGAGCTTACCGCAAAAGGCGTCTCTTCTGTTCACAAGGTCCATCTTGTCAAGGTCGTCGTCGCAGGCCTGCACAAGCACGGGGACTTTTCTGTCCATATATCTTATTGCTGTGGAAACGCCCACCTCGTTGCCGAAGTTGGGCAGACAAACGATAACCCCCTCGATCTCACTGTGGGCATTGAACAGCTCCGCGCACTTCTTTCCATCAGCGATGCTCTCCACTGCCCCCAGCGGCGTTGCGCTTTCGTCTAAAATCACCGCGCTGTGGCCCAGCCTCTCCAAAAGGGCCAGTATTTCCGTTCTTCCAGAGCCGACCAGATGGTCAGGGAAGAAGCTCCTGTTTGACACTATCACTCCAAATGTAGACATATCGCCACTCCTTATATCATTTTTCATCGTTTTTATTTTCCGCTAAAGACTTGACCATAACCAGGCATGGATTCCATTCATCCCAGAAGGCAGGGAAAACTTCAAATTTTGAAAATCCCATTTTTTTGTAAAATCCGATTGTTTGGTCGTATTCTTTATATTTACCCTCATCAACAGTTTTAACTTGTATAAATTTATACTTTGTTTTTGCAAAAGCTTCTAATGTGCTATACAAAAGAGAGCCGATACCAAAGCGGTGGAAAGCTTTCTTTACGCCCATACAATGGATCTGCGCGGTGTCCGGGCTGGTATCCGTCAGCGTTATAAAACCTACAGCTTCATTGTTTCTCTCGGCTGCCCATAATGATAGCTTTTTAGAATGTTCAATATATTCTTTGGTGCTATCCGGCACGCCAAACCACTCCGGCAAGTCATATAAAACATCGGATGCAATCTGTGCTTTCCTATCCGCATCATGCACTTGAACGATAGTTATATCATTCACAATAGCAATCATACCTCCTAATTTTAGGGCTGTTTAGCTATCCCTCCCAACATGTAGTATGCACATGTAAAAAATGCATCTTGCTTTCGCGGCGCGCCTTTGGGAGAAGCGCAAACCTTTTAAGCGGCGCTTAAAGGGTTTCGCTTCGTGGGTGGGCGGGCCCGCCGCAGGGCCGAATAGACCTGCGCTTAAAGCCTCGCCGCAAACATCGCCGTTTCAATCGCCTTCCTCCAGCCATCAAGAAGGCGCGCTCTTTCGTCCGCATCCATACTTGCAGTATATCGGTGTTTTTCACCCGCAAGGGATACCGCGCTCTCCTTACCTTTGAAGATACCGGTTCCTATGCCCGCAAGCATTGCCGCGCCCATGGCCGAAAGATTCTGCTGCTGCGCCACATAAACATCTCCGCCAAGAACATCAGCCTGAAACTGCATCAAAAACCCGTTGACGCTGGCTCCTCCGTCTGCGCTCAGCTGTCTCACCGAAAGCCCCGCTTCCATTTCCATTGCCCTTAGTACATCCGCAATCTGAAATGCAATTGCCTCCAGCCCTGCCCGAACAACATGCGCCCTTGACGTCGCCCTGTTCAGCCCGCAGATGATCCCTCTTGCGCTGGGGATAAACCAAGGCGCTCCAAGGCCCGTAAATGCCGGCACAATGTAAACGCCGCCAGTTCCCTCCGCAGAAATAGCGATATCTTCAGTTTCACAGGGCGAGGGGCAAAGCTCCATCTCGCCGCAAAGCCAGCTTACAACATCCGCACTGTGGCTGATGTTGCCCTCAAGAGCGTAGTCCACATCTCCCTGCGCAGCGATGCCGACAGTGGCCGCAAGACTTTTAGATATGACTGCCTTCCTGCCCACGTTTGCCATCACGGAAGAACCGGTTCCGTAGCTGGTTTTAGCAAGACCCTTTTCATGGCAGCCAAGAGCAAAAAATGCCCCTTGAGAATCACCGACCACGCCGCAAAGGGGGATCTTTCTATTCAGCAGCCCGCCGATATCGGTCATGCCGAAAACCCTGTCTGAAAAACTTATCTCCGGCAAAATATCCTTGTCGATGCCGAAAAGCCCGCAAAGCTCATCGTCCCATGAAAGATTGTGTATGTTCATAAGCTGCGTCCTGCAGGCATTTGTAACATCGCAGGCATAGCTGCCCGTCAGCCTGTGCACAAGATATGCGTCCACGGTTCCCACGCACAGCCTTTTTTGTTCCAGGAGCAATTTCACGGCTTCGTCGTTTTCGATGGCCCAGCGGATCTTCGCCGCGCTGAAAAGTGGAGAAAGAGGCATCCCCGAAAGCTCCAGCACTCTTTCCTCGCTGCCTTTGATCCTCTTGCATATTTCATCCGCCCTGCCATCCTGCCAGACTATAGCTTTTCTGCATGGCAAAAGGGTCTCTCTATCCCAAAAGACCACCGTTTCCCGCTGGTTTGATATTGCAACCGCCTGCAGCCGGGACATGTCCGCGCCGTCAAGAGCGCCCTTCGCCGCTTTGAGCAGATTGTCAAATATCTCCTGAGCGTCGTGCTCCACCCAGCCGTTTTGCGGGTAATACTGCCTGTGGGCCAGCGCATGGCTGGAAACAAGGTTCAGTCTCTCATCAAAAAGCGCCGCCTTGGTGCTTTGTGTGCTCTGATCGATGGCCAGTATTGTTTTATAGCTCATAGGCTGCTCCTGATGCTCTTTGCTATTCCTTCGGCGTCCAATCCGCTTTCTTTTTTAAGCACGGCGGAAGTGCCGCATATGGTATATTCATCGGCAAAGCCCAGGCGCAAAACCCGCTTGCCCATGTCCCATATCGCGCTTGAAACCGCATCGCCCAAGCCGCCGGCCACAAAATGCTCCTCAGCAGTCACCACCAGCTTTGCGTTTCCGGCGTATTTGCGCACTGTCTCGATATCGAAGGGCCTGATGGACGATATATCTAAAACGGTGGCGTTTATTCTCTCTTCCTTGAGCGCCTTCGCTGCCTGCAACGCCGGGTGGACGATCTCCCCGCAGGCGCAGATCAGCAATTCTTCGCCTTCCAGCAGCACATTGGCCTTGCCGAAAGTGAAGCAATCATCGCCTTCGGTGTAAACATCTTCAACCGCTCCCCTGCCCAGGCGAACATATGCAGGGCCCTTGTGATCCGCCAGAAACTCTGCCATTCTTGCCGCCTGATGCGCATCCGAAGGCACTAAAATGCCAAGGCCCGGCATCAACCTCGCGGCGGCGATGTCGCCCAGGGCATGGTGCGTGGAGCCCAAAACGCCGTAGCTGACCCCCGCGCTGACCCCTACGATCTTCACATTCGAATTTGAATAGGCCACATCCGTCTTAACCTGCTCCTGAGAGCGCATCATCAGAAAACAGGCGGGGCCGAATGAAAAGGGCTGTTTTCCGGCCAACGAAAGCCCGGTGGCAACTCCTATCGAGTTTTGCTCGGCGATGCCCACCTCAACAAAGCGCTCCGGCAGCTCTCGGCAAAACTCCCATGTGGCGGTGGAACCCCTTGAATCGGAAACAACCACCATTATGTCCTTGTTCTCCCTTGCCTTTTTATGCAAAGCGGTGGCAAAGAACGCTCTTGTATCATTCTTCATAGGGCCTTCGCCTCCTTTTCAATCTTCTCTATGGCGCTGTCGATTTCACTTAGCGCCTGCAAATACTGCTCCTCTTTCATAACGCCGTGGTGCCAGTAGGCTTCACCTTCCATGTAGGAAACGCCCTTGCCCTTGACAGTATCGGCGATTATCATCATGGGCTTGTCCGCAGTGGGCTGCGCAGTCAGCGCCTCCATTATCTGCCCCATGTCATGCCCGCTGATCTCCTTTACATCCCAGCCGAAAGCCCGGGCTTTTGCGGACATGTCACCCAGGGCCAGTACGTCCTCTGTGCCGCCGCTTATCTGCAAAGTATTTCTGTCGATTATCGCCACCATATTATCCAGCTTATAGTGGGCGGCCGCCGCCATGGCTTCGTAGTTGGAGCCCTCGGCCATCTCGCCGTCGCCCAGCAGCACGAAGCATTTTCCGGGCTTTTCGTCCCTCTTTTTTGCAATACAGACGCCAACGCCTATGCTGAGCCCGTGGCCCAAAGCGCCCGTGTTCACCAAAACGCCGGGAACATTGTTGGTGGGGTGCCCGAAAAGGGGGCTGCCCGTCTGGCAGTATGTGTCCAGAACCTCATCGCTGATGAGACCCTTTTGAGCAAGCACTACGAAAAGCGCCTCGGCGCAATGGCCCTTGCTCTGAATGTATATGTCGTTTTCAGTCATAGCGCCGTGATATATGGCGCAGATTATATCGATGCTTGAAAGCGCCCCGCCGACATGGCCCTCGGAGGACGCATAATCAACCTCAAGAATTCTTCTGCGACCCCTGGCGGCATGCAGCATCAGTTGCGGAATTGTTTTCATATTATACCTCTTATACCTCGCCTTAATAAACTACGATTAGATTAGCTAACATCAGGATAAAATAAACTGGCGATATTGTCAAGATTTCGCCCTGTCTTAAAGAGGCGCTTTTCGAATGGAAAAGCCAAAAGCGCATTAATTGTTCGCAAAAGTTCGGTTAAAATTGTGAAAATCTCACAAAAAATATTCTCACGGCAGCATTTGATGATAATTTGTTTGACCGGACCAATATTTGCATGTATAATTTCCATAGCATGTCATATTTGGAGCGTTTTTTATGGAAAAAGTGAAGCGCAATGAGCGCTTGAGCGTTATTACTCATGTCCTTACGAATTCACCCAACAAGATATACACGCTGAGCCATTTTTGCAACATGTTCCGCGCGGCAAAGTCCACCATCAGCGAGGATATTGACCTTATCCGCGGCTATTTTGCCAACTATTCTCTGGGAGAGATAGAAACTGTCACGGGTGTTTCCGGCGGCGTGCGTTATCTGCCCTATCCGGTTGGCGACGGATATGAGCTGGTCTCGTCAATTTGCAAAAAGCTTTCTGAGCCCTCGCGTGTGCTGCCCGGTGGTTACCTGTACACGAACGACATACTCACCAACCCCGCCTTGGTGGACAAGCTGGGCAGGATGCTGGCCTCACAATTCGCACGCCATGAGCCCGACTTCGTGCTGACAGCCGAGATGAAGGGCGTGCCCCTTGCCATGGCCACCGCAAAAGCGCTGGGCATACACTGCGTGGTTTGCCGGCGCAATTCCGACAGGTTTTTGGACTGGCCATCGGTTTCAATCAACTACATGACCGGCTCCGGCGTCAGGCCCCAGACCATGTCCCTTGCAAAGAAGCTGGTGAAGGAAGGCCAGCGCACGGTGATAATCGACGCCTTCATCCGCGGGGGCGGCACCGCAAGGGGAATGATGGAAATGATGCGTGAGTTTGCCATCACCGTTGTGGGAATAGGCATGCTCATCACCCGCGAGACGGACACAAAAAAGCGCGTGGACGGCGTGAAATCGTTGATGGTGCTAAAGGATCTGGACGAGGACAGCGGTGCAGTGATAGAGCCCGCGCCCTGGATATCCGGCCGCTGAGCCACATATCATAAACCATAGGAAAAAACAGATAATATTGTCCCGTTTAAGGAGGCAAGCCGGAAAATGAAAACCACCTCACTGATAATGGCCGCCGGCAAGGGCGAGAGGTTTAAATCTAAAACCCACAAGACGCTGAACAAGATATGCGGCAAGGCTTTGATAGATTATATAACGGACGCCCTCGAAGGGATTCATGACGGCCCGCCCATAGTGGTGGTGAGCCATGAAAAGCAGCAGGTCATCGATCACTTTGGCGAAAGGGCAATTATAATCGAGCAGGATCCGGCCCTGGGCTGGGGCACTGCCATACCCGTCAAATCCGCCAGAGGGCTTCTGGAGCAGGCAGGGGGCATAGTGCTGGTATGCACCGGGGACACCCCCCACATAAGCGCCGAAAGCTTCCGCCAGATGAAGGCCCTTGTGGAGCAGGGCGCCGACGCGGCGGTTTTGACCGTTGATTTCGACAACCCATATAAATACGGCAGGATAATCCGCGATGAGAGGGGCAATATCTCCGATATCGTGGAGGAAAAGGACTGCGATGACCGCCAGCGGCTCATAAAGGAAATAAACACAGGCCTTATCTGCTTTAGAGTGCAGGCGCTCCTTTCTGTTATTGACGATATCAAAAACGACAATGCGAAGGGCGAATACTATCTGACGGACACAATCAGGCTTTTAAGCCAAAGGGGCGGCGTTGTCAAGGCCTACAAAACATTGGATGAATCCGAGGGCCAGGGCGTCAACGATCAGGCTGACCTTGCGGCCTCGGCGGCGATAATCAGAAAGAAGATAAATCATGCCCATATGCTAAACGGGGTTCAGATAATTGACCCCGAGGCGGTTTATATCGACCATTCGGTCAATATCGGCCCCGGCACTGTGATATACCCCGGCTGCGTCATCGAGGGGGAAACGGTCATAGGCGAGGATGTGCTGCTCAAGCCGGGCTGTCATATAGTCGATTCGGTTATAAAAAGCGGTGTTTCAGCCGAAAGCTCGCTCATAGTCTGCGCGCAGATCGGCGAAGGCACAAGCGTCGGGCCTAATGCCTACATCCGCCCGGATACGATAATTGGGAAAAACTGCCGCATCGGCGACTTTGTAGAGCTGAAAAACGCGAAGATCGGCGATGGCTCGAAGGTCGCTCATCTTAGCTATGTGGGCGACGCCGTTTTGGGCAGAAATGTGAACACCGGCTGCGGGGTTGTCTTCGTCAACTATGACGGCAAGAACAAGCATGTTTCCACCGTCGGAGACAGGGCTTTTTTGGGCTCCAACTGCAATATTATCGCTCCGCTTGCAATCGGCGATGATGCATATATCGCTGCGGGCTCCACAATCACCTGCGATGTTCCCGCAGGCGCGCTGTTTATATCAAGAGCCAGGGAGCGCACTGTAAAAGAGGGCTGGGTCAGCCAGCGCAGGGAAAAAGGGCTTTTATAGAAGCAAAAACAATATATTAAGAGATAAAAGCCAACCGGCTAAAGAACAGCGAGCTAATAAAACAAAAAAGGCGAGAATTTTTCTCACCTTTTTTATATTCCGTGCCTTATACAACAATCAGAAATGACATTTTCGGGGAGGAAGGCGTAAAGAAAGGGGTGCTTAATCTTTTTGCTTCAAACCAATTTCGATTTTATATCTTCTAAGATTTGATCAAAAACCTGCTCCCGCTCCGTAGATATGTCATAAATCGTAAAGCCGTATTTGAGCAAATGATCATACATCGACCGGCTGAACGAAAGGACATCTTCAGAAACTTCTCTTAGATCATCATCGTTAAAATTATATGTCCAATCGTCATGCGTATCGTACTTTTTGAAATCGCTTACGAGCTCATCAACGGTTTTTATGTTTTGGACCAATCCTATAAGCATAAAATTGTCCTTTAATTCTTCTATTCCGTACGCTTTCAGAACAGGCAATATCCTCTCAAAATTAAAGTAGGCCCCCTCCATCACAAATCTGTTTCCTTTTACAGCTCCATGACTGTACGGCAACAGTCCATGGCCGTCAGCCGAGGAGAATGCACCGAGAAAATGACCAATAAACGGCGCTATGTTGTCCGTTGTCTTTTCTCTGTTCCAGTTAAGTTTTATATTCAATTGCGGATATGCCCCCTGAAACGTGGCGACAAGTTTATCCAGACTTATCACAAAGTAATTTAGCTCCTCGTTTATTTTTTTAGCTAATGTTGATTTGCCGGATCTTGGCGGGCCTGCAATAATTATATTTTTCATAATAAACACAATCCACTTCGTCAGCTTATATACCATATGTATATACGCTAATATTATAGCATGGCTCTATTGCTTGCGTCCATGCTGAAAGGATGGCTTGCTCACAGAATGCCAATAGGCTCTGGGAGATGCCGGCAGTCAACATCGATATGCGTGCCCGCGCTTCCTGAGGTTTTCTTCTGCAAAAAAGCAGATAGGCACAAAACCTTTCCGCTTTTTATTTTGCGTTTAGAATATATTAGAAATGATTGTACGTGATGCCCAGTCGGTATTTCATGAAATTTGTCACCAGCTCAATTGGCCCTTTTATCTTTGGGTTATTGTAATAAGTAATTCCCAGGGTCAGCCCCAGCGCGAACAAGCAGCAAACAATCGCCAGCTCCTTCCATTTCTTGTTTATAATCAGCGGCGTTATCTCGAATATGCCCAGTACTGTAATTGCCATTATGATTCCTATCATATATCAGCCTCCGCCGCCTTGCTCTGTCCGGCCATTTCCCCGGTCGCCTTGGGCAGCTTCCTTATGGCCGCCACAATCAATGTTATAACGGGCAGCAGCATCTCAAAGAACAGCCACAGGATCGGCACCTGGGTGAAGGACAGATCCATGCTTTCAGCGGCGGCAGGCAGCACAAACAGCGAATACACGCATATGATGACCGCTATTATAATCACAAAAGGCCTGTATGTATTCTGGCCCAATATCTGAGCGAACAGCAGGGTTGTCACATACAGAAAGAACGCAAATTTTAAAAACATCAAAAGTAGCAGTATTATCACAAAAAAGACTTCCACCCGGCTGGTTACGGCGGCAAAGTTCACCATTCTCAGCGTTTCAAATGAAGGTATTCTAAAAAGCTGCACGGCTTGCCCCAGGGCGGCGATATCGCAATAGACCAGAAGCAGCATGAATATGACGCTAACGCCATAGCCCCAGAGCATATATTTGCGCCCTTCGGTGCCCGGCTCTCTTATGTTTGGGGTTATCATCAAAAAGACGACCATCTCCAAAAAGGGCACTGCGAGAATCCTGCCGGTTCCCTGTACGAAATGGTGCAGGGGTATGTCCAGCACGGGAAGGTAGTCCATCCAGTCGTTGTTTGCGACTGTCACGACAAACACCAGTGAAAGTATCGCAGCGGCAGGTATGAAAAAAAGTGCGCTGTACCTTACCACCGTCATTATGCCTACGCGCACCGCCCAGGCAGCCACCAGCGCGATGAGGCCCACGATCACGATATCGGGCGTGTTATACATTATGTTCTGCTTCATCAGCATGTTTATATCCTTGAGGGTAAGGGTTGTGAGGGAGACAAAAAACATCAGATATAAAACGGAGACGAACCTGCCCAAAGGTTTTCCGAACACAACGTCGTTCATTCCCGTGAGGGAAAGGCCGGGGAACTTTTTCATCAGGGCAAGGTAGACCATGAAAACCGGCAGGCCCAGCACCGCCGCGGCGATAAGGCCCAGCCAAGTGTCATGGACAAGGAGCCGCTCCGCAAAGCCGGTTATCAGCGCTGATGATATCAGGAAGCAACCTATGCAAAACATTAGCTGCTGGCCCGAAATCTTGGCTTTTTCCACTATCATTTTTCTTCCCCTTTCACGGTTACTAGCGGCTGGGTCAGCCGGCCGGCGCTGGCTACATCCACTTCTATATTGGCGCTTATGGAAACCTCGGTGAACATCTCCTTCCAATTATCCTTGATGTCTTTCCAGTGAGAGGGATATCTTTTATGGACAAGAGAGCCGAAGCCGTATATGTCGGCGCCCAGCTCCTGCACTCTTTTTAGCGTATTCTGGATGAGCTGATCCACTTCTTCCCTGACCATTTCCTCAAGAGTTTTGTGCAGTTCCTCAAGGCTGATGGACTCAAAGCCCCTTACTTCACCTATTGAAAGGCGGACAAATATATCGGCGATAAAATCCACGCCGCCGTCTTCGCGGATGACCGGCTTTATTTCGTGCTTGCTGCCGCTTACCCTTAAAGTTGCAGAGCCGCTATCGCTATCAGCCTTGATAATGCCCGTTTGAATACCGTTAACCGTCCACACAAAGCCTCGGATCTCGTCCAGATCCAGCACATCAATCAGCACATCTTCGTCGAACACTCCAAGGCCCGTCATCCAGATGGTGTTGATTTCATTTTCCTCCGATAGCTCCAGAACGGGTATTATCGGCGCTTTGGCCGTCTCCATTAAATCGGTGGTAAACTCCAGCAGGTTTATGCCTATCACGTCAAAGAGCCCCTGATCATTGGCCATCATATTGACTATTCCCATTGAAGCTATCTGGCTTTGGGGAATCTGAGCGCCAATCATATCCTTTGCCTTGCCCTTTGAAATGAAGAGCCACGCCTCCTTTCGGGTGAAGTAATCCCTCATATAATAATCAACATATTCTATTATGCCTTCCCTGGCCAGTTCCTCGCTGATGATTATCATAGGATTATGCTGCATGTATAAAAACCGGCTGCTCTCAAAGTTCATGAAGTTTAAGCTTGAAAGCAGCGACCCCGATTCATTTTCCAGCAGGAAGAAACCCGGATTTGAGCTGCTGCCCGAGCTTTCACCTTGTATGTTAGCTACCTGCACCGTGAGAAGCACATTCTTTGAGCTGTTTTGGCCGTCCGGTTCTTCATAAGTTCTGCCATCCATGCCGTCCATATCCGCGCCGTTCCCTTTGTCCAGAGCAACTCCGACGACTATGGACAGCTCGTCCAGTTCGTGGCTGTCCCAGCAGCCGGTAAGCAGCAAAGTGGCCGCAAGAACAATGGCAAATACGCTTTTCTTCATCATTCTTCCCTCCGTTCCTCCAGCTTTTCCGCAATTTTTTCTCCCGCCCCCTTCTTGTCGGGCTTGTATGGGGGTATCATGAATCTGCGCCTTGTTATATTTCCCTGAGCTATGCTTTTCGGACGCTTCACCATCGCCCAAAGAGGATAGCGCACATAGCTGTCCTGGATTTCACCCGAAAGACTGGTGCTGGCGTAATACGGCACGCCGAATGACTCCAAAGAGGAAATATGGATGAGCATACAAAGAAAGCACATGGCTATGCCAAAGCCTCCCAGGCTGGCTGCAAAAGCGATTGCTATAATCCGCATTACGCTGATTGCCTCATTTTGCTCGGGTATGGCAAAGCCGGCCACGCCCATTATGGCTATGGTTATAACAAGGGGTGCTCCCACTATGCCCGCCGAAACCGCCGCCTCGCCCATTATGAGAGCCCCAACGATGCTTATGGCCTGCCCTACCGCCTTGGGCAGCCTTATCCCCGCCTCCTTTAGCAGCTCGAAGGCAAAGACCATCACAAGGGTTTCAGCCGCCGCCGGAAACGGCGTCCCCTCCTTGGCGGCAGCGATTGAAAATAGCAGTGTTGTAGGGATGAACTCCTGATGAAATGAAACAAGGGCGATGTATACGGCCGGCCCAAAGACGGTGATGAAATATGCAAGATAGCGCATCAGCCTTGTGATGCTGGAAAAAATGGCCCGCGAGTAATAGTCCTCGGCGGTCTGAAAGCTCTCGATGAAAAGCATGGGTGCGGTCAGCACAAAAGGACTGCCATCGACGATTATCGCCACCCGGCCTTCCAAAATCTTAGCCGCCGCCACATCGGGCTTTTCTGTGTAGGCGATGGTGGGGAATATTGAAAAGGGGGAATCCTCAATATATTCCTCAATATATCCGGAGTCCATCACTGAATCGATATCTATGCTCTCAAGTCTTTCCTCCACCTTTTTCACCACTTCAGGGGCCGCGATGCCATCGATGTAGGCGATGCACACGCTGGTTTTTGTCTGGCGGCCTATCTGCATATTCTTCATCTTGAACATCGGTGTTTTTATTCTTCTGCGCAGAAGGGCCGTGTTTGTCCTGAAATTTTCCGTGAAGCCCTCCCTCGGGCCCCTTATGACGGCCTCGGATTGAGCTTCGGCCACATTGCGCTTTTCCCAGCCTCTGGCGTTTATAATGATTATATCCTCGCTGCCCTCCACGAACAGAAGGACATCGCCCTCCATGCAGGCATCAGCCGCTTCGCCGGCAGAGGAGACCTTTTTCACCTCGCCTGCATTCAGCACCCTGTCTGCTATTTGCCCGCCTAAAAAAAGCGCCTGTGCTCCTTCCAGGGCGCCGAACTCCATCATTGGCCGCAGCACGCTTTCCTGAACCGTTACCATGTTCACAAGCCCATCGATGAAGCAAAGGGCGCACTTAAGCCCCCCGGCTTCAAACTCGCGGATCACCAAATCGTTGCAATCGCTAAAAATGCTCTTCATCCGAACAAGCTGTTCCAAGAGCGCGGCATCCGCCACCGGCAAGGGTTCTTCTTCATCCGGGATTTCAGCCTCAATTTGATTTGTCTCGCGCTCCTTATCAGGGTTGGAGTTCTTCGCCCTGTTAACCCAAAAGCCTATTTTTCTTGAAAAGAACCTTATGAACACAGAAATACCCCCCATTTTGCTCACGGATAGTATTTCCAGCTTAGTTCAATTTATGCGATTTATAACTTGCATTTAAACTCCTCCTAAATGAATACTTCCAAAAAGTCCCCCAGGCAGGGATGTCCGGCCCGGTAGAGCCACCTACCCTTGGCAGGCAATCCGATCATTGAATATTCGGTTTCTGTAGGTCCATATCCGCTGCTTTCGTGGCAGCATATTGCTCCTGGGGCCTGCGGCGCATCAAGTCCAGGTCAAACACTGATTCTGAGGCAAAAAACGCTTTCAATGTTGCGCATACAATTCTCCTTGCCTTCGGGGGTGCGGCGATCAGCCTCCAGCAGCGTGGGGAGTTGAAATGGTTGAGGCAGCAGATCCCGTGGGCATGCTTTGGCTCCCGCACCTGGGTAAGAGGGCAGGCTGATTCAATGGAACAAGCGTCTCCGCTTTTGTCCGCGCAGACATGGCTGTAGCCCTTTCCCCTTAGGGGTATGGCGCACCTGTGGCGCACAAACTCCCGAGTATTGCGTGTTTTTTGCATCCCTTCATAGGCCCAAAGGCGAATGTTGGGGTGCAAATCGCTTTGGGCGTACACGCTTCCTACCGATGAATACCCCACAGCCACGCCCTCAGCATTCATGGCGTCTGTGGTGAACACAATGTTGGTGCAGTTCCCGCCTTTAGCACCCAGCTCATCGGGGTATGGCTCAATATTCATACGCAGTATCGCCGCTTCCGGCAGATTAGCGCCTTGCGACATCCCCAAAATCTCCTCATAAACCCGGGGCCGCTGTTCAATTAGCATGCGCCTAAAGACCGGCAGACGCATCTTAAAATTAACATTGCTTATTGATGTTCCACCATGCTTTCATATAAACGTATTTCCTCTCTCAGGCTCTCACCCACAATCTGTCCGATTTGAATGGGTGTGCCCTTGCACTCAATGTATTTCATTTTATCACCTCATTGCAATTATCATGATACGTTCATGCCTTCTTCTCTTTTTAATCTTATACGCCCTTTTATGTCATTTGCCTGATATATTTAGTTTTTTGAATATGAAAATGAGACAATTCACATTCGATTTTTTGTCTGTCTGCTGAAAAATCAATATCATACATTAAAATTTACAATGACATGTCGGCGTTTTGCATAGTAATTTTAAAACTTTTTCATGATTTACTGAAAATATTTAATTTTGCATATTGGCATTCGTCAAAAATTGTGTATAATATTATTTATAAGCGCCTTATAGGAGGATAAAATGTCAAAAGAGATCATCACTAACAATAGCTTGCTAGAATTCATCGTTCTGGCCAATATAAAAATGGTCAGGCCTTTGAATGAGAGCCTCAAACCCATGCTCAGCCCTCTGCAAACAAATGTTGTGCTGCTTTTAAAGATATACGGCCCCATGAGAATGACACAGCTTACCGATAAGCTGATGATGCCCAAGCAGCAGATGACTCAGATTGCCCATCATCTCGAGGATATCGGCTTTATTTCAAGGAGAGTGGATCAAAATGACAGGCGCAGGATCATCGTGGAGCTCACCGATAAAGCTAACGAGTATGCCGATGAAAAGATCAACTCTTATTTAAAAAAGTTCTTCTTTGAAAGCAGTGAGCTGAGCCCAAAAGAAAAGAGGCTTCTTACCAATTCTATTTCGATCATAAATAGCATTTTGCATAAAGTTCCCGTGAAATAGCCAGTCATCAAAAATATTCCTTTCCGCTCTTTTAGTTTTGGATAAGAGCGGATTTCTTTTATTCAGTTATTCTCTCGCTTCGTCAACGCATATTCATCAAATTCATTTATTAATATTCACTGTCTTTAATGATACATTTATTTTGAGGGCTTTTTATCAGCGCTGTTTTCACTGTACAAAGCCATATTTTAATGGTAACATTTTTGTGTATAATGATTTTTCAGTTGGAAAACGGGGCAGAAAGGTGCGTGAAGGAATTGGGCGTTTCAAAAAAGAAAATGCTTGTCGTTGACGATGTGCAGATTGACAGACTTATTTTAAAGAATATATTCAAGGGCAGCTACGATGTGCTTGAAGCCCGTGACGGCAAGGAAGCGCTGGGGCTGATATATAAATTCGGCACTGAGCTTTCAATGGTTCTTTTGGACATATTGATGCCGGGCATGGATGGCTTTGAGCTTTTAAGGGTGTTGAACCGGCTTCGCTTCACCGAAAATCTGCCGGTGATCCTGATTACAAGCGAAAGCGGAGATGAAAAAAAGCTCACCGGCTATAATCTGGGTGTGGCTGACATAATCGCCAAGCCCTATAATTCTGAAATAGTTTTCCGCAGAGTCAACAATGTTGCGAATCTCTACTCCCACAAAAAGGAGATGGCCCGAAGGCTTCACGACCAAAAGAAAATGCTTGAAACCCAAGCGCAACATCTGCGCCGGTCAAATCAGTTTATAATCGATGCGCTAAGTACAGTCGTGGAGTTTCGCAACCTTGAATCGGGCGAACATATCAAGCGGATACGCGCGCTGGTGCAGATAATATTGGAGTCTTTGCGCAAATATTATCCCCTTTCAAATATGGAGATTGAAACCATCTCCAGCGCGTCCGTAATCCACGATATAGGCAAGATTGCCATACCGGACAATATACTGCTAAAGCCCGGTAAGCTCACGCCCGAGGAATTTGAGATAATGAAAACCCACACCACCCGTGGCTGCGAGATGCTGAGCGCCATTGAAAACATTGAGGATAAAGACTATTACGCCTATTGCTACGACATCTGCCGCCATCACCATGAACGCTGGGACGGGGGCGGCTATCCCGATGGCTTAAAGGGCGATGAGATATCCGTGTGGGCGCATGCCACCGCCCTTGCGGACACATATGACGCCCTTACCAGCAAGCGGGTCTACAAGGACGCCATCCCCCACGAGGAGGCTGTCAGGATGATCCTAAACGGCGAGTGCGGCGCCTTCGATCCCAATATGATGGAGCGCTTTGTGGTTATACAGGACGAGCTTTACCAGGCGATAACCGCACCGGGGCGCAGGGACAAGGATCTTCTCTTCCGCTCATAGATCTGCTTCCCTCTGCCTTGCTGCCTCTGCGAAGAGCACAGTAGCCGCGCAGCCCACATTAAGGGAGGTTGCGCAGGAGCTTTCCGCCATGGGGATTGTGACCATGAAATCGCACATTTCTTTATATGCCCTTGAAAGGCCTTCCGTTTCGTTTCCGATAAGGAACATGGTGGGCTTTTTAAAATCCGCCTTAAAAAGGCTGATTGCCTGATGGGCAGTTGTTCCCACCACCTGAAAACCCTTATAAACATCTTTCAGCCCGCTGATATATTCCATCAGCATCTTTCCTTCGGCGATTCTTACCACCGGCAGCTTAAAAAACGAGCCCATGGATGCGGCAATTACCTCCGGGTCATAGAGATCGGCGCTGTGGCCGGTGAGTATCAGCCCGTTTACCCCAAGGAAATCGCAGGAGCGGATAATTGTGCCCAGGTTGCCGTGGTTGGAGGGGCGATCGAACAGGGCCAGCAGAGGGATTTCTTGCAGCCTTATCCTCCCCGGGGAATCGTCGCGTATCTTCACCGCTGCGATCAGCTCGGAGGCATCCTCCTTGCCGCTTAAGTCCGCCATAAGCGCATCGGTCAGCGGGTAGTTTATGTCTGTTTTAGTGGCGCTGATTACGCCTTGCGCCCAGCCTGAAAGCCTTCTTTCAAAGCTGTAGACCAGCGAGGCGATTTCCCAGCCGTTTTCGATGGCGCTGTTGATGTTGCGCACGCCCTCCACGAAGAACTGGCCGTGCCTGTGGCGCTTATAGCGGTTTGTCTTAAGGACTACAAGGCGTTGATAGTCGGCGTTTTTTGAATATATCCTTTTTTCGTTCATTGTTGCTTTTTAGCCCTCCACAATATTTATAACCATTATAAACGGAAAAGAGAAAAATAAAAAGAAGCCGGTTTTGATTCGGCTCCTTTTATATTGGGCCCGTTCAGATATCAGCGCAGGCCATCACATTATCCTTCCCCATACCGGCGCACACAATATTGCTGCCGTATTCATAGCAAAAGTCCAGAAACTCCTGGCGCAGACATGAATGCGTATGTGTGCGGCCGCTGCGCCTTCCCTTGCTCTTGTGTTGATTACATTGAATTCAGCCCTTCCATAATATGCGATTGGCGGTTTATCTGACTTGAACCATATCCGGCTTATAGGATAAAACTCCTTTTAAGCCGCTTTGAGCGTACACCTCACAAAGGCGTCCGCGCTTTTGCGCCGGATTTAATAAGTATGGCATTCACCCCATATTGCTTGTAACGCTGCATATTACCTTTTCTTCGCTATGCGGATTGGTGGGATAACTGTAGGAAATGGGGGCTTCAATCGATAAACCATATCGAATTCATTGTCCGCGAAGGCAGCTAAATCCTCCAGCTTTCCATCCGCTAAGGTAATATTATCCGCACACCCATTTTCTCCGCTTCTTGTTTTGTCTGCTAAATCATGGGCAGCAAAATATCAGAGTGGTGACATTCAACCACGTCGCCGCCGTCAAACACAGCCTTTACGCTGCCCAAACTGGCTCTATGCACTTTTCCATGCGGCTTTTTGCGCCTTTTATTTCGGCGTCTTGCAGATGGCCTCCCACAGTCCGTTCAGGTAGGCGATGCCCAGCGCCCGGTCGTAAAGGCCATAGCCGGGACGGCCCGTCTCATCCCAGATCATGCGGCCATGGTCAGGGCGAATATATACGTCCGGGCAGGCGTCGTGGATCGCTTTCATTATCGCAAACATATCAAGGTCTCCGTCGCTGGATAGATGGCTGGACTCCCTGAAGCGGCGGTAGCCAAGGTATTTTACATTCCTGACATGCAGGCAGGCGATTCTTCCCATGCCGCCGAAGTGGCGTATGATGGCGGGGATGTCGTTATCCGGGTTTGAGCCCAAGGAGCCGGTGCAAAGGCAGATAGAGTTGGCCTTAGAGTCGTTCAAGGCGATTATTTCAGCAAAATTTTCCTTGCTATGGGCGATTCTGGGCAGGCCGAACACAGGCCATGCGGGATCATCCGGGTGGCAGGCCATCGTGACGCCGCATTCCTCGCAGACGGGCGTTATTGCGTCCAGAAAATATTTCATGTTTCTGCGAAGATCGTCCTGAGTCATGTGTTGATAATGCTCAAGGGTTTTTTCCAGCTCAGACAAGCGCTCCGGTTCCCATCCGGGCAGAGAGAAGCCCTGGGAGTTTTTAATGGTGCTTCTCACTATATCCAAAGGGCCCATCTCGCCGATCTGCGCCTCATCGTAAAAGAGGCTGTTGGAGCCATCCTCGGGGATTTCACGGGCCAGGTCTGTGCGCAGCCAGTCAAAAACCGGCATAAAATTATATATTATTATCTTAGCGCCGTGTTTGGCTAAATTGCGTATGGTCTGCTTGTAGGCGTCGATGTATTTATCGCGTGTATCAAGGCCCATCTTTATATCCTCATGGACGTTCACGCTCTCGATAACCTTGCACTCAAGGCCCGCCTCATGCACACATTCGACAAAGGCCTTTATTTCGTCCTCGGTCCATACTTCGCCGGCCTGCTTGTAGTCTAAAAAGCCCATTATCCCCGAAACGCCGGGAATTTGCTTTATGTAGTTAAGCTTTACCGGGTCGCTGTCCTTGCCAAACCATCTAAATGTCATCTTCATCAGTATTACCATCCCTGCAATGTTTTTTTGTCCGGGGAAACAATCGTTCATCTCTCCCGGCAATTTTTCGCGCCTCGTTTCGCGCCTTATATAATATATATTTCCGGTGCTGTTGTATTATAATATATTGCTTAATATGTTCTGTTATTGTACAATTTTGATATAAGGAGGGGCTGCCTTGAATTCCTGCAACAATACCATCAAAAGCGAGTTCGAAGTTGAAGTTTGCCGCAACACCCCTGAAATGCCCCAGATGCATTTTCATAATTACTATGAAATCTACATTCAGGATAGCGGGCTGAGGGGCAGCGTGGTCAGCAGCTCCTATTACGATCTTAAGCCGCGGGATGTTCTGCTGCTAAAGCCGAACCTGCTTCACCAGTCCATCGGCAGTTCCGCACACACCCGCACTGTGGTTTATTTTACCCATAACTTCCTGAAAAAACACTATTCATTCGAGCTTTGCCAAAGAATATCCGCTCTGTTCGGCAGGAAGCACCTGTCCCTGTCGGAAGCTGATTATGCCGCCGTTTCGTCGCTGGTGCGCGAACTCATGTGTGAGGATTCAAACGATCCGGAAAACCTGATCTTCGCCAAGCTGTCCCACCTGCTGATGATTTTATTTAAAAATGCCAGGAGTTCGGGCTGCGCCGGCGGGCCGGAAAGCATGTATCAGCACAGCTCCATATCGCCTATAGTGGCTTATGTGAACGAAAATTTTTTGCTGATAAACAGCATAGGCAGTGTGGCGGACGCTTTTTTCATCAGTTCCAGCCATCTTTGCCGCACATTTAAGAAGCTGACGGGCTACACGATGATTGAATACATCAACAATCTGAAAATACAGCTTGCATGCCACCTTTTGCAGGGTACAAATAAAACCGTGACTGAAATTGCCCTTGATTGCGGCTATAATTCCACCATGTATTTCTGCAAAATATTTAAATCCGCTCTGAATATCACGCCTTCAGCCTATAGAAAGAAATAAGATATGAGAATGGAGAGGGAACGATGCGGGGCTCCGCCCCGCGCCCCGCAAGGGATTCTCCCTTGACCCTTTATCATGATATAAAAACTTGCAGTGTGTAGAGGAGCCACAGAAAAAAGATTCTAAAAGGTCTACCCTCTGGCGGGAGCTCGAGGGCAGAGCCCTCGAAGACCCCCCGAATCCCCCCGTTTGGCAGAGCCCTCGAAGAAGAAACCTACTGCTCCCAAGTCTTCCAGACATCGGGGCAATGGCCCAGGGTAGCCTTGCGGCCATTGCGAACTATGGGGGTTTTTATGAACTGCTGGCTTTCCAGCAGCCTTTCCGCTTTGATCTGGGGATCGCTTGTGTAAGCAACCATGCTCTCCTTGTACCCCTTTGCATTTTCGTCGATTATATTCTTAAGGCCCAGGGCAGCAATAACGCTGTTTAGTTCGCCCTTGCTCATGCCGTATTTGCCGATATCCACCATCTGATATTTTATCCGCCGCTCTTTAAAGTAGCGCTCAGCCTTCTTAGTGTCGAAGCACTTTTGCCTGCCAAAAATCTGTATGTTCATCGCTCACTCCCCTCTATTCTCCCCCGTCTTTGCCTTTTTCCGCCAGGGTAGCTATGGCATAACAGGAGATACCCTCCTCGCGGCCCTCGAAGCCCAGCCCCTCGGTGGTCTTCGCCTTCACTGAGACCATCGAAATATCGCAGGCCATTGCCTTGGCCAAAGAGCCGCGCATCGCATCTTTGTGGGGCAGCAGCTTCGGCCGCTGGCAGGTGATTGTAAGATCGCAGTTGATCAGCTTAAAGCTTTCACTTTTGATGATCTCCATCGTTTTTTTCAGCAGAAGAATGGATGAAATGCCCTTGTAGGCGGCGTCGCTGTCAGGGAAGTGCTGGCCGATATCGCCCAGGGCCGCCGCGCCCAATATAGCGTCAATCAGCGCATGGACCGCCACATCCGCATCGCTATGGCCCAAAAGACCCTTTTCGTGGGGTATTTTCACTCCACAGAGAATAAGGGGCCTTCCCTCCGCCAGCTTGTGGATATCGTAGCCCACGCCGGTTCTTGCCGGCCCGGTCTCATTGATCAGCATCGCCTGCGCCAGCAAATAATCCTCCCTTGTGGTTAGCTTCATATTGCTGTTTTCCGCCTGCAAAAGCAAAACCGCTTCGCCATACCTTTCGGCCAGCGCGGCATCGTCCGTGGCAAAAAAGCCCTCCTTCTCCGCTCTTTGATGGTAATTATAAATATCATCGAACAAGAAAGCCTGGGGCGTTTGGGCAGCGAAAAGCCTTTCCCTATCATGGGTTTTTGCTATTTCATCTCTTTCATTATCGGATACTTCCTTCACAGTGTCGGTGATCTTCCTGCCCAGAACGCAGGCACCCCTTATGCGGGCCGTATCAGCGCAGCGGTTTATGTCAGATGTGCTTACGAAAGGCCTTGCGCCGTCGTGGATAAGCGCAAGTTCGGCTGAGCTTCCCGACTTCTTTATTGCTCTTAGAGCGTTAAACACCGAGATTTGGCGGCTATCTCCCCCCCTCACAAAAAGAGCAACCTTGCCAATGCCATGCTTTTCGACGATAGCTTTCAGCTCTTTTTCGTCCCTTTCGGCGCAGCTTATGGCGATTTTGTCCACACTCGCAGCCCTTTCAAAGGCCATTAGCGCCCTCACGATCACCGGCAGACCGCAAAGATCGAAAAGCAGCTTGTTCTTCCCGCCTCCCATCCTCTCCCCGTTGCCGGCCGCAGCGATGACCGCCCAAACTTCCCCAGACATGCCTAACCCAGGGCGCGGTACATCATCGCCGCGTCGTCCTTGCGCACGTTTTCTTTGACCTCAAGCACCTGATAGCGGGCCGTCTTTTCCCCGAACCTGATCTCTATCACATCGTCCACCTTCACATCGTAGGAGGCCTTCACCACCTTGCCGCCCACGCTGACCCTGCCGGCATCGCAGACTTCGTTGGCTACAGTTCTGCGCTTTATTATCCTTGAAACCTTAAGATATTTATCCAACCTCATCTTTCCGCCTCCTCGTTTAAAAAAAGCGCCCGCAGGCGCAATGGGTTTTATGCTGTTATGATCCCCTGACGCTGTCTTTGAGAATCTTGCCAGCCTTGAAGAAGGGGCTCTTGGTTGCGGGGATCATCATCTCTTCCTTGGTGATGGGGTTATGGCCCTTGTGAGCTGCGCGCTCTTTCACCTCAAAGGAGCCGAATCCCACGATCTGCACTCTCTCGCCGGCCTTCAAAGCCTCGCAGATAGTCTCAGTCATAGTATTTATTACCTTTTCGGTATCCTTTTTGGTCATATCACACTTTTCAGCAATGATTGAAACCAATTCATTCTTGTTCATAAGTTACCTCCTTAAGATATCCATGGCTTTCGCCCTGATTACAGCAGATGTCTTGCCTCATTAGTATTAACTATCGGCCTGTTTGATTATACCTGTTTTTCGCTATTTTTGCAAGTTCATTTTTGCGCTATCTGCGCTTTTCTCCAGCCCATATTGCCTCAAGCTCTTGAAGGCCAATGTCTCTTATCTCTCTGCCCGATTCTGCGACCGCTCTTTCCATTGCATCGAACCTTTTGATGAATTTATCCACAGCTCTTGAAAGGGCAAGTTCGCCGTCGATGCCCAGCACTCTTGGAATCTTCGCAGCGGCAAGAAGCATGTCCCCCACTTCCTCGAAAAGCTTTTTGCTGTCCCCCGAGGCGATTTCCGCCTTGATTTCGCCCATTTCCTCTGAAACTTTTGCCATGCAGGAGCCGATATCAGGCCAGTCGAAGCCCGCATTTGCCGCACGCTTCAAAACCTTGGCCGCACGCATAAGCGCCGGGAAGGAGCGTGGCACATCCCTCATGGCTTCGGCAACCGTCGCAATATGCTTCTCCTCTTTTTTTATATCATCCCATAGAGCCAGCACTGAGGCGGCATCCTTTGCCTTTTCAGCGCCGAAAATATGCCTGTGGCGCGATATCATCTTTTTGCAGATGCCGGTCGTGACGTCCATGGCGTTAAACTCGCCGTATTCACCCGCTATTTGGGAGTGCATGGCCACCTGCAGAAGCACGTCGCCCAGCTCGTCGGCCATCTTGTCCGGGTCGCCGGAATCGATGGCGTCGGCAAACTCATAGGCCTCCTCGATGATGTCTGCGCGAAGGCTTTCGTGGGTCTGCTCCATGTCCCATGGGCAGGGATCAAACCTGTCGTCTCCCTGACCTCTGAGGATTGCCACAAGGTCAAGCAAACGAATAAAATCATAGCGCGAAAGCGCTGTAAAGTCAATAGGATTTATGACGATTTTACAGGTATAAGAGTATCTTTTTTGCCTATCCAACTCCCTTAGCGGGATCTTCCTGCTGATTTCCCCATCCATGAATATTATGGGGGTTTCATCATGATAATAATCCATCAGCTTAAGCTTTACATCTCCGGCAAGAAGCTCGCCGTCCAGCTCGGTCACTATAAGCGCAAGCTTTGTGTTGATGTCGCTTTCCAAAAGGGAATAGCCGCTGCATATGACTGCGCTTTCAAGGCCACCCGCCTCAAGGGCTGCCATTTCAAGGGGGCTTGTCCCGCAGGCGAATGAAACCTGGGCGCCCTCCTGCCGGCAAAGGGCTATGACTGCCGCCACAGTAGCATCGCCGATGCCCGCGCCGCCGGGAACGGCATATACGACGCTTCCCCTCTCCCTGGCAGCGCCCAGAACAGCCGCTGCGATTTCCCCGCAAAGGCTCTCGAAATCCTCCGCGCTTTCATACAGGCTGTCCAAGGTTTCGCCGCGCACGCCCTCGCCCAGAAGATCGGAAGCGGCCTCATTCATTTCCGTCCTGAAAATTGTGTAGTTTTCCTTTATTTGCCTGTAGGCGCCCAGGGAAACGCCGTCGATTCCCCCCTCGCCCAAGGCGGCGATTATTACTTTCATTGTTCCCCCTGAATCAATCTTTATATATCCCAAGCTTCGTAAGCAGCCGCACGGCATATTTCCCGCCGGGAATAAGCAAGAGTTCGCGCCTTGTGATCGCTTTTGTCAGAAGCGCTAAAGCGCCGTAGATGAAAACGCCCGCCGTGACGCTGAGGGCCAATGTGGTGGTTTTGCCCAGGAACTGTCCGGCGAACTCCTTCACAAGCCAGACAGCCGCCGCCATGCCTAGAGCGGATATCAACGGCAGCATTATCGTCTTACCAAACTCCAGCTTCATTCCGCTGACTTTTACGACGCTTAAAACGTTCAGCACGCAGGCCACCGCATAACATGAAACGGAGCCTATGACAGCCCCCATAATGTTTATTTCCGGCACGGCGATGAGTGTGTAGTTTAATATCAGTTTCAGCGCCGCCCCCGTACCAAGGGAAATCACCGGCAGCATCGGCCTTCCATAGCCCTGCAGTATGCCGGTTGTTGTCTGGTTAATGGACAAAAACATGACCGAAAAGGCCATGACGCCCAAAAGCTTAGAGGAAAGGGCCATCTCCTGGGTTGTATAGCCCACGCCCAGCAACCCCATGATCGGCTCTGCCAGCAGGAAAATGCCGAAGGAACAGGGAAAGCCGATGAGAGCCGCCAGCTTGACCCCGGTCTTTGCCGTGGCTGTGGCATGGCCCTTATCCTTCATTGCAATCGCCTGGCTGATGGCTGGCACAAGGCTGATTGAAAGGGCCAGCGTTATGACTGACGGCATGTTGATTATTGACTGGACCATGCCGTTGAATATTCCGAAGGTGGCAGTGGCGTGGTCGGGGTCAAAGCCCGCCGCAGTCAGCCTGTTGATGACCGTCATGGTGTCCGCAAGGCCCACCAGGGGCATTATGGACGCACCTATTGTCACCGGCACTGCTATGGCGAATATCCGCCTTGCGATGGGCTTGAAATCTATGCTGCCTATGCGTATGTCATGGCGCCTTTTGTGGGCTGAATAGCTGCCCGAAATAAAAGCAAGCGCCGCCACTTCGCTTAAAGTGACGCCAAGCACAGCCCCCGCCGCGCCCCAGGCCGCTCCCCTTGGAAACCAGAGAACCGCAAGGCCGAAGCCGAAAACCAGCCTTCCGATCTGCTCGATAATCTGGGAGATGGCCGACGGCGTCATCCTCTGCCAGCCCTGAAAATAGCCCCTGTAGGCGCTGAGCATGCACACCACCAGCAGCGCCGGTGAAAGGGCAAAAAAGCCCATATATGCCGACGGCTGCCCTACTGCGTTCGCCATGGGCTTTGCCAAAAGGGCCATCAGCACCGTGGCAAGGGCGCCAGTCAGCAAAAGCACCCGCCTTGCCGCGATGAATGTCTCCTTTGCGCCCCTTTCATCGCCCCTGGCGAGGTTTTCGCTCACCAGCTTTGATATGGCCGTTGGAATTCCCGCGGTTGATACCACCAGCAAAAATGCATAAAAATTAGAGGGTATCTGGTATATCCCCAGACCCTCCGGACCTATCAATGCGTTCAGCCACACCCGGTAGAACGCCGCCACAATTTTCCCCAAAACGCCGGCCACAGCCAAAACAGCCGCGCCGCCTACAAAGGATCTGCTTCTTTCAGTCATATGCCTGCCTGCCCTTAAGTGCTACTTTATCATCCATAATTATTGTATGCGCGATCAGCTTGAATTACGCGCCTTTATTTCGGCGATCAGCATATCCGCCCTCTCGTCGGCATCGTAAAACTCGGCAACGCCGTCCCCCGGGCATGGCGCAGGCCTGCTGGCGTTGGGCACGCCGCCGTGAAAATCGCTGCCGCCGGTGATCATCAGCCCCATCCTGTCCGCAAGGGATCGGTAAAAGCGCACATCATCCCGGCTGTGGGTCGGGTGGTAGCACTCTATTCCCGAAATGCCGATGGCCTTCATGTATATGACCGCGTTTTCCAATGTCCTTGCATCATAGCGCAGCAAGGCCGGATGAGCCAATACAGCCACGCCCTTCGCCTTATTTATTGTTTCTATGGCCTGCTTTATCGGCACCTTTTCCCTTGGCGCATAGGTTTTTGCGCTCTTGATCAGATATTTTCCAAAGGCGTCGTTCAAATCATGAGCAAAGCCCATATCCACAAGGGCTTTGCCAATATGGGGCCGGCCGATGGCCTTTTCATCGCTGGCGCCGTCCAGCACCCTCTCATAGCTTATCGGAATGCCGATTTCGTTCAAATTTCCCACAAAAGCCATGGCTCTTTTGCGCCTGGCCCTTCGCATTTGCTCAAAAAGTTCCTTGAGCCTCGGGCTGTCCATGTCCATGCCGTAGCCCAGAATATGGGTTTCCGGGCAGCCGCCGGCGCTGATCTCCACCCCCGGGATGAATCGCAACCCCTGGGTCTTTGCCTCGTCGCGGGCCTCTGCGATGCCATACATCGTATCATGGTCGGTGAGAGCCACGGTTTTTATTCCCAGCCCTTTGGCCATGCGCATCAGATCTCCCGGGCTGTGATGCCCGTCGGAGGCGGTTGAATGCAGGTGCAGATCTACCATATTTGCCACCACTCCATTACATAACCTGCACATGTAAACAAATACATATACAAAACAAAGACGAGTTCTTTTATATTCGGAAGCTCCACCCCTCGGCGCTGCAAAAGTATAACGGATTTTTCGCTGTTGCAGCCACTTTTGCGGGCAAGGAGCAGAGCTATGTGTTTTACTGATATTTACCTATGCTCAGTTTCAAACTGCAGGAACTTCCGCGGCTCTGCCTACTCCCAGATCCGGAGTGCGGTCCCATTCCTCCTTGTTGAGGGGTGGCACGCCCATTATCTCCTCCAGCTCCTTGGTGTTGATCTTCTCGCGCTCCAGCAGTGCATTGGCCAGATCATCCAGCTTCTGTGAATGCTCGGTGAGAATTCTTTTTGCTGTGTTATATGCCTCGTCCAGGATCTTCTTTATCTCCTGATCTATCTTTGCGGCCATAACCTCGGAATAATTCTGAGTGTGGCCGAACTCGCGGCCGAGGAAAACCTCCTGATCGCCGCCCAGGAAGACCATGCCGATCTCGTCGCTCATGCCATATTTCGTGACCATGCTTCTAGCGGTTTGGGTGGCGCTTTGAATGTCTCCCGATGCTCCCGTGGTCATATCGCCTATTTTCAGCACTTCTGCAACCCTGCCGCCCATGCTGATGGCTATGCCCTCTCGCATCTTTTCTCTTGAGTTATAGTCCATGTCTCCCGCCGGCAGGGACATCGTGTAGCCGCCGGCCCTTCCTCTTGGGATTATTGAAACCTCATGAACTCTGTCGCTCCTGGGCAGGAAATAGGCCACGACAGCATGGCCGCCCTCATGATAGGCCACCATCCTCTTGTCTTTTTCGCTTACAACCCTGCTCTTTTTTTCCGGGCCGATCATAACGCGGGTGATGCTGTCCTCAATTTCAAGCATGCCTATCTTCTGTTTGTTGCGCCTGGCGCTGAGTATTGCCGCTTCATTCATTATGTTTTCAAGGTCGGCAGGGGTGAAATAGGGGGTGCGCTGGGCGACTCTGTGAAGGTCGACCTCATCGGCCAGGGGCTTGCCCTTTGAATGGACCTGCAAAACCGCCTCCCTGCCCCTTATGTCGGGGAGGTGAACGGGTATCTGCCTGTCGAAGCGGCCGGGCCTAAGCAGAGCCGGGTCCAAAATGTCGGGGCGGTTGGTGGCGGCGATTATAATAACGCCCTCGTTCACGGCAAAGCCGTCCATTTCAACCAAGAGCTGGTTAAGTGTCTGCTCGCGCTCGTCATGGCCTCCGCCAAGGCCAGCCCCACGCTGGCGGCCCACTGCGTCGATTTCGTCTATGAAAACGATGGCGGGCGCATTTTTCTTCGCCTGCTCAAAAAGATCTCTTACGCGGCTGGCGCCCACGCCCACGAACATCTCAACGAAGTCGGAGCCGCTGATTGAGAAAAAGGGCACTCCAGCCTCGCCGGCGACTGCCTTTGCCAGGTAGGTTTTGCCTGTTCCGGGGGAGCCTACCAGCAAAACGCCCTTTGGAATTCTGGCGCCAAGCTCGATATATTTCTTCGGGTTTTTAAGGAAATCCACGATTTCCTGGAGCTCTTCCTTTTCTTCATCCGCACCTGCAACCATGTCGAAGGTCACCTTATGCTGCCCATCGCTTTGCACCCTTGCCTTGCTCTTGCCGAAGGACATCACCTTGTTGTTGCCCCCCTGCTGTGAGCGCATGAACAAAATCCACACGCCGGCCATAAGCGCCACGGGAAGCAAGAGCGAAAGGGGCGTCACCCACCAGGGGGTCGTCGGCAGCGGGCTGTTTGAAAGCACGAAGTGGTAATCATGAGAAGAAACGGTGTCTGGGCTCACGCCATCCAGCCTGGCGGTTATGGCGCGAAGGTCCTCGTGAAGAACCATTATGTTGTTTATTATATCCACCCTGAAGTCATATCTTTGGGGGAACTGGGACTCGGATATGAGGCTGTCCTCATAAAGCCCTACAGCAACATATTCAGTTATGTTCAGTTCTTTTATCTTATCCTGCTCGACAAGAGCTAAAAATTCGTCGTATTTTAAGTCATCATACCTGGGGGCCGGCTGCACAAGCGTTGACAAAAGTATGACGCTTAGCAGCAATATCACAAAGATGCCCGGGCCTCTAAAAAACTTTTTCAAAAGATTACATAGCCTCCTGAAAAGACACAATTATTTTCGTTATTATAACACGGCGGGGGGCCGGATGCAAACATTTCACTGCCGCAAGGCCTTTTTTCGCGTTTTCATGGCTTCTTTCTTGCACGCATTCTTTATGGATTGCCCATCACCGCTTATTCTGCTTGCTATGAAGTGTAGACATCCTCGCTAAGTACGCAGACGTCAGGCAGGTTACGAAATTTTTCCGCATAGTCAAGGCCATAGCCCACCACGAACTCATCGGGAATTTGGAAGCCTAAGTAATCGGGCTTAAGATCCACGGTGCGGCGAGAAGGTTTGTCCAAAAGAGTGCAGGCCTTAACCGAGTTTGCGCTGCGCGCACGGAAAATCTCCTTTAGATATTTAAGGGTAAGGCCGGTGTCTACGATGTCTTCCACGATGAGAACATCCTTGCCCTCCACCGAGTTGTCCACGTCCTTCAGCAGCCGCACCTCGCCCGATGAACGGGTGGACGAGCCATAGCTGGATATGGAGATGAAATCGCAGCTTACGGGCAGCTCAATATACTTGAACAGATCGGAAAAAAACACAACCGCGCCCTTTAGCACGCATATCATAACCAGATCTTTATCCCTGTAGTCCTCGGTTATGATCGCTGCAAGCTCTCGCACTTTGGCCTGAATATCCTGAGAAGATATAAGCACCTTTTTTATGTCTCGCCTAATCGGATTCATAAGTTCCTCCAAACTTTTCTTTTGTTTCTTTATCTTTGCCTGGTTTCAATATATTTAAAAAGCAGAACACGCTTTGTGCTCTCATCCAGAGCGATTTTCGATGAGGCCGCCTCCCCTGCCGCCCAAAGTATCTCGCCGCCCGAGGCTACCAGAGGAATTTTATCCCGCCTGTCGGAAGAAATCTTGCGGTCGATAAAAAGCTCTTTAAGCTTCTTCCCGCCGCTGCCTATTGGCGATATCCTGTCCCCGTCTTTACGGCTGCGAATGCAAAGGCCGGGGAAGCCGGCCAGCTTGTCCATGTCAAAAAACTGCATATTGGGTGGGGTTTTCGCATCGACAGGAAAATCAACCAACTCAACCGTCATCAGCCCTGCGGGAAAATTTATCCGAAGAGCCTCTCCCCTGTTTTCCGGCAAAGCGCCCATTTCAACGCAGAACTTTGCGCCCCGCTTCTCCATTTCCCGGATAATGCCGCCTTCATTTATAAGGCTCAGTCCCTTTATGTCCGCCCGCATCCCGGTTCTGTCAAGGGCCAGCACAGCGGCGACATTCCTGTGGGAAAACTCGCCTGCGCCCGCTTTTTCCAAAAAAAGAGCGACGGCGCTTCTTTGAACGGCTTCCGGCAGGGCTTTTAAAACAGCGGTATCCAGCCCGCCCTTCATTTGGCTCAAAGCTTTTTGTGCGGCTTCGTTTACATATTCCAATGCATCGGCCGCAATGGACATCGATCTTGCGATATTCTCCGCCGCTGCAGGGTTTATCTCGCAGAGCTTCGGCAAAACCAGATTGCGCACCAGGTTTCTTTCGATGTCCGTGTCGGCGTTGGTTTCATCTTCCACATAAGAAAGGCCGTTTTTTTTCGCGTATTCCACGATCATCCGCTTTGGCACATCCCTCAGCGGCCGGACGAAGGGGCCGTTCACATAGGGTATGCCGGCCAGGCCGTCAGACGCGCCGCGGGCAAGGCGCATGATTATAGTCTCGGCCTGATCGTCCAGGTGGTGGGCTGTTGCGCAGACATCAAGGCCGTTTTTCTCCATGGCGCTTTCCAAAAAGGCGTAGCGCAGTTCTCTGGCCGCCACCTCCAGCGAAACACCCTTTGCTCTGGCAAAATCGGGAACATTCCCCCTGCCAATTTCACATGCAATGCCCTCTTTTGCGCAAAGAGCGCTGACGAAATCCATGTCTTTCAAAGAGCTTTCACCCCTGATGCCATGTTCAAAATGCAGCGCGAAAACGCCGTAGCCCAGTTCTTTCAGCAGATGCAGCAGCACAACGGAATCGACCCCGCCGGACAGCGCCACGGCCATCTTCCGTCCGGGCCCTGGCATATCGTGTTTTATTATCGTTTCTTTAACTATGCGCAGCAAATGAACACCTTCAAACAATCATGTAAGTTTCCAGATATCAATCAACGGTGATCCCATCCATAATATTGCTGAACTTCACCTGGCCTATTCCGCTGACGTTCATCAGCTCCTCTATGCTTTCAAACCCGCCCCTGGCATCACGGTAGTCGATTATGTTTTGCGCAAGCCCGCTGCCTATCCCCGGCAATATCGCCAGTTCCTCGGCGCTGGCACTGTTTATGTTTATCTTCGGGCGCTTTGAAAAATCGTCTATGGCGGGCGAGGGCGTGTATTCAGCTGACTGCGGGGCGATCTCCCTTTCCATGAGCTGCAAAGCGGTCAGCCGGTTATCAGCCTGCCTTAAGCGGGAGCTGAGGCCATAAAACAGTGCGCAAACCCCAAACACCGCCACAACCGCAACCAAGGATATAGCGGTTTCCTTGTTTAAACGCAGCTTTCTTTTCAGTTTACGCCAAAGCATACGCCAGAATTTTCGCCACATTTCGCGCATCCCCAAGCTTCAAGCGCGCGCAAATTCGGCGCGCCTGTAGTTTTATGGCATATTATAGCATTTTATGGCGGTGATTTCCAGACGGTTCCGCTTAAAAATCTGTGAACATATTTATATTATCCTTTTTATCATCATTATTATCCATGTTTTACATATTATCCATAAGATTTGCCTTTAAAGCCGTTCGCATAGACAGGGCGGCTTATACCAGCATCTTTGCGGCATCAAGGGCGTAATCCCTCAGCACCGAGAGCATCTCCCTGAAATGGGCTATGGGGCGCAGCGGCAGGGCGATGTCGCTGCCAAGGCCGTAAGCAGCCATGCCGGCGGCCTTAAAGAGGCGCACACAGCGGTAGACATGGTAGTCGCTGGTTATAACCGTAACACTGCCCCCGCCCCGGGAGCTGATTATCTCCAGGGCGTTTTGCACGTTTTCTCTGCTGTTTAAGGATTTATCCTCCAAGATTATCCTGTCTTCGTCTATCCCCCTTACCAAAAGGCCTTGGAGTATCACCTGGGCCTCGCTATGGGAATTGCCCGCTCCGTATCCCCCGCAGGCGATGGCTATGGCTTCGGGGTTTTCATGGAGATATTCTGCGGCCAGGTCGATGCGGCCCGATAGCACGGCGGAGGGAGACTTGCCGTAGACCTTCGCGCCGAATATAACCGCATAATCCGTTTCCTCGCCAGCGCTTTCGCTTCCCTGCTGTAAAATTGCCCCCTGGACGAACAGCATCAGGCATACAACCGCCAAAAACATGCCCTGCACAATGCCGTTTACCCCTTTGCTTTTTGTCCATAGAATAGATTTCCCTCTTGCAAGCCGCGATATCCCGTCTATTATAAAAAACAGCCCCATCGCGCCCATTGCCGCAAAAGCTATATCCGCCGACCAGTGGATATTCCCGGCCAGCCACAGGGCGATATATGCCCACGCCAGCAGGCCTGCGGCTGTTTCTATCCCTCCAATGAGTCTGCTGATAATCTTCATCTTTCTCTTCCTTTTCTCCCTTTTTCCCGTCTTTGGTCACAAGCTTTCATCATAGAATTAAACAAAGGTCTCCGTTACGCCTGCTAAACTGTAAACGAGAGACCTTCAGTAAATATTTCATTATATGGATGTTGCTAAGGATATTATGTCATTCGGATTCGCCGCTATCCCCCTGAGAGTCATCCATCTCGCGCTCCTGCAAAAGCTCCTCAAGTTGGCGCTTGAAGGTGTCTATATCCTCAAAGCTGCGGTAAACGGAAGCAAAGCGAACATAGGCGACATCGTCCAGTTCCTTGAGCTTGCGCATGACCAATTCGCCCACTTTTGATGTGGGGATCTCCTGCTCCAGCGTGTTTTGGAAGCTCTGTTCAATTTCTTCCGCCAGCTTGTTCACCGAGGACATGGAGACCCTGCGCTTGTCTATGGCCTTCATGACACTCAGCTTTATCTTTTCCGCATCGAAAGGCTCACGGCTGCCGTCCCTTTTCACCACAACCAAGGGCACTGTCTCCACCTTTTCATAGGTTGTAAAACGCCTTGCGCAGCTTAGGCATTCGCGCCTGCGCCTTATGGCCTGTCCGTCAACCGTCGGCCTTGAATCGATCACCTTGCTGTCGGGAGCCGAGCAAAAATAGCAGCGCATATATAAACCTCTTTTGCGGCGCAATCAAAGGCCGCCATGATTATTTACCATTATTATAAACCATCAATCGGCAAATATCAACAATTATGCCCCGCCGTCGGCTTTTTTCAGCAATCGGTCAGCAATCGGTCCTGAAAAAGGACGCGTCCAGCTCCACCAAAACCACGTCATCGCCGATTTTGCAGATTTTCTTCATCGGAATTACATATCCTTCGCAGTTTCCTTTTATCAGGTTCATGAAGCTGAATGGCCCGGGGACGACAATCGCCGTTATCAGGCCGTCCATCTGGCTGAATTCGATGTCTATGGTGGTGCCAAGCCTTCGACCGTCCAGCACATTCACAACCTCTTTTTGTTTAAGCTCACTAAATTTCATTATATCAACGCTCCTTGGTATAATGATATGAGGAACCCCGAAAAAGATTATCCCCCAAAAAGCCTTCGCTAATTTTAGTACAGACCCGCCGACTTTTTGATTTTTAAGGCCATGTTGTGTTATACTTAAGGCGAGCTTGCACAGGAGGTGCTCAGATGAAGGCAATCATCCTTGCGGCGGGCTATTCGCAAAGGTTGGGAGAGATCACAAAGCATGTGCCCAAGGCGCTTCTTCAGGTGGGCGGCAAGCCTGTTTTGACCCGTCTGACTGAAAAGCTTTTGCGCATAAGCTGCATTGACGAAATAATTATAGTTTCAAACCACCGATATATAAAGTTGTTCGAGGAATGGCTGGTTTCCCAGGACGAAGAAAGCAAAGGGAGCATCATCCTTTTGGATGACATGACCCAGAGCTCAGAGGAAAGGCTGGGCGCTTTATGCGACCTTCAATTCGCAGTTAAGCGCTGCGGCATTTCAAGGGATGTTTTGGTCTGCGCTGCGGATAACATGTTCGACTTTGAGCTCTTTCCTTTTGTTCAACGCTTCTTCGAAATCGACAGAAAGCCCCTTTTGCTGGTAAAGGAATCCCAGGATTTGCACGAGCTTAAAAGGGTGGCTGTGGCCTTGATCGGCCCCGAAGGCGAAGTGCTGCAAATAGAGGAAAAGCCCGCGCTCCCCAAGGGATCCCACGGGGTTTACGCCCTTTATGCCTACCCCAAAGAGGCTCTTTTATTGCTTGACGAATATCTGCTTGAGGGAAACCCAAAGGATTCCCCCGGCAGCTTCCCCCCTTGGCTCTGCAAGCGGATGCCCGTTTACTCATATGCTGCGCGGGGCGATATAATCGACATCGGCCTGCCGGAGGCGCTAAAAAATGCACGGCTTAAATATGGCGAATGACGGCCAAAGCCCGACTTTGCCGACAAAGATAAAAAACAAAAAGTAAACAGAATTTTTGAGGATATATTTATGGAAGACTTAAACATTAAAATACCTTGCCTGCCACTGCGGGACATATGCATATTCCCCGGCGCGGTGCTGCATTTCGATGTGGGGCGCAAGCGCTCCATCGCGGCCCTTGAAAGCGCCATGACTAAGGATCAGCTGATATTTTTGGTGACCCAAAAGGATACCGGCGTTGAAAAGCCGAAGGCGAAGGATCTTTACCCCATCGGCACAGTTTCTAAGATAAAACAGATACTCAAGCTGCCAGGCAACAGCCTGAGGGTGCTGGCGGAAGGGATCGACAGGGCGCACATGCTCCGCCTTGACCCCATGACCAACTACGACAGGGCGCAAATACAGATATTAAAAAGCGAAGAAAGTGTTGATCCCGCCGAGGAGGAAGCCTTCCTGCGCCTTATAAACGATGCATTGGAAAACTACACGGCCATCACGGGCAAAGTGCTGCCCAGGGCGGATTCATTGAACGCGGGCGAAGTCGCCGATGTGATAGCCGCCAGCCTGCCCATGAGCATCGATCGCAAGCAGGTCATCCTTTCAAAGGTGGGGGTTATCAGCCGCCTTGAAAGCCTTTACAAGATAATCCTGCATGAAAGCCAGATCGCCGAGGCGGAGCAGAGCATCCGCAGCAAGGTTAAGGCCAATATAGAAAAGAGCCAGAGGGAATATTATCTGCGCGAGCAGCTAAGGACAATCCAAAGCGAGCTGGGCGGTGATGAGACCGGGCAGTTGGACGACATGAAAGAGCAGGTTGAAAAAAGCCGCATGTCGGACGACGCGAGGCAGAAGGCCATGCGGGAGCTGAAGCGGCTGGAGAGCATCCCCTCTTCGTCGCCGGAGCAGACGGTTTCAAGGAGCTATGTTCAGTGGCTTTTGGACATCCCCTGGGATGAAAGCTCTGAGGACAACAAGGACCTGCGCCACGCCCGAAGGGTGCTGGACGCCGACCACTGCGGCCTTGAAAAGGTGAAAGAGCGAATACTGGAGTTCTTGGCGGTAAAGACCCTTACCGACTCCATGAAGGGGCCGATACTCTGCTTTGCCGGCCCTCCGGGGGTGGGAAAGACATCTATCGCCCGGTCTATCGCAAGGGCGCTGGACAGAAAGTTTGTGAATATGTCTTTGGGCGGCATACGCGATGAGGCCGAGATACGCGGCCACAGGCGCACATATATAGGCGCGATCCCCGGGCGCATTATCAGCATGATGAAGCAGGCAGGGACGGTCAATCCTGTGATACTGTTCGACGAGATCGACAAGATGGCCAGCGACTTCAGGGGCGATCCCGCCTCGGCAATGCTGGAGGTTTTAGACCCCGAGCAGAACCATTCCTTCCGGGACAACTATCTGGACACCGCCTACGACCTTTCAAAGGTGCTGTTCCTCACCACCGCCAATGATCTGGGCTCAATCCCTCGTCCGCTTCTGGACAGGATGGAAGTTATAAACATCGAGGGCTACACGGATGTTGAAAAGGCGCGCATCGCAAGGCGGCATCTGATACCAAAACAGGCGAAGGAAAACGGCCTTGACAAGATTAAGTTCACGATAACGCCCTCCGCCGTAAGCGATATCATCACCCTTTACACAAGGGAGGCGGGCGTCAGAAACCTTGAGAGGGAGATCGCCAAGATCTGCCGCAAAACCGCCTGCGATGTGCTGGAAATGGATGTGAGCCCTCCTGCACTCCAGGTGAAAAAGGAGGACTTGCAAAGGCTGCTGGGCCCGCCCAGGTTCCACTACGACAAGGCCGAAAAACAGCCCCAGGTGGGTGTTGCCACGGGCCTTGCCTGGACGCCCTACGGCGGGGTTACCCTTTCGGTGGAGGTGAGCACAATGCCCGGCAAGGGCGAAATACAGCTAACCGGTCAACTGGGCAATGTGATGAAGGAATCGGCAAGGGCGGCCCTTTCATACATAAGGATGCGCCACAAGGAACTGGGCGTGCCGGAGGATTTTTACTCCAAGACGGATATACACATACATGTCCCCGAGGGCGCAACCCCCAAGGACGGCCCCTCTGCCGGCGTCACATTGGCGCTTGCCATGGCCTCTGCCCTTTCCGGCAAGCCCGTGCGCCAGGACACCGCCATGACGGGTGAAATCACCCTGAGGGGCAGGGTTTTGCCCATAGGCGGCCTTAAGGAAAAGACGCTGGCAGCCTACCGCTCCGGAATAAAGCGGGTGCTCTATCCGGTTGAAAACGAGAAGGACGTGGCAGATATACCCGACATCGTCAAAAACCGGCTTGAGATGATCCCCATAAGCGACGTCAGCCAGATTTTCACAAACTCATTTTTAGGCTGATTAAAGAGATGCTCGAACAGAAATGTCCGGGCATCTTTTTTTGATGCTGTGAAAAAACACATTAGCTCTGCCACGGCTGACAAATGTGCCTGTGAAAACCCTCAGGTATTATGATTAAATCGGGCTGTTTATAAACCTCCGCACAAAAATCAACTACATTCAGCGCGAGGAGGTCTATTAAATGGCCGATATCTCAATCAAGAGGGTTGAACCGATACTGATGCTGCGCTGCTACGGCTATGTCCATGGCGATGAGGCCGCCGCGCAGATTGACCGGAAGTGCGCGCCCCCACCCGGACATCCGTGTACCGCCTGCCCCCAGTGGTGCAAATTGCCTTTATGGTGTTTTACGGCTTTGTTCTAAAGCTTTTGAGGGTGCTTTTTGTGCGAAAAACTTGACAATGCCGAAAAAATATCATATCATAAATGGTGGCCGATTTAAGGCCGGGAATATCGTCCCGGCGGATAATCAGGCGCAATCTATGCTAATTATTACGGAGGTGAAGGCGTGGACGTTGGCAGTAGCGGCATAAGTACCATTCGACGAACGCACGGTGAAAACCGCCGTATTATTGTCACGCGCGCGTTTTCATAGGCTTTCATCGTTTTGGTTCTTACCGCAGCATACATGTTTAAAAATGTATGCTTATTTTATTCTTTTATAAAATAGAATAGGAGGTAAGACGAAATGGAAAACAAAGAGCTTCTATCGCAGCTTATCGCTGGGCATAAATATGCGGCTTTGAGCAATATGCTGAAAGTCTTGGAGCCGGCTGACATCGCCCTGCTCCTGCAGGATCATGAGCGGGATAAAATGATAGTCGTTTACAGGCTGCTGCCCAAGGAACTGGCCGCCGAGGCTTTTGTATATATGGACACCGACGCCCAGCAATCGTTGATTGAGGCCTTCAGCGATTGGGAGCTGACGCAGGTTTTAAGCGAGCTGTTTCTGGATGACACAGTGGACATAGTGGAAGAAATGCCGGCCTCTTTGGTGAAAAGGATACTCATAAGCAGCAATCCCCAGATGCGGGCGGCCATAAACCAGGTGCTGAAATACCCCAAAGACAGCGCCGGAAGCATAATGACAATAGAATATGTCAACCTTAAAAAGGACATGACGGTAAGTCAGGCTTTCGAGCGCATACGCCGCACCGGCATTGACAAGGAAACTATTTACACCTGCTATGTGACCGACGAAAACCGCCATCTTATCGGCGTGATATCGGCAAAGACGCTGCTGCTCTCCAGCCCGGAGGAGAAGATCGGCGATATTATGGAACAGAACATAATCAGCGTAGGCACTATGGACGACCGGGAATCGGCGGCGCTTTTGTTCAGCAAATATGGCTTTATGGCTCTGCCCGTTGTGGACGGGGAAAACAGGCTTGTGGGCATAATCACCGTTGACGACGCATTAGCGGTTCTCCAGCAGGAAAACACCGAGGATATCTCAAAGATGGGCGCGGTCAGCCCCCTGGAGCAGACATATTTTCGCACCAGCGCCGCAAAGCATGCCCAGAACAGAATCCTGTGGCTGCTGCTGCTTATGCTGTCCTCCACCCTTTCAGGGTTGATAATAACCCGCTATGAAAGGGCCTTCATAGCCTTTCCCCTGCTGATTTCATTCATCCCCATGCTGATGGGCACAGGCGGAAACTGCGGCTCACAAAGCTCCACGATGGTCATCCGCGGCCTTGCTCTGGGTGAAATCACCTTTAGGGATTTTTTTAGGGTAATATGGAAGGAATTGCGTGTGGCGCTGATGGTGGGCGTTGTGATCGCATTGGTGAACGGTGTTAGGATTCTATTGATGTATAACGATATCGGCATAGCTTTGGTGACGGGCATCACATTGATGGTAGTGGCTGTCTTGGCGAAGCTGCTGGGCGGGATGCTGCCGATGCTGGCGAAAAAGCTGCGGCTTGATCCGGCCATAATGGCATCGCCGATAATTACCACCATAGTGGATGCCTGCGCGGTGTTCTTCTATTTTAACATTGCCATATGGATTTTGGGAATTTAACTGCGGACGCTTAGCAGGCCTTATCTGGAGGAAAAATGGAAATTAACGAAGCAAAATTTATAACGTCTATCACCGGCAACGCGGACTTTCCCGGCAAGGGCCTGCCGGAAATTGCTGCGGCGGGCAAGTCCAATGTGGGAAAAAGCACGTTTATTAACTGCGTGTGCAATAATCGCAAGCTGGCCAGAGTTTCTCAGGAGCCGGGGAAAACCCGATTGATCAATATATACGGCTGCGGGGATTTTCATCTTGTGGACCTGCCCGGCTACGGCTTTGCCAGGGCGCCGATACATATAAAACAAACCTGGGGGAAGATGATGGAGGATTATCTGGGCAATTCCCAGCAGCTTTGCCATGTGTTTCAGTTGGTTGATCTGCGCCATCCCCCCACCCAGGACGATATTTTGATGGTAAACTATCTGCGCCATTATGAGATCCCTTTCACAGTCGTGGCGACCAAGACGGACAAGATTTCAAGATCGCAAAGGGCGAGGCATATAAACCAGATATGCCGGGTCATCGCCGTGCAGCCTTGGGAAATCATCCCCTTTTCAGGCACCGACCGCACCGGCCGGGAAGATATCCTTGAAAAAATTGAAAATATTCTCTTAAACGCTTGACAGCGCCGGGTTTTAATCCTATAATAATCAATGCCAAATGCGAGCATGCTGGAACTGGCAGACAGGCACGTTTGAGGGGCGTGTTTCGAAAGGAGTGTGGGTTCAAGTCCCACTGCTCGCACCACCATAAAACACTTTGGGTGTTCATAATGACAAAAGCAGGTTGGTATATACCAACCTGCTTTTGTTCTTGGTACAATAAATAGGCAAATAACCATGAAGGAATGGGGTCAAATTAATGGGATCTCTAATAGATAGATTATTGTGTACCGTCCAAAACAATTTATCAAATTTAAGAAGTGCTATAGAAGAAGCCAGTGAAGATTTAAATTCGTTTGAGAAAAAGCAGAAGGTTTTTGATTCTTTAAATAATACAATTCATAGACCAGGACCACAATGCATATGACGGTAAGGCGCGGATTTTGTTTTCCATCATGTACAGCACCCAGGAAACGATCTCCTGAAGGGATGAGGGAATCGCCCCGTGGGCTATTGTTCGCAGATATTTTGGATTTAATTATTGAGCGGGCGGGTAAAATCTTTTACCGGCGCAATGTAAAGATTACGTATGACCCATATTTTCACATTTCTATGGCCTATAGCGGTAGGCTGCGGAACATGCATTACGCATCAAAGCAGATCGCTATTTTAAAAATGCAGTCATTGAAAAATGGCGGCTTTTTGCTATTAACGGAAGCGAAGCTAAATTTGTATGCCTGCATTGCTTTGACCACCATGCGTTGCTATAATAATCAAGAAATGAACGCATATTATAAAGCGGTTTAACACTTTATCTTATAACAGGAGGGTAAAAGCTTGCCTATAATTCACGTTTTTGGGGCTTCGGGCGCGGGCACCTCATCTCTTGGAAGCGCATTACAGCAGAGGTATAAATTTACACAGCTTGACACGGATGATTACCTCTGGCTGCCAACCAACCCGCCCTTTATGCAGAAGCGTCCCACGGAAGAAAGATTGAGCTTGATGAAAAGCGATATGGACAGAGCATCCAAAGCTGTTATCAGCGGTTCGTTGTGCGGCTGGGGAGATCCGCTTATCCCCCTTTTTGATTTGGTTGTGCGGTTGGTTGTTCCCACAGAGGTTAGGGTTGAGCGGCTGGAAAAACGAGAATATCAAAGGTTTGGGAAAAGAATTCTTCTGGGCGGCGATATGTATGAAGAGCATCAGCGTTTTTTGCAGTGGGCCCGCAAATACGACGATGGCGATATTTCGATGAGAAGCAAAGCAATGCACGACGAATGGCAAAAAATGATTCCATGCACACAAATGATTTTGGATGGCACCCTCTCCACACATGACCTCATGGAAGAAATAAGAAATGCTTTTCCGCTTTTTCTGCCATTAAAATAATACTATCAGATAATTTGATTTGAAGGTCCAGGCGGTTTGAACATCAAAAAAAGTCGAAACTGAAGCTTGGGAGGAGTTCCATGGAGTCCTTATACCGCTAATAACCCCGCTTTGGAAACAGAAAGGTGATATTGCGAAGGTTCACTGAAAGCGATATCAAGGCCATATTTAAAATATATAGCGCTGAAGAGGCCAACACTTTTTTACCTTGGCATCCCCTGAGTTCCCTTGAGTAAGCCAAAATGCTTTTCAAAAAGCGCTACACCGAAGTTTACAACAGTTTGAAAGGCCATAAATATGCCTTCTGCCTGAAGGCTGACGATATCCCCGTCGGCTATGTGCATGTGAGCGGGGACGGCAGCTATGACCTGGGCTATGGCCTGCGAACAAATTTTTGGCACAAAGGGATTGTCACAGAAGCTTGCATGGCTGTTTTGCAGCAGGTAAAAGAGGACGCCTCCCCTATATCACCGCTACGCATGATGTAAAAAATCCCCGCAGCAGCGAAGTCATGAAAAAGCTTGGAACGGCCAGCCCCTGGCATGGCTGCAGAATATGTTTATATATAGAGAGCTTACAGACGATCTTTATATCGTCTCCGACGACGGTGTCCTTGACGTATCCTACGATAAGCCGGAATATCTTGAGTTCTTGAAATATGCCTGCAAGCTCTGCGACGAAGGACTGCTGGATCCCCTTTCATTCACCCAGAACTACGATACATTCTTAAGCCAGGTCACCGCGGACGAGCTTATTGTGGCAATGCCCATATCGGGCGGCGTGGGTGGCTTTGGCCAGAACGTCGACAAATATGAGGCTGCCAATGTCATAAAGGGCCCGAACGGCCTGCAGGTTGCAAGCTATCAGGCGCCCTATGCCAACACATCCGCCTACATCACCGTGGATGCTGAAAGCCCCGAGGCCTGCTTCGCCTTCCTGATGGTGGGATTCCTGCCCGAGTACGACATCCCCGCCCGCTACAGCGTGGAGGGTCTTGACTGGGAGTACACCACCGGCGGCGAGAAGGGCATGTACAGCGCACTTGGTTATGACCCTGTGTTCAGATGGCTGAGAGGCGATATCCGCCAGATCACCGACCAGACCTCCGTTTGGGGCGGCGCAAATGTGACGCAGCTTCCTATCATGAACAAAGTTGGTATGCTGGTATATGCTTATGTCAACGACCCCGCCAACAGAGGAGCAATTATGACTGCCGACATCACCGCCATCCAATAGCCCCATGCCCCGAAAAATGTTGTCACCAAGATCATTTTCACCAAGGAAGAATCCGGTCTGATCACCTAACAGCTCGCCAATATCCGCACATTTGTCAAGGAGTCAGCCAGACGCTTTGTCGCGGGAGATCTTGACCCCGAGAAAGATTGGGATGCCTATATTGCGGAGCTTAACAAGCTGAACTATCAGGGTTTTCTTGAAATCTCCCGCACTGCCTATCAGCGCACTATATCCGAATAGAATGATCGCGGTGAAATGAGCCGGCCAATCAAGACAAGAGACTGCCGCAAAGCAAAATCATTGCGGCGGTTTTCTTTCGTCTTTTTTTGCCTTCTTGTACTATATATCTTGCAGGCCGAAAATTTATAAATTGTCATATTTGTCTGATATCTCAACCTGTAATTAATTTTCAAAACATGCCGTTTATCAGGCAAAAGTCTACTTGAAAGATTTTCATAAAAAGCATATAATTGTTAAAAGGAGGTAGCTTTATGGAAAATATGAAAAAATACTTGTCCGAGGCTTTTGGTACCTTCGTTTTGGTGTTTATGGGATGCGGTAGCGCTATTGTTCTTGGAGCACAGTCTCCAGGCGGACATCTGGCCGTGGCGATGGCCTTTGGGTTGGCAATTATTGCCACAGCATATACCATTGGCGGCATATCCGGCTGCCATGTAAACCCTGCTGTATCATTCGCCATGTTTTTGCGCAAGCAGCTTTCAGCAAAGGACTTTTTAGGCTATGTAATCGGACAGGTCGCCGGCGCGATTGTGGCGGCGGCTCTTTGGAAACTTCTGACCACGCAGTTCGCCGTTACAGATATGACCGGAGCTCTTGGCTCCAACGCTGTTGCCGGCGCGGGCGGAATCGGCGGGGCGCTCATTGTAGAAATAGTGCTGACTTGCATATTCCTCTTTGCAATACTCGGCGCCACATCCGACGCCTCTAACGGAAGCGTGGCAGGAATCGTGATCGGCCTTACGCTGACATTCGTGCATATCGTGGGCATTCCTCTGACAGGCACATCTGTAAACCCTGCCCGCAGCATCGGCCCGGCGCTTCTCTCGGGAGGTGCGGCGCTGAAGGATTTATGGGTGTTCATAGTGGCGCCCTTGGCAGGCGCTGCTTTAGCTGTATGTCTTTTCAATGCTTTAAAAGGAAAAAAAGCGAAAAAGTCATGAGCTTAATTCGCTTAGCGACAAATTAGCGGCAAAACAAAAGCCCGTAGCTTATCAGCGGCGGGCTTTCTCTTTTATACGCTGCGATTAAACCAAAGCACATGGGAATTACTTGCAAAAAAAGCAGCCGAGAGATATCATATGGTTGACGAAAAGCAAAAATTCGAGAGGAAATGTGAAGATAATGGAAAACCTCGCCCCCAGATGGTACACAATTCATGAGTTTGCCAATGTAAGGCCGGTCAATTTGTACCATAAAGAAGGGCTGCAAGGCCCCAAGGAGCCCACCGGCAAGCGGAATCTGCATGTGCTTGCCAGATCTGAGCTGAATTATTCGAAAGATCAGGGAGCTGTCAGGCTGAGGATCACGGCGGATGATTATTACAAGCTGTATGTAAACGGCGCTTTGGCCGCACAAGGCCCGGCGCCGGCATATCCGGAAAAATACTATTATAATGAACTGGATATCACCCCGCATCTCAGCGAGGGGAAGAATATTCTGGCGGTTCACCTTTATTACCAGGGGCTTTTAAACCGTGTGTGGAACAGCGCTGACGGGCGCTTTGCACTGGCCAGCCAAATCCTGTATGAAAAGGGAGACAAGAAAGAGCCGCTTTGGAAATATTGGGTTTCAAATGCATTTTCGGGCGACATAATCGCCTATGAAACGCAGTACCTTGAGAACTTCAACAGCAATCTTTGGGATGAAAACTGGAACCTGCCTGAATTTGACGACAGTTTCTGGCCGAAAATGACCCTTGCAAGCTGGGCTGATTATAATTTAGTGAAACAACCCACAGATCTGCTGGCCGTTTATGAGATCGAGCCTGAGGAGGTTATCAAGCAGGGCAATCTTTGGCGGGTTGACATGGGAAGGGAGATAACCGGCGCGCTTTTCATTGAAGCGATCGGCGCAAAAGGAAGCAAGGTGATCATCCGCTGCGGTGAGGAGCTGAATGACGACGGCAGCGTTCGCTATGACATGCGCTGCAACTGCCTCTACGAAGAAGTGTGGACTCTCAAGGACGGCAGGAGCGTCCTTACGCCCTATGATTACAAGGCCTTTCGCTATGGCGAGCTTATATTGGGCGATGGCGTGGAAATCCTTACGCTGAAGGCACAGGTTCGCCATTACCCCATGGATGAAAGCCTTTGCAGGCTGGAAAGCAACGCGAAATATCTGAAGGAGATATTTGAAATATGCAAAAACGGCGTCAGGTGCGGCACGCAGGACGGTTTTCTTGACTGCCCCACCCGTGAAAAAGGCCAGTATCTGGGCGATGCGGTAGTTACGGCGCGCTCTCATCTATGGCTGACCGGGAAAACAGACATGCTTAGAAAATGTGTGGATCAGTTTGCGCTGACCACAAAGCTTATCTGTCCGGGGATGATGGCTGTGGCGCCCGGTTCATTCATGCAGGAGATCGCCGACTTTTCCCTGCTGTGGCCGGAGCTCTTGCTGACGGATTATCAGTTCACGGGGGACAAGGAGTTTTTAAGGGCCTACTACCCCGCTGCGAAGGGAATAATCGACCATTTCGAAGGATTTGAGCGGGCAGACGGCTTGCTGGAAAGCGTGACGGACAAGTGGAATCTGGTGGACTGGCCGCAAAACCTGCGGGACGATTATGATTTCGAGCTTAGCCGCAAGGTGGCGCCGGGCTGCCATAATGTCATCAACGCCATATACGCAGGCGCGGTAAAAAATCTCACCCAAATTGAGCAGATATTGGAAATAGAGATATCCCATGACTTTGAGCGGCTCAAGAAAGCTTATATAGCGGCCTTCTTTGACGAAAAAAAAGGGCTTTTTAAGGACCATGAAAAAAGCAGCCATACGGCGCTTCACTCAAACATATACGCCATATATTTTGGGCTTTATCCCGAGGGGAAAGAGGGAAAAATTGCCGATTTCATGCTGGAAAAAGGGCTTTCCTGCGGCGTGATGCTCAGCTACTTCTATCTGAAGGCCCTTTCGCGGGCGGGCAGGAAGGAGGACGCATATCGGGTGATAGTCAACGAGAGCGAGCGCGGCTGGGTAAACATGCTAAGAGAAGGAGCAACTTCCTGCTTCGAAGCCTGGGGGAAGGATCAGAAATGGAACACCAGCCTTTGCCATCCTTGGGCAAGCGCGCCGATTTCGCTTTTAATCGAGGACATAGCAGGCATTGTGCCGGATCCTGAAATTGAGGCCGGAATTCGCTTTGAGCCTCATATACCTGCCGATGTGAAGGAGATTGAGCTGGCCGTTCCCTTCAGGGGGAAAAAATATATCGTCAGAAAAAAAGACGGAGAGATCACTTTTCTTTGCGAGGAGCTTTGTTAAAGCAGAATAAAAGAAAAAAGCGCGATGACCTGTTGGCCGTCGCGCTTTTGTTTGTCCTTATTCTTTCAGACATGTTATTATAAGTACAGCGTTAACGAAAAAGCTACCAAAGGGGGCGCTGCTGATGAAGAACCTTGTGATGATTTCCATTGACGCGGCGTCGAGCAGCGATTTGGCGCACATTTTGAGATTGCCAAACTTTGCCGCGCTGAAAGAGAAGTCAACTCTGGTTAAAGATGTCAGCGCCGTTTTTGTTTCGAACACATACCCGGCGCATACGTCCATAATCACCGGCGTTCACCCAAACAAGCATGGCCTGGTGGAAAATTTAATGCTTGATCCGGGGAAGCGCCATCAGGACTGGCGGACTGATTCCCGGCTTATAAGGTCGCCAACGCTTTATGACAGGGCGAGGGAGGCGGGTGCGGACGTGTGCGCGATTTTATACCCTGTGACGGCGAATGCGGATATCCGCTATAACTTTCCGGAAATCCCCGGGCATATGAACATATTCAGGCGGCTTTCTCTGATGATTAAAGGCGGCAGCCCCGGCTTTATATTGGGCAGCGCACTGCGCTTCGGCGGGCATTTGAAGAGCATCTCGGCGGCCGGGCTGGACGATTTCACCACCCACACCGCCGCTGATATTTTGCGGCGCCGCAAAGTCCGCCTGCTGTTGCTGCATCTTATCGACACGGACAGCCAGAAGCACAGCTTCGGCCCCAACAGCAAAGAAGCGGTGGATTCCTTCAAGCGCCACGACCGCCGGCTGGGCTGGCTGATAAATGCGCTTAAGGATGCAGGGATATACGACGAGACAGGCATAATCATCTTCAGTGACCATTCCTGCCTTGGCGTTCACACATCGGCGGACCCGAACGATTTTCTTGAGCGCGAAGGCCTTCTTAAAAGAAAGCACGGCAGGGCGGCTTCTTATAAGGCTTTTTTCCATAACGCCGGCGGCACGGCCTTTCTCAAAATTTATGATAAAGAAAGTGCAGAGGATATTCTGGCGGCCGCCCGGCAGATTCTGGCTGAGGATTATGTTGGAAGGGAGCTTTCGCCTTTGGAAATGAGCATCAGCGGCATGGACGGCGAATATGCCCTTGGAATCGAAGCGGCAAAAGGTTTCTCATTCGGCAGGTACCAGCCGGGTCAACACGGCTATTCGCTTGAGCAGAAGGATTATGCCGCCTTTTACATGGCTAAGGGAGAAAAAATACCCCCCGGCGAGGAAGCGTCGGGCGGCTGCATAGTGGACATATGCCCTTTGGCGGCGGACATGCTGGGAATTGACAAGTGGGAAATGGACGGAAGAAACAGAGTTTTTAAGCCTGGTTGATTTTTCGGCGCGCCTGTCAGGCTTCGCCTCTGCGCCAGAAGGTTTTGCAGTCGATCTTGTCTTCGATGTTGAACAGTATCATCCTTTCAATCAGCTCAAAGTCAACCGGCCTACTCCAGGGAAGGCGCATCAGCTCGCTGCTGTGGTCATATAGCCTGCCTGCTTTATTTCATCTGAAAAGCGGGCGATTGTCTTGCTTTCGGGTGCTATGGCCAGATGCTTTTTGGCGACGCTGAAGCCGATGATGAATGTGCCGTGATCGGTGAACATGGGCTGGCTCCAGGCGATCCTCTTTGAAAGGCCCGGAAAGCTTTCCGCCACACGGCGCAATATTTCCTCCATCCGCTCCCTGTGCTGCGGATTATCAATTGTTGATAAATATTCGCTGAAAGTCTCCATTAGACCCCCTCACCTGCTGGCCTTTCACGCTTCAGAGCCTACTGCTTCACCAAAATGCCGTCGCGCATTTGGTAGGTTACGTCCATCATATCGAGCACCTCGGTGTCGTGGGTGACCACAACAACGCAGTAGTTGCGCTCATGTGCGAGGCGGACAAGCAGCGCAATGATGTTGCGCGCCGTCACGCTGTCCAAATTGCCCGTCGGCTCATCAGCAAGAAGGAGGCTTGTGTCCATCGCAAGCGCCCGGGCTATGGCCACCCGCTGCTGCTCGCCGCCCGAGAGCATGGAGGGAAAGCGGTTGAAAACCGCCTCGGTCAAGTCCACGCTTTTGATATGCTCCTCGGCTCTTTTTCTTGCATCTCTGGGGCGTATGCCGTGCAGCTCCATGGGATACATCACATTTTCAAGGGCTGTTAATAGCGGAAAAAGCCTAAAGCTTTGGTATATCATGGCCACATCATTGCGCCGGAAGGTGTCCAGGTCCAGGGTGCGGGTGGAGACGCCCTGAAAGAGCACATCGCCTTCATTGGGCAGGTCCAACCCCGCCATGAGCGAAAGCATTGTGGACTTTCCGCTGCCGCTTTTGCCGACGATGGCGTATATGACCCCTTGCTCAAAGGCGCAGTTGACATCCTTTAACGCCTCCACGGTTTGGTATTTATTGCTGTATGAATAGCGCACAGACTTAAGCGAAAGGATACTCATATTGCCTCCTTATTTTTTCACTTTTTTCATTCTTCACTCTTTTCATTCCTACTATTCTTTCTCCGACAAGATCGCAAGAGCGCTTTTGGCGTTTTGCATCAGTACGGAGACAGCCACGCTCAGCGCATAGCAGATGAAAAATGCATAAACTTCCAGCGTGGCAAGCTGCGCCACGCCATTGATGATATACCAGGCTGCGGCGGCAGGCACCGCGCCGAATAACAGCAGCAAAATCTGCTCGCCGAAGATTGTGGCGAATATGCGCCCTTTTTGCGTACCCATGCCCCGCATGAGAGCGATATCTTCACGGCGATTGTTGACGGCAAGGAAGCCTGTGATAAACCCCAATATGCACACAAGCGCCAGCAGGACAGGATAAAGAATTTCCAAATATTTGCTGCGCTGGGCTATGGAGCTTAATGTCTCGTTGAACTGAGCGTCTTCAATGACGACGCAAACGCGGATATCGTTGGCCATCTTGGGCCCTGAAAAGCGCGCCTCCTCAAGGTTGTCCTTCACATCCGCCAGAACGCGGGGATCATCGATCTTAAATGTCAGCGCGGAAACATATTTGCTGTCCAGCATCACATCGACTATTTGCTGCTGGGAGAATTCACCGATGTTTTCAAGGCCGGCAGAATTGTTTGCCGCATAGGAAACATAGCGGCCGGTTACCAGTGAGGAATTTTTGGCAGACAAGTTGTTCAGTTGGGAGCTCTGCGGATCAAGGGCGCCCTGGGGCAGGGGGCAATAGATGTTATTCTGGTTGGCCGCCCGCACAAAGCTGCCCACGACCGTCATATCAAGGCCGATGAAGGGTGTATAGAAGGAAAAAAAGTTTTGCGTGTAAACGCGTATCGTGTCACCCGGGCTTATGCCGTGTTCGCTCATGAACTGGAGGGATACTATGCAGGGCAGCGTTTCCCACTGGCGATCACCAAAGCGGGCCTCGTCCCATCCGGGCATGAACTCGCCGTGAAATTCGCCGAAATAAAATTCCGGCGCGCCTGCCACCGAGTCGGTAAAGACTATGTTCGGCTCGGAAGCAAGGATATCCGACAGGGCTTCAAGCTCGTATGGGTTTGTCGGCACCGGCACCGGCTTCGCCTGCCCCTCAGAGCCGTCCGCATACAGGGTTATCCCAAGATAGCTGTAATGGAAAGTATATGTAAACACCATATCGCTTATATGTTCAAGGCCGACAAGCTGCTTTGCATGATTGTTTGGTATGTACAGCTCGTCTGAAAACTTGCCGTTCATCTGGGCGCAATAGCCTGAAAGCTCCGTGTTTTCATAGAGGGCTTCCCGTGACCGTTCATATGAGACAAGGGTTGCCTGAAGGGATGAAACAAACAGCAGCGCAGCAGCGCAGAGCAATGGCACCATCAAAGAGCGCGAGCCGCCGCGGCGTATTGATAAAGCGGCGTGACGCAGCGAACCGGAGAGGGCCACCGATGATTTTCTGGGCGGACGGCGCATCCGCACCCGCGCCCTGGCGGTGATCAGCCGGCCGCTTAGCATCTTTTCTACAAAGTAGAGGCAAAGGATGAGGGAAATGAAAAACACCCCCGCGCCCGCCACGCCCGCCAGGGCATATGACAAAGTCATGACAGGAGTAAACTCTTTGATAATGCCCTTAAAGCCGTCGCTGTAGCGGATATCCACCACCTGCAGCTCGGAAACAAACTCATAGGCATATTTGACAAGATTGCCGGCGTATCTGACGCCGACCAGCACACCCGCGGCAATTGCTATCAGGGCGATTAGGCTGGCGCCCACCGTAAGATAGAGGCGCGCCTCGGGCTTTTTCGCACCAAAGTAGCGCATTATCTCGACGGCTTCCCTTTGCATATCGGTGAACAGGTAGGCAAAGAAGGCCAGCACGGTGAGGGTAACCGCAAGGGCAATTACCGAAAGGGCTATCGCCGCATTTTGGATGACCTTCAGCGCATCGGCTGTGGCCTGATAGCCTTGATCATAAACGGCGATGAATATTCTCTCGGGAAGCAATGGTTCTATCTGGGAAAGGAATCTCTCAGCCGTGCCGTTTTTTATGGTGGCCTGGCCCAGATCATACATGTAGCGCACAGGCCGCGCAGAATCGGGGGCTGATGGCGTGTAAACATTTCGGTTATAATCCGCATGGTAGTTGACAATGCCCACTACGGTAAAGGTTTCCTGGCGGGACATTTTATCGCCCCAGGCGTACATCGTGGAGTTTTCATCATCCGGCAGATGTATGGTCAGCGAATCGCCCACATCCAGATCACGATCGTTGGCAAGGGTCTGGGATATCACGCACAGCTTTGCGCCTTCTTTGCTCTCCTCACCCGTGAACAATCGGCCTGAAACTAGCTGCAAATATCCCTGGTGGAATTCCTCAAGGTCGCCAAGCTCCTGGGTGCGGCAGATGGTCAGAGCATTGTTCATGGCGGCGTAGTATTGCGCTATTATTTTGTATATATTGTTTTCGTCCGCGTGCAGTGCCTCAGCCGATTCTATTTGATAAATCTTTTCAACCGCGGCGCTGTCAACGCCCGCTTGCTGAGCGATCCAACTATAAAAAGGCACGATCTTCACAGACAGGCCGTTGGCATTGAGACTGTAGTTTTTTGCATGGATAACATATGTGGCTTCAGGATCGGGCGTAAAGCCTAAGTCATCAGGATCATTTTCTATGAAAACGGAGCGCCCCGGCTCGTAGGGACGGTAGGAATACAGGCTTTCAACCAGCTTGCCGTAATAGGGGCTGTCATCGGCATATTTTCTAAGGCCAGTCACTATGAAAACGCAGTCATAGCTGAACTCGGGGTTTTGTTCATTGGAGACAAAGCCGGCGGCAGAGCCCATGCCCACATCCGAGGGCTGCCAGAGAAGCACATTTTCGTTTGCGGCGATGGCGCTGAAGTCTATGCCGGCAACATCTGACAGCATGGCGCTGCTTTTGCTGCCCTTGTTTGAGCCGTAGTCCTCAAGATATTCAACGGTGACTATGGTGGTATAGTTTTCTTCGCAATCACGCAGCATGGCAGCGCTTGCCGCCCAGGTGTTGATGCCAAGATACAAAAACGCCGTCACCGCCGCTATTAAAAGCGCAAACGATGCTGCTTTTACAGGCGTGCGGACTATGCTTTTTATGCTGTTTCGAAAAATCATGCGCTACCTCTACAAACAAGCGTTGCTGCCAACCGCCCTACCGGATGATATTATATGGCGCTTGCTACTTCCAATTAAAATAAATATACCATAAATCTGTCTTTGTGTCACTAATATTTGCTTATTTATAGGTTTTTATTTCATATCGTCAACTGTCTTCCAATCTTTGCGCACAAAGCCTGCGGGAGCTAATATTACTCTACACGCGCCGTTTTTTATCCGCATTAAATATAGTAAATGTAAACATAAGAAAAACCGCTATTTACAGCGGTTTTTCTTTATGATGGCTGGGATGGCAGGATTTGAACCTACGAATGCGGGAGTCAAAGTCCCGTGCCTTACCGCTTGGCGACATCCCAATATGCCTTTTAGTTATGCTTTGCATCGCTGGCCTTTTTAACTTCACAGGGCAGATTCCGCCATGGCATGCAATAAAAAAATGAGGTAATGGGGTGAGTGATGGGGTTCGAACCCACGACCTCCAGGGCCACAACCTGGCACTCTAACCAACTGAGCTACACCCACCATATACCGCATCTTTTGGGAACGCCGACTGCTTAGCTGGCATTCCTTGGCACGCCAGAAGGGATTCGAACCCCTGACCCACGGCTTAGAAGGCCGTTGCTCTATCCTACTGAGCTACTGGCGCATACCGACCGCACAAGCTAAGGCTCGACCTCGGCTAACGCTTAAGGATTATACCAAACTACCGGGGCGATGTCAACGCTTTTGGATGATTCATTCAGTCTTTCCTGTTATTTTCTTGTTATTTTCCTGCTGTTTTCCGTTTATTTTCCGTAAAGCCAGCCTCTTCGCGGTCTCATTTCGTGGTCGAAGGAGAGTATTTCCGCTGAAACTTGGCCTGTATCATGGATTTTCACCAGCCCATAGCTTCCCAGAAAGCCGCCGGCTGCGCCGGGGTTTAACAGCAGCACATTTTCTCTTTGCTGAATAACGGGAACATGGGTGTGCCCAAAAAGGACGGCTTTGCAGCCAAGCTGCTCCGCGGCCCTCTCAAGGATTCCCAGCCCTGATTTCACCCGATATCTGTGGCCGTGGCAGAGCATGAACTTTATCCCTCCAAAGCTCGGCGTAAGAAGCTCGGGAAAAGCGGTGAATGTATCGCAGTTGCCGCTTACGGCGTAAACCGGCATCCCTGCGCCCTTTTCGATGGCGTTTACATCCCCCGCGCCATCCCCCAGATGCACCAGCGCATCTGGTCTTTGCTCATCTATGTTCTTTATTATGTTTAAAACCGCATTTCTGTTACCGTGGGTGTCTGAAAGCACCATTATCTTCATTCGGCTTTGCCCTCAAAATAGACCTTAAGCTTCATGAGAGCCATGCGCCTGTGGCTTATCTCATTCTTCTCATCAAAGCTGATCTCCGCAAAGGTTTTGCCGAAGGGCGGATAATAAAACAAGCAATCGTAGCCGAAGCCCCCGTCCCCTTTTGGCTCAAGCAGAATTTCTCCCTCTACGCTGCCGGTGGCCAGCAGTTCTTCGCCGCCGGGGAACACCAAGGCGACGGCAGAGACGAATCTGGCGGTTCTTGGGGCTTTAAAAGCAGCGCATTCTTTGATCAGCCTTTGGCGGTTGTCCTCATCGTCATGCTGAGGGCCGGCATATCTGGCGCTTAAGACCCCCGGCGCGCCGCCCAGGCAGTCCACGCACAGACCTGAGTCGTCGGCGATTACGGCCGTCCCAAGGAGCTTAGCGGCCTCCCTTGCCTTGAGCAGGGCGTTTTCCTGAAAAGTTGAGCCGGTTTCATCCACTTCGATATCAAGCCCCGCTTCCACCTGGGAGATGATCTCTTTAAAAAACGGCCCGAGAATCGACTTTATTTCAGCAATCTTCCCCTTGTTGCCCGATGCTATCACAAGCTTATCATTCATGCTCGCCATCAATCACGGCCCTTTGCCTTTCAACGATTTCTCTAATCCCCTTTTCAGCCAGATCGGAAAGAGCGGCCATCTCCGCCTTTGAGAAGCTCCTGCCCTCTCCCGTAGCCTGGACCTCGATCCACTCACCTTCGCCCTCAAAAGACATGACGAAGTTGCAGTCCACATCGGCGCGGCTGTCCTCGCTGTAGCACAGATCCAGCATGGGCTGTCCGCCCACTATTCCGCAGCTAACGGCGGCCACCGGGGCTCTTACGGGGATTTCGCCGATTACGCCTTCCTTAACCCAGCGCTTTGCGGCCAGCATCAGCGCCACATATGCGCCGGTGATGGCAGCGGTTCGGGTGCCGCCGTCGGCCTGAAGAACGTCGCAGTCAATGCGCACGCAGCGCTCGCCCAGCTTGCCGAAGTCGCAAACCGCTCTAAGGCTCCTGCCTATAAGCCGCTGAATTTCAACGCTCCTGCCATCCTGCTTGATCCCATCCCTTTTTTTGCGCACGCCGGTGGAGGCCGGCAGCATGGCATATTCCGCGGTGAGCCACCCCCGGCCGCGCCCGGCAAGGAACGGGGGCACATCGTTTTCAAGTATCGCAGTGCAAAGAACTCTGGTTTTGCCGAAGGAAACGATCACCGAGCCATGGGCGGTCTCGATGAAATTCGGCAAAAAGTCCAATTTTCTGAGCTGGTCGTTTGCGCGCCCGTCAATTCTCATTTTTTCACCCTCCTGTGGTATTATAGGCAATGCAGAGAGAAAGAGCAGCCATCCTGCACACTGCCTTCCCAAAAAGGGCTTCCCCTTGGAAACCCTTCCGCTTCTGCATCTTTTTATCTTTTATGCTTTTATGTCTTTATCTTTTTGTAACGGAGGCGGGAATTATTTGCGCCTGATCTCCTCCAGGTCATACTCCTTGACCTCTCCCACATTAACCTTTACCTTTTCACGGAACATGTTCATGTCCACGACGGGGCCTTCGCCGTCGGGGGTTATGACTATGCTTCCCGCTTTGGGCATTTTGGCCTTCATGTACTCATAGTTTTCCTGCTCATATTTCAGGCAGCACATTAGCCTGCCGCAAAGGCCGGAGATCTTCGTGGGGTTAAGGGAAAGGCCCTGATCCCTTGCCATGCGGATTGTGACGGGCTGAAAATCGCTTAGGAAACGGCAGCAGCAGATCTCGTTGCCGCAGGAGCCGATGCCCCCCAGCATCTTGGCTTCGTCCCTGACGCCGATTTGCCGAAGTTCGATGCGCGTTTTGAATATCTGGGCAAGAACCTTGACCAGCTCGCGAAAATCCACACGGCCGCCTGAGGTGAAGTAGAATATCAGCTTTGACCTGTCGAAGGCATATTCGCAGTCCACCAGCTTCATGTCAAGGCTATGCTCCTCTATCTTGGCGGCGCATTTTTCCAGAGCATCCTTTTCAAACTGCTTGTTCTCGTTGTATTGGGCGACATCTGCCCCCGTAGCCGCGCGCACCACCGCCTTAAGCGGCGCGACTATTGAATCGTCGCTTATTTCCCGGGGAGCGGTGGCCACAGTGCCCATCTCGTCCCCGCGGACGGTTTCTACTATCACTTTCTCGCCCTCGGCGCAGGCTAAATTGCCGGGATCAAAGAAATATATCTTGCCTCCACCGCTAAAGCGGACGCCTGTCACTTTTGCCATTGTTTGCTACCTCCAAAAGTCTGAACGCAAGCGGCTGCAGCGCCGCCTGTAGCGGAATATAACTGTTTATCATTCTAAGGGCCTGGGCGGTACCGTCAAGAAGCGCTACCGCTTTATCAACGCCGACCTTGGCCGCGATGCTTTCAGTTTCACTCAGTTTGTCGATTTCGATGCGCACCGCGCCGTTGTGGAAGCGGATTACATCTGAGAGTATAGATTCAACGCAGGAGATAAATTCCCTGCCGTCAATATTTGCCTTGGCCAATTTCGCCATTATGCCGGGAAGATCCGCGCCCTTTGAGAGTCTCATCAGCTCATAGGCCAGCTCTCTTGCGCGCCAATAGTCGGTGTCCTCCTGCATTTTAAGGGCCTTTCCCACTATTCCCCCCGAAAGGCGGGCCAGGAGCGGCGCTTTTTCCGGATGAACACCCTTGCTTAAAAGGGCCTGGGTGCAGGTTTTTTCGTCCAGCGGTGAAAGAGCGACTAACTGCACTCTTGATATCACAGTGGGCAAAAGGGCGGATGTGTTTACCGCCGTTATGAAGAACACAGTGCCGCTCGGCGGCTCTTCAAGGGTTTTTAAAAGTGCATTTTGTGCGTCGAAGGTCATCGGCTTTGTGATCAGCACAGCTCTGTTGCCGCCCTCGAATGACTTCTCGGAAAGGGTTGATATCAGGCTGCGCACGGCGTCTATGCCGATTTGCACCGTCTGGGTTTTGACATCGATATAATCCGGATGTGAGCCGGACACGACGCGCTTGCAAGGGCCGCAACTGCCGCAGGGCTTTTCAGCGCCCAAAGATGAGCACAAAAGAGCCTGGGCGCAGATGCTTGCAAGTGTCTTTTTGCCGGAGCCCTCCGGCCCGGTGAACAAAAAACCATGGGCAACCCTGCCCTGGCTAAAGGAAAGCTGAAGATCCTTCGCCAGAGAGGATTGCCCGTAAAAATCAGAAAATTTCATTGGTGGACCTTACTAAAAAGCGCGCTAGAACTTGTGGAACTGCTCGACTTGCATGACGAACACTGTCGCTCCGCCCACTACGACCTCTATCGGGTAAGGCACATACACGCCTGTGGTGCCGGAAACAGGCGACGGCGATGTGGCGATCTGTTTTCTACTCCTGCAAACCTTTTCGATGACGCCCATTGCGCCATCAAATTTATTATCATCAACGCCCAGCAAAAGCGTGGTGTTGCCCGCACGAAGAAACCCTCCGGTGGTGGCCAATTTCGTGACGCCGTAGCCTTCGTTCATCAGGTTTGATATCAAGCGGGAGGCATCCTCATCCTGAACGATAGCGATTATTAGCTTCATTTAGGGCCCTCCTTTTCCTTTTTTCTAATAATTTACCCTAGACTAATTATATACTAATCTTTCCCGCAATGCAAATAATTATTTTGGCTTAGTGGCCTGTGCCGGCCTCTTTTTCGCCGATAGATCAAAGCTTCTTTTCATATTGCTGGAGTCCAAGATTTACGGCGCCTAAATGCCCGCTACAATCGCATTTAAAGCTTGTGTAAAGCAAATGCCTTGCCCTTTGTCGAAAAATATGATAATATTAACAATCAACACATAAAAGGACGATAGAAGAATGTCTGAAAACCAAGGATATAAGAATCTTTCAACAATAAAGGTGCTTAATTTAATTGAATTGCTCGCTGATGTCAACAAGCCCATGAGGCTTATGGACATTGCCAAAGGCCTGAAAGCCAACCCCAGCACCACCTTGAGGTTCCTTTCCGCCCTTGTGGAAAGCGGATATGCCGCCCAGGAGCCAGAGACCTCCCGCTATTATCTGACTTTTAAAATATGCAGCATAGCCAACAAGATCAGCTCAAATGTAAACCTGAGGGATATCGCTCAGCCTTATCTGAGCAAGGTTTCTGCGCTGATGGGCGAGTCCGCCTGTCTGGCCCTTGAAAACGACATGCGCGTTGTCTATATCGACGTGATAGAGGGGCCGGATCAAATGATCAGGAGTATGCAGCGCATCGGCAGCATCGCTCCCCTGCACTGCACCGGCATAGGCAAGCTGTTTTTGCTGAACTACAGCGATGAAAAGCTGGATAGGTACATCGCACAAAAGGGCCTTACTCGCTTTACTCAAAACACTATTGTAAGCAAGGAGGAGCTTGTTGATGAGCTTGTTTCCGTGCGCCAGCGAGGCCATGCCTTTGACAACGAGGAGTGCGAGATCGGCGCGCGCTGCATCGCCTTTCCGGTGCACGGAAGGGATGGCAAGATTTCCGCTGGCATCAGCATAACCGGCCCAGTTGGGCGCTTAACTGACGAGCTTATAGAAAAGAATCTTGCTTTTTTGGAGGAGTCCGCGAAGAATATTTCCGCGATTTATTCAAGCATATAGTTTAAGCCGGCGGCCATGAATATCATTTTCTGCGGGCGACCAAAACGAAGCGATGGGCCTTGGATTTGATTTCGCCCTTGGCTTCCAGCAACTCCTGAGCCCGACAGAGGCGGTCAAAGCTGTTTTCAACGGAAAAGCCGGGAAACTCCCATTCGATTATCCTGGCGAACCACACAAGTGCGCCCACATCGAAAAAGCGGATGGTAGGAAAAGCTTCCTGGGTGAATATAAGCTCCACGCCCTGTTCCTTAAAAGCTTTCATATTGTTCTTAAGATTCCAGCCGGGAAATGATGTTTTCCCGCTTTTTCCGTCCGGGCTCAGCAGATTGATAAGATCGATATCGTTTTCCTCGCCCACCTGCTGGGTGATAAAGAGTCCTCCCCGCCGGAGGATTCTTCTTATTTCGGCGATATCGAAGGCGCCGTGACGGTTTATAATGATATCAAAAGAGCCGTCCTCAAAGGGCAGAGGCAAGGGGTGGGCCCATCCCCTAAAGTCTATTCCAAGGGTTAAAAGTCTTTCCTGACAAAGGCGAATATTGGGCGGATAGCCTTCCGTGGCGGCGGTATTGGCATGGGGATGCGCCAATGAAAGCAGAAACTCTCCGCCGCCGGTATCGATGTCCAGCAGTCTGTGCTCCGGCTGTAGATGCTGTTTAATCAGGCTTTTATAGTCCCAGGGGAGGCTGTCCTCCTCGCTTTCATATCTGCCGCTTATGTGAGAGAAATCCCAGCCGTGAATTTTCGCGACGCTCTGCTCATGCTCCCAGCTTTTTCTGTAGCTTTCATACTTTTCCATATTTCCTCTTTTCCTTTTAAAGACAATACTTGCGAAGTTATTTTAAAAAAGAAAAACCCCGATAAATGACTATTTACCGGGATTTTTTTGGCACCCCCAAGGGGACTCGAACCCCTGATACCGCCGTGAGAGGGCAGCGTCCTAGGCCACTAGACTATGGGGGCATTGGCAGCGGAACTAGGATTCGAACCTAGAAAATACGAGTCAGAGTCGTAGGTGTTACCGTTACACTATTCCGCTATGGCGCCTGTTAGGTTTTTCTCTGAAGGCGCGATAATGATAATACATTATTTAACTGTCTTTGTCAAGTTTTTTCTCCGATAAAAATATTTTTATTAAAATCGATTTTAAGATCACTTTTCCGCCACTCTGGCGCCGGTTATATTGGCCGTGGCCACCAGTCTGCCGGATTCGTCGGTTACATCCACAGAGTATACGCAGGTTCTGCGGCCCTTATGCACGGCGGTGGACTTCGCTGTGAGCAGTCCTGCCCTCGCGCCGCTCAGATATGAAATGGAGCAGTTAAGGGTAACTGTTTGGGCGCCGCCAGCGTTGGCCGCAACAGCGAAGGCAAGGTCTGCGAGGGTGAATATCGCCCCGCCCTGCACCATACCGCCGGCGTTCATGTGGTCGGCCGCCGCAAGCAGGGTGCAGACAGCGCCGTCCTCCCCTGCGCTCTCGATTTTTATGCCCATATTTCGGGCAAAAACGTCGTTACTAAAGAAAGATTTGAGCTCGTTTAAATTCATCGCTTCCACTCTGCCTTATCCTTACGCGTTTTCTGCGTTTTCTGCGTTTTCCACTTCTTCATGTTCTTCGGTGAAAAGATCGGCGCCGCAGGAGCAAAGATGGTCATCGTCGGCGTTGAAGCTCTCAATATCAAAGAGCACATGCCTGCTGCATTTGGGGCAAACAAGCTCGATATAGCCCTCTATTTCATCCTCATCATCGTACTTCGAGTCTTCCTCATCTTCTTCGAACAGATCGTCTACAAGCTCGTCCAGAGAATCTTCCATGTCGTCAAAGTCGTCCTGAAGCTCTTCGACGTCAATCACAAGGCCATCAACCGCAGAATTAATTTCGCTTAAAATGTCCACGGTCGCATCAAGGATCATTTTAAAATCCCCTTCGATTTTCAGACCTGCCGCCAAGCCCTTTAGATAGGCGATTTTTTCGCTTATATTTGATACATTTGCTATATCTGCCATAATATATTTCCTTTCTTCTTTTGGCGCTGGGATATGCAGCCCGGGCGAATTGTACTTCCCTGCTGAACGCCGCTTGGGAGAAAACAAAAAACGGGAGCTTTTTGTTTTCGTGGGTGGGTGGGGCCCTCCCGTGCATAGCCCCATATATTCTAAAGCATCAACTATGCGCGCTCCATATATTCGCCGCTGCGGGTATCTACCCTTATTAAGTCCCCCTCATTCACAAACAGGGGAACATTAAGCGTGTATCCCGTCTCCAGGGTTGCCGGCTTGGTGACGTTATTGGCGGTGTCCCCTCTTGCACCCGGGTCGGAGCGGGTTACCTGGAGCACCACAAAGTTCGGCGGTTCAACTGAGAAGGGCGCGCCCTTGAAAAAGCGCATGGTCACATTGGAGTTTTCCTTCACAAAGCCCATCGCATCTTCAACCTGAGCGTAATTTAGGGCGAGCTGCTCATAGTTTTCAATATCCATGAAGTAGTAAAGATCCCCATCGTTATACAAATATTGGAACTCTTTGTTTTCGATGTGAGCCTTTTGGAATTTATCGCTGGGGTTAAAAGTCCTTTCAAGCACCTGGCCGGTAACGACATTCTTTATCTTTGTGCGCACAAACGCCGAGCCCTTACCCGGCTTCACATGCTGAAAATCAACTATGCTCCAGACCCCGCCATCCATCTCGAAAGTATTACCTTTTCGAAAATCACCTGCTGAAATCATTTATAAAACCTCCGTAGTCTATCAAAAAATATTTAAACGCTATAGGGCGGCATTCTCCCCCATGCGTTCACAGCGCTATAATGTTATGAGCTGCTTTGTGCTCTTGGACAGTATCTCACAGCCCTCTTCGGTGACCAACACCAGATCCTCTATGCGCACGCCCCCTTTTCCCGGGAGATATATCCCCGGCTCAACGGTGACTATCATGCCGCTTTTAAGCACCTGCTCTGACGCGGCGGAAAGCCTGGGCGCTTCGTGGATCTCAAGACCCACGCCATGGCCGGTGCTGTGTCCAAAGTTTCTGCCATAGCCGCAGGAGGCGATATGCTCCCTTGCGGCGGCGTCCACATCCTTGCACATAGTTCCCGCCTTGACCGCTGCGAGGCCTTTCAGGTTCGCTTCCAGTACAATATTATATATCTTTTCCAACTCAGGGTCAATGCCGCCCACAGCGATTGTCCTGGTAAAATCCGAACAATAGCCGTTAATTTTGCAACCAAAATCAAAAGTGATAAGATCTCCCTGCTTTATCTGCCTTTGCCCTGATATCGCATGGGGTTTTGACGAATTTTCACCGCTGGCGACTATCGGGCTGAATGAAAAATCCTCAGCGCCGTTATCCAAAAAGAACTTATACAGCAGAGCCACCAGGCTCATCTCGGTCACGCCCGGCTTTACAGCCGTGAGCAGGTAGCTGAAGGCCTCGTCCGTAAGGGATTCGGCCATTCTTATGTTTTCCACCTCATCCGCGCTCTTTATGGCACGAAGTTCTTCGACCTCTGCGCCGCCCTTTAGCAGATCAACCCCGGAAAGCGCGCTCTTAAGCTCCTCGTATTCGCTAAGAGTGATCGCATCGGCTTCGATATATAGTTTATCCAGACCGGCATCCTTCAAAACCTCTTGGACGATTTCGTTCTGCCTCTTGCCGGCTGAGGTCTCATAAATTTCAAGCCCCGGCGACTGCTGGCGGGCCTGCTCGGTGTACCTGAAGTCGGTTATGATCACCTGAAAAGTATGGTCTTTGCCGCCGTTTTCAAGCAGCAGTACGCCCTCGCCGGTAAAACCGCTGAGATAGCGGATGTTTTCCGGTTTTGATATCAGCGACGCCGTTGCCCGAGGCCGCCTTGATGCCAATTCTCCAGCTTTCATATCATAGTACCTCCATATTCCACTAAATTATAACAAATACCGCTGCTTAGCGCAAACTAAACATATTGCCATGGCAATATGTTATTTGCCGGAGATATTGGCGCAAAAGACGCAAAAAACGCAAAAGGATTGAAGCCTTGATGATTTTGAGTTATACTTTAATAAAGTATATTATTTGATTGCGCAGGAGAGAAAATGGAAAGACCAAAGCCCCGGCTATCTGAAAACAAGCTTTTGATGCTTTACGCCGTTGACAAGCTTGGCTGCATAACCAATAATCAGGCCCTGCAGTTTTTTATAGAAAATGATTTTATGGACTATATCGACGTTCAGCTTTCACTGGCAGAGCTCACCGACGGCAAGCTTCTGCACGCCGTTTCACAGCCGGCCGGGCTCACCTACTATGTGACCGAGCTGGGCCTTGACGCGATAGACTTTTTCAAAGGAAAGGTTCCTGCCAGCAGGCGCAGCGCAGTGGACTGTCAAGCTGAAAAGTGGCGAGACGTGTTCATGCTTGAATCACATGTCTTTGCGGATTATACAACTGCCGTAAACGGCGACATCGTGGTGCGCCTTGCGGCAAGGGAAAACGATCTGCTGCTGTTTGAGATGAGCATATCGGTGCCAAGCTCAAAGGAAGCGGAGATAATGTGCGAAAACTGGAAGAAGAATTCTTCGCAGGTGTATGCCGCGGTGCTGAGCATGCTTTCAGGCTGATTTCGCTTTGCCTTGCCGCCGGGACGTGAGTTTTTACGCAGGATGCCGCCATGCGCCCGCAAGGGGATTTTATATCCCGCTCCCTTTAACCTCTTACCATTTTTATTCGCTCTATAAAAGTTTTGATCAGCCTTTTTAAAAAGCTGCGTAGCCTGGGGCAGAGCTCAAGCACGCTTCTCCTATACAAACTATACACAAAAAGCCGGCTTTCGCCGGCTTTTTGTCTGTTGTTGAAAATATTATCTCTTGCTGAGGACTTCCTTTTCATAGCGCTTTGCCTCGGGCAGCCACTCTCCGCGCACGGGCACGCCGCTGAGCTCGCAGTAGTAATCCCACACCGCGCCGAAGGGGAAGCTTTTGAGCTCCTCGCTCATGGCCAGGCGGGAGGTGAAATCACCGGTGTTTTCATATTCTTTAAGGACTGTAACGGGATCCAGCAGGGCATGCATCAAGGCGCGCAGTGAAGCCCTCATGCCCACCACCCAAGCAGCGACGCGGTTTATGGTGGCGTCAAAGTAGTCAAGGGCTATATTGGTGCGCCCGACCAGGTCTGCTCGGACGATGCACTTCATGACGGCGCTTACTTCGTCGTTAAAGTTGGTCACATGGTCGCTGTCCCAGCGGACGGGGCGGCTTAAGTGCAGCAGAACCTCGTCCATGAAGCAAAGGGCCGAGGGCAGCTTGTCGGCGACCATCTCTGTGGGATGGAAATGGCCCATGTCAAAGCAGACCATCTTATTGTTCTTAGTGGCATAGGAAACATAGAACTCGTTGTTTCCAACGGTGTAGCTTTCAGCGCCAATTCCGAAAAGCTTGCTTTCGATGGCGTCCTTGACGTATTTCTTGGAAATATCCTCGGCGTATATCTCGTCAAGAGACTTTTTAAGGCGCAGCCTTGGGCCGAACATATCCACGGGAACTTCCTTGCTGCCGTCGGGAATCCAGATGTTCATGACGGAGGCTTCGCCCAGCTCTTTTCCAAAATACTCGCTTATCTTTCGGCTGGCGATGCCATGATCCACCCAATATTTCCTGATGCCCTCATCCGCGCTTGAAAGGGTGGCCACGTCGCTCAAAGGATGGGAGAAATAGGTGGGGTTAAAGTCCAGCGCGACGCCGTTTTTCTTGGCGAAATCAACCCATGCGGCGAAATGCTGAGGGAGGATTGCGTCACGCTCCACCTTTTTACCGCCAAAATCCCCGTATATTGCGTGGAGATTGATCCTGTGCTTTCCGGGAATCAGCGACAGAGACTTTTCGATATCAGCCATCAGCTCGTCGATATTGCGAGCTTTGCCGGGGTAATTTCCGGTTACCTGTATGCCGCCGGTCAAAGGGCCTGCGCTTTCAAAGCCCTGGACATCGTCCCCCTGCCAGCAGTGCATGGAGATGGGGATCTGCTTTATAGTTTCTATGGCTTTGTCCGTGTCAACGCCGATGGACGCGTAAAGCTCCTTTGCCGCCAAATAATTTTGATGAACCTTGCTCATGTTTTTTCTCCTTCTTCTTGTTTGTTTTTCCAACACTCTAAACTAATTATAATCATTTTATTACATTGATTGTGAAAACACAAGCCTTTTTTGGAGTTGCACGCGGGAATAGCAAAACCTTTGGCAACGCCTGTTTCGGTTGACATACTTGCTTTAATTCATTATAATTGGGCTAATATTTTCATATTTTCGCCAAGGAGATTTTTCGATGAATATAACTGCAAATGAACTTAAAGGCATATTTTTAAAATTCTTTGAAGCAAAGGGCCACGCCGTGATTCCGTCGGCGTCGCTGATCCCCGAAAACGACCCCACGGTTTTGTTCACAACTGCGGGTATGCACCCGCTTGTTCCCTATCTTTTGGGAGAAAAGCACCCGATGGGAACGCGGCTGGCTAACGTGCAAAAGTGCATTCGCACAAACGATATCGACGCCGTGGGCGACGCCTCCCACCTGACCTTCTTCGAGATGATGGGCAACTGGTCCCTGGGCGATTATTTCAAAAAAGAGATGATCCCCTGGAGCTGGGAGCTTTTGACCTCTAAAGACTGGCTTGGCCTTGACCCTAAGCGCCTTGCCTTCACGGTTTTTGCAGGCGATGAAAATGCCCCCCGCGACATGGAGAGCTTTGAGCTTTGGAGAAGCTGTGGAGTGCCGGAAGAAAGGATTTTCTTCTGCGAAGCCGAGCACAACTGGTGGGGCCCGGCAGGCACCACCGGCCCCTGCGGCCCGGACACTGAAATGTTCGTCATCACCGACAAGGAGCCTTGCAGCCCGCAGTGCAGCCCCGCCTGCTCCTGCGGACGGTATCTTGAAATATGGAACGACGTTTTCATGCAGTACAACCTGCGCGCCGACGGAAAGCTGGAGCCGTTGGCCAAGCAAAACGTTGACACGGGCATGGGTCTTGAGCGCATAATATGCGTTCTTCAGGGCAAGTCATCGGTTTATGAAACTGAGCTTTTCAGCAATATTCTGGGCAAGATCGAGGAGCTTTCCGGCAAGAAGTATGCAAATGCTCAGGGTGATGACATCAAGGCTTTCAGGGTTATCGCAGACCACATAAGAACCGCTACATTTATAATGGGAGACACGAAGGGCGTTTCCCCCTCCAACACGGATCAGGGCTATGTCCTGCGCCGTTTGCTGCGGCGGGCCATCCGTTTTGGCAACCAGCTTGAAATGCCTGAAAACAGGCTGACGGACATCGCCCGGGTGGTGGTGGAGCAATACTCCAAAGCTTATCCGGAGCTTAAGGCAAACGAAAGCTTCATAATGGAGCAGCTCACACTTGAGGAAGTGAAGTTCCAAAAGACCATCCGCCTGGGCATCCGCGAATTCAGCAAGATTTTGAGCAGGCTAAACGGCAAGACCCTTATCGACGGCCCCACCGCCTTCAGGCTCTATGATACCTTCGGCTTCCCAATCGAGATGACGGTGGAGCTGGCTGCGGAGAATGGGCTGGCGGTTGACATCGACGGCGAGGACGGCTTCAGCGCCCGTTTCAAGCGCCATCAGGAGGTTTCAGGTGCCGGCGCAGAGCAACGGTTCAAGGGTGGCCTGGCCGACACCAGCGATGAAACAACAAAGCTGCACAGCGCTACTCACCTCCTTTTGGCGGCTCTTCAGGCGAATCTGAACGAGGATATCCAGCAGCGGGGCTCCAATATCACCGCCGACAGGCTGCGCTTTGACTTTAACTTCCCCCGCAAAGTTACCCGCGAGGAGCTGGATGTTTTGGAGGCCTGGGTGAACGATGCCATAAACGCGGCGGCGCCTGTAACCGTGGAGGAGATGACCCTGGACGAGGCCCGCGCAGCCGGCGCAACGGGGGTTTTCGAGGCCCGCTACGGCGAAAAGGTGAAGGTCTACAGCATGGGGGGCTTTTCAAAGGAGATATGCGGAGGGCCTCACGTGGCCAACACCGGCGACATCAAATCATTCAAGATACAAAAAGAGGAAAGCTCGTCCTCAGGCGTGCGCAGGATAAGGGCCGTTGTGGGCAAGTAAGCTTTGCGGTGTGGAAGCAGGGCTTCCGGAAATGCAGCGTGATCTTTTAGGATTTTTTTATGGAGGGATTGCTGTGAAAGCGGCGTCCCGGCGGGGATTTTTGCAAGGCATGCCCAAAGGCAAGATCAGAGCAGAAAGCCCGTTTGCCAGACTATCAGCAGAGTGCCGTCCTTAACCTGGACGGCGCTTTTTTGCCCTGCAAACTCGTTGCTGACGCCAATTGGCATTGAGTTTTGAAGGGAGTAGTCCCGAAGGGGGTATTTAAGGCCCACGATGTTCACTCCCCTTGCCGTTTCATGGCCGCTGAAAACGGAGATGTAGCCGACGGCACTTTCAGCAAAGCGGATTTCACCATTCGTGATGGCCGCAACTGCATAGCCTTCGCCGATCAAATAGCCCCTGCCGCCCTTTTGGCTGATGTGAATCAGCCCTTGCAGGTTGGCGAGGCTGTGATCAAAGCGCCCGCCCAAGCAGCCGTGGAGGATGAAGTATCTAAAGCCTTTTTCCATGGCCAGCTTTATCGCATACATGGTGTCGGTGTCATCTTTTTCTTTGGGCAAAAGGATGGCGCCCTCAGGCACAAAACCCAGGGAGTCAAAATCGCCCAGGATTATGTCCGCCTTAGCGTCGATCTTTCGCAGATTATTCAGGCCTGCGTCCGCAGCGATGACGAGATCGCCCCTTTTCGCCAAGAAGGCCTCGGCTGTAAAGACTGATGCGCCGACGATATGACAGAAACGAGTTTTTTCTTCACTTTCGCTTTCTATATGCAGCTTATTAACAAGCGATAAGGGAATATTTTGTGCCAAGCTAACACCTCCCTGGCGTATTATACCGTGTTTGTCGGCGGCCTTTCCTACGGGCCCGCCCACCCGCGATTTCCCTCGGAAATTGCTAAACTTATTATACCATGTTAAAAATTAAACTAAAGCAAAAAACCAACGAAGGTTTTTAGGAATTTAATCTGAAACACTAAAAGGGCGGAAAGCATGACGCTTTTCCGCTCTTTTATTTATGGTCTTTTAAGACCCCTTTAAGTGTTAACAGTTAGATTTTATTGTACTTAGATTACTGACCGCTCATCTTGCGCTGCTGGTCCTGAATCATCTTCTTGACCATGTTGCCGCCGATATAGCCGGCATCCTTGCTCTTTATGTCGCCGTTATAGCCCTGCTTCAGGTTTACACCGACTTCATTGGCCACCTCAAACTTAAGATTGTTGAGATGCTGCTTGGCTGCAGCCTTAGCCTGGCTGTTGCTGCTGGAAGAGTTGTTCTGCATTCTGTTCACCTGCTTTCAATTGGTTTGAAATGTTAGTGTTTTGTTGGCAATCAGCCTGGATTACTGCTGGTTAGCATGTTCCTTCTCATACTGTTCGACCATCTTCTTAACCATGTATCCGCCGACATAGCCGTTCTCACGGGCGGTGAGATCGCCATTATAGCCCTGCTTGAGGTTGACGCCCAGTTCTCTTGCCACTTCATACTTCATGTTGTCCATGGCGGCTTTGGCTTCGGGTATGCTGGTTTTCTTGCTGTTGTTTGTTGCCATTCATTTCACCTCCTGTTTGTTGTTCACTGGTATCATGTCCTTTTCAAAGATATTTTAAAGCTGTCAATGTGCGGACATTATGAAAAAAAAAGGAAACGATACTTAGCTTTAGCCTTCCTTTGATAAATTAAGAAAGCGCATTTATTATCTGCGCCCGCATCGATTTTATTTGTAGAAAAAAATTCAATTTGATTTTCAATGGAATTTTTGTATATATTAGCTGGCGACTTTTTGTAAAACAAGCAGGAAATTTGTGCGCTTTACATCTGCAGATTGCTGTAGTAAACTTAAATATGATATTAAAAAAGCTACGAAAGGCAACTGAATGATATGAAGGATTGTCTTATGATGAGAACTCCCGCCGCCTGGAGCCGCGAGATGTGGCGCGAAGCAACCCCCATTGGAAGCGGGCTGCTGGGCGGGCTTGTTTATGGCGCGACGGCTCTGGAGACCATCGCTATAAACCATGCCAAGCTTTGGCACAGAGGAAAAACCATGGCGGTGCCGGATGTAAGCGGCAGTCTTCGGCGCACGCGAGAGGTTATCGATCAGGGCGATTACAAAAAGGCCAACTGGATAATCACAGATGCGTTGAAAGAGGCCGGCTTTCAGGCAAAGCTGGGCATGCCCTGCCCTCTTTGCGATTTCATATTTGATCTGGGCGAGCGCGAGCCCTTCAGCCATTATCGCAGATATCTGCACATGGACAAGGCGGAGTCATTGGTCACATGGAACGAAAAGAAATCAAGCTTTACCCGTAGGGCATTTCTATCCAGGAAGCGGGATATTCTGGCGGTGCATATGGCCGGAAAAAATTCATTCTTGGACATGGAAGTTCAAGTCAGGCATCATGACAGCGGCGATAACGACACCACCTCAATGCTTGAAAAAATGCAGCAAAGTTTCACCTTTGAAACCGACGGCGAGTTCATAAGCTTCTGCGCAGTAAGCGAGGACGGCGTTCCATTCGGCGCAGTGGGGCGCATAATCACCGATGGCAAAATTACAAAGCTTGTTGAAGGCGCGCTTGAGATCGAGGGCGCAAGGGAAGCGACTCTTTTTGCGGGCTTTTTTGTGGGCGGCGATGTCGCGAGTGAAAAAACGGCCCTTAAGAATATGCTCTCCGGACTTGACAAGAGCTATGAATATTATCTGGACGAAAGCGCGGCGCTGCACGAGCCCCTATACAAGGGTGCGGATATCTCGCTGTGCGATGAATATAAGCATTCCAATGAGGAGCTGCTGCTGGACGCATATGAAGAAAGCGCCTCGACAGAGCTTCTGGATAAGTTGTGGCACTTTGGCCGATATTTGGCGATATGCGCCACCAGAGAGGATTCAAATCCCTTTCCGCTCTACGGCCTGTGGCATGGAAGATATTCGATGGCATGGCCCCACAACATGGCCAATGAAAACACCCAGATGATATACTGGCATGCATTAAGCGGCGGGCTGGAATATTCGATCAAGCCGTTGCTGGACTATTATCTGGGAATGATGGATCAGTTCCGCAGCAATGCGAAGAATATATTCGGGTTGCCGGGGATATATATGCCGGCGGGAACGACGCCGGGAAACGGCGTGCCCAACCAGATAGTGCCGGTTATCAATAACTGGATTGGAGCGGCGGGCTGGCTTTCGCAGCATTTTTACGATTACTACAAGTTTACCGGCGACGAAGCAGAGCTGAAAGAGCGCATTTTGCCCTTCATGTATGAGGCGGCGCTGTTTTACGAAGCATACCTTGTGATGGGCGACGACGGCTTTTACAAGATATATCCCTCCGTCTCACCGGAAAACACTCCCGGCAATCTGATGCCGCCCAAGGGCTCGGAGCCTCTGAGCCATCCTTGTCCATCCGCTGTGAACGCAACTATGGACGTGGCGATAATAAAGGAGTTTTTCACCAACATGGTGGAAGCCTGTGAGATTTTGGGCGAACATTATGAGAAGCTGGATGGCTGGCGGGATATCATCGAAAAACTGCCGCCATATCAGAAAACTGAGGATGGCGATATCCGCGAATGGATCTATCCCGGACTTGATCAGCGCTATGATCACAGGCATGTTTCCCATATATACCCGGTGTTTCCCGGAAGGGAACTGGTGAAGGGCCGCGACAGCGACGACTGGCTGGACGCCTTTGAACTGGCGGTGGACAAGCGCAGGCTGGGGGCTTTATCTGGCTGGGCGCTGGCACATATGGCTTGCATATACGCCCGCTTTGAGCGACCGGAGAAGGCCGTTGAGCGCCTGGATATTCTCAGCCGTTCCTGCCTGACAAACAACCTTTTCACGCTGCATAACGACTGGAGGAGCATGGGGATGACCTTGGGCAAAGACCCCTTCGCGCCCGTTCAGTTGGATGCGAGCCTTGGCGCTGTGAATGCGCTGCAGGAGATGCTTCTTTTTGCCTCGGACGATATAATCAAAATATTGCCGGCGCTTCCCGAAAGGTTTAATAAGGGCGAGGCGAAAAACCTGCGCTTTATGACGGGTAGCATTTCGCTTAAATGGAACAGGGCAGGGGGAGCTCTGCAGGGCGATATCCACGCCGCCAGGGACACAAAAGTGATTTTGAGGCTGCCGGGATTTGTCCGCGCCATAAGCCTTGGCGGCAAGGAATACCGGGATGGCGACATCCTTTCCCTTGCGGCAGGGCAAAGGGCAAGCTTTAGCGCTTCCTGATTTTTATTTTGCCCGATCGATCGCCCCGGGGCTTTATAGTGAAAAACTCTCTGCTGCGCTTTTAATGAAGGCAAAGCAGAGAGTTTTTGCGTGGTCAATATTAATAAAATTTTTTGCCTAAAGCTTTAAGCGGTGATATCTTTCTTTTCCTCCTTGGGTTCCCCATTTTTCTTAAGCAGCGTGTTCACGCCGTACATGAACATGGAGAATATGGAAAGCACCAGCGCGGCATAGATGACATAGAGATTATAGGGCTCCAGAAACTGCCGGAAAAAGGTCATCACTATGCCAATGAATATGAGGGCCGTGGCAATCTTCCCGTAAATCTTTGAAAAAACAACGATATCCCTTTTTTTATAAAGGAAGGCCCCGCCAATGACCATTATCGTTTCCTTTATGACGATGATGATCAGCACAAAAAACGGAAGGGCGCCGTCGATACAGAGGCAAAAGAGCACAGCTACCTGCATCAGCTTATCCGCAAGGGGGTCCATCACCTTGCCCCAGTCGGTTATGAGGTTCTTCTTTCTGGCGATATAACCGTCCAGCAAGTCGGTAAAGCCGGCGAGAATGAAAACGATCAGCGCCATCCATGGCTCGTATTTAAAGTAGACGAATATAAATACGGGCACAAGAAAAAATCTTATTGTTGTCAATATATTCGGAAGATTCTTCATTGTACCTCCTGCGCTCATCGGTAACATGCTTTGTTATATAATACTACACGAATATTGCACAAATGTAAATTGAAAAACCAAAACCTTTTTATTTTCCTTTTCTATTTCTTGAAAAAAGTTGTTTTTAGCCCGTGTCTCACCCTATTCCAAGTGACTCTATGGCCTGTTTAAGGCTTGAAACCGGCAGCGGCGTGATGCCGAACCCGGCTGCATCGCGCTCATTGGCACTGGGCAAAACCACCTTTTTGCAGCCCATGCTGATGGCTGCCCGAAGCTTTTCGTGGATCTCTCCAACGGGGAGGATATCGCCGCGCAGGGTAATCTCGCCCGTCATGGCAACATCCTTGTCTATGGGCTTGCCTGTAAGGCCGCTGTAGAGGGCCAGGGCGGCCGCCATGCCGATTGAAGGGCCGTCCACATTGCCGCCGCCCATGCAGTTAAATACGGCGCTTTTGCCCGCCAGCGCGCCCCCTGTCAGGGAGTTGACGGCTCTGAAGGCGTTCTTAGCGGCATCCTTCGCCATGCTGCCTGCGGCCTCATTTATCGAAACGCTACCGTCGCCATCGAAGATATCCACCTCCACGCCCAGCATGCAGCCGCGCCTCCCGGCGACTCCCAGGGCATAGACAACGCCGGCTTCGCATGAAGGAAGGCCCGCCTCTTCCCTTTCCAGCAGGAACATGCCGGCAGCTTCGCTCACATGGCGAACTTCCACCTCCTTGCCCTCCCTGAGAGCGGCGCCGTGAGCGCCAAGGAGTATGCGCACGGCCTCCCTGCCGTCGTGGGCAGCCGTGGCGATATGCTCCGCGGCGTTCTCTCCCAGGGGGATGCAAAGGCGAGCTGCGGCCCCTTTGACGATCTTAAGGAGCATACCGTTGCTTAAGGGGTTAAAGTTAATAACGGCGCAGCGGGACACAAGAGCGGCAGGAAGCTCGCTTTCGCTCCTGGTGGTGGCGCCGATTAAGACGAAATCGGCGGGAGCGCCCTCATCAAAGAGCCGCTTTATATACATGGGGATGTTTTCATCGGAGGGATCGTAGTAGGATGAGTGAAAATTCACCCGCCTGTCCTCCAAAACTTTCAGGAGCTTGTTTAGATTCATTGGGTCCATCTCGCCGATCTCGTCTATGAACAGAACGCCGCCGTGGGCCTGAGTCACAAGGCCGGTGCGGGGCTCCGGTATGGCCTCGCTGGCAAAAGAGGATCTCGTCCCCTGATATATGGGGTCGTGGACGGAGCCTATCAGCGGGTTGGTGCCGTCGCGGGGGTCGAAGCGCAGTGTGGCGCCGTCGGCTTCCACGAAAGGGGCGTTCTTTCCAAAGGGTGAATAGCGGGATAGCTTTGCGCTTTCAAGGGCCATCCTGGCGGCAGTGGTTTTTCCAACGCCTGTGGGGCCGGTCAAAATCATATGCTGGGGGTAAGGGGTGCAAAGGCAGGAGAGCATGGCGGAAAAGGCTCTGTCCTGGCCGATGAGGTCGCCGGACTGGGTGGGGCGCAGTGCTTTGCCGGCATTTATGGCGACGCTGTCGCTCTTAACAAGCTGGGCATATTTCAAAAGAGTGGAGGGGTTTTCACTCTTGTTCTTTTTGACCAGAATGTTCATGCGCACGTCCTCAAAGACCTTCTGCTGGTTGCGCATCAGCTCCTCCTCGGCCAGCGAATCGATCTGCTTTTTTGCCAGCATCACCGCTTGCCAGTGGGCGACCTGCTTTTCCATCTCGTCCAAGGTGGCGCCGGGCCGGTTCATCACCAACATGCTCAGCGCCTTCAACCGCTCATCACCGCTGCTGTTTAGAGCATTTTCCAAGCCCAGCCTTTGCAGCCTTTCCTCGAAGCTGCTGCCCATCACCTCTTGAAGGACCTCCAACACTGCTTGAGCCCGCGCATTTTTCTCTGTGATCATTTCCCTCTCCTCCTGATTGTTTTTTGTTTATTATGTTCTTCACCATTTATTGTCAGGGCTGCCAATTTCTGGAAAAAGCCTCTGAACGCAGAACATCCGAAGGAATGGCTGTCCCTTCGGGTGTTCATTGTGTTTATATCTTATTTTTGCTGCAACCAGACTCTTTAAATCTATTCCTTTGCGACAATGCTGAGCTTGAGAACTGTGGAAATCTCCGGAAAAAGCTTAGCTTCGCATTCGGCAGGCCCGGTTTGCTTTATGCTGGAGGAAATATTCAGCTTTCTTCTGTCTATCTCTATGCCATGCTGTGCCTTTAGCGCGTCGGCGATCTCCTGATTGGTCACAGCGCCGAAGAGCCGGCCGGATTCCCCCGCCTTCACAGGGACAGTCACCACCATGTCCTTCATCTGAGCCCTAAGAGCGAGTGCCTGCTTTCTTTCCTCCTCTTTTTTATGGGCAATAGCTTCCTTTTGCTTTCTGATGGCATTCATGTTCTGAGCAGTGGCCTCAACCGCCAGTTTTTTGGGAAAAAGGAAGTTTCGGGCATAGCCGTCGCTCACATTCACGATATCGTCCTTCTTACCGGAGCCTTTAACATCCTCCAAGAGTATAACTTTCATATGCTCCCTCCTCAGCTCTTTTTCTTTATTTTTTTCTTTATATATCTATTCATTTGCCAGGCTGGCAATATCATTGCTCCTCGTCGTCATCGTCCCTGTCTTTTTTGAAAAGATCGTCAAGCCTGCCTTTTTTTATCATATCAGCCAAGTTTGAGCGCAGGCGCACAGGGGCGATTCTGTCCATCAAGCCGGCGATGAACAGCGCAGGCCGGAACACCATCAGCAATGCGCCTATGAGGGCGTAGCGCCAGCCCGGTCTTGCACCCTGCATCTTCATGCTGAAGGCCATGTGAACCATGCCCTGAAGTATGAATAAAGAGTAGGCCGTCATCCACACGGCGTAGGCGGCAGAAACCAGGTTTGCGGCCTGCACATAGGGCGAGAGGAAGTATAGGAATATTGCCGAGAGAATCAGCGTGCGGCCGGTATACTTTGGAAGGAACCATTTATAAACATCAAATGGAACTCCGAACCTCTCCCCTTCCCCCTTCCGTGCAGCGACTTTTCTGGCGGCCATTACGCCCAGGGCCGAGCCAAGCACCGCATAGCTGAGGATTTGGCCGATGAACTGCTGTCTAATTATAAGCTCCATTTCGTAGAGCAAATCGTTTATTGTTATTTCAAGGCCCATTGAGCTGAAATAGGTCCCCCAAAAGCCCGGATAAAGGGTATCTGCGTAAGAAAGAAAACCGCGGATGGTTTCGATAATCAATGTGACAAAGTCGCCGCTTTGAGTCTGCATGAATATTATAGCGCCGAACAACGTCGCCGCAATGACGCAAAAGACGGAGATGACAGCATATTCAGCCTTAACCCCCGGGCGCATGGTGACAACGGCAGCAAAAAGCGATAACAGCGCAATGCACAAGGCGAACACGCCGACGGCGGGGCCGACCACAGACCAAAGGAGCCCGCCCAGCATGACCGCGCCCAAAAAGGCCGGCAGAGCGCCAAAGCCCGTCCTGATGCAAAGAAGAGCCACCAGCCAGACGAAGCCGAGGGGGGTCACATAAAAGGGAAATATCAACAGGCTGATAACAGCCAGACCGACAGCCGCTAATAACCCAAGCAAATTTCTTTTAACACTTTGAGGCATTTTCCCTCCGCTCTTTTTCTTTGAGAAGGTTTTTTGCAAGTCTTTTGCAAACCTTTCTTAAAGAATAAGAAATATATTAATATTCTAAAGCCGGCGCGTTTATGTGTCAACGACCAGAATAAGGTATAACTCAAGTTTATATATCTTCTTTTAGCCAGTCCTCATATTCATCGCCCTCCAGGCGCACAGGGCCGATTTCGATTTTCTTATAGCCGTCCTGGCAATCACCCTCAATGCATTTCATGCAATCATCGCAGATTTTTGCGCTGTCAAGATCGCAGACCATACAATCGCCGCACTCGCTGCATATCTCATCTTCCCTAAGCACGCAAAGCCTCACGCTCATGGCCTGCCTCCTGCTAAGTTCTATGGTATTATGATATAGTATATCATTTATTGGGCTGCAATACAATTTTTTATTGTCACAGAGTATCACCTTGTAAAAACTGTGTATAGCTGATATAATTCATTAGTTGACAGGACATGACAGCATGTTTTTAAGGAAGGTTTTAGATGCAGGGCGATTTTGCGATTGAGAGCTTTCTGTCCCTCTGGCGAATTTTGGCAATAGTGTGCCCGCTGGTGTTTTTTGCGGGATTCGTGGACGCCGTCGCAGGAGGTGGGGGCGTGATATCGTTGCCTGCTTATCTTGTCGCAGGGCTGCCTGCGCATTTCGCCGCCGGAACAAACAAGATGGCAAACGGTTTAGGCACGGCGATGGCAGTGTGGAAGTACATGAAGGGCGGAAAAATCCTCTGGAGGGTGGCGCTTTTTTCCACCATAGGATCGTTGCTGGGCTCCGCAATTGGCACAAGGATTGCCCTTAGTTTTCCTGAAAACACTCTGAGGATGGTGATGATAGCCGCCATTCCGCTGGTCGCAGTCTTTATGCTGGTAAAAAAAGATTTCGGCAGTGAGGCAAGGCCTGAAAGGGAGCTTTCCTCAAGGGCATCAGTTGCGCTTTCTTTTGCCATCGGGCTTGTTATCGGCTGTTATGACGGACTTGTCGGCCCGGGAACAGGCACTTTTTTGATACTGGCCTACACCGGAATATTGGGGATGGACATGCTTTTGTCCTCCGGCTGCGCGAAGGTGGCGAATCTGGCATCCAACGTGGCGTCCATGGTGGTTTACTTAATCGGCGGCAAGATAGTATACCTTGTGGCCCTTCCGGCGGCTGTTTTCAGCATTGCAGGGAACTATCTGGGGGCGCGCTTCGCACTTAAAAACGGAAGCGGCTTCATCCGCAAGATGATGTTTCTAGTGCTGGCGCTATTGCTCGCAAAGCTGATATGGGATATCATAGCCTAAGGACCATATATCATATATCATATGTAAAAATATGCGGATATCTATTTACAGCTTAACAAAAGAGTACTAAAATAGAGACATAATGTTTCAACCAATCCAAGGGCGGCGTATCAGGGCGTTAAAAAACTGTGCTGGCGCCCGAGCTGCAGGCGCGTTGCGCCATAACCGTAAAGCCGTTGCACAGCGGCGGATAGGAAGAAAGGGTATGGAAAAGATCAAGGTCGCAATAATCGGCTGCGGGGGTATTCACAAAAAACACTCCGCGGCGATCAGAGAGATTGAAGGCGCTCAGCTGATAGTCGTATGCGACACCGACGAGGAGAGGGCGAAGGCCTCCGCCCAAGAAAACAACTGTGCTTGGACCGCTGATTACAAAGAGGTGCTTGCAAACGAAGAAGTGCAGGTGGTGCATCTTTGCCTGCCGCATTATCTGCATGCCAGCATGTCTATCGAAGCGATGGAAGCCGGAAAAGCGGTGCTGCTGGAAAAGCCTTTGGGCATGACCAGCGAGGAAGGGCGAAGCGTCGTCGAAGCGCAGAAAAAGACAGGTGCGTTTTTCGGCGTTTGCTTCCAGAACCGTTACCGCCCTGTTATCAATAAGCTAAAAAGCATTATGAACAGCGCAGAGGCGGGCGAGATACTTTGCGGCAGGGCTTTTGTGACCTGGTCGAGGACGGATGCCTACTATAAATCCGCAAGCTGGCGGGGAACCTGGGCCCAAGAGGGCGGCGGGGTGCTGATCAACCAGACTATACACACGCTGGATCTGCTTCAGTGGATGTTCGGCGGCGTTGACATGAGCAAGGTCAAGGGCAGCATCAGCAACAACTCGCTTAGCGATGTTATCGAGGTGGAGGACACAGCGGATATCCGCATGGTGACAAATGACGGCAAGGTGGTGCTGTTCTACGGCACTAATGCATACACTCAAAACTCCCAGGTTTTGTTTGACATCACATGCGAAAATGTCAGCCTTCGCGCCGAGAAGGAGCTTACCGTCCGCTGGAATGACGGCCGGGTGGAGACCTTTACCGAGGAACAGGCCACAGGCCAGCACGCATACTGGGGGCTCGATCATGATACTTTGATAAGGGATTTCTACGCCAAGTATTCTGCCGGCGAGAAGTTTGAGATCGACGCTGAGGAGGCGCTCAAATCCCTGGAGATAATTGACAGTGTTTACAAAAGCTCATCTATGAGAAAAATTTAGCTAATGCCAGGCGGCCGACAGGAAAACTGCCGGCCGCTTTTCTATTTATGGCCGGAGCTTGGAGGGTGCTATGATAAAAAAGATGGCTGTTGAGATAATTGTGAAGCTGAATGAACCGGTGATGATTGGAAAGACGCTTGAAAAGAGCATTCCCCTTTCGGACTTGCTGCCGGAGGAGACGGCGGGCGTAATCGACGAGCATTCCTTTTGGATGGAAGAAGTGACCGATGAAAACAAGGAAGTTTTGGTGCAGTTTTCATCTGATATTCAGCAGCGTATACCAAGGGACGAGCCGCCATCCAGCCCGCGCAAGCCTGCGCCCCAAAACGGCACCATTCCCGCGGCGCATCCGTCTGCATTGCGCTATTCCTGCCTTGATCAGGGGCGAAATCTGGCAAGGTGCTCCGGAACATTCACATGGCTTATTGGGCCGTCCGGCGATTTGCTCAGAAAGTTTCTGCTGCATTTTGATCTGGTGCAGGAGGGCGAGTTTTTCCAGCTCTCCCCCGCCCCTCATAATTTTGTCGTCATATATCCGGACGGCAGAATTCCCCAAAGGGCTCAATATCAGCGGGCGCAGATTCTTCCCCACATAACGCCGGACTTTAAGATCGGCGCATATTTGGGCGATGAGCTGATATGCGGGTATAATTATTCAAAGGATTTGGACAAGCCTTATTTTTACCCTGTGAGGGGGCCTTCGGGAAGCTATATCACCACCGTGGGCAAGCCCCATGACCCTACGGACAGCCATCAGCACCACAAATCTCTTTGGATTGCACACCAGCGGATAAACGGCGTGAACTTCTGGGAAGAATGGCCTGACTGCGGCAAGATAACACATCAGGGCTTTGATGAGCTTGTGAGCGGGCCGCTGTTTGCACGCATAGTTGAGAGAAACAGGTGGGAGCGGGCGGGGCGAGTTCATGCATATGAAAAGCGCAGCTTTACGCTGTATAAAACGCCCGGCAGCTTTAGGTATATTGATATTCAGATAGAGATGGAGCCGGAAACAGAAGGGCGCTTTGCGGGGGATCTTGTTATCGGCAGCACGATATGGGGGTTTTTGGCGATAAGGCTGAAGGAGTCCATGACGCCACTGGATGCGGGCGGAGAGATCCGCAACTCCAACGGTCAGATAAACGAGCATCAGGTCATATGGGAGAGCGCAAAATGGTGCGATATATCCGGTCCGCTTAAGGACGGCCTTTGGAACGGCGCGGCGATATTCGATAACCCGAAAAACTTCAGCTTTCCATGCGGCTGGCAGTGCAGGAATGACGGCTTTATCTGCTCATCCTTTTCAAACAACGGGGATTATGTGGTGAAAATGGGCGAAAAGCTGGTGGTGAGGCACAGGGTTTTCCTCCACGAGGGAAACGCCTTAGGCGGCCATGTGGAGCAGGCCTTCGGGGATTATGTGAGCGGATACGATATCGACTTCGGGCTTATGCCTGAGTAATAAAGCGTTGTATTGGGGGTGGAGCGGTCTTTTAGGCAGGCATTATTCCGGCTTATATTTGCTATAAAATTGCCACAGAGACGCCGACTTTTGGTGTATATTGATTTGCTTTGTGATATAATACCTAATTGATGAATTTATTTAGGGAGCAAAGCAATGATAAGCAAGACCTATATTCCGGAAAACTACAGACCCAGGCTTTCCCTTCGGGAGACTGAAAGGGCGATAAAGCTTGTTAAGGACGGATTTGAGCGTAATCTGGCTGAAAAGCTGAACCTTGAAAGAATCAGCGCGCCCTTGTTCATATTGCCGGCCAGCGGTCTTAACGATAACTTAAGCGGCGTGGAGCGGCCTGTGGATTTTGACATCCCATGCCTTAAGGATACGGCGGAGATCATCCATTCGCTGGCGAAGTGGAAACGCATGGCTTTGCACCGGTATGGTTTTTTTATGGGCGAGGGAATTTACACCGACATGAACGCAATCCGCCGCGATGAGGAGCTGGACAATATCCACTCGATATATGTGGATCAATGGGATTGGGAGAAGATAATGGACCGCAGTCAGCGGACGATCGATTATCTTAAAGAGGTTGTAGGGGGAATTGTGGATGCGCTGAAAATGACCCTTGAGCAGCTAAAGGAGGCTTTCCCTGCAATTACCCTTGAAATCGGCGGAGAGGTGAAGTTCATTTCATCACAGGAGCTGTTGGACAGATATCCCGTCCTTCCCCCAAAAGAGAGGGAAAACGCCATCTGCAAGGAGTATGGCGTGGTTTTTATTACCCAGATAGGAAAGACACTTTCCGACGGCACAAAGCATGACGGGCGCGCACCGGACTATGATGACTGGGAGCTGAACGGCGATCTGATGGTGTGGAACGACGTGCTGAAAAGCGCGCTGGAGCTTTCCAGCATGGGTATTCGGGTGGACGATGAAAGCCTGTTGAGTCAGCTAAAGGCCAGCGGCTGCATGGACAGGGCGAATTTGCCCTTTCACTCGATGCTGCTTTCAAAAAAGCTGCCCCTTACGATCGGCGGGGGCATAGGACAGTCGCGGCTTTGTATGTATCTTTTGCAGATGGCCCATATCGGAGAGGTGCAGGCCTCCCTTTGGAGCCAGGAGGATCATGATCTTTGCGAGTCCAAAGGTGTGCTCTTGCTTTAATCCTTCTTTTGTTATATTTAAAGAGCGGTTCGCCGCTCTTTTTTTGTGCTTTTCCTTTTGGGCGAGGATAATGTATAATAATGTCGTGGATAATAATCTTCTACTGCAAAAGGAGGTCTACTTATGAGCGAAAAGAAGAAAATGGAAGTGTTTTTTGACTATTCCTGCCCGTATTGCCTGCGAGGGCATGGGCTTTTGGAGGAGCTGTACGTTAACTACCCTGAAATTGAGATCGTATGGTGTCCGTGCGAGGCGCATCCACACCCGGAGCCCGGCCCACACACCGACCTTGTTCTTCAGGGGCTTTTCTTCGCACTTGAAAATGACGTGGATATATGGGAGTTCCACCGAAGGATGTATCAAGCGCTGGCGAAGGATAAAATTGACAGATATGATGTGAGCGAGCTGGCAAGGCGGGTTGAGGATATTCTTGACGCCAAGGCTTACAAAAAGGCGCTTCTGGAAAGGAAGTACGAGAAGGTTCAGAAGGCAATGAATGACCATGCTTACGAAAAAGCAGGTGTCTGGTACATTCCTTCATTTAGAATGGAAGGTCATAAACTGGATGCAGCCGGCGGCGTCGGAGTGACAAAGGAGCAGTTAAAGAAATTCATGGACATCGCGAAAAAATAATTTCCTTCTGTATGCTTGTATTCGCCTTAAAGCTGTGTTAAAATATTAACAAAGGTGCGATTTACATAATTAATGTAATTCTTGCAGCTTATGGCACATAAGAAGGAGGGAATATTCCATGAGCTTTGAATATCTTCACCCTGCCGATCAACTTGTGATGATAATGCAGCGCATATATGAGCGGGGTATGACCACCACCTCCGGTGGCAACCTTTCCATACTGGATGACAACGGCGATGTATGGATCACCCCTGCGGGAGTCGATAAGGGCAACCTAACCCGCTCGGACATCGTCTGCGTAAAACCTGACGGCTCTTACGATGGGCCACACAAACCTTCGTCCGAGCTTCCCTTCCATGCTTCCGTCTACAAGCGCAGGCCGGACATCCGCTCCGTTCTGCACGCACATCCACCTTCTCTGGTGGCTTTTTCGATAGCCAGAAAGCTTCCTTCCATTGATCTGATCCCCACGGTGCGCAAGACCTGCGGCGTGCTGGCTCTGGCGAAATATGCGGTGCCGGGCAGCGATGAACTGGGCGAAAATATTGCCAGGGAATTTGCAGAGGGCGTAAACATAGTGCTTTTGGAAAACCACGGCGTAGTAATCGGAGCAAAGGATCTTTTTGCGGCATTCATGTCCTTTGAAACCCTGGAGCACAGTGCGAATCTTGAGATCGTCGCCAGCAAGATCGGCCAACCCAAGGCGCTGAACCCCCAGGCCTTCAATGTGACCCGAACCCGGCATCACATGCTTATGGACGACTTCATACCCAGGCACCGCACCACCGAGGAAAGGGCTGCCCGCAGGGATATGATAACGCTTATTCACCGTTCATACCGCCAGGGGCTTTTCAACGCCACCCACGGCACATATTCAGTGAGGCTCTCCGACGGCTCCTTTATAATCACACCCTTTGGGCAGGACAGGGCCTATCTTCAGGAGGGCGATCTGGTGCGGATAAAGGCCGGCATGAAGGAGCAGGGCAAGACGCCCTCCCGCGCGGTGCTTTTCCACCAGAAAATATATGATGTGCACCCTGATATCAGGGCCATTTTGCTGGCCCATCCCCTGCATGTTATGGCCTTCGCCGTGACGGATGCAGAGTTTGACGCCAGGACGATTCCAGAAAGCTATCTTCTTCTGAGGGAGATCGCCAAGGAGCCCTTCAGCACCATTTACACGGATCCCGAAGCAGCGGCCAAAAAGTTCAGCAAGCGTGTGCCGGCGATCATATTCAACAACGACTGCCTTGTTGTGACGGGCGCGTCACTTTTGCAGGCATTTGACCGGCTGGAGGTTGCGGAGGCCACGGCGCATTCGATTATCTCCTCCCATGACATCGGCAAAATTGTGCATATTACAGACGGTGAAGTGAGCGATCTTAAGAAGGCCTTCAAGCTGGAGGATTAGCCGGTTTCACATAAAGATCAGCAAAAAACAAAAAACCGCTGCGGGGCTTGGGTGCTCCTCTGCGGTTTTTCCTTTTTAACTATGACAAAATATAAAAAAGAGGAAATCCGCAAGCTGCGGATCTCCTCATTAAAAGTAGCTTTGATACTTAGGAAATACCTCTTTTATCGCTTTTTATCGCTTACTTGCTTCTGCGCTTGGGGAGCAGAGCGATGCCTGCCAGCAACAGAGCCACGCCCGGGAGCACCATGCTGGTAGCGCCGGTGGCGGGGATGGTGGTGGGAGGAGTAACGATTGGCGGGAGGGTTGTGCCGGGCTGCGTCGGGCTTGGGGTGACGGTGCCGGAAACCTTCCTGAAGGAAGCGATTATGGAGTGATCAGCGTCCACATCGGTGAAGGTGAATGCGCTGAGTGCGCCCCTGTTCACGCCGTCCACGACGACGGACTCGATTTCATAGCCGCTGTTGGGAACGATGATGAAGCTTTGGTTGCCGCCGTTGGGAACGGAGACAGACCCCGAGGGGCTGATGGTTCCGCCGGTGCCGGCATACGCCTTGATGGTGTAGTAGTGGGTGGGGGCGGTGTCGCCGATGGTGGTCTTACCGGTCTTGATTGTGACCGTGGCAACAACGCCGGAATTTGATTCTGGATTGCTGGTTGCAGTCGGAAGCTCGATTTCGTAGGAAGCGATTCCGTGGAGGGTGTTCTTATGAGCGATATCGCCATTGTCAATCGTGGCGGAAGAAACGCTATAATAGAGAACAGGGGCGATAGTGATGGTGGTTTCGTTTCCACTGAAGAAGTAGTAACCGCCATTGGTGCCAACATAGTTGGGGCTGAATGTGTAGCCGCTTACGCCGCTGTCTGCAACGACCTTGATGGCATAGCTGTACTCGTTGATGAGCATATAATCGTATACATCGATTTTGTAAGTAAGAGTTCTTGTGAGGGGATCGTTGCTGGCGCCGTCGCTGGTTGCAGTTACCGCGACGGTGAAGCTGTCGCCGATTTCAGCACCTGAAACATCGGTTGACCAGACCAGGCCACCCGCAGTTGAACCGCCATAGGTAACGGAAAAAACGGTGCCTGAAGGATTAGCAGCTACTACGCCATTGCTATAGAGTTCCAGTTCATCGCCGACGAGCTCCAATGTAAGGGCATCGAGGTTGAGGGCACTGTAATCAACTGAGCGCTCTCCACCGCTTAACGTAGGAGCGGGGCCAACAGTGAAGGTACCGGTGTAGGTGCCTGTGTTGTCTGGAACAGCACTTTCCGAAAAGGTTATCGTGACTTCATATTCACCTGCTAGGGCATCATCATCGGATGTCCATTCAAAACCGTTTTTGTTCATATCGCCCAAGCTGGGTGTTACTGCAACTGAGGAAACTTGATAACTGTCATAGTTTGCAATTAATAATAGCAGTTTTCCTCCTTCTACTCTGCTTTGTCCTGCTAAAGTGGCAGAGTTAAACATCGAGGAATCCAGAGTGTGATTCCAATTCGAGACAGTACTCGGGGCTGAAACGTTGACGGTTGCAGTGTAGGTTTCAGTTGCAGCGCCCTTTGTGGCTACAATAGTAAGGGTGTATGTGCCAGCGGCTACAACAGAAGTGGATTCCCACGCGAGGTCGCCACCGCCAGTCACGCCATCAACAGCAACGCTGACCAAAGTTGCTCCTGCGCCAAGAGTGGTGGTAACGGTAAGTTTTCCGGCGTCTACACCAACAGTAACGTTTTCGACCAAATCGCCATCGGCGGCCAAGGCGGTCATCGGTACCATGGATAGAATCAATACCATTGATACCAGCAGGGAAATAATTCTGCGTTTCATATTGTTTTTTCCTCCTTTTTATGCGGCGCTTGCTTTGCGCCCAGTCATCATCGGCGCGGGCTTGCGCCTTGTCGTAATACCAACTTAACATTTACAGGCTGCGCCTGATGCTGCCAAGCTGGCTGTGCTCATCCGGACTTGCCACAATATGTATTATATGCATATTGCTGGTGTAAATACCATCCAGAAGTTGCCTGTTTTGCGGCTTTAAAAGCCAATTTCCATGGGCGAAAGCTGAAGTGCGGCTGCTGCCACCCTATCAACTCACAATATAAACGCATACAAAAACCAAAAAGTTTCATTTTTTTAAAAATTTAGCAAAATTTATCTTTCTGATATTTTTATTGTTTTACGTTTATATTTTTAAAACCTCTAAACGGTAAAGATACTTTCCGCCAAAACAGGCACTCCTCCTTATACTCTATAGGATAGTATAATATACCATTTTTAAAAAAATGTCAACACTTTTGCTGCCTTGAGGGCGCTTTTTATGGACTTTGGTCTGTTTTTGGGGCAGCGATTAAGAAAGACATTCCGCTTGCCGCTTTTGCCTGCCGCCCTTGACAATAAAGGAACTGCTTCCACTTTTAAGAAGTATACCATAAGAATTATTTGCCTTTAGCTATACTCGCATGATATATTGTTTATGTCAAAGCAAAAGGTATTACTTCCGCCGGCGGCATATTGGAATTTATATTTTCAAAGGCACAATAAAAAAATTCTTACCGTTGCCTTTAGGAGGAGAGTAATCATGGACAAATGGACAGCTTACCTGATAATTGTTTTATCCAAGGCCGACAAGGAACTTTTGAAACAAATCAGAGCGGAGTTTGAAGCTATTGCACTGAAAGAGAGAGGGGGGGAAGCGGCTATTCAACGGGAATTTTGTCTTGAATCAGAAGAAAATGTGCGTAGCTTCTGAGTTGGGCGCGCTTTTCTTCGCTCATGCCGGATAAAACTTGGTAGATCGCGCTTAGATCATCGTTGGATTCCAGCAACCTGTAGGCCTGCTCGGCTATGTCAAGGGCAGGCCCTTTTTTCTGAAGTTCGGCTATCCCGGGCTCGAAACTATAATATTTACCGGGATCGTCCACACGGCCAAGGATGTAATCGACCGACACCCCGTAAAAGTCTGCCATCGCCATAAGGATGTCGCAGGGGGGTTTTCTTATGCCGCGCTCGTAGTTTTGCAGCCCGCTCTCGCTGGTTTTCAGCGCCGCTGCCGCCTGTGCCTGGGTTAGCTTTTTTTTAGCGCGCAGGGCCTTCAACCTTTTACCAATTTTTTCCATAAATCCTCCATATACAGTTGACACGCACAAACGTATGTGATATTGTTATTCACATACAAACGTATGTGACGCGGGTTGCAAAATTACATTCGTAAGTTAGCCATAAACGGTGAGTCATTCTGCAAGCAGAGGGGCATCTGCCGTGCAAGGCGATATTACAGCCTTTATGTTGTTGTTTTTCTGCTGCGCCCTTACTTTGTTGCGTGAAGTGGACGCTCTTATATCGCTTAATAAGTACATAATAACACGCACAAACGTGTGCGTCAATAAAGAGATCACTTTGGTCGGCTTGAAAAAGCTTTTATTATATGAAAACAAGCGGAGTGCGGAGAAAATATGGAGTCGGGAGATGGAGTATGAATAAGAAACAGTGGCTCAACAGGGTGCGGGATTTAGACAGTGAGATAAAGGCTTTGATCGATGCGATGGAGAGAGCTTACAGCGATGCAACAAGAATAACCGGGCGGGGGTATTCTGTGGCGGCGGCGAAATCCGCCGGCAGGAAGCGTGATTACACGGATGCGCTGGCCAGGGTGTATGAATACGAGGATATAATTGAGGGTAAGATTATTAGACTATATGAGATAAAGCACGAGGTTCAAGAGGAGATAGACAGGATTGACGATCCCAGATACCGCACGCTTATGATACACAGATATATTAACCTGTGGTGCTGGGAAAAGATCGCCCTTAAGATGAACTACAGCTATGATTATGTGAAGAAGGAGCTGCACAGCGCGGCGATGGAGGCGTTCATGTCTGCGGGTGAAATCTGCCAGGGGAATCCCTTGCTATGCAGCAAATGCAAAAGATACGGAGCCGCCGGAGAGGTTTAATCGGCCGCTCGTTTTAGTTCCATAGAAAACAGGCGGGGCCATGCTTGCCCTTGCCTGTTTTTTGTTTTTATTTCTAAGCGGGCGAACATCGGCGGGTCTATAAGAATGATCCCCCGCCATCCCCCCTTGGATGATGTTAATATGCTAATGTGAAGAAAATGAATTATCGGCAAAGGATTTGCGCCGATCGGTCTAATGTTTTCGGCGGCGCGGATTTTATCAAAATGTGAAGGGAGATTTGATTTGACAGATGGCAGCATACTCAAACCCAACACGGAGGAAGGCGGCGAGGAGCGCAGGTCAAAAAAAGGCATTGAGTCAAGAAAACGCAGCAAAGCGATGCGGGAGCTTGCAAGATCCATTGCGGACGGGGAGGTACAGGGCAGCGAACTGAGGGAAAAGCTTTTATCCGCCGGCCTGGATGAAAAGGACTTGAGCAACTCGTCCTCGGTGGTTTACAAGCTGTTCGAGAAGGCTTCGCAGGGGGATATCAGGGCGATTGAAAAGTGGCAGGCCCTGCTGGGGGAGGATCTGCACGATGAAAGGGGCGAGGCATATGCCAAGGAGCAGTTCAGGCTTCCGGCCAGCATAATTGCCAAGTCCTTCTTTGACGTAAACCTTGACATAGACGAGAGCGGTCACAGGGAATATATATTCAAAGGAGGCAGGGGCTCGACAAAGTCCAGCTATATTTCCCTTAAGATAATTGAGCTGATGCTCAGAAACTCTCAGATGCACGCCGTTGCGATGAGGTATGTGGCTGAAACGATGCGCGACAGCGTTTTTGCACAGATTAGATGGGCAATCGACGCCCTGGGGCTTACAGAGGACTTTCGTTTTACCACCTCTCCCCTGCAGATAAGCCGCATTTCAACCAAGCAGAAGATATACTTTCGCGGAGCGGATGATCCGGCGAAGCTGAAATCGATTAGGACCAGATCAGGATATATCGGCATTTTATGGCTGGAGGAACTGGACGGATTTCGAGGGCCGGAAACGGTGAGGATGATAGAGCAATCGATACTTCGGGGCGGCGACAGAGGGTTTATTTTCAAATCGTTCAACCCTCCGCGCACTTCGTCAAGCTGGGCCAACAGATATGTGGCGGAAACCGCGGCGCTGAAGGAGAGCGCCTATGTGCATCACAGCAGCTATCTGGATGTTCCCAAGGAATGGCTGGGACAGCTTTTTCTGGACGAGGCGGAGCATCTGAGAAAGGTAAACCCCAAGGCATACGCCCATGAATACGGAGGCGAGATCAACGAGACCGGCGGTCAGGTGTTCTCAAACGTGGTTTTAAGGCCGATATCGAATGATGAAGTGAAAAGCTTTGGACACATGATATATCAAGGGGTGGATTGGGGCTGGTTCCCCGATCCATTTGCTTTTGTTCGCCTGCATTATGACGCGAGGGCGCAGACGGTCTACATATTGGACGAGATATACGGCACCAAGATTTCAAACGAAGCGGCGGCGGGGATGATCATGGAGCGAAGCTATGGAGATAATCCCATCCGCTGCGACAGTTCCGAGCCAAAGAGTCTGCAGGAGCTCCACTCCCTTGGGCTGCCGGTGAAAAAGGCGGTCAAGGGCCCGGGCAGCGTGGAGTATGGCATGAAGTGGCTCCAGAGCCGAAGGGAGATAGTAATCTGCCCTAAAAGGACGCCCAACGCGGCAAGAGAATTTTCCGGCTATGAATATTTGAAGGACAGGGACGGCAGCGTTATAAGCGGATATCCGGATGCGGACAACCATATTATCGACGCTGTTCGCTATGCGCTGGAGCCTGTGTGGATGCGGCCTTCGGGAAAGCAGACCGGAGCGAGCAGATAGCATGAATATTGGGGCTAATGGATCATCCCCCACTATCCCCCCTTCAAGAGTGATATTTTAGTAGCATGGCAAATGAGGCAAACAAGGCAAACGGAGTAAAAACAGCGATAAGGAGTTGATGGGTTGAATTTGAGGGAATACTTCACCAAGGAACTGGGATATGCTCTGCCCCCCGAGGAGTTTTACGGGCATATCGCAGGCTGGGACAACTGGTACCGGGGGGATGTGGCCAGTTTCCACCGCTACAGGGTTTATAACGGGGTAAGCCACGTGCCTATGAAAAGGGCGACGCTGAACATGGCGAAAAAGGTGTGCGAGGATTGGGCGAATATGCTGATGAACGAACGCTTGCACATCAACATATCGGACGAGACGACAAGGGACTTCGTAATCGGCGTGCTGGACGACAACAACTGGTGGGTTCGGGGCAACGAAGCGCAGGAGCTAAAGGCGGCGCTGGGGACGGTGGCCTACATTCCCTATGTTGAGGGGGCTGAGTTTGACGCTGAGTCCGGGACGGCTTCAGGAGGGAAAATTAGGATAGACTCCGTGGCGGCTGACTGCATATACCCCCTTTCCTGGAGCCGCGGGGAGATAACGGAGTGCGCTTTTGTTTCGCGGCAGGGTCGGGGCAAAGAGAAATATTATTACGCGCAATTGTTCACTTTGGATGACGAGGGTTACTACGAGCTGAGGAACGTGCTTTTGGCCCATGAAAAGGGGGCGATCAAAGAGGCTCCCCTTTCGGCATTGAGGGAATTTGCGCATCTGCCGGAGCGGGTGGCCCTTGGAAGCAAGAGGCGGCCTTTCATAATCGACAGGCTTAACATCGCGAACAATATAAGCAGGGGCTGCCCTCTTGGTGTGAGCATATTTGCGAACGCCATCGATGCGCTTAAGGGTATCGATCTTGTCTATGACAGCTACAACAACGAGTTCATTCTGGGTAAGAAGCGAATAATGGCGAATTACCAGGCGCTTAAGATGGGCGGCAAGGAACAGCTAATATTCGACACCAATGACACGGTGTTTTACCAGCTGCCCGACGACATCAGTTCCGAAAGCTTCATAAAGGAAATTGACATGAAGCTGCGCTCGGAGGAGCATGAAAAGGCCCTTCAGAACAGGCTGATGCTGCTATCGGCAAAATGCGGCTTGGGTAACTCATATTACAGGCTGGAGCCTTCCCAGGCGGTAACGGCCACCCAGGTGATAAGCGAAAACAGCGAGCTTTACAAGACCCTAAGAAAGCATGAAATTCTTTTGAGAGAGGCCATAGTCAGCCTTTCGAGAAGGATTATTGAGCTGGGGATCGGCGTGCTGGGGCTTAGCCTTGATAGCGATTGCCTCATCAGCGTGGATTTTGATGACAGCATCGTGGAGGACAAGGCGCAGATTAAGCAGCAGGCGCAAACGGAATATCGCATGGGGCTCATAGACGAGGCGGAGTATTTCTCAAGGGCTTATAACATGCCGGAGCAGATGGCGGTGGAGCATGTGCGTAAGATGAAAGAACGAAAGAGAGAACAAGCCGGGTAAAAAAGGCCGATGATCCGGCGGCGACGGTGGGAAGATAACAAATCATGGGAATGATTTGTTATCTGTGGGCGGGTGGGGCCCCCTGTGGATCTTACCTGCTCTTAGCAAAGAAACAGAAGAACACGTCCGTCCCTATGACGTAAAAAGAAGGGCGGTGCGGGGAACGCGACCCCGAAAGAAAGCGTAACCGAAAGGAGTACAGATGAAAAGAGATTGGCTTAGGCAGTTGGGTTTGGATGGTGAGATTATCGACAGCATAATGGCGGAGAACGGGCGGGACATAAAGGCCGCGCTGGAAAAGCAAGGGGAGTTAGCTAAAGCACAGGACGTTTCAACTGAGGAATCTTCCAATGAGGAAACTGCTAAACTGAGGGCGGAAATAGCGGAGCTTAAGGAGCAACATGAGACGGCTATCGCCAATATGACAGCGGAATCGGCGATCGAAAACGCTCTTTCTTCATATGGGGCGAAAAACACGAAGATCGTGCGCGCCGCTTTGGACATGTCGAAGATCACCTTCGCGGAAGGAAGAATTATAGGGCTAAAAGAACAGATGGATGAGCTTTTTACGGCTGAGCCGTATCTGTTTGACAGAAAACCCGATGAGGACTTCCGGCCGGTGAAAATCAGCTTTGCTAAAGCTCATGGGGAGGCCGCAGAGCCAGACGATAAGTTTTTCGTCGCATTTTCACATGCCGCCGGTCTGGCCGACAGCGAGTAGCACGAGGAGACAATTGAATTTAGGAGGAGAATATGGCAAACAACATTCAAAGATCGCAGAAATATTTACAGATGCTGGACGAAATTTATAAGATGTCGTCTAAGACGGAGGTGCTGGATGCCCAGACACAGCCAGATTTCACCAATGCAAATGCCATAAAGGTGCTGAAGGTGGAAACCACGGGCCTTGGCGATTATGATAAAGATTCGGGCTATCCCAAAGGCGATGTAACAGCAACTTGGGAGAGCATGACTCTTTCCCAGAGCAGAGGCAAGGAGATAAGCATCGACCGAATGGACGACGAGGAGACTCTGGGCATGACATTCGGCACTGTGACCAGCAAGTTTGTGCGCGACCATGTTTCACCGGAGGTTGACGCCTATAGGTTCGCCAAATATGCTCAGGCGGCGGGGACTGTGAAGCCCGAGGATCTTACTGCACAGAACGTTCTGGACGCCATCGATGCGGCGCTGTATGCACTGAATGCAAACGAAGTGCCGGAGGGCGACAGATATCTCTTTATGGACTTTTCATTGCAGGCTCTTTTGGGCAAGGCTGTCGACCGCTCATGGATGAATGAGGATGGCATAAGCAGAGAGCTTGTAAGCTACAACGGAGTGCCCATAATTTGGGTGCCCGCATCCAGGTTCTACACTGAAATCAGCATGAACAGCGGCATTGAACAGTGGGGCTACAGCAAGGCCGAAGACGGCGAGGCCATCAACTTCCTGCTGGTACAAAAAGATGCGGTGGTTCAGGCCACAAAGCTGGCCCTGCCGAAGATTTTCAGCCCGGATGAAAACCAGGATAAGGATGCCTGGAAATTCCAATTCAGGCTTTACCACGACGCTTTTGCTCACTCGAATAAGTCAAAGGGCATATACCTGAGCAGAGCACTGGCTGAATAGGATGAATGATGAATTTGTCCTTTTAGCGGTTTAGTTCAGGGCCGGCGAGCGGCGCAGACGCAAACGCGGGCCGCGTAGGTCATTTTATATGTGCGCAAATGCGCCGCTTGTTCTTCGCTTGCCCTAAAAAATGTTTTCCGGCGGAGGATTGAGGGTGTGTGAAAAATCAAAGCGTTATTTTGGCTACAGGGGCGCCACGGCCTAATATTGAAAAATATTATGGGCAGCCTCCGCCACAGGCGCAGTTCGGATTTAATGTCCGGACGCGCCTTTTCTTTTGAGAGATTTATCAGTTTATACCGGCAAGCGCTACGCATCGAAACAAGGGAGAGCTTGCCTTGGAACAAGTTTTACGGGGAGTTGTTATATGGGTACGTATTTAAGCTATGAGGAGTTTATTTCATATGACACGGGGGTGAGCATCCCCGAAGGAGAATACGGGCAGATAGCACAAGCGGCGGACATAGTTATAAACGGCCTGATGAGCACAGGAGAAAACTTAAAGGATCCGCCTGAGGATGTTCTTAAGGCGGTGGCATTTCAAACGGCTTATATATATGAGAACGGTGGCGTCATGGCCCTCGGGGAGCCTGGCGTAGCCGCAGAACGAATAGGAAGCTATCAGTGGAGCGCCTCCAAGCAGCGGGGTGACGGGTCTTTTTCAGGCAACTCGCTGCATCCGCTGGTGCTTACTTTGCTGCTGAGAACCGGAAAGCTCCACAGAGGTGGCCGATATGCGCAGTAAGCAGCCAAGAAGATCGGCGCTAAGGCATAGCGTGACGCTGTGGAACGCCCTCGGCGGCGGAAACGGTTATCAGAAAAGCTATATCAGCTATGTGGACATTCGCTTGACGGAGGAGGAGCGGGAGGGCAAGACCGCGCCGCAATCAAGGGACGCCCTTACGCTGATGGTGTTTCGGGTTTCGATGGCCAGAAGCGTTGGCGGCGAAACGCGGCAATACCTGCCGGAGATAGAGTTCAGCCTTTTGCCAGACGAAGAAAAGGAGCGATTTTTTACCTTCGCGCCGCTGAAGGATTATATTTCGTTAGGCAAAGCCGAGGGGGATCGGGCCGGGAGGGAGTATACGGTCGCGGCGGTGACGCCTATTTTTTCACCCCGGTTTCCCGGAGGTTCAGACGGGGTTCACCACTGGGAGGTGAGATGCAGATGAGCAAAGGCGGACTGAGAGTTCGATTTGAACAAAAAGATCTGGATGACAGGCTGGAGCAGATGAAAAGGGCATTTTTGCCTCAGATGAAAGCGGAGATTGAAAGTGGCTGCGCGCCCTATGTGCCATACAAGACCGGAGCGCTTTTAAACAGCTCCAAGGGAAGCGCCGCGGCGCCGGACGAGCATCTGATATACGATATTCACTACGCCAAAGCTCAGTATTACCGCCCCTTTGGCGGACAATGGTTTGAAAAGTGGAAGGGCAGCGTGAATATTGCGGCGATTGCCCGAAATATCACGGGGAGGTTAAGGTTTTGAGCATAAGCGCGGATAATCTTCTTTTAGTTCAGCTTACGGACTGGATAAACGAAAATGCACAGGAAATCGGACTTCCGGCCGAGCTTGAAATTGATCAGGGCGATGCCCACGGCGAGGCGCTATGGCTTCAGCCTCTGGCGGGGACGGTAAAGGCGGTTACATATACTGACGGAGGTTATGTGGGAGAGCTGCCCTTCGCGATATATTATCAACTGCCGAAAAGAGATTCCGACAGCCTGGGAGCTGCGGCCCTTGCTTCGCCCCTATGGAAAATTGCGAATTTTTTTGAGGGAAACAGCCTGTCGGCAAAAGTGACAGGCGCGCAAAGGGCTTTGATGACATCTTCACCCAGCGCCTTTTTACGCACGGATTCGGTTTCATGCTATCAGGCGGTGTACAAGCTTGTTTACGGCAAAGGAATCGGTTAGACAAGCTTGGGCAAGATCTTATATCTAAGTATTATAACTTATAACAAAAACGAAAAAATGAGGAGATAATGAAATGAGCGAAAGAAGACTGATGCAGCGCAGCGACAAGGTGGACTTCATAAAGGTTCCCGCGCAATTTGCCGGCGGCGACGGCGCGATACTGCGCATGAAGGGATTTACGGAGCTTACCACCTCGCGCAGCGCAAACACCGTTGAAAGGCAGTATATCGACGAGGCTGAGCCGACCATTGATGTGACGAGCGTGACCACCAGCAAGGATTATGATTTTGAGCGGTACATCAACGATCCGGTGCATGATTATCTGGCGGATATAATAGACAATGAGCGCATCGGGACCCAGGCCGTGGTGGAAATATACACTGTGGATTTCTTTGATGAGTCTGCCGACGAGGGGCGCTACGCCTGCTCGCGCAGGAAGTTCACATTGGAACCGGCAAGCGAGGGAGGCGATGTGGACGCCTACAGCTACAGCGGCGTTTTCAGGGTGAACGGCCCCCTTGAAAAGGGCTATGCGACGGCTGTCGAGGGAACGCTTCCCATGGAAATATCGGAGATTTCCTGGTCAGAGCAAGCCGGCTGAATTTGGCGCGGCGGGATCAGGCCTTAGGGCAGGATCCCGCCCTGTTGCCAAGATTTTTTATGAGGGGGAGCGGAAATGGCGAAATATGTGCCCAGAAGCAGGCTGGTGACATTCGATTTTGGGGAAATAACATATGAGATAGAAAGAAGCAGGGCTGAGCTTGACAGGATAATCCGGATATCATCCGCCGCCGGGGAAAGACTGCTTGCGTTAACCGAGGAAAGCGGTAACGAGGGGGATATTTATGGCGAGTCCATTCTGGCGGCGAAGGAGGCCATAAACGAAATGATGAGGGACAAGAATGCGGCAAGCAAAATATCGAAGGGGGCTGACTGGCTGCTGGAAGATTATATTGATGTTATGTCATATATACTTGCCCAGGTTAAGGCGGCAAGGCAGATTCGCAGATATGAATACTCTCCTGAGCGGGTGGAGACATGGGTGGATTAAAGGGTATTTTTTTGCTGAACGAACTGCCGACGAAGGCCTTCATATGCTCAAAAGAATACGATATAAGGCATGATTACAGGATTTCGGTGCTATATGAGGCGCTGATGGGAGATTTGGACATAGACGATGAAGAAAAGTGCAGGCTTGCGATAGCACTGTATTTTGTGGACTTTCCTCAGGCTTTTTGCCGGCTTCAATCTCCCCAGTTCAAGGCAGCACTGGAATGGATCGCCTGGTTCTATTCAGCGGGGGAATATGACCCGCGCAGGATACGCAGAAAAGGCGCAGCGGCTTCGCCCGCGTTTTCGCTTATTCATGATGGCGGTCTGATATACGCGGCATTTATGAAGGATTACGGCATCGATCTGCACAAAGAAGGGCTCCATTGGTGGAAATTCAGAGCTCTGCTGGAGGGCCTGAGCGATGAGTGCAAGTTCAAGCAGGCGATGAGCTTCCGGGCGATGGACACGGCGAGGATGGGCAAAGAAAAAAGTGAGCAACGGGCCTTTGTGAGGAGGATGAAGCGCGCTTATGCCCTGCCGGACCGGAATAAGGAAGCAGAAAAGGAGGCTGCCCTTGAAAGGCTTTTTAAGGGCGGCTTTACAGCAGACGGCTGTAATGAAGATGAAAATAACTAAGAGAGGTGAGGATGATGTCAAGCAGTGTGGACGGCTCGATCGTCATTGAGGTGGGCCTGGACGATGAGCAATTTAAACAGAGCATATCGGAGCTGGGCCTGGCCGCACAGGGAGAGCTTTCAAATGCGGCAGGAGCGATAAAGGAATTTCAGGAGGCTGTAAATGCAGCAGCTGCAGGAATGTCGCAGGTTGCGGGATCTTTTAAGGAGCTCAGCGGCGGCGACCATGCCTCCACCATGGAGGATATGAAGCTGATGGCTGAGGAGATGGCCAATTCCTGGGCTTCGTACAGCGAGATCATGGGTGCATCGACGGCGCAGTTGCCGCAGATGATGCTGGACCAGCTAAAGCTTGCCCTTAGCCTGATGCGCCAGGAAATGCAGGTTCAGGGCGCGGCGCTTTCATCTGAAATGGGAGGGGTGGCCCAGGCTGTTTCACAACAGGCCGCAATACTTTCCCGGGAACTGCCCACGCAGGCAAGCCTTGCTGTGCAGGGGATGACGGCTGCAATCGGCGGAGGCTCCGGGGCGGTTTCAGCAGCGGCGCAGGCACTTGTGGGGGCGGCCCACGCTCCGGTATCAGGCCTTTCGGAAAGGTTTGGGCAGGCAGGGGCAAATGCAGGAGCGGCTTTCGCCCAGGGGCTTTCATCTCAGACGGGGCAGGTGGCGCAAGCGGCCGGGCGCCTGGCAGAAGCGGCGGCAGGCGCATTGGGGCAGACCCTTGAGATTCGCTCTCCGTCAAAGGTGTTCATGGAGCTGGGAGCCCACGCTGGGGATGGCTTTCTCATGGGTATGGGAGGCTCTCTGGGGAATATTGCCGGCTCTTTTGACAGAATGATGGCAATAATCGGCGATTATTCGGGGAGGTTCAGCTTAGGGGCTCAGGACGGGCTTGCCGGCGGCCCTGTTTCAAACACAACAAACAACCAGACAATACATTTCAACCAGCCGGTCTCAAGCCCGTATCAGGTGGCCAGGCAGGTTGAAAGAACTATGCAGGAGATGCTTTATGGAACGTAATGCAAATAGCAGGAGCCTTTCGCTGAAGTTAGATATCGGCGGAAGGGCTTTTCACATAGACAGGACCAGCCCCTACCGCTTGCTGAAGCTGGAAGGAACGGAGGCGGGAGATTATTCGATATATCTGGGGGAAAACGCCTATATGGACGGAGGCTTTTTGCAGGGGCAAAAGGTTGAACCAAGGTCAATCAGGCTGACGTTTGAAGCGTCGGTGTGGCAGAGCACTGAAAAACTCAGGGGTGAGCTGATTGAATCGCTGAGGCCGAAATCCAAGGGGCGGCTTACAATAAGCCGCGGGGACGTTACAAGGGCAATAGATTTTTATATCGCCGGGCGCCCGAAGTTTATACAGAAAAACATATACGATTTTTTGAGGGTGGATTTGGACTTGCTCTGTCCCGACCCATACTTCACCGATCCCAATGAGAAACAAGAGCGGTTTTTAAGGGTGCTGCCCGTGTATTCCGCTCCCCTGTCGACTTATCGCGGCGGCGGAACGGTGGCGGGCCTGTTTACAAGATCGGACAGCGTGAAGCTAGTTAACTCCGGCCATGCGGACATCGGCGTGGTGGCGGAAATATTTGCCGAACATGGGGATATCATCAATCCGAGGGTATCGGCAGGCAGCCAGGAGATCAAGGTCTTGCAGACCATCCCTTTGGGGGCACGCCTTGCCATCAGCACGGTAAAGGGTGAAAAGAGCATTCTTCTTGATGGAGAACCTGTTTCCAGCTTTGATAGAAAGAGCATTTTCTTTCAGCTGCCCCCAGGCGAGCATCAGATATCGATAAGCGCGGATTCCGGCAGCGAAAGCGCCTTCACCACCCTTTCCTACCGGCTGAAATATCTGGGGGTGTGACAATGGAGCTGATTTTTCTGGACAGCGGCTTTAATAATATCAGCGCACCCATAGATAATTACTCCTCTTTGCAATGGATAAGAAGATATAACCGCTGCGGACAGTTTTCGCTTGTCCTCTCCCCTTCAAATTACAATGAAGCAATGAGCGCCAGATATATATACAACAGTGCAGCCAATGAAACGGCTATTATAACCGGCAAGCATTATGAATATGGCGGCAAGGAGAGCCTGCGGCTAACAGGCTACATGCTGGAGCACATGCTGTCATGGCGCACACCGGAGCAGGCGGAAGTGGTACAGGGCAGCCTTGAGCCCGAGATACGCAGAGTGGTGCAAAAATATGCCATAGCCGGCAGCAGGGCCATCAGCAAGCTGGAACTGGGGAGCCAGATCGGCGCTGCGGATGAGATAAGCGATCAGATCTCAGGCAAGACCCTTGGCGACTGGCTTTACTCGGCCTTATCTCCGGCGGGTCTGTCCTACCGCATAGATTATGACTATGAAGGCGACAGGCTGATATTTTCGCTATGGCAAGGCAAGGACAGAACCCAGGGCCAGAGCGTAAACTCCCCGGCAGTGTTTTCAAGCGAGTTTGAGAATATCATGGATATCGCCTACTCGCAGGACGATAGTAATTACAAAAACTTTGCTTATGTAACCTGTGCAGCCGCCGATGGCAGCGTCCTTACCGTCAGCGTGGACAATGCGGCCACAGGCGAGGACAGGCGTGAAATGGCGCTTGCACCCAGCGGCATTGCCCTGAAGGATGAAGAAGGCAATCCTTTTTCACAGCAGCAATTGAGCGCTGTGCTCCGCCAAAAGGGCCTGGAGGCTCTGGAAAAAAGCAAGAGACTTGTGAAGGCGGAGGGTACAGTCGGCGACAATTCCTCCCTTATATATAGAAAGGGCTACGATCTTGGGGATCTGTGCGATTTTGCTCTGCCACAGCGGGGCATCTTTTTCAGCGCGCGCTTGACGCAGATAACGGAGGTTTACGAGGGCGGCATTCTCAAAGTGATCCCTATGTTTGGGGATGATTATCTTTCACTGAAAGAACTTTTGAATCTTTAATTTTTTGTCTTAACACCGAAAAGGAGGAGTAGCGGATTGTCACAGCAGAGTGGAATATTTGACAGCACATATGTGGTGGAGACGGCGGAGGGTTTTCCGCGGGGGGACAAGGCGGTGGACGCGGCGTTTTTGGCGCGGTCGAAGAAGCTGTACTTTAGGAACGGGGTTTTTCCGAACCCTTCAAGCAACTTTCAGGTGCTGGCGCACCAGGGCATGACGGTGCAGGTGCGGCCCGGCTCCTGCTTTGTGAACGGATACGAGGCATGGGACGACGAGATCGAGCAGATGCTGGCGCCGGTTTCGTCTCAGGCGCAGTCGGTGTTTGTGGCGCAAAGGCTCACATTAAACCCGGCGGAGGACGCGAAGATTGAGAAGGCGCTTATCATCGGCAATGTTTCCACCCAGCCAACAAGGAACAGCGATGTGTACGAAATTTTTCTGGCGAGGATAGACATCCCCGCAAGCGCCACCGCCATCACCGACGACATGATCACCGACCTGCGGATGGACGGCACCGTCTGCGGGATCGTGTCAGGGGCGGTGCAGAGCGTGGACACAACCAGCCTTTCAAAGCAGTACCAAAGCTGGTTTGAAAGCGTTCAGTTTCATCTGGACGGGGATTCGGCGGGGGCCTTGGAGAACCAGATAGTCGGCATAACGGACTTGCAGTACGAGGCTGTGCAGGTGGCGCAGCAAAGCTGGCTGCCCGGCTCGGGCTATGTCACATACCCGTATTATGCGGAAATTCCGCTGCCGGGGGCGGATTCAACCATGATCCCCGATGTATATTTCGCGATGGCCGAGGCGTCGGGCGGCTCGCTTGCGCCGGTGGCGGTTTCCGGCGCCGGAACGGTTAGGATATATTCAACGGAAACTTTGCAGACTTTTACAATTCCCGTGATAAGGCTTAGGAAGGCGGTGGGTTAAATGGCGATTGGAAAGACCAACGCCGGCGGCGGCAGGCGCTACGAATTTGACGGCACGGCGCTGGCCGAGGATGTGGTTTTCGGCAAGACTTTTTTCAGCGATGACCCCATGGAAAAGCAGACGGGCACCCTTGCCGACCGGAGCGGGCAAAGCGTGACGGCGGCCTCGGCCGACCTTGCGAGCAGCCAGTACAGGCTTCAGGCCCCGGCGGCAGCGAAGTATTCCTCGGGTACGCGGCTGCAAAGATCATTCGCCAATGTCGCTTCGGATATCGGCCTGACGGCGGCGAAGCTGATGAGCGGCAACACGGTTTTGGGGATTGCGGGCACGGCCAAAGGCAGCATCTATATGGAATCGATAGCAAGCGCTCGTGTGTCGGTAACTTTATATCTTGGCTCAACCGCAAATATAACCGTGAGCAATCTTACAAAAGAGCCCGTGGGAATCGTTGTGGGGCTGCGTAGTGACTATGGCTCTGGCGATAACGAGTCTTCCGCTGGTTGTGTGGCGGTCGCGATCAAGGAGAGCCTGAGCGTAGGCGGTAACCTTTCGTGGCAACATGGATCCAGTATAACGGCCACAGTTACTTCCAGCGACTGGACAAACAAAGGGGCGAAAATAGAATTTAAGAGCGCGGCGGCCGCGTTTAAAACTGCTTCACCCTTTCTGTGGGCATATGGGATATACCTGAACTGAGCAAAGGAGTGCGTATGAACAGAATTCTAATATATTATGACTCAAAAACGGGTGAAATTTTGGTGATCCGGCATTATGGCTCGGAGTTTCCCATCCCCGATGACGAGCAGGAGCAGGACTACGCCGACTACCCGGAGCTTAGAAACGGCGAGGGCATAGGCAGGCTGTTCCGGCACCTGACGCCCCAGGAGCAGGCGGGCCGCTGGAGCAAGGTGCGCGTTGACATGACCAAGCAGCCCCACGAAATCGTGTTTGAGGAGGGGATCTGATGGATTACACAAAGATCTTCGCGGCTATAATTACGTTTTTGGCGGCGGTGATATCAGGCTTGCTGATACCTTGGCTCCGCGGCAAAATCAGCAAAATTCAGTGGGGTCAGCTGGTGGAATGGACAAGGATTGCCGTTGCGGCAGCGGAACTTCTTTTTTTGGGAAGCGGCCGCGGCAATGAAAAAAGGGAGTATGTCATAAAGTGGCTGAAGGCAAAGGGGATTCATTTTGACGATGAAACCATCCGCGCGGTGTTGGAGGCCGCCGTGCTGGAAATAAAGGGTGAAAGCCTTGGTCCACAGAAAAATTAGCCGGCATACCCACGGCAAAAAAAACCATTTTAAAGGCATCCGCTTCATGAAAAAAGTGTTGATCGGCTGCTTTTTTATTTTGCTGGTTTTTACGGCCGTGGCGCTTGCGGCCAATTTCAAGGGCATCGAAATATCAGACAGCCTGATATACAGCTTCTTCGGGGCCTTCGGCGTGGAAGCCCTGGTGTCGGCGGTCATCAAGATAAGCGAGGTAAAAGAAAATGTCAATGATAAAAGCAACGATTCAGATGTTGACGGATAACCGCACATACATCCAAAACCAGAAAATAAAGCCCGAATATGTGGTGGTTCATTCCACCGCCACCGGCACCGATAAGATCGAAAGGCTGTTTAAAAGCTGGAATAGAGATTCTGCGGCGAAATCATGCCACGGCATGGTGGATGATGTCCGGTTTATTCAAACACTCCCCTACGACGTGCGCGGCTGGCATGTGGGCAGCAATGGCAATGGCCTGTCCGTGGGATTTGAAATATGCGAGCCGAAAAACATCGCCTATTCAAATGCATCCCATTCCAGGCTGGACACGCAAAAGTATGACCCCAATGACGGCGCAATTCGCGCGGATTTTTTAAAAAGATATATCAACGCCGTCTTTATGGCGGCGCATATGTGCCGGCAGACGGGTATAAAACCTGAAAAAGTGCTTTGCCATGCGGAAATGCATAAAATTGGCAAGGCGACAAACCACGCCGACGTCCAGCACTGGTTTGATGTTTTTGGTGAAGATTTCAAAATGGATTCTTTCAGGAAGGATGTCAAAACATTGCTTGCAACCGGCGGGCTGAATAAATCCATTGAAGGCGCAGCCCCTATCCCCGACGCTTCAAACATTCCCCAGTTTTTATACAAGATAAGGGTGCAAAAGAACGCTCTGCCCCTTAAGGTACACTCAGGGCCGGGGGCGCAGTTTCCGGTAAAGCTTACGATAACCCAGGCCAGCGCCTACACGATAGTGGAAGAAAAGGACGGCTGGGGACGGCTGAAATCAGGCGCCGGCAACTGGCTCGACCTTTCACTTGTGCAGCGCATCGACTGATCACTTTCAAACAGGCACAGGGCGGCGAAAGCCGCCCTTTTTTTATTTCTCTAAAATTTTATCATGCCTGCTGTAAACATGTTATAATGCGCTATAACATATTTACAAAGAAGGGTTGTGGGCCTATGCAGTTTATTTTGAAGGAGCACCTGACCGATTTCCTTGAAAGGCAAAATATTTCCTGCGAAAATGTGCAACTGCCGGATGCAAAGCTTGTTGCCGCAAACATCGAAGTGATGATGATAAGCGAAGTCCCCCCCAAAGGCTCCTGACGACTACTTTTACAGTAAGTCTGAAAACCCGGAATTTTTGCAGACCACCCTTTTGCTGTTCCAAGAGGCCGGAGTTTCTGTGGCCGGTATGGAGGATATAATCACCAAGGGGATTTACATCACGACGGTGGTCAAGTCGCCCAAGGAAAAATACGCTGTTGATAATGAAAAAATCGCGAGCATCTGCCGATATTAGAGCATGAGATGGCGCTGTTTGATAATCTTAAAGTGATAATGCTGATGGGCGATGTGGCAAAAAAGGCCTTCAACATGATCGCAAAAAAGCAAACTAAAAAGAACGCCATTCCCTGCGAGGCAACATATACAATACGCCGCCGGGAATTTTATTATGGTGGCCTGCGCGTCTTTCCATCGTATATAATGACGGGCGAAAATCTGCTGATAGAAAAGTCAAAGCGGAGCATGATCTGCGATGACATCAGGCGGATGATGGGGTATATCGGCGAAAAATAGAGCGATGCTACAGGTACTTTTCCCTTATATACTGCGAGAGCATATCTCTGCTTAAGAAGGGCGCTATGGGGCTGATGGCCTTTATGCCGTCCTTTTGGATTGCCTCCCTTGCCATATCGCTTAGCTTATCCCTGTTCATGAAGGGGGCGATTTGATCGAAATGTTTAAGCCCCCGCGCTTCAAATTCCCGCTGCGCTATTTCGTCCAGCGCTTCTCTGGGAAGAAACGGCAGATAGCTGTCAATCTCCTTTAGCCCGCCCCGCTCATAGCTTATAAAAGCATTTTCCGCAATTTTTCCCCGGCTGAGAAACGGCAGAAGTCCTTCTATATCTCCGCCCTCCTTCACTCTTTTCTCGGCGATGCCGTCAACTGCTTCCCGGCTGAGGAAGGGCAGCAATATATCAAGGGCCTTTTCGTTTCCTTCCTGGGCATATTTTTCCGCCAGTTGGCCGATCAGCTTGCCCCCGATGAAGGGCAGCAGATCCTCGATTTCATCCAAGTCCAGTTCCGGCCCAATCTTTTCAAAAATCCGATCAGCCTGTCTGGGCTTCATCAAAGGTACCGCCTGTTTTAGCTCCTCCTTGGTCATGTCACTGCTTTCCAGATACTCCTCTCCCCTGCCTTCAGCAAGGCTTTTCAGCAGGCCGGAGCTTTCACTCAGCAGCTCGTCGATGCTGCTTTCAAGTATGCGGGCCAGTTCCGGCAGCTTTGATATATCAGGCATCGAGTTTCCTCGCTCCCAGTTGGAAACCGCCTGAAAGCTGATTCCCATCAAGTCCGCCAGCTCCATCTGCGTCATATTCTTTGCCTTTCGAAGCTCCGATATCTTCCGTCCGATCCTGTCCATGTCAAACATAATTCCCATCCTTTCAGCAGGCCGATTCTTCACCCCGCAAAACCAGAATAGCAAAACGCTCCCATTTTTCCAGCAAGCAGTGGTTGAACTTTTCAATTCGCCCGCCGCTCAACCGCTGCTTGAAAAACCTAAAAAAGACCCGCCTTTTTACGGGCAGGTCTTGGTGGTATTGCTAATTTGCACTTATTTAACGCTTATTTCGCGTCTACTCCGGCCATGTATTCGATAAGGTCAACAACCTTGCAGGAGTAGGCCCACTCGTTGTCATACCAAGCCACTAGCTTCACGAAGGTGTCGGAAAGCATGATGCCCGCCCCGGCGTCGAACACGGATGTGCGGGAGTCGTGGATGAAGTCTGAAGAAACGACAGCTTCTTCGGTGTAGCCGACGATGCCTGCATAGCGCTCGGACTCGGAGGCTTCCTTCATCGCCTTCTTGATCTCGTCATAGGTGGTGGGGGTGGCCAGACGGCAGGTGAGGTCAACCACGGAAACGTTCAGGGTGGGCACGCGGAATGACATGCCTGTCAGCTTGCCGTTCAGCTCGGGGATAACCACGCCCACAGCCTTGGCAGCGCCGGTGGAGCTGGGGATGATGTTGCCCGAAGCAGCACGGCCGCCGCGCCAATCCTTGTTGGAGGGGCCGTCGACTGTCTTCTGGGTGGCGGTGGTGGCGTGTACGGTCGTCATCAGGCCCTCAAGAATGCCGAACTTTTCATGGATAACATTTGCCAGGGGGGCCAGGCAGTTGGTGGTGCAGGAAGCGTTGGAAACCACGTCCATGTCGCTGGTGTACTTATCCTGGTTCACGCCCATTACGAACATGGGGGACTTGTCCTTCGCGGGAGCGGTAATGATGACCTTCTTCGCGCCGCCCTTGAAGTGCTGGCCTGCTTTTTCAGCGTCGGTGAAAACGCCGGTCGCCTCGGCGATATACTCTGCGCCGCAGGACGCCCAGGGGATGTCGGAAGGGTTCATGCAGGCGAAAACAGCGATCCTCTTGCCGTTTACAATGAGGGCATCCTTTTCGACCTCGATTGTGCCATTGAACTTGCCATGAATGCTGTCATAGCGAAGCATGTATTCCATGTAATCAACGGGAATAAAGGGATCGTTGATTCCGCAGACTTCAACATTGGGATTTTCAACAGCGGCTCTGAATACGAGCCTGCCGATACGTCCAAAACCATTTATGCCAATTTTTGTCATTAGTAGTGACCTCCTAATATTATTTCACAATTTATTATAACCCCGCAGCCGGGAATTATCAAGTATTACCATGCTGTTTAGTTGTCTTTTTAACACATATTCGACAGTATGCGCCAGCAGATCGTTGACGTTCCGGGCGGGCGGCTATATAATTGGGCCATGGACCAAAAACTGACATTTTATGAGAAAGTTTATAGTATCGTGGAGACGATTCCTCCCGGCTTTGTGATGACATATGGCCAGATCGCCATCATGATCGGGCATCCGCGGGGGGCAAGGCAAGTGGGCAGAGCCATGTACTGCGCCCCCAGGGAAAGGAACCTGCCATGCCACAGAGTGGTCAACCGCCTGGGCGAAATGGCGCCGAGCCATGTCTTTGGCAGCGAGGAATACCAGCGGTCTTTGCTCAAAAATGAGGGTGTTTTGTTCCTCCCCGACGGCAACGTGGACCTTGGCCGCTGCCTTTTCACCGCAACGGCATTTTCGCATGACGCTTGATCCTCTTTACTCGACTTCTCTTTTTTCAAAAGCCTTGACGAAAAGTTTTTACCCCGCTCTTTTCAAAAAGCGGGCCGCCGGAGGCTCCCTCCATAAAAAGCAAAGCGCGTCGCCGCAAGGGCCACGCGCTATGAGGAATAATCGCTTATTTTACTTAAGATTTTCCGGATTCAGGCCCTTCAAATCATCCGCCACGAAAAGCCCGTCCTTGCGCACCAGCTCGCCGTCAAAGTACATCTCGCCGCCGCCGTACTGGGGGGTTTGTATCAGAACCAAATCCCAGTGGAGAGCGCTTTTGTTGCCATTGGGGGCTTCGTCATAGCAGTTTCCGGGGGTAAAGTGTATGGAGCCTGCTATCTTTTCATCGAAAAGGGTATCCTTCATGGGGTGGTTAATATAGGGGTTCACCCCTATTGCAAACTCGCCTATGTACCTGGCGCCTTCGTCTATGTCCAGCACCTCGTTGATCTTCTCGTCATCGTTAGAGCTGGCCTCGACAATCTTGCCGTCCTTGAAAAGCAGTGATATGTTTTCATATGTGAAGCCGTTGTACAGCGAAGGCGTGTTGTAGGTGATCCTTCCGTTCACGCTGTCTTTAACGGGGGCGGTGAATATCTCGCCGTCCGGTATGTTCATATGCCCCGCGCATTTTATCGCGGGTATGCCCTTTATCGAAAACTCGATATCGGTCCCCGGAGAAACCAGGCGCACCTTGTCCGTCTTTGCCATCCTCTCCACCAAAGCGTCCATCGCCCTGTCCATCCTGCTGTAATCAAGGCAGCAGACGTCAAAGTAATAGTCCTCAAAGGCATCGGTGGACATGTTCGCCTGCTGCGCCATCGACGGCGAAGGATATCTGAGAACAACCCATTTTGTATGGGGCACCCTCTGGTTTGAGTGAACTATTTGGCTGTAATGGCGCATGTAAAGCTGCATTTTGTCAGAGGGAACGTCGCTCAGCTCTGCGGAGTTTGCGCCGGAGCGCAGGCCGATGTAGGCATCCATCTGCTTCATCCTGGCCAGATCGATCTGCGCGTCTATACGCATAGTTTCCTCGGTCGCTTCCATCAGCCAGCGGCGGCGGATGGCGTTGTCCTGCAGGATAACATGGGGATGGCCTCCAGCTTTATAGGCGGCGGTAACCAGTTCTTTCACCAGTTCCATCTCCACTCCGAAATTTTCGATCAGTATGTGCTCACCCTCTTGCAGGCTGCACGAATAGTTGATTAGATTGCCGGCAAGCTTCAGTATTCTTGGATCTTTCATGTTTCACCTCATATGTTTTTTTCTTTCCCATATCAGCCACCTAACAGAAACAGACTTCGTCTGCTTCTGTTAGGTGGCTCTATCCGGGGGAAGGCTCCGCCTTCCCCCGGACCCCCATCCGCAAGCCTTTGAAAAGGCTTGACCAAACTTTTACGACGCATTAAGATTCTTTGCCCGCGGGAGCAAGCAGCTTTCTTGCTGATAAGCCCCTTGGGGAAGCGCCCTTGTATTGAGAAGGAAACCTTCTCAATACAAGCGTGATAAAGCAAAATGCCAGCGGCATTTTGCTTTATCATGCTTGCCAGCGCGAAGCGCTGACAAGGGCGCGGGGTGGGCGGGCCCTCCCAATGCCCATAACACAAATTCGAAATGCAAATATTCATTCGTCCTCGCCAAAGCCGATGGTGCGCGAAATAATATAAAGCGGGCGGTTCATGACCTCCTCATATATGCGCCCTATGTATTCCCCAAGCACATACATGCTCACCATCAAAACCCCCGTAGCAAGCAATATCGCCGCCACGATATAGCTTCCTTCGCTCAGCTTCGTAATCATGCATACGATGAGCAGCACCAGCCCCGCCAGCAGCGAAAGCACTCCCCCCGATAAAATAAACCTTATCGGCTTTGTTGAAAAGGAATATATCCCGTCGAAAGCCAGCTTCAGCATCTTCTTTAAAGGATATTTTGTCGTTCCCGCAAAGCGCTTCTGGCGCTCAAACTCATAAGGAACCTGCTTGAACCCCACCCAACTCACCATGCCCCGAAGGAAAGTGCCATGTTCATTCATTGATAAAATAGCGTCCTTCACATTACGGCCGATAAGCCTAAAGTCCCCTGTATCCGCGGGAATTTCTATGCCCGCCAGCATGTTCAGCACCCTGTAGAAGGCAAATGCGGTAAACTTTTTAAAGACGCTCTCCCCTTCCCGGGATATCCGCTTGCCGTAAACCACGTCATAGCCTTCGCGCCACCTTTCCAGCATCCCCGGTATCACCTCCGGCGGATCCTGCAAATCAGCATCGATTATTACTACCGCATCTCCGCTCGCCTTTGAAAGCCCCGCCCTCACCGCCATCTGGTGACCGAAATTCTTTGCAAAGTCGATTATCTTCACATGCCCATCCCCCGCAGCCGCCTCCAAAAGCACATCCACCGTGCCATCGCGGGAACCGTCGTTGACGAATATCATCTCATAGTCCATATCCATCTCCGAAAGCACTGCGCTCAGCCGCTGATAGGTGTATGCGATTACTTCCTTTTCATTGTACATGGGCACCACAAGCGATAAAAGCATATGCAAACCCTCTCTTTTCTTTTACTTGCTAACGCATATAAAATACATACGGACAGAACCGACAACGGAAAACTATTTTGAGTCATCCTCAATAAAACGTATTTCCCCGGGCAGCATCAGCCCCAACTGCTCCCGCGCGAAGCTTCTCACATAGTCATCCGTTTTCATGTAATTTAAAACTCTAAGCATCTCGTCATTAACCGCCTGTGCCTCCTCGATATCGCTCTTGAGAGCCTCCATCTCCGCCCGTTGCTTCGATATGCTCCCGTATTGGCTTAAAATCGACACCGCCCCTATAATTATCACAAACATGCATGCCAGAAAAAACGCCAGCCTCCTGTAGCGTCTTCTCCTGGCGCTATTACCGCTCGTCCTATTTTGGGGCACAAGCTTTAGATCCGCTTTTTCTCTTCCTTCGCCTGATTTGGCCAAATCAATACCTCTTTTGCAGAAGGAGCAATAATAACGGTTTATTATTACTGCTTTCCTGATGAATATAATATACCACATTATAGTAATTTCTAAAAGGGTTCTTTATATCACTTCCTATTTGAGCATATTTTTCCCAAAAGAGGTAGACCTAAACCACTTCACCGCTCTTTTGAAAGCGCCGGAGATTTTTTCAGTCATAAAATTCACTATGGGTGTTACCGCCGATTTGAACAGCAGATACCCGGCGCCGAATCCCAGGGCCATGTACAGCCTGATATCCCCGTCGTTTGCCAGCACGGATACGATGAGTATTATCGCCCCGGCCAGCATCCAAAACGAAATATCCGCCGCCGCGGTTATCAGCAGCCCCCTGCCCGCAGCCGATCGCACAATTCCCATAAGATCGTAAACAAGGCCTATGGCAAGGCCTCCGTATATACATGCAAGAAAAACCGGCCACTGGCCTACCGATTCAAACAACATGGCCTTACTTAAACAGCCTGGACAGCATCCCGCCCTTGCCGGATGGGGAGTCGATATCGTCATATTCAATGGCGTAGATGAAGCCGTCCACCACCAGCAGCCCTTCCTCAAGGTTAAGCTTGGATATATGCAGATTCTGTCCGCTCAGTATTATCGCCCCGGACGACGTTATCATTACCACCTGTTCGTCGTTAAAGCTTTCCACGTCCTGTACGCCGCTGAAAACCGCCCTTTCGCGGTTGTCCAAGGCGACAGTGTGCTTTACCGGCCTGATGGCGCTCTGTTCGATCTCTTTGTTCATGAGCCTACCTCCTTTTACACAAACATATTCACTCCCCCCGGGGAATATTACATCCGCTCCCTTGCATTTCTTCTTGATTTCTGTTACTATTAACGTAACAAATAATTACGAACGCCGGTGATATAAAATGAAAATTAAGGAGTCAGCAGAGAACTATTTGGAAGCCATTTACATGCTCAAAAAGAAAAACGGGCAAGTCCGCTCGATAGACGTAGCCACTCATCTGCAGTTTTCAAAGCCAAGCATCAGCTATGCCATGAAGCGCTTTCGCGAGGACGGCTACATCACCATGGACAAGGGCGGTCTCATCTCCCTTACTGAAAAGGGCACGGAGGTCGCCGAGCGGGTGTATGAACGCCACAGCCTCCTGAGCAAGTACCTGATAAGCCTCGGGGTGAGCGAGGAAACCGCCATCGAGGACGCCTGCAGGATGGAACATGTGATAAGCGAGGAAACATTTGAAAAGATGAAGGCCAGCGCCGCAATGCGCAATCTGTAGAAAAAAGATAGCATTATATATTATATAAAGAAATACTAAAGAAAGAAGAGCCCCGGGCGAAGTATATTCACCGGGGCTTTTTATTTTTGCAGCACCACAGGATATATGCGCCTTTTGCAAAACATAAAAGAAAAAGAAGCTCGTTCTCGTTAAAACAAGCTTCTTCCGGCCAAAGTTTTCGCAGGCCATCGGGGACTTGTCTCCCCCGCGCCCTGATTAAAATTTATAAAATTTAGTTTCTTCGTTGCCTAAAGGCTGCCATCTGCTATGGATTTGCATATGATTGCATTTTCACACTTCATATAGCTGCGCATATGTGCGTGGGGCGAATTGGCGCACTTCAACTGGCAGTCATGGGGTGCGCGCTGTATTCGTCCGAGGCAAAAAGACATCTCTCTTTCAAGAAACTGCCATGCAAAGGCTGTCTTCGGCGCGGCAGTAAGCATACCTCTTTTTTGTTTCACAGCATCTTCAGGTATGCTCTCTTACATTTTATTTCAAAATGTGGTATAATAGTATTACGGCGTGTAGTTTTTGCAGGCGTAGATCCAGTTGTATGAACTGCGCTCTTTTTCTTATTTACCATTCTAGATTGCGTGCTCTGGTTTAAAAACGTCCAGCAAGCATTGCGCAAAAACATTGCCGAAAACACCACATCCGGTATAAGACAAAAGGGAAGTTGGAGGTGAAAAAAATATTTAAGATCGGAGATTTAATTGTTTATGGTGGCACCGGCGTTTGCCGGGTAACAGATATTTCAGTATGCGACATTTCGGGAAAATATGAAGACCAACTGTTCTACACATTCCGTCCATTATGTCAGGATTGCATTATTTCCATTCCGGTAAATACCACAAAGGTTTTTATGCGGCCAATCATATCAAAGGATGAAGCGAACCGGCTAATCGATATGATACCGACGATTCAAGCAGAGGCTTACCACAACCCTATATCAAATGAGCTAATCAAGCATTATGAGACATTGCTAAATACCCACGATTGCATGGAGCTTATTGAGCTTGTTATGTCCCTTTATGCAAAGAAGCAATATATGAAAGAGAATAACCGTAAATTTGGAGCGGTAGACTCGCGGTTTATGAAACGGGCGGAGGAATCGCTTTTTGGGGAATTTGCCGCTGCTCTTGAAATTCCGAAGGAGAGCGTGCCGGCCTATATTGCAGAGCGCATAGGCGAAGAAACAGGACTCGATTTAAATGAATCTGTAAAATAAAAATACGGCCATTGCCAGCTTTTGGGTGCTTAATCGCCAGAGGATCATTTATGACCATGTTTCATTTCCATAAAAATGTAGCAAGAAGGAATTTCTTTTCTGTGAAATGCGCGGCCGATGTCAAAAAGCGCTCAGCCGGCGGCTGTAAATTAGTTTAGAATTTAATCATAACCCCCCTCACTTTGAAGGGGGGTTTTATCTATATCTATAAGCGTTATTCGATATTGTAAATTGTCAGCTTTGCGGACCAAGTATATGACCATGTATAAGAACATCCATTGATTTAAGCAATACCCCATAGCGCAGAGCATACACCCCGCCCCATGCTAACCATTAAGATAAGCGATAGTGCAGCATATGCATACTGTTGAAGAATGCGCCAAGGCACCAAATACGGTTCTTATGCAGCGCTTGAAAGATATGCGCTGAATATCATATGAAGTTTTGCCGCCTGTTTTACTCAACCTTTGTGCTGCGCCTTATGATAGCAAAAGCCCTTTCACAACACCGAAAGCAGAAAGCCTTGGCAAGATAAAGCAACGCCGAAAACCCCCGGGGTATGGCGCAAGAATATTGGCATCAGGCCTGCGATCATATCAAGTCATATGCATATATATGGGGGGGATTTGATCAAGCGCAAACGCCGTGTTCTAGTTACATGGTGGCTGTCCTAAACATTGGTAATGCGCCGATGATGCTTTCCATCGTTTCTCATATTAACGTCGTTTCCAGCCTGGAAGAAACGATACGGGCCAATAGAGCGGCACTCACCATTATGGAGCGTGATAGGACTGCGAAATGATGCTGACCTTCATACGTTACTGTACGGTGGCTAACGCATATTAGGACTATTTTTCCGACAGAGGCTTTAGCGAGGGAAGACTTTACGGTATATCTTGCAGACCCTGCTCTTAAATCCATTGATATAGCTCCTAATAAAGCGGCGCGGTATTTCTTATATTCAAGCGCATAGATTACATTGGGCAATGATTTAAAGATAGTGACCAAGTTGGACCGTAATGTTGCCGACAGAATAAAGCGGAAAGTCAAATGTTCGTTTGGAGGGCCTTTCATAGCGCGGCTTTAACCGCCATTCTTTGATTGATGTGCTTTCGGCAGGAGTGAGACGGCTATAGCCCCATGGAGGGCCTGACAGCGCCGATGCCGCCGGAAAGGCTGACTGCTGGCGGGGATGGGATTGATCCGATGCTTAGAGTGTTGCTTAACGCGCCATAAAGAAAGATAAAAAAATAAGGCTGCCATGCGGCGGCCTTATTTTTCTTTTCGTTTGACATCGATTCCGAAAACACCGTTGACGAAAATGAAATGGGGTGAGTTCGGATTTGAAATGCTATGGTAGGCCATCGGGGACTCGAACCCCGGACGCCCTGATTAAGAGTCAGGTGCTCTACCAACTGAGCTAATGACCCGCATACTTGGGACTGCGGCAGTGAATTTAGGCCGTGCATAGCCGTTTTAAGGGCATATGCATCTTCTTTCAGATTGCGCTGAAACCCTCCGGCCTCAAGTCACTGATTAGTATTATATCCAGTCTTTTACGCCTTGTCAACCCTAAATGAAAAAAAGACGTAAAAAAACATGCTGTAAAATGCAGAACAAAACAGAGGGCAACCCCCGGTGCAGATCGGCAGGACAGCAGGAGTTAAATCATGTAGTCCTCACAACCGCCCAACACCCGGCTGTCAAGCATGTCCTGCAAAGTGACGCTGTCCAGATATTCGTTTATAACTTTGCTCAGGCCCTGCCAAACGGGCAGCGTGGCGCAGTCGCCGCTCCTTACGCATTTAACCGGATCATTCTCCAGGCAGGCCACCGGCGCAAGGCTGCCCTCCATTATCCTGAGTATGTCGCCCACGGTGTATTCGGCAGGCGGCTTGCTCAGCCGATATCCCCCCTGAAACCCGCGGCTGGCCCGCAAGATGCCGGCCTTGTTCAGTGAAGGAACTATCTGCTCCAAATATTTTTTTGAAACTCCCTGTCTTTCGGCTATGTCCTTAAGAGCGATATAGCCCTCGCTTTGGTTTTGCCCCAAGTCATAAAGCATCCTCAGCGCATATCTTCCTTTTGTCGATATCTTCATTTTAGCACCTCGCTGTACCAAGATGATAACATATATCCGTGCGGCTTTCAATATCACCATTTATTTGCTGCTGTCCATTTTCACTCATAGCTGAAATATTCGTTTGCAAGCATCACCGAAACGCGATCTGCCTCATCATGCCTGAAGTGCTTCTTTGCAAACATGGAGTAATATTCCTTTCTGGTCACGATTATGTGATCGGCCAGCGCAATATCCAGCACATTCAAAGCCTGCTTAAGGCTGTTTGTGGCTTCGACATCCTCCTTGGACGGCACAGTCACACCGGAGGGATGATTGTGGGTGAGAATCACCGCAGCGGCGCCGTTCCTTATGGCAATTTCCGCAATGTTTCTGGCATACAGCGGCGCTTGAGCAAAGTTCCCCCGTTGAATTATCTGGGCTCGTATCAGCTTCATGTCCGCCCCCAGGGAGAGCACTGCCACGCATTCTGTGCGCTCTGAGCCAATCAGCCGCATGCAAAATCTTCCCGCTGTGGCGGAGCTGCTCATTTTTTCCGCAAAAAAGTCCTCGTGCTTTAGATCCACATAGCGGACGCTCTCCTCCACCAGCTTTATCAGGGTGGCCGTGTTCGCACCCACGCCCTTGGCTCTTATGAGTTGGCCGTAGTCTGCCTGCAGCACTCCTCTCAGGCTTCCAAACTCCCTTATCAGGCTGTGAGCCAGGGGATTAACATCCCTTTGTGGTATTGAATACATCAATATAAGCTCCAGCACCTCGTGCTCGCTGAAGTTATCAAGTCCTTCGTTGCGGAATCTGTTTTTAAGGCGCTCTCTATGTCCTTTGTGAATGTTTTCCATTGCTTCACCCATTAGTATTCTATCAAAAAACGGCGCAGATGCAAGCACCCGCGCCGTATGCAGTTGGTTTTTATTTTTCCATGTTTGTCGGCGGCCTTTCCTGCGGGCCCGCCTACCCGCGCTTCCTGCGCAAATGCTAAACTTATTTTTCCATGTTTGTCGACGGCCTTCCCTGCAGGCCCGCCTACCCGCGTTTCCTGCGCAAATGCTAAGCTTATTTTTCCATGCCGTCGATGGCGGTGAGAATATTGGCCACCTTTTCCTTGCTCATGAAGAAATAGTAGTCTTCCGAGATGGTGGTTTTAACAGCATAATACAGTGACTTATACGGCACGTAGCTTACCACAAAATCCTCCCAGTTTTGCTCATCCAGATATCGGAACGTGATCTTGCAGTATTCCGCGCCCTCGCTCAAGCCCTCTCTGTTCAACTTGCCGTCCTGGTCCAAGGGCAGCGCGCCCTCAACCGTTACGCCGATTATTGCCTGATACATGGTCCTGAACGCCTTTTCATCCTGAGCAACTCCGTTTATATAGTAGCTGTAAAGATAGTCCGTCTCCCCGTTGGACAAAAGCTTCACTTTGCCTTCTTCGTCATACTGAAGCTCCCGGTCGGTCACCATGTTAAATGTCTTTCCGTTTATTTCAACATCCAAGCCTTTAAGGTCAACGATATTAACAAGGGATGCGAATATGGACGAAAACGTGAACGCCTTTGCATCCAGCACCTGTTGGGCATATGATGCGGCTATTGTGAACACATCGCCGGGTATCTGGGGAGACCAGGCAAAGTAATCAGAGCTGGAATACTTGCTTCCTATCAGCAGCTCAAGGGCGGCGCCATCGGTATCCTCCAGATAAAGCCTCGCGGGTTTGTCCTCCGGTGAGAGGCCGTATTGGGATAGATCATCCGCCGGGCCGATATAGCTTTTTATTGCTATGCTTCCCATGGAGGAGATGAATGTGGATAGATATTCCGTGTCGGCGTCCACAGTATAGGGCTTGCTTAAATGCCAGTTTGCAAGGCCGGGGGAACGCGCTCCCTCCTCATAGGGCTTAATCTCAATAACGCCGCTGCTGTTTTCCACCACCAGCAAAGCCGGAGACTCAACGTCGGGCATCGTCAGCGACGAGCTCTTTCTCATAGTGGTGTAGTCAGAGGTCATGTAGTTGCCCACGTTCGCCCACACCAGAAATATTTCGTCCCTGCCTTCGGCCATAAAGTACCATGTGTTCGCCGTGGGCGATTTGCTGCCCAGGTAATATGTTCCCTCCTCGCCATCGGTATAGCTCACTTTTGCAGTGGCAAGAGGCGGCTCAAAGCCGAACTCCGCCTTGCGGGAACTGTTATCCTCCACAGTGTCCTCTGTGGTAAGGGCCGCAAACACATAGAGTATGGAGCCGGCGCTGGTCTGGTTCAGGGGGAAGTCCGGGTCGCTCTCGACATATATCTGCCCCTCGGCGTCCATAATATAAACCGTCGTCTTGCCATCATGGCTTAACTCCACCCTGGAAACATCATCTTTCACCCTCTGGGACAATGTCACCGGCCGCTTATTGTCAACTATCTCTGTGGGCTCCTCCGGCCCGGGCATAAGAGCCTGGGCAAGGAAGAAGATACCCACCCCAAGGGCGCAGATGATCAAAGCTATCAGCAGCACTTTGCCCCTGTTGGTTTTCTTGATCTCTTTGTCGCCCCGCAGATCCTTTGACGAAGCCAGACGATACACCGGATCGCCGCTTTCGGTTTCGTTTTTTACATCATCTTTTATATCGCTTTTTATGTCGTTGTCAAGTTCGCCTTCTTCGGCGCGCCTGTTCTCCTCGTTCATTTACAGGTGCCTCCTTCTAAGCCATACAACTATGCCAATCAGCAAAACCACCAGGGGTATTCCTATGGCGCCCACGCCTGCGGCCACATATATCTGCGTGTAAGAGGTGAAGCTTAAAACATCCTCCATCATGCTCTTGCCGATGATGTTGACCACTTCGGTGTCCTCGTTTTGCATATATTTGACTGTCTGCAGGAACAGATCCGCGTTTCCTCCCAGGGTATAATATGACGTGAGGAATGCGTTGGAGCCGAAAACCACCATCCTTGCGTTCTTCGTGGGATCTGCATGATCGTTTATCATCTCCGCGGACATGGCAATCACAAATGGGCCGTCGGTATCGCCCTCCTCTTTTTCGATAACCGTGGACTGAAGGTTCGTCTTGCCGTATGATGTGTCGGATGTGGTCAGTATGTTTTCAACCGTCAGCAAGCTGTTGCGGATATCAAGGTTTACCAGGGAGTGGCTGCCCTGCATGTATGCCGCCAGATTATTCGACCTGAGGGTGGATGTAACCTTATGGCTGCCAAGCTGCGGAACCACCACCGAGGGCGAATAGAAGTAGTAATTTGCGCTGCCTTCAACAACTACATCCCTGCTCATGCCGATGCCGAAAACGCTCAGCAGTTCCTCAAAGTTGGGCAGCTCCAGCCCCGGTGTGGAAAGGTATATCAGCCTTCCTCCTTGGTTCATGAAGCCTTTAAGCTGCTCCAGCTCCTCGCTTGAAATATCCCTTTGGGGGGCGGTAATCACCAGAGTATCGCCCGAGACCAGCGCCCCAAGGCCCATGGACTCGATGGTCAGGCACTCAAAGTTCTCCCTTTGCAGGTAGGTCTGAATGTCGCTGTAGTAGGATATGGGTGTTTCGCCGTGGCCGCTGTACCAGTAAACTTTTGGCGATGTTTCGCTGTTGACATACAAAAGCGCGTTTGTCAAAGCGTCCTCACCCTTGAAGGCGGCGTCGATGATCTGCGAGTAGGTGCTGTCGTATTGATACTGATAAAAATCAGACTGGGTCAATACCCTGAACTTGCTGGCGTCCTCTCGGGAAACTATGACCGATCCGCCGCTGATGGCGCTGATGGCACCCCCAAGGAACTGGTTTGTGAAGGTCGGGTTCGCAGTGGGGTCAACATATTCAACCTTCACAAGGCTGTTTTGCTTTTGGATATTGTCAAACAGCTTCACATAGTCCGGGTAGCTGTCCTTGGTCGCCTCCGGGAACATGGCGTATATGTATATATCCTTGTCCAGCCTGTTTATGACGTTCTTGCTGGTCTGGGAAAGGGTATACTTTCTGTTCCTAGTAAGGTCCAGGTTAAGGTCAAGGCTGTTGGTCAAAGCGGTCACGCCAATGTTTACCGCCACAACCGCCACCAGGACGATCAATATCAGCACAGTGCTGTATGTGCCGTATTTCACATTTTTGGATTCACGAAAGCGCCTGAAGAATCCGGATATGCTTTTGCCGGCTTTTTTCCTGCTGCCTTCGCCTTTTCCTTCTTTTTCTTCCTGACCGCCTTGGACTCTATCCTTGCTCTCGTCCATTTCTTTTTCTTCTTTAATTTCTTTTACTTCTTTCATATCCTTGTTCTCGTTAATATTATTGCTCATATCAGCTTTCACTCCATCTTCTTCTCTCGATGACCCTGGCGGTTAAAAACGCGAACACGCCGAAGAACGACAGCATGTAGACTATGTCGGAAAGAGAGATTATGCCGTATGCAAAGTTATAAAACCTGGCGTATATGTCCACCGAGCCGATGATATCGTCAAGGAAGGGCAGAAAGTCCACCTTGGCGTAAACGGCTATCGAGCCCGCGAAGTACAGGGCGATCATGGCGCCAAAGCCCAGTATGGCGGCTGTGACCTGGCTTTCTGTCAAGGCCGACATCAGTGCGCCCACAGCTATCAGCCCGCAGCCCAGCAGAAAGAAGCCGAAATAGCCTGTGAAAACCTCACCGTAGGCAGGCGCGCCGAATATGTCGATAATTATTACATATATAAATGTTATAAGGAGCGTGATCAGGAAGATGAAACATGCGGCAAATATCTTGCCCAGCACCATTGAGCCTATTGAAACAGGCGAAGTCAGCAGAAGCTGGTCCGTCTTTGTCCTGCGCTCATCGCTGAATAGCTTCATGGTCAGTATCGGCACCACTATCATGAACAGGAACTGAAGATTCCCAAGAAGGGTTCCAATGGACGCGGACATGCTCATGATATTGCTCATTGCAAAAAAGATTCCGCTTATGAGAAGAAACATGCCCATGAACACAAAGCCGATGGCGCTTTGCAAATAGGCCCTCACTTCTCTTTTAAAAATGGCAAACATTATTCAATTTCCTCCTTTTCTGCGGTAACGCGAAGGAATATGTCCTCAAGGGTGAATTCCATGGGCTTAAGCATTATGATGGGCCTGCCCGCTTTGGCAAGGGCAACGAAAAGGGGCCTTCTGACATCCGTCCTGCTGCTGGATTCGACAATAAAATCGCAGCTGTCGGCCTCCTTGACGCCCATCGACTGAGCGTATGTGACTCCCGGCACGCTTTTAAGTATCTTTAGCGTCTGTTTTTCATCCCCATGGATGCGGATGCTCAGATGGGCGGCTTCGTTCATGCCGCTGGTGAGGTTTGAAAGCAGATCGCTGGCGACGATCTTTCCCTTGTTGATTATAACAACCCTTTCGCAGACATCCGCCACCTCCGGCAGTATGTGGGAGGAAAGAACCACGGTGTGGTGTTTGCCCAGCTCTTTTATCAGCCTTCTGATATCGATAATCTGGCGCGGGTCAAGGCCGACGGTGGGCTCGTCCATAATGACCACCTTGGGGTTGCCAACAAGCGCCTGGGCAAGGCCCACACGCTGCTTATAACCCTTAGAAAGGTTCTTGATCATTCGGCCATAGACATCGCCTATTTTGACAAGATCGATTATATCGTCTATATGCCCCGTCTGCTTGTTCCTTAAAACGCCCTTTATATCGCACACGAAGTGCAGGTAGTCCTTCACCGTCATCTCCATGTAAAGGGGCGGCTGCTCCGGCAGATAGCCGATCTGCCTCTTGAATTCCCGAGGGTTTTCAAGGATGTCTATGCCGTCCAGCTTAACGGAGCCGGCATTAGAGGATATGTAGCCGGTGACGATGTTCATCGTCGTGGTTTTACCGGCGCCGTTCCTGCCAAGGAAGCCGAGAATCTCGCCGTCGTTGATGTTGAAGGATACGTCATCAACGGCAAGCTTATCGCCATAACGCTTGGTGATATTTTTTATTTCAATCAAGGCTTTTCCCTCCTTTAGGTCTAAAATGGATTATACAGATTTCTTTTTACAAGCATATGAACTTTTTGTAAACAAGCCGCATTAATGCCTGTCTTAGCTGCATTTGTGTTTTTGCCGCGGTTTGATGGGCTCTTTCACATTTTCTTTCACCTTATTCGCCTTCCATATATCCTGTCGACACAAAGAGCCCCACAGCTTCTATTTATAAGGTTTCATCAGCATTTTGTCAAATAGAAACATTTTTATGCGCCACGGGGCAACAATTTGCGCGGCCGAGGCTGTGTATACTCATGCCATACGCGAAGGATATTTAATACAAGCCGGTTAAGCACCGCTGAAAAAAGCTGAAAAAAGCAGGAGGGGATTTGGTCATGACTGTATATGTTGAAGCATATGCTTTTATTAACATAGCCATGGATTTATTCCTGCTGACCCTGTGCTCGCTTCTTTCGGCAAAAAGACTAAAGCCTCTGGGGACAGCCCTGGGCTGCGCTTTGGGCGGGGCGTATTCAATCGCCGCTTATACGGTTTTTTCAGGGGCGCTTTTGGGCTTTGCCGCAAAAACTGTGTGCACGGCGCTGATGGTTTTTCTGGCCTTCGGCAAAACGAAGCCTCTGCTTTATTTTAAACTTTTTGCGGGTTTTTACGCAGCCTCCTTTGCCGTTGGAGGCACGGGCTTTGGCCTGAGCTATCTGCTGGGGCGCGGCGGCTTCGGCTACGGCGCCATGGTTTTGACGGTTTTAGCCACCACAGGGATAGTATACCTTATTTTGGGCAGCAAAAAAGCGCGCGTTTTTTCGAGGTGGCGGCTGCCGGTGATAATCGAGGGCGAAGGCGGCAGCATAAAAATGGAGGCATTCATCGACAGCGGCAACCTGCTGACGGAACCGATAACCGCTTTGCCGGTGGCCATCTGCTTTTCCAGCAGCGCGAAGAGCCTGTTGAAGCCCTCGGGGCTGATGGCGGGGTTCAGCTCCATCGGCGGGGGCGGCGAGCTGATGCTCTATTCCCCCAGGGCGGTTTACGCTGTGAAAAGGGGGCGCAGGGAAAGGCTTGGCGACATATACATCGCCTTTTCCGCCGCTGAAAAAAGCGACGATATCGACCTGCTGATACCTCCGTCCGCAATCGTTTAGCTTTTGTTTTTATTGCCATTTAGGCATAAGTTTTTTATTTTTTTACATAAGGAGGCCAATATGGGTGCTTTTAAAAGGATTATCTCTTTTTTCAGCCGGCTAATATTAAAGCTTACCGCCAAAAGGCAGCCGGTGCACTACATCGGCGGAAGCGAATCCCTGCCTGCTCCCCTGCCCCTGGAGGAGGAACAGAAGATGGTTCGTCTCTGGGCTCAGGGCGATGAATGCGCCCGGGCAAAGCTTATAGAGCATAATCTGCGCTTGGTGGTTTACATCGCAAAAAAGTTCGAATCGACGCCTGTCGGGATCGAGGATCTTGTGTCCATCGGCGCCATAGGCCTGATAAAGGCTGTCAACACATTCGATCCTGAGAAGAAGATAAAGCTTGCCACCTATGCCAGCCGCTGCATCGAAAACGAGATATTGATGTACCTTCGCAGAAACAACAAGCTGCGCTTTGAGGTATCCTTCGAGGAACCTTTGAACATCGACTGGGACGGCAACGAGCTTCTCCTTTCCGATATTTTAGGCACCGACCCGAACCTTGTTTCCAGCGGGATCGAGAGCGAGGTGGAAAAATCCCTTCTAAGAGATGCCCTGTCCCAGCTCTCCGAGCGCGAGCAGCGGATTATGCGCCTGCGGTTTGGCCTTATCGGCGAAACTGAGCGCACACAGAAGGAAATCGCAGATATGATGGGCATCTCCCAGTCGTACATCTCCCGCCTTGAAAAAAGGATAATGAAACGGCTGAAGAAACAAATCTCCTCCGTCATCTGATATCAGCGGGTGATAAAATGGCAAACATGCAGAGCAGAGCAAGGCCGGTAAGAAGAATAAAAAAGGTAAAAAAGACAGAAAAGGCAAAATATGGTAATAAGCGACAAAGCTTTCGTTTTTTCCTCCGTATAAAAATGATTCAATCAACAAAAACTGGAGGTGTAATGAAAACGGAGGTGGAATCGTGGCTATAACAAAAGTAGAGATATGCGGCGTAGACACATCCAAGCTGCCCAGGCTTACCAGCGCCCAGATGACCGAACTGATGGCTAAGGTGAAGGCCGGCGACGAGGACGCAAGGCAGGAGTTCATTGAGGGAAACCTGCGCCTTGTTTTAAGCGTTATACAGCGCTTTAACAATCGCGGCGAGTCTGTCGACGACCTTTTCCAGGTGGGCTGCATCGGCCTTATTAAGTCCATAGATAATTTTGATACAACTTTGGGCGTGCGCTTTTCCACATACGCCGTGCCAATGATAATCGGCGAGATACGGCGCTATCTGAGGGATAATAACCCTATACGGGTCAGCCGTTCTTTGCGGGATACGGCGTACAAGGCCCTTCAGGCAAGGGACAAGCTCTCCGCCCTTTTCCAGCGCGAGCCCACAATCGAGGACATTGCCAAGGAAACAGGCATTGAAAAAGAGGATATTGCCTTCGCCCTTGAAGCCATACAGGATCCGGTTTCCATATTCGACCCCATATACCACGACAGCGACGACGCAATTTTTATTATGGACCAAATAAAAGACGAAAAAGCTATAGAAGAAGCCTGGCTTACAAATGTCGCAATTAAAGAAGCGATGAGCAGGCTTAACGAGAGGGAAAAGAAGATTCTTAACATGCGCTTTTTCCAGGGACGGACCCAGATGGAGGTAGCCAGAGAGATTGGCATTTCTCAGGCGCAGGTATCCCGTCTGGAAAAAAACGCCCTCGGCCACATGAGAAAGCATGTATAGTCCGCAATCGCTTGGGCCTCGGCCTATGGCCGAGGCCCAAGCAGCACTTGTCTGTTCGCAATATCGACCGCCTATAAAACCTCGTATATTCCGGTGATACTGTCGTCCATCAACACCATCAGATAAGGGCTGCCCTTTGATGAGCGCGCCTCGATCATTATCTCGCTCGCTCCAATGCGCGTTTGTTCGCCGCTTTTTTGGATCACGATTATCGCCGCCTCCTTGCTGCTCAAAGCCAAAGCCGCAGCAACCTCGCTCCCTTCTGCGCCGTTCCTGCTCAGCGAATAGGCGCGCGTGCCTTTGCCACCGCGCTTTTGCCTGTCAAAGTCCACTGCCAGCATGCGCTTCCCATATCCCCTGTCGGTGAAAAGAACCAGCTCGTCCTTGCGGGAAATGAATGCCGCAAACGCCAAGCCGTCAGAGGCATCCAACGCTATCCCCTTCACCCCCGCCGTCGTCCTGCCCGTAGCCGGAAACTCCCCTTCGCGAGCGCAGACGGCAAAGCCTTTTCTCGACACCATAAAGACGTCCTTGCCCGGTTCAAATACCGCCACAAATTCAAGGCTGTCATCCCCTTTAAGGGAAATGGCTGCCACCTTGCCGCGGCGCGCACCGTATTCCGCCGCTGCCGTGCGCTTGACCATGCCAAGGCGCGTAAAGAAGAAATATTCGCCTCCGCCTGCTTCAGGAGAAACAGGTATGATCTCGACTACTTTTTCCCCTTCCGACAGGCCGGAAAGCAGCGCCACAAAAGGCATGCCCCTGTCCTTCAGCCTGCACTCGGGTATCTGCTCCGGATTTACGGTGAAACAATTCCCCTTATCCGTAAAGAAAAGCAGCTTCCAGTCCGTTGCGATGTCGAACTTTCGCCAGACAACGCCATCGCCTTCCTCCCTGCGCGCAAAGACCTTCTCAGCCATGCGTTTGATAAATCCGTCATGCATGACCGCCACCAATGTCGGCACAGGCTCCAATTCAGCCGGCACAAATTCGATCTCCGGCTGAACCTCGGTTATTTTCGTCCTTCGGGGATCGGCGAATCGCTTTTTAATGTCGCCCAACTGCGCCTTGATTACAGACAGCAGCTTTTTTTCGCTGGAAAGAATCCCCTCCAGATAGGCGATCCTCTTTTCAAGCTCTGCAAGCTCGTTTTTAAGGTTCAAAATTTCAAGACCCGTCAGCCTTTGCAGGCGCAAATCCAGTATGGCCTGAGCCTGTACGTCCGTGAGTGCAAAGCGGATCATCAAAAGCTCCCGCGCCTCCTTGGGCGTCTTGCTGGAGCGGATAAGCCTTATGACCTCGTCAATATTCTCAACGGCGATAATCAGGCCATTAAGCACATGGGCACGGGCCAAAGCGCCCTCCAACTCATGGCGTGTAGCCCTTGTGACGACCTCCCTGCGGTGGCGGATGTAATAATCGTTCACCTGCTTAATGCCGAGCTGCATGGGCTTGCCCTCGGCGATGGCCACCATGTTCACTCCAAATGTAGTTTGCAGATCGCTGTATTTGTAAAGGCAGGCCAAAATCCGGTCAACATCCGCGTCCTTTCTAAGCTCTACAACAGCCCGCATCCCCATCCTGTCGCTCTCGTCGCGTATGTCATATATTCCCGCCAGATCAGCTTTGCGTTTTTCAGAAAGCTTCAAAATGGAGCTTAAAAGATTCGCCTTATTTACCTGGTAAGGGATTTCGCTTATCACCAGCAGCTTTCTGCCGGCGCTGCCCTGCTCGACATCCACCTTCGCCCGCACCAGCACCCTGCCCCTACCGCTTTCATATATCTTTTCAAGGTCATCGCCCCCCACGATAAGGCCGCCCGTAGGAAAGTCCGGCCCCTTCACATGCCTTAAAAGCTCCTTGGTGGTGATGGCGGGCCTTTCTATCTGGGCGATCACGCCGTCAATGGCCTCACCAAGATTGTGCGGGGGGATGTTGGTGGCAAGGCCGACCGCGATACCATATGCGCCGTTAACCAGCAGGTTCGGGAAGCCGCCGGGCAAAATGTCCGGCTCCTTGACGCTGTCATCGAAGTTCAAAGAGAAATCCACGGTGTTTTTGTCTATGCCTTCCAAAAGCTCCAAAGCCAGGGGCATCATCCGGCACTCGGTGTATCGTATGGCCGCCGCCCTGTCGCCGTCGATTGAGCCGAAGTTCCCGTGGCCGTCCACAAGAGCGCTGCGCATGTTAAAGGGTTGAGCCATCCTCACCAGCGCGTCATAAACGGCGGTGTCGCCATGGGGGTGATATTTTCCCAGGCACTCCCCCACCACGCGTGCGCACTTTTTATAGGGTTTGTCGGGGGTTAGGCCCAGATCATTCATGGTGTAGAGTATTCGCCGCTGAACGGGCTTGAGGCCGTCCTCCACCCTGGGCAGAGCTCTTTCCATTATGACATATTCGGCGTAGGGCATCATCGAGTCATGGACGATCTCCTCCATCGGCTTTTCTATTATCTTTTCATTTACAACAATATCATCCTGTTTTTTTCTAGCCATCCACGCTCACCTGCCTTTCAAAGGAATCCTCCCGGTTAAAGTCCGCATGTTTGCTGATATACTGCTTTCGCGGCTCCACCTTGTCGCCCAAGAGTATGGTCACCAGCCTGTCCGCCTCGGCGGCGTCGTCCAAAGTTATGCGCATCAAAGAACGGTTCTGGGGGCTTAGCGTCGTCTCCCAGAGCTGCTCCGGGTTCATCTCGCCAAGGCCCTTGTACCGCTGGATGGAATAACCCTTGCCTATCTTCTTTATGGCTGCGCCAAGCTGCTTGTCGTCATAGGCGTAGACCTCCTTATTGCCCTTTGAAACCTTGTAAAGGGGGGGCATGCCGATGTAAATATGGCCCTGAGACACCAACGGCTTCATATACCGGAAGAAGAAGGCCAGTAATATGGCTCTTATATGGGCGCCGTCCTGGTCGGCGTCGGAGAGTATGACCACCTTATCGTATTTTAGGCCCTTGATGTCGAAATCACGGTCAAGTCCGGTGCCAAGGGCGGTTATTATTGATCTGAACTCCTCATTTGCAAGCACCTGGTCAATCTGCTTTTTTTCGGCGTTCAAAGGTTTCCCCCTCAAAGGCAGTATGGCCTGAAAACGCCTGTCCCTCCCCTGCTTGGCGCTGCCGCCCGCGCTGTCGCCCTCGACGATAAACAGCTCGTTCTGCTTGGCGTTTTTTCCGGTGCAGCTTGAAAGCTTGCCCACCAAAGCCGCTGTTTCCAGTGTGGATTTAGCCCTTGCCACGTCCTTCGCCTTGCGTGCGGCTTCCCTCACCTTCGCCGCCTGCACAGCCTTGCCCACTATTATCTGCGCCGTCTGCGCATTCCTGAGATCATCCAAAAAGAGCATCAGCGTCTCGGAGATGATCGATTCCACTATGGGCCGCACCTCGCTGTTGCCCAGCTTGCCCTTTGTCTGCCCCTCAAACTGGGGGTTTATAACCTGGCAGGCCAAAACGGCAGTCATGCCCTCGCGGAAATCGTCGCCGCTTAAGTTGCCGTCCTTGTCCTTGAGGACGCCGTTTTTGCGGGAGTAGTCGTTCAGCACCTTTGTCATGGCGGCCTTCATGCCCGCCTCGTGGCTGCCGCCGTCAGCAGTGGGTATATTGTTCACATATGAAAACAGGGATTCGGTATAGCCGTCTGTGTGCTGAATGGCGCAGGCGATGTTCACGCCGTCCTTGCTGCCCTCCAGCAAAATCGGCTTTTCAAAAAGCGCGTCCTTGTCGGCGTTCAAGTACAGCACATAGTCTGCGATGCCGCCGTCGTACTTGTAGTTTTCAATCCTCGCGCCGCCCTTTTGCCGCTCGTCCGCAAAGACTATCGAAATGCCCTTGTTAAGATAGGCCAGCTCACGCAGCCTTCTGGCAATGCTGTCACCATTGAAAATAGTGCTTTCAAAGACGGTCTTGTCCGGCATGAAGGTGGTCTTCGAGCCATGCTTGCGGGTGTTCCCAACTTTTTCAAGGGGCCCCTTCGGCACGCCTGACATCATCTTTTTCTTTTCAGAGTCATAATATGAGTGAAACTCCTGGCGGTAATGGCTCCAGTCCTTGTATATGTCGATTATCATATAAGAAGAAAGGGCGTTCACCACCGATGCGCCCACCCCATGCAGGCCGCCTGAATATGTGTAGTTGTCGTGGTTGAACTTGCCCCCTGCATGAAGCTGTGTGTGTATGACCTGCACCGCCGAAACGCCCAACTGCGGGTGGATGTCCACCGGCATTCCCCGGCCGTTATCCTCCACCACTGCGCTGCCGTCCCTTTGGATGGTCACCTTGACCTCGCTGGCAAAGCCCATGGAAGCCTCGTCGATTGAATTATCCACTATTTCCCACAGCAGATGATGCAGCCCCTTCAGGTCAGTTGTACCGATATACATACCCGGGCGCTGGCGAACCGCGTCAAGGCCCTCCAGCACCTGGATATCTTTTGCTTCATACGTTCCTTTTGGCATCTAAATAATAACCTCCCCGGGGCTTTAACTGGAATTTTGTCAAGAAACATGATAACACATATGTTCCCCTTTATGCAAATATTAACTGGGTTCTCTTGGAAAAAGCAGGCTGTTGTGTTATGCTCGTACTATTCGTAGGGCGCTGATCAATTAAACCCGAAATGCATTAAACCCGGCTTATACCCGCAATCCACGCATGTTGTTAAGCTCTGCGGCGGCCAGATGTCCTCTCGCCGCAAGCATGGTGTATTCTTCCATGCAAGTCATGAAAAAATTCATTAGGACGAAAAGCAAAGCTCTGAAAGCCCAAATCCGCAAGGACGGCTTAGAACGTTTTAGCATAAAAAGCCGCCCCGTAAAGGGCGGTAAAATAAAAAGCCGGAGGTTTCTATATGCGTTATTTTCGCAAAATCCCCGGAGAGCGGCTATATCTCTCTCCGCTTGACGTCGACGACACGGGAATCCATACCAGATGGGCGGAATGGATGAACGATAAAACCGTCGCCGAACACTATGGCGGCCATCACAATCTCGTAACGCTGTCGAGCGCAAAAAAGACTCTTGAGGAGCTAAAGGGATACCGTTTCGCCATAATACTCCTTGACGGCGACGTATTGATCGGCCACATCAGCCTGCACGACATCGACCACCTCAACCGTAACGCCTTCCTTGGCATTTTTATCGGCGATGAGAAGCACCGGGGCAAGGGCTACGGCGGCGAGGCTGTCCGGTTGGTCCTCGATTACGGATTCAAAACGCTGAATCTTCACAGCATCATGCTTTCCGTCCACGCGGATAATTACGCCGGCATTGCCTGCTATAAGAAGGTGGGTTTCCGGGAGGCCGGGCGGCGGCGCGAGTGGATATTCAAACACGGAAAGTACTTCGACAAGATTTACATGGACATACTGGCGCACGAGTTTGGGGAGTAGGAAATTGCTCCCACTCCCCGTTTTTATTTTTTCTGCTTTTAATCCCCCATCAGCGTCACTAAAACCGCCTTCTGGGCATGGAGCCTGTTCTCCGCTTCCTCGAAGATCTCTCCGGCGTGGGCCTCGAACATCTCCGCGCTGATCTCCTCGCCCCTGTGGGCAGGCAGACAGTGCTGTACGATAGCGCCCGCATTGGCGACCGACATCAGCTTTTCGTCCACTATATAGCCCTCGAAGGCGATTTTGCGTCTTTCCGTCTCCGCCTCCTGCCCCATGGACGTCCAAACGTCCGTCACCACCACGTCGGCGCCCTCTGCGGCATCCAGCGGTTTGTCTGTCAGCAGGAAGTTTTCCCCGCATTCCTTAGCGAATTTCAGCACTATCTCCGCCGGCTCATAGCCCTTAGGCGAGGCGCAGGCCACCTTCATGCCCATTTTCAGCCCGCCGATAATAAGGCTGTTGGCCATATTATTTCCATCGCCGATAAAGCACAGCTTTTTCCCATCAAGGCTCTTTAGATATTCTCTCATCGTCATCAGATCCGCCAGCACCTGGCAGGGATGAAAAAGATCCGTCAGGCCGTTTATCACCGGTATGCTGCCATGTTTCGCCAGCTTTTCCACCAGCTCCTGGTCGAAGGTGCGTATCATTATGCCGTCGATATATCTGGAAAGCACCCGGGCGGTGTCCTCCACAGGCTCGCCCCGGCCCATCTGCAGTTCCTTGCCGTTCAAATGAAGCGCATGGCCGCCAAGCTGATACATGCCCGCCTCGAAGGACACCCGCGTTCTGGTGGACGATTTATCAAATATCATGCCCAGGGTCTTTCCCTTGAGATGTTGATGCTCCCTGCCGGCCTTCTTATCGGCCTTCAAAATGTCTGCAAGGCCCAAAATCTGCGTTATTTCTTCCTTGGAGTAATCCAGCAATGTCAAAAGATGCTTATTTTTCGTTTCTTTCATTTTTCCTCTCCTGTTTGGCAAATATGTGAAAGGCTCGGTGATCCTGAAAGGCCGCGTGGGAGGAAAAGCTCCTTGCCGGAAGGCAAGGGGTTTTCCGTGGGTGGGTGGGGCCCCCAGGCGATGTTAAAACAGTCAATCCTGTTGAAGGGCCTTTGAAAGCGCCGCAAGCCCCTTGTCTATCTCATCGTATGTTATCGTCAGCGGAGGCAATAGCCTCACCTTCGCCTTTGCCGTCAGCAACAGCACCCCATAGCCGATTCCTCTGTTCACAACATCCGCCGCCGTCGCCGCAAAATCCTCATCCAGCTCCACGCCGATCATAAGGCCCATGCCTGAAACAGTCTTCACATTCCTCATACCTTTTATCTTCCGGGAAATATATGCGCCCTTTTCCTTCACTTCAGCCAAAAACTCATCGTCCATTCTGGAAAGCACCTGCACAGCACCGGCGCAGGCGATGGGATTTCCTCCAAAAGTGGTAGCATGATCCCCCGCCGTCAGCGCGCCCTTCGCCTTTTCGTTAAACAAAACCGCCCCCAAAGGCAGCCCGCCGCCGATTCCCTTTGCCGAAGTCACGATATCCGGGCTTATTCCCGCCTGCATGAAGCAAAAAAGACTCCCCGTTCTTCCTGCGCCGGTCTGCACCTCGTCAATTATCAGCAGTATATCCCGCTTTGAGCATTCATCCGCAAGGGCCTTCACAAAATCATCCGCAAGAGGCAAAACGCCGCCCTCGCCCTGGATCAGCTCTACCATCACCGCGCAGACGCTACCATCCATCTTCGCTTTCACATCATCGATATCATTCGCATCCGCAAATATAAACCCTTCGGTGAATGGAAAAAAGTAATTATGGAAAACATCCTGTCCGGTGGCGGAAAGGGTTGTCACAGTCCTGCCATGGAAGGAGTTGTTAAGGGAAATCACATTGCTCCTGCCCCCGCCATACTTCATGAAGCTATACTTTCTTGCCGCCTTGATTGCGCCCTCATTTGCCTCGGCGCCGCTGTTGCAGAAGAAAACCTTGCTCATCCCCGTCTTTTCGCAAAGGATCTGCGCCGCATCGATGCATGGCTTTGTGTAGTAAAGGTTTGACATATGCTGAACCTTGCCCAACTGGTCAGTGATCGCCTTCTGCCAGCTTTCATCGGCAAAACCCAGGCTGTTCACGCCGATTCCGCTGGTGAAGTCGATGTATTCATTGCCGTCAAAGTCCCAAAGCGTGGCGTTTTTACCGTGGGATACCGCCACCGGAAAACGGTTATATGTGTGCAGCACATATTGATCATCCCGCTTTTTTATCGAATCAAAAACCATCTTTTCTCCTCCTTTGCCCGCTTGCCTTTTAAATATAATCACAGAGTTATCATCGTGCCGATGCCCTCGTTTGAAAACATCTCTATCAATATCGAGTGGGGCACCCGGCCGTCGATCATGACCGCCTTTTTTACGCCCTCGCGCAAAGCCTTTTCAAGGCCCTTCACCTTTGGGATCATCCCTCCGCTTATAACGCCGCTTTCGATAAGCCCTTTAAGCTCGCTCACCTTCACCGAGGGAATAAGCGTCTTTTCATCCCTTATATCCCTCATCAGCCCCCTTATATCCGTTAAGGTGATTATGTTCTCCGCCTTCAGCGCCGAGGCGATCTCCGTGGCGGCGGTGTCGGCGTTTATGTTATACGCGCTTCCCCCGCAGCCTGCCCCAACCGTTGCAATTACTGGTATATAGCCGTTTTTAAGGGCATTTTCTATCACATCTGTTTCTATGCTTGTGATATCGCCCACAAAACCCAGGTCATTTTCGCCTTCCAGCTTTTTTGCCTTTATCATGCCGCCGTCGATGCCGCAAAGGCCCACAGCCTTGCCCCCCAGCCTTCCTATGAGCGAAACAAGGTCCTTGTTGGTCTTGCCGGAAAGCACCATCTGGACGACTTCCATCGTCTTTTCATCGGTGTAGCGCAGCCCGTCTATGAACTTGGATTCGATCCCCAGCCGGTTTAGCATTCCGCTTATCTCCGGACCGCCGCCGTGCACCAGCACAACTTTTATCCCCACCAGTGAAAGCAGCACTATGTCGCTCATCACCGCTTCCTTAAGCTCGTCATTCACCATGGCATTGCCGCCGTATTTGACCACGACCACCTTCCCCGCATATTTTTGTATATAGGGCAGGGCTGCAGTCAGCACCTGTGCGCGGATATCGTCGCCTATATGGATAAAGTTCATTGCATCTCCTCCGTTTTTATGTCCTGTAATCGCCGTTTATCTTGACATAATCATATGTAAGGTCGCAGCCCCATGCGGTGGCAGAGCCTTCTCCTTGGCCCATGTCGATGTCTATCCTTATTTCCTTCGCGGCCAGCACATCCGCGGCCTTTTCCTCGCTGAAGGGAACGCCCGCGCCGTTTTTGCAGACATCTACCTTCCCGCCCTCAGACGAAAGGGCGACGCTGATTTTATCCACAGCGAAATCCCCCGGAGTGTAGCCGATGGCGCAGAGTATGCGCCCCCAGTTGGCGTCCTGGCCGAACATGGCGGTTTTCACAAGACTGGATGTTATGACCGACTTTGAAATATCCACCGCCAGCTGCTTTGAAGGCGCGTTATTAACTGCGCACTCCAGCAGCTTTGTCGCCCCCTCGCCATCCGCGGCGATCATCATCGACAGCGCCTTTGAGGCCTCGAACAGCATCTCCTTAAAGGCTTCAAAATCCTCGCCCTCATTTTCGATCAAAGGGTTTTCAGCAAGGCCGCTGGCCATTATAGACACCATATCATTTGTAGATGTGTCGCCGTCCACGCTGATCATGTTAAAGGTGTCGCCGGCCACCTGGGACAGCGCCTTTTGCAGCATTTTGGGCGCTATGTTCACATCGCTGGTGATGAAGCAGAGCATCGTCGCCATGTTGGGGTGAATCATCCCCGAACCCTTTGCCATGGCCCCCAGCTTCACGGTTTTCCCGCCGATCTGCCGGCTTAAGGCGATTTCCTTGGGCGAAAGGTCTGTGGTCATTATGGCCATTGCAGCGTCCGTTGCGCCGCCATCACTCAAATTTCCCTTGAGCATTTCAATTCCCTTTTCGATGGGGCTTATGTCAAGGCTCTGGCCGATCACGCCCGTGGAAGCGACGATTATATCGCCGGGGGCTATGCCGAAAGCCTTGGCGGTCATATCGCACATGGCCTGGGCCTTTTCGATGCCGTCGGCGTTGCAGGTGTTGGCATTGCCGCTGTTGCATATGACGGCTTTCGCCCTTCCGTCACTTATGTTCTGCCTGGTCACGGTTATCGGCGCGCCGTAGACTTTGTTTTGTGTGTAAACAGCAGCCGCAGCGCAGTCAACTTTGCTTAAGATAACCGCCAGATCCTTCTTCTGCTGGTTTTTGCGGATTCCGCAGTGGACGCCTCCTGCCAAAAATCCCTTTGGCCCGCAGACCCCGCCGTTTATTTTCTCAATATTCTTCATATCATCCTTCTCCGTCATATCAGAGATTTATATTCATCAATTCCCAGGGCGATATTCATGCACTGCACCGCCGCCCCGGAAGCGCCCTTGCCCAGATTGTCAAGCACGCTTATGAGTGTCATCTGCTCAGCATTGCCGCAGACATATATCTTCATCCGACATGTGCCCTCGATCTCGTTTGCCGCGATAAAGCCTCCACCATTGCCCTCATGCACCGATATCAGCCCATGCCCGGCGTAGCGGCCGGAAAAAACGTCCAGCATCTCCGCCAGAGATGGTTTTTTCTGCATCAGCGAAACATGCAGCGGCACGCTCACCGCCATGCCGCTGAAAAAGTCGCAGACGATGGGGTTAAAAAGGGGTTTTTGCGAAATTCCAGTCACATGCTTCATCTCCGGCAGATGCTTGTGGGCAAGGGTCAGGCCGTACTGCCTGGGGCTTTTCAGCAGCGGGCTGCGGGCTTCGTCCTCATACTCGGCGATCATCTTCTTGCCGCCGCCGCTGTAGCCTGTGATGCTGTGGCACACCAGCGGATAGTCCCCCGCGATATAGCCCAGCTTCACCAATGGGTACACCAAGGCGCTGAAGCCCGTGGCATGGCAGCCGGGGACAGCTATCCTCTTTGAGGAGGCGATCTTCTCCCGATGGGCCTTTGAAAGCTCCGGGAAGCCGTAGGCCCAGCCGTCGCTGGTCCTGTGGGCGGTGGAAGCGTCGATTATTATCACATCTTCATTTTCCACCAGGCTCACAGATTCCTTTGCCGCGTCATCCGGCAGGCAGAGGAACACCGCATCAGCGCTGTTTATAAGCCTTTTGCGCTCGGAAACATCCCTGCGCTTATCCTCGTCGATCAAAATCAGCTCTATATCTTCCCGGGGCTGGAGCCTTTCGCGCAGCTTAAGACCCGTAGTCCCTTCCTGCCCGTCGATAAAAACCCTGTACTTTTTCAACATTTTCGCTCCTCCCCTATTTTTTCATATCTTCAAGATTTTTTCTTGCCTGTTTTATCTGCTCCGCCACCATTTCGGGCGCAGGCCCTCCCTGAACTCCCCGCTGGCGGACGCATTCCATCAGCGAAATGGCGGCAAATATATCTTCTTCAAAAAGAGGGCTGGCTTTTTTATATTCGCCCATCGGCAGCGTTTCAAGGGTAAGCCCTTTTTCTATGCAAAGGTTCACCAAAGCGCCGGTGATAGCGTAGGCATCCCTGAAGGCCATGCCCTTTTTCACAAGGTAATCGGCGCAGTCAGTGGCGTTGATGAAGCCCTCCGCAGCGGCCTTCGCCATGTTTTGCGGGTAAAAAGAAGCTTCCCTCAGCATGGGCGCCAACACGTCCAGGCAGATAAGCGCCGTGTCCACCGCGTCGAATATGGCTTCCTTGTCCTCCTGCATGTCCTTGTTGTAGGTCATGGGCAGGCCCTTCATCATTGTGAGCAGCGTCACATTGCTTCCAAAAACTCTGGCGGCCTTGCCGCGGATCAGCTCTGCGCCGTCGGGGTTTTTCTTCTGGGGCATTATGGACGAGCCCGTTGAAAAGCCGTCCGAAAGGCCCATGAAGCGGAACTCCAAGCTGCACCAGAGGATTATATCCTCCGCCAGACGGGACATGTGCATGGCCAAAATGGAAAGACAGGAGCAAAGCTCGATCACAAAATCCCTGTCGCTGACGGCGTCCATGCTGTTTTGCGTGACGCCGTTAAAGCCCAGCTTATCGCAGACTGACTGCCTGTCTATTGGGTAGGTGGTTCCCGCCAGAGCGCCGCTGCCAAGGGGCATTGTAAGAGTCCGCTTTTTGCAGTCGGCAAGCCTTTCAATATCCCGCAGGAACATCCAGGCATAGGCCATCAGGTGGTGGGCAAGGGTTACCGGCTGGCCCCTTTGCAGGTGGGTGTAGCCGGGCATCACCGTTTCCAGATGCATTTGCGAAACATCACAGAGGGCCGACACCGCTTCCCCGGCCGCGGAGCTTATCTCGTCCATCCGCTCAGCCAGGTACATCCGTATGTCCAGCGCCACCTGATCATTCCTGCTTCTGGCTGTGTGCAGCCTTTTGCCGGCGGTGCCGATTCGCTGAGTCAGCGCCTGTTCCACGAATGTGTGTATGTCCTCGGCGGACATGTCGATCTCAAGGCTGCCGTTCATTATATCCGTCAAAATCCCTTCAAGCCCGCTCACTATGGCCTTGCTTTCTTCACGGGGAATTATACCCGTTTCCCCCAGCATACGGGCATGGGCGACGGAGCCCAAAATATCCTGCTTAAACATCCTCTTGTCAAAGCTGATGGATGAATTAAGCTCATTCAGCCTTCCGTCCACATCTCCCGCCAGCCGCCCGAACCATAGCTTCTTATTTTCCGCCTTTTCCGCCATTTCCCTCTCCTTGAAAATCCATCTACTTGCTCGTCTTTTCGTCCAGCAACGCCTTTATCTTTATTGGCAGGCCGTAAAGGCTGATAAAGCCCTTGCTGTCCATCTGGTCGAAAACCTCGTCCTCGCCGAAGGTGGCGATGTCCTCATCATAAAGAGAATAGGGGCTGGTCATGCCCGCACCGATGATATTGCCCTTGTAAAGCTTTAGCTTCACACTGCCGGTCACCGTCTTTTGGGTCTCGTCCACAAAGGCGGAAAGAGCTTCCCTAAGGGGCGTGTACCAAAGGCCGTTGTAAACCAGGTCTGCAAACTCCAGCGCCATCTTCTGCTTATAGTGAAGGGTGGCTTTGTCCAGGCAGAGCTGCTCCAGCATCTCATGGGCCTGGTAGAGGATGGTGCCGCCCGGAGTCTCGTAAACGCCCCTGCTCTTCATGCCCACCAGCCTGTTTTCCACCATGTCCAAAATGCCCACGCCATGCTTGCCGCCGATTTCATTCAGCTTTTTAATCAGCTCGACGCCGCCCAGCTTTTCGCCGCCCACCGCCACAGGCACGCCCTTTTCAAAGTCCACGCAGATATATTCCGCCTTGTCGGGGGCTTCTTCGGGGGTGACGCACATCTCCATGTTGCCGTCGTACTTCGGCTCGTTGGCTGGGTCTTCAAGCTCCAGCCCCTCATGGGAAAGATGCCAGAGATTTTTATCCTTGGAGTAGTTCGTCTCACGGGTGATGTTAAGGGGCACATTGTGCTTTTCTGCGTAGTCGATCTCGTCATCCCTGCTCTTAAGCTCCCACACCCTCCACGGGGCGATGACGGGCATGTTGGGCGCGAAGGCCTTTATGGCCAGCTCAAAGCGGACCTGGTCATTGCCCTTTCCGGTGCAGCCGTGGGCGATGGCGTCGGCGTTTTCCTTCTTGGCGATCTCCGTTATCCTCTTGGCGATTATGGGCCTCGCAAAGGCTGTCCCCAACAGGTATTTGTTCTCATAAACCGCGCCGGCCTTCAGCGTGGGGAAAATGTATTCGTCCACGAATTCTTCCTGCAAATCCTCGATGTAGAGCTTGCTTGCGCCGGTCTTTTTTGCCTTTTCGTGCAGGCCCGAAAGCTCCTTGCCCTGACCCACATCCGCCGCCACGGCGATGATCTCGCAGCCTTCGTAGTTTTCTTTCAGCCATGGAATGATTATCGACGTATCCAGCCCGCCGGAATACGCCAGCACTATCTTTTTATAATTGTTGTCTTTTTTCATCTCAGTTCCCCTCCGCAATTACATGCTATTGCATATTATACGCCTTTTATTCAGGTTGTCAACAGTTTTTTGTATAAATATTCAATAAATATGTATTGTGAGCTAATCCCCCAAAAAGCACTTGCTTCCAAAAACTGCCTATGGCATAATTAAATTGTTCAATAAAACAAAGAAGGGATCCCCTATGAAGAAGCCGGCTTTGCTGATTTTGCTGATTTTCGCCCTCCCCCTGATTTTTCCTTCTTCCTTGGCGCTTGCGGAAAACAGCTTGGAGGCCGACCTCGCCTCCTGGCTGTATGACTTTTACGGCTACAAACACAGGGTTTACGCCGGCGAAGAATTCAGTGAAACCGAGCTCACCAAATATTTTGACTTAAGTGATCCTGACTCCTATGATTTCTACGAACACGAAGTTTTAGTCATTTACAAGGAGATAAAAACTTTTCATCACTATGCCGTACAAGGCAAAAACATATTATGGTCAGACTACGACCATTCGGTTGTTGTAGGATCGGTTCGGGAGACGTCGGAAGGCCTTATTGCCGATGTTGAGCTGACTTTTTTGTTTGATTTATTCAACAGGGCCAATGAATATCCCCTTGGAGGAGTCCTTGAATACTCGCTTAAAATCGGCGAAAGCGCAACGGGTTTTTATCTAAAAGAAAAGGGTCTGAACGGATATTTCATGCCCGAAAGCGACATGGATTTTGCCATTCATGAATTTCGCGCCAATCAAGGCGGTGAAACATACCGCTTTGATGAGATTTATTCAAAAATCATAGGATACAGCGATCCGTCCTCACTAAGCCCCGAACAGGACATGAAAATACGGTATCAGTTTCTTGAGGCGGAGGGTTTCATAAACTCTGCTGGCGTTTTGGGCTCAGCTTGCGCAGAATTCAGAAAGTCGGTGGAACTTTTGCCCTCAGGCGGAGCAAAGGCTTATAAATATGAAATAGCCGGTGGAGCAGGGGCAGCCGGACATATTGCTTATGCTGAAAAATAAGCCTTAAAAAACATCCCTTGCCTTCCCGAAAGCCGTTAGGGAAAATAAAAAGCCTTTCCTAAATAGGAAAGGCTTTTTATTTGTGGGTGGGCGGGCCCGCCGCCGATGCAAAAAACCCGCTCTGCGCTAACCAGACTAATCAGCCTCTGAGCCAAGGCCGATGCGCTTCGTGGCGTATTCATAAGCGCCCCTGTAGTCCTCCATCTCCTTGCAGCAATCCTCCAGCGCAATGCACACCATATTCTTTTCTTCCACGGTCAAAGAATCGCTGTATATTTCCTCCAGCCTGCTTCTTGCTTCTTCAGCTTCACCCCGGGCGATGAGAATATACCCCTGTATGCACACCGCCGCCGCCACAGCCGGGCTGCCTTCTTCTATCTTTTGCGCAAGGCGAAAAATCTTCTTGCCATATCCGCCGAAATCCTGCACCTTCTCCGGCAGCTTTTTCATGTCCTCATCGCTGACAAAATAGCCCATGGGCACTTCCAGCGCTTGAGCAATATGCTCCAAAGTCCTTATCGATGGCGTTGCGCTACCGTTTTCAATCTTTGAAAGCATGTTTCTTGTCATATAGCCTTCAACGACTTCGCTTTGAGTCATCTTCCTGTGAAGGCGCAATTCGCGTATCTTCCCGCCAATGTTCACGCATACCACCGCTTTCAGAACATAGAGTATGGACCACTTACAGTAATTTAAATTTACTATAGCATATAAACATTTTATTTTCAATACTATATAGCAAAAAAGTACCAAAAAAGACTGCTTGTCAATTCGTTTCCACGAATTACGTAGTATTTTTAAAATAATTATTCAATATTATTATCGTAATTCATTGACAAATGCCCCCAGCAGTATTAAAATAAAAGTGAATTGAAATTACCATCGCTATAAGACAAAGGTGGGATGAATATGCTTTCCTGGTTCGATGCCCTTCCCCTGCTGGAAAAAATCTTTTATTACATGGCACTTCCTGCGACAGCAATTATCGTCATACAGACAGTGATGCTCATTTTCGGCGGCTTCGGCTCCGATCAAAGCGATCTGGACGCAGGCTCATCCGATTCCTTCGGCGACATTGACGGCGATCTCGACGTTGATTTCGACGGCGATCTTGGCGTTGATCTCGACCTTGACATGGCGGAAAGCGGCCTTGACATCTCCGGCGACATCGCCGACACGGATCTGCCCGAAAGCAGCGATGTCAACGAGCGGACCGCCGGTGAAAGCGGCATCAAGTTCGTCACCGTCCGCGGCGTCATCACCTTTTTCGCCATCACCGGCTGGACCGGAATTCTCTTCATGGAGTTCAAATTTCCAGAGCTTATCTCCATAATCTTCGCCCTGATATTCGGCGCGGGCGCCATGGTCACGGTTGCATATCTCGTGCGCGCCCTGATGCGCCTGGACGCCAGCGGCAAGAGGAGCTATAATGCCGCCCTTGGCCAGGTCTGCGATGTTTATCTGACAATACCCGCCAGCGGCCAGGGTTCAGGCAAAGTCACCATGAACCTGGGCGGAAGGTTCTCCGAATATGATGCCATAACCACATGCCCGCGCCCCATAAAAACCGGCGAGGTGGCCCGAGTGGTGGACATCGTCAAGATGAACGTGATGGTGGTAGAGCCGGAAAACGGCGAAGCCGGCGAAGCAATCTTTTAGCGCAATTAATCCCCAGCGCAAGCCAAAAAACAAAAACAGAAAGGTGGAATTTAAAACATGCCATACCTGATTATCTGGATATCGGTCATCCTTCTCATCTTCTTCGGTCTTGTTGCGGCCATTTTATCCCGCTACCGCAAATGCCCCTCCGACAAGATCATGGTCATTTACGGCCGCGTGGGCGAAACCACCAGCGGTCAAAGCCATGCCGCAGCAAAGTGCCTCCATGGCGGCGCCACCTTCATATGGCCCATCATACAGGCATTTGAATACCTCGATCTCAGGCCCATTTCAATCGGCGTGGACCTAAAAAGCGCCCTTTCACGCCAGAACATAAGGGTGGATGCTCCCTGTAATTTCACCGTGGGCATCTCCACCGAGCCCGACATCATGCAAAACGCTGCCGAGCGCCTTCTGGGCCTTAAGCGCAACGAGGTGCAGGATCTTGCAAGGGATATCATCTTCGGGCAGCTTCGCCTTGTAATCGCCACGATGGACATCGAGGAGATCAACACCGACCGCGACAAGTTCCTGGCCGCCGTTTCCAGCAACGTCGAAGGCGAGCTTAAGAAGATCGGCCTGCGCCTGATCAACGTCAACATGACCGACATCACCGACGAATCCGGCTACATCGACGCCCTGGGCAAGGAAGCCGCCGCCAAGGCCATAAACGACGCCAAGATCAGCGTCGCCGAAAAGGACAGGGACGGCAACATCGGCGCGGCAAACGCGCAAAGAGACCAGCGCATTCAGGTCTCCTCCGCCAACTCCGCCGCCGTCAAGGGCGAAAACGAATCCCGCATAGTCATCGCCAACTCCGAGTCACAAAGGCGCGAAAGCGAGGCCGAGGCAAACCGCAAGGCCACAGCCGCCGAAAAGGTCGCGGAAGCGAAGGCGCTCGAGGAGTCCTACGCAGCACAGAAGGAAGCCGAAACCGCCAGGGCAATGCGCGAACAGGCCACAATGGAGGCCGACGTCATCATCAGGGCGGAGATTGATAAGCGCCGCGCTGAGATCGACGCCGAGGCCGAAGCGGAGAAGATCCGCCGCCAGGCAAGGGGCGAGGCCGACGCAATATTCGCCCGAATGGAAGCCCAGGCCCGAGGCGTGGAGGAGCTCCTTTCCCGTCAGGCCGCAGGTCTGTCCAAGATAATGGACGCTGCCGGCGGAAACGCAGACGCGGCTGTCAAGATGATGATCGCTGAAAAGATGGAGGCCATCGTCAAGGCTCAGACCGAGGCCGTAAAGAACCTGAAGATCGACAAGGTCACCGTATGGGACGGCGGAACCGACGCGAGCGGCAAGAACGCCACCGCCAATTTCGCCTCGGGGCTCATAAAATCGCTGCCCCCGCTGAATGATATGTTTGAGATGGCCGGCCTTTCGCTGCCCAGCATCCTCTCCGTTGACGGGAAAAAGACGGAAGCCCTGCCGCAGGCCGTTGAAGCCCCACAGGCCGAAAGCGCTGCGCAGTAAAAAACGAAGCTTACTTTCCGGACGCTCCTTAGGGAGATGCAAGCAAAGCCGCCTTGCTAAGAGCAACGGCGGTTTTGCGGCATCGTGGGCGGGTGGGTGCGCCGCCGGTAGAGGAAATCGCCCCCCAAGAGCAATTCTTTATTACTGGAAGTGATGATATGAATGAAAAGATAATCCTGGAGCGCCCCGGCCCCCAGCACATGGATGACGTTTTCTCCTACATGCAGGAGCATATCGGCCAGGGCGAATACCATCTGCACGGCTCCGGCGGGCTGGACAAGGCCCTTTCCTATGAGGAATGGCTGGAGGATCTCCGCCATGAACAAACGCAGCCTAAGGAAGGCCTCGTTCCCGCCACCACCTTTTTCGCCGTTAGAAAGCATGACAGGAAGCTTATCGGCGCCATTCAGATTCGTCATGAGCTGAACGACTTTCTCCTTAAATACTACGGCCATATAGGCTTCGGCGTAAGACCCATGGAACGCAAAAAGGGCTATGCCACCCAAATGCTCGGCCTGGCTCTGGATTACTGCCGCCAGTTAGGCCTTGAAAACATCCTCATTTCCTGCGATAAAACCAACGCCGCCTCCGCCGCGACAATACAAAAATGCGGCGGCGTTCTTGAAAACGAAGTCGCCCAGGAGGACGGCAGCCTCCTTCAGCGCTACTGGATTTCTTTGTAGCTTAAGAAACAACTTGAGAAAAACCAAGCCCCGTCGTACATACTACAGTGGGGCTTTTTAGTTTGTTTTTTCAGATATCCTTAAGGGCGCCGCCCTCAAACTCCAGCCAAAGCGAGGCTCCCTTTGTAATACCCTTATCACAATAAAACCTTTTTATAAAGGACCAAAGGAATTCTTCCCATTTCGTGTTCCCCTTCCTCAATGATCAAGAGCGCGGGAGAAAGGGTCAAGGGGTTTTATCCCTTGCGGGTGCGGGGTGGAGCCCCGGCACGCCTCCCCCCCGGCTAAAGTAGCTCAGCGCGCAGTTCCTCCGGCGACTGGGCGGAAAGCAGCCCCGGCGCGATGTCCAGCACCGTCCGTGCGCCGGTTTCGCCGTCCATCGCCATGCGGTAGGCCGCTCTTGCATAGGCAGTCAGCACATTGGCGGTAAACTCGGGGTTTGAGTCCAGCTTCAGGCTATATTCGATTATCTGCCGCGAACTCTGCCGTAAATTCTCCCCCGTGGTGCCGCTCCTCAGCACAAAGCCGCCATGGTTCATCCGGGAATGCTCCCGCTCAAACTCTTCCTCGCCGATGAATTTCACTGTCGTGTCGTAATCCGCGAAATATTTGGGCATGTTCACGATTTCACTCTCAATCCTCGCCCTGTCCGCACCTTCATGGGCCACAACATAGCAAAGCCTTCTGTGCTTTTCGCGGGTTGAAAGCTCCGGCGTTTCGCCGCCCCTTATCTTTTCAATGGCATCCTTTACCGGCAGGGTATATTGAACCGCCGCCTTGACGCCCTCTACGCGCCGCACCGCATCCGAATGCCCCTGGCTCACTCCGTCTCCCCAGAAGGTGTAATCAACCCCATTGGGCAGAACCGCCCGTGCATATGCCCTGTTGATGGAAAACAGCCCGGGATCCCAGCCGACGGAGATGATGGAGAGCCGCCTGCCTTTTTTCGCAGCCTCATCCACCTTGGCGAAGTACCGAGGAATGTCCGCGTGGGTGTCGAAGCTGTCCACAGTGCAGAACATCCTGGCGATCTGTGGCGTCTGCTCCGGCAGATCCTTGGCGCTGCCGCCGCACAGCATCATCACGTCTATCTCGCCTTTAAACCTTGGAATATCGTTCATGTGGTAAACTTCAGCCATTGCGCCTTTGATGGTCTGAGGAGGCCTGCGGGTAAAAACCGCCACCAGCTCCATGTCCGAATTCTGAGCTATTGAAAGCTGCACCCCTTTGGCGATATTCCCGAAGCCGACTATGCCTATTCTTATCATATCAAATCCTCCTTAAGCTGAGCTTCCTTTCCCATTGATAATAGCATATTACCCCCCAAAATACCACCTGATCAGCTATCGCTATTTTTGATTGCATGTTATAATATTTGCATATATCTAAAGAGAATATCAATAAAAACACACCAGAGGTGCAGATGTGATAAAACAATTGATTGAAAACAAACATGAAAACCACATGATTCCTTTCTTCTGGCAGCATGGAGCGGACGAACAAACCCTTAGAGAGGTGATAAAGGCCATATATCTTTCCGGCTGCCGCGCCCTTTGCGCCGAGTCCCGCCCCCATCCCGATTTCGCCGGCGAAAAATGGTGGCAGGACATGGACGTGATAATGGACGAGTGCAAAAAGCTGGGCATGCAGGTCTGGATTCTGGACGACGCCCACTTCCCCACGGGCTACGCCAACGGCGCCGCGGCAGGAAGCCCCCACCGGCGGCTTTTTCTTAGCGAAAGCCATGTGGATATAATCGGCCCGCAGAAGGGAACATCTTTGCTGATAGAGCCGGAGGGAAGGCCCGGCAACAGGACAAGCGATCAGGAGGGCATTGTCGCCGTGGTGGCGGGAAAGCGCATACCGGGCAAGGACATTGATCATAACTCATTCACCAATATCGACGGCGTTCCCGTGGAGGAACTGACCGATCTCACCCATCTTTTGGAGGACGGCATAATTCACTGGGATATCCCCGAGGGGCTTTGGCGCATATTCACATTCACCGCCACCCATGTAAGAACCGGCGCAGGCGCCAACCCAAGGCCCTATGTGAATCCCCTGACGGAGGAGGGCGGCAGGATTTTAATCGACGCTGTGTACGAGCCCCATTTCAAGCGCTACGGCAAGGATTTCGGAAAAACATTCCGCGGCTTTTTCTCCGATGAGCCCACCTTCGCCAACCACAGGGGCTACCATTCGATAATCGGCCATGCCCCCTTCATGCAGCTTCCCTGGAGGGTGGACATGCTTTCTTTCCTGAGCGAATCCATGGGGGAGGACGCAAGGCGGCTGCTGCCCGCCCTTTGGTATGAATCTGAAAACATGGCTCCGCAAATGCGCTTCGCTTATATGGATGTGGCCTCCAGGCTCTATGGCGAAAACTTCTGCAGCCAGCTTGGCCGTTGGTGCGAGGAGCATGGCGCTGAGTATATGGGCCATGTGATAGAGGAGAACAACTGCCACGCCCGCCTTGGAAACGGCACGGGCCATTTCTTCCGTGCCCTTTGGGGGCAGCACTTTTCCGGCATAGATGTGGTGCTCCACGAAATCGTCCCCGGCATAAAGGGCGGCTCCCATGCATGGACCTCCTCCGACTTCGAGGCCGACGATGACTTTTTCTACTACATGCTGGCCCAGATGGCCACCTCTTTGGCCCATATCGATCCGAAGAAGAAAGGCCGGGCCATGTGCGAGATATTCGGGGCCTATGGCTGGCAGGAGGGCAACAAGCAGATGAAGTGGCTGGCGGATTTCATGCTGGCAAGGGGCATAAACTACTACATTCCCCATGCCTTCACCGAAAAGGCCTTCCCCGACCCGGACTGCCCGCCCCATTTCTACGCCTTCGGCCACAACCCACAGTTCAAGGGCTTTGGAAAGCTTATCACATACATGAACCGCATCTGCACCCTTATCGACGGCGGCATTCACAGGGCCAGGGCGGCGGTGCTTTACTACGCCGAGGCCGAGTGGGCCAGCGGCTATGACTGCATGAAGACCCAGCTTGCCGTGAAGGAGCTTAACCAGCGGCAGATCGAATGCGATGTTCTGCCCATGGATATACTGGCCGATGCAAAGCTCGAGGGCGGCGAGATAAAAATAAACGGCGAAGAGTATGAGCTTCTGATCGTCCCCTACGCAAAATATCTGCCATATGAATTTGCAGAAACCTGCGCCCGTCTGACTAATGCCGGCGTGCCGGTAATATTCATCGATGGCCTTCCGGAGGCTTCTTCCGCCGGCGGAGGTGACATCTGCGCCGCCCTTGAAAAGGCGGATGTAAAAGTTCTGCCCCTTTCCGATATCGCCGGCGAGGCTTGTCGCATATTGAAAGACAGGGTGGAAACTGACAGCTTCCAGCCGGATGTGAAGCTTTACCACTACGCCAAAAGCGGCGAGGAATATCTGCTTCTTCACAATGAGGATATATTCAACTCCAAGGCGTTTAAGCTGAAAGTCCCCGCTGAAAAGAGCCTTGCGCCCTTCTTGTATGACGCGATCGAGAACAGTTGCCATGCCGCAGCTTACAGCTTTGATGGCGGCGCGTATGAAATAGAAGTGGAAATTGCGCCTTATGAGATGAAGCTGCTGGTACTTTCAGGCTTCAAGCCGGAATTTGCCCTTTGCCCAATAGTGGAGCGCTGCGCTGATATTTCCGATAAATTTAAGACGATTTCCCTTTGTGAAGCAAGAGATTATCCTGACTTCACCCACACCGACCTTGTGCCTGTTCTCGGCAATTTGAACGCGCCGGGCCGTCTGCCCCGCTTTTCCGGCTTTATCCGCTACGAAGCTCAGTTCGAGGGCAAGGCCGGAGCGCCTGCGGTTTTGGACGTCGGCGAGGCCCATGAAACGGTGCAGGTGTTCATAAACGGCGAGGATGCGGGCATGAAAATCGTGCCGCCATACCGCTTTGATATCGGCGCGCTGGTAAAGGACGGCCCAAATCATCTGGCAGTTGAGATAGCTAACACCCTCGTTCACAAGCAGCGGGACGGCCTTTCCAGGTTCCAGGCCATGCCGCCCAGCGGGCTGATCGGCCCCGTGCGAATTCTAACCTGATTCTTCACTATTTTTAGCGCAGGTGAAAGGAGCCGACACATGACGGTATCGCAGGCACATAAGCTTTGGCAAGAAGGCGGCTTTTCTATCTCGGAAAGAACGGTGAGGAGATACTGTGAAAAAAGGCAGATAGAGGGCGTGAAGCAAATGACGATCAACGGCCGGTATATTATTCCCAACAGCGCCGTGGCGCCGCCGTATCTGCCCGCGAAGAAAAAGGCCCGCACTCAGTCAGACCATGTCCTCGACATTTTGACGGCCCTTAACGAAGGGAAAATGATCTACGCCGGAAACTTCAAGCTGAGCAAGGAAAAGCTTTCCAATTACACCCGGCTTCTTTTTGACGAGGGCAAGATAAGGCTGATCGAAGGCCGGCCCAAAAGGGATATAAACAGCTATATCTTAACCTTTGAAGGCCTAAAGCAACTGAAAGAGCAAAAGCCGCCGCGACCTTTGAACATCACCGTAAACAACAGCGCCAGCCTTATAAAAACAGGAGACATCGGCCTAAAAACCGATATCTCCTGAGAGCCTCTCGCAGCCCCCTTACGACTTCATTTTTTTCTGCGAAGGGGATAAAACTCACGGAATAGAGCAATGTAGGAGGGGAGTTTTTCAGTCTCAGGCTTCAAGAACTGAAACACCTCTCCGCTGCATTTTTCATGCAGCTTTCCGTTCAGTGTATATGTTTTTCTAAACCTGCATAAGCCGCCGGGCCTGTCCTTGCAGTGATGGCAGTCACCGGGCCCTATATCAAAAGCAGCGCGAATATATTCCGGAGTTTTTTCGATAAAGCCGGCGTGCCTGTCGACATTGCTCAGGAACAGCCGCAGAATAACGCCCTTATCCGTGCAGTATATCCGCGCCGCAACCTGTTTGCTCTTTATGCCCGTCTTTGCGTATATAAGCAAGTGCCGCCCCCATGCGGGCGCACCCGCATAGCCCGGCGTAATGATTCCTCCGGCCGAATACCCCTGCGCTTCCATTTCCGCGTCGAACTTGGCTATAAAGGCCTTGTCCTGCAAAGAGATATAATCATACCGGCTCTCTGCAAGCTGCTCCGTTATGCCGCTAGTCATTTCCCCGCCTCCTTTGCCCCATTGCTTCCTTTCACTTTTATCGGAAATAGCAAGTCAAGCTGCTGCGTACCCGCGCCGATATCCCATTCTTTTACGATGTTATAAAAGTTGAGCGGCTCCTCCATTGCCCAATCCATCTCCGGATCGTGAGGTGTGACACGAACCTCGCCCCACGCATGGACAAACTTTTCATTAGACATCACCCAGTCCCCGAGCCACGCCCATTCCTCAAACGCGCCCATCGGGATCATATGCGCGGCGTACAAGCCGCCAGCGAACTGCTTTTTCACCAGCGGGGCGAATACTTCCATATCATCGGGGATCGTAACCCATGCTTCATATCCGTCTGATGCAGTATTAACTACTTTCATCATTGGATTGTTAAAACCAAAAGATCGAAAATCGGGCTTGCGTTTATGGAGATTGTTTTCGTTGACAAACTTAGCGATTTGCCCGTACACAACGCCCTCACAGCCTTCCCCGATGTGGTGCGCAGCCGCCACCGCGCTTGGCGGCAGATAAATAATCCGCACATCACGGTCGGTGAGCTTATTCAGCTTTTCACTGGCGGCTTGTAAATCTGCCACCGTCTTTTCCTCTTTGAGCGGTAGCTTTTGCACAGTCAGCGCGTCCACGGCTTCCAGCAGGGCGGTGTCTTCCAACAGGCTTATCTTTATATTTTGATGAATGCTCTCGTTAAGCCGCTCGACAAAAGTGCTAATGATATCCCGAATGGTGGAAAGAGCGGTAATCTCGTCGTCCACCTCGGCCAGGCTTTGCTGGAAAGAGTCGATGATGGCCGCCGTGTTTTCGCTTTGCAAAATCAAAGCAATTTGCTTGAGGGGGATGCGCAGCTTCCTTAGAACAATGATCTGTCGCAACCGGACAGCCGCTTCCTCATCATAGGCGCGGTAGGCGTAATCGTCCTTTTTAGCGCTCTTTATCAAGCCTATCTGCTCATAATAGCGAAGGGTGCGGGTTGAGATATTCAGCGCCCTTGAAATTTCGCTGATGGTTATTAGCTCCATATCATTTTCTCCTCTGAACATAGTCCCGAAAAGACGAGCCATGTTCAGTATAAAGTGCGACATCGCGTCAAAGTCAACACTCCCCCAAGCATCAAACTAATTCACTGCCATTTCGCTTATGCGGGTTGCGTATATCGCCACCACCGCATCTATAAGCGCGGCGTGTTTTTCCGGACTTTCCAGCACGGCCCTTGCTTCCTTATGAGTTTTTTCCAGCAGATTCACATCGCTCATGCCGGAGGCGATGCCCGCATCCAGAAGGCCGCTTTGCCGCGTTCCCAGAACTTCGCCCGGCCCTCTCAGCTCCAAGTCCTTTTGGGCGATAACAAAGCCGTCGTTGCTGTCGGTGAGAATTCGCAGCTTTTCGCCGCCGGAAGCCATCAAAAAGCAAAATGCTTCGCCGCCGCCTCTGCCGACCCGCCCTCTAAGCTGGTGAAGCTGGGCAAGGCCGAAGCGGTGGGCGTCCTCTATCACCATGAACGAGGCGTTCGGCACATTCACACCCACCTCGATAACCGTGGTGGAAACGAGAATATCGGTTTCGCCGGCATAAAAGCCCTCCAGCGCCCCTTGTTTTTCCGCCGTCTTCATGGAGCCGTGAACAAGGGCGACTTTAACATCCGGCAGTTTCTCCATCATCATCTCATATGTCTGCTGGGCGCTCATCAGGTCCATGGCCTCGCTCTCCTCGATCAAAGGGCAGACAACATAACCCTGCCTGCCTGCCGCCACCTGTTCCCGCAAAAAGCCGTACATCCCCTCCCGCTTAGACTCCCGCACTATGTGCGTCCTAACCGGCAGCCTTCCCGGGGGCAGCTCATCCAGCAGCGATATGTCAAGATCGCCGTAGAGTATCAGCGAGAGGGAGCGGGGTATCGGCGTGGCGGACATCACCAGCACGTTAGCGCCCTCCGCCTTCATCGAAAGCGCCTGCCTCTGGTTGACGCCAAAGCGGTGCTGCTCGTCGGTTATCACCAGGCCAAGGTTTTTATATTCGACCTTGTCGGTGACCAGTGCGTGGGTGCCGATTACGATATCCCATTCCCCCGTGCGGACGGCTTCATGGGCAAGGCGGTGCTCCTTCCGGGTCAGCGCGCCGATCAACAGCCCCACATTGACACCCAGCGGTTCAAGCAGCTCCTGAAACGATTTGAAATGCTGCCTTGCCAGCACCTCCGTCGGGGCCATCAGCGCCCCTTGATAGCCCGCTTTCACGCAGGCATAAAGAGCTGCCTGAGCCACGGCTGTCTTGCCGCTGCCCACATCCCCCTGCAAGAGCCTTGCCATGGGATCATCGCCTTCAAGGTCGGTTATTATCTCGCCTATGGAACGCTTTTGGGCGCGTGTCAGCTCAAAGGGCATCCTTGCGACCACATCATCGATATCCCTTCTGTCAATCCTCATGGCGATGCCTTTTCCCTTATCGCGTCCGCGTCCGAAGCCTAAAGCTATCTGATAATACAATAGCTCGTCAAAGGCCAGCCTTCTTCGCGCATCGGAAAGGCTCTCCTTGCTCTGCGGGAAATGCGCCTGGCTGTAGGCCTCGTCCAGAGGCATCAGCGCGTTTCTGCGAAGAATCGTCTCCGGCAGCATGTCGTCTGGCCTAAAAACCTCCAAAGCGGCCCTCACCGCATTTCGGTAGGTCTTGGCGGGCAGCGTTTTCATGGGCGGGTAAAGGGGCGTTATCGCCCCCACCTCACCCTCCGGCACGATTATGGGGCTTTGGGCCCTTAAACTGCCGCCAAAAAGAACAATTTCAGCGTAAACATGATAATAAGCGCCTATTTTAAGGGTGCTGCGAAGATATGGCTGGTTGAAAAACACCGCCTGTATCTTGCCGCTTTCATCATGAAAGACTGCGGAAAGAACAGAAAGAGCGCCCACCCGCTTGATTGATGGCAAGCGTTTGAGCGCAGCTTTGAAAATAGCCTTCATGCCCGGGCGAAGCTGCCCTATGGGCCTTGGGGCCGTATAATCCCTGTATGAAACGGGGAGCTTTTTGATCAAATCCTCCGGGGTGATGACGCCGCTTTTCCTCAGCTCCGCCAGCCTTTTTTCGCCGAGGCCGGGTATGCCGTCAAGGGATTCATTATGCATTTTACATCATTCCACCGAGAGTATGTAATAATAGACCGGCTGACCTCCGCCGAGCATCTCCACATCGCAATCGGGGTAAGCGTTTTCGATTTCCTCCAGCAGAGCGCCCGCCGTGTCCTCGTCAACCTCATCGCCGTAGAACACGGTGATAACGCCCGAATCTTCGTCTATCATGGTGTCTATAGTCTCCATGAAAACGGAGTTGATGTCCTGCCCAAGGGCCACAAGCCCTTCGTCCGACATGCCCATTATATCGCCTTCATTGATCTGCCTGTCGTCGATCTGCGAGTCCCTTACGGCATATGTGATCCTGCCGGACTTGATGGTATCGACGCTCTTGCACATGGCGCTGTAGTTGTCTTCAGCTTCGTTTTCAGGCATGAAGGAAAGCATCGCAGCTATCCCCTGGGGAATGGTCTTCGTGGGGATTACCTTCACATCGCAGCTTTCGGTCATCTCCCCCGCCTGCTGGGCCGCCAAAATGATGTTGGAATTATTAGGCAGAATATAAACTGTTTTGGCGTTGGCCTTTTCGATGGCGTTAAGGAAGGCTTCCGTGGAAGGGTTCATGGTCTGCCCGCCCTGTATTATCTCATCCGCGCCCAAATCCTTGAACACATTGGCGATTCCCTCGCCCGCAGCAACGGCGATGCAGGCGTATTCGCTCCTGGGCGCTTCATTTATGCCCTTGGCCTCCTCGATTATAGTGCTATGCTGTTCGCGCATATTGTCTATCTTAAGTCCGTGCAGGGTGCCGACCTCCAGGGCAAACTCAAGGGCCTGGCCGGGATGGTCGCTGTGGACATGGACCTTTAAAAGATCGCTGTCGCCAACCACCAGCACGCAATCGCCTATGCCGGACAGATTTTCACGCAGCCTTTCAGCCTTGGCATCGGCATCACCGGTGATGTTCCTGATAAAAAACTCGGTGCAATAGCCAAACTCAATGCTTTCATGCTCCGTTTCGCCGATGAAGCTGACATCCATCTGGGGAACTTTGTCGAAGGAAGAATCAAGGACTATCTCGGTGCCGTTCACCGCCATGGCATAGCCGGAGTACATGGTCAAAAGACCTTTTCCGCCTGCGTCCACCACTCCCGCCTGCTTTAAGACAGGCAGCATGTCCGGCGTTTTTCTGAGTATGTTCTCACCTATTGACATTATATCCGCAAAGAGGGTTTCAAAGTCCGAAAAGCTCTTTCTTTTCAGCAGCTCGTCGGCGATCACTCTTGCGACAGTCAAAATCGTGCCCTCGCGGGGCTTCATCATGGCTCTGTAGGCCGTGTCGGAGCCTTCCTTCAGGCAGTGGGCAAAATCCTCCGGGGTGAGTTCGTCTTTGCCGGCCGCGCCTTTGGCGAAGCCGCGCATGAGCTGGGAAAGGATAACGCCGCTGTTTCCTCTTGCGCCCTTCAGCGAGCCCTTGGAGACGATATCCGCCACCTGAGAGATGCTTGTTGACTGGCTCTGGGAAACATCCTTCGCGGCGAGCATCATCGTAAGAGACATATTGGTTCCTGTGTCGCCGTCGGGAACAGGGAAAACATTTAGCGCGTCAATATTGGTTCTGTTCTTTTCAAGCATGGACGCGGCATTCATGATCATCTCTTTGAAGAGCTGACCATCTACAGTAAAGACTGACAATTCAGGTTCCTCCTATGTTACCTGCGGTGCGAAGCAAATCCTATACTCGAATGCCCACCACTATTACGTTAATCTTTTCGACTTTTACGCCGATCATCGTCTCGATATTATACTTGATGTTGTCTATGACGGCCTTTGAAACAGCCTGCATTGAAACACCATACTCCAGCACAACCGAAACGCTGATTGAAACGGAGCCCTCACCTGCGACGACCTTGACGCCCTTGGTGAGCGAATCCTTTTTGAACATCTCGACAATGCCGTCAGTGGCGCGCTTTGTGCCCATGCCGACTATGCCGTAGCATTCCACGCATGTGTTTCCCGCAACGGTGGCAATAACCTCATCAGCCACTGTGAGGGTTCCCAGTTCGAGATTAATTTTGCAGTCCATGATAAACCTCCTTTTGCATGATTGGAGTGCGCATACAATCCTTTTTACAATTATACTACCTTCACCCAGTTTTTTCAAGAAAAAAAGCCGTTCATACATGTCCATACTGTTAACGAATCAAAAACATGCGCCGCATCCGGCCCGCTGCCGCTTATAAGGCGGGGTTTCAAGCGCAGCATGGGCGTAAACAAATGCAAAACAGACGGGCATTTTAACGGCGCAACTATTTTTCCCCGAAGACAAATAATTATTTTAAACTGCAAGTTTTTCTAAATACAAAGCATGTTAACCAATAGTTGACAAGAACAAAGCGAAGAATGTATAATTATGTGGAAAAACATGGTTTTTTAAAAGTGGCGAAACCTGTATATGCTTTGCGGAAGCAATGCGCAAACGAAAGCTGAATAATGTGGCCCGAAGGACAATGAGATCAGGCGCGGTCCGCCCCCGGAAAAGCCGTTTAAGGCTGAAAACTCTCCCATGGGCTGTGAAAGCCCGCGGGAGGTATATTTTATATAGCTCTCTTTAGCGCTCCAGATGTCAAAAAATACTTTTTCTGCCTCATTGCTTCTGCTGCCGCCTTTGCAACAGCGTTCCACCTTCACATATTCATCAGGGTGAAAAAACCGCCGGGCAATGGACAGAAAGTCGCACTCTCGGTGCTCCTGGACATCAAAACCAACCGGGCGGCCGTGAAAGGCGCATGCCCAATACTTCCCGCTGTGGGATATGGAAAAATGAACTCCGGGCATGAAGGGAAAAAAGGGTTTCCCGTAAACCCCTGTTTTTATGGAAAAATCCACGGTTTCTATGCCCCGTAAGCCTGCGTAATGCTCTGCAGCCCTCAGCAGGAGCTGGCGGCTTGTATGTTCGCTTGAAACACAGCACTCGTAAAGGGCTATGTCGTTTTCACTAAAGAAAATGCTTCCGGTCAAGTGCATCACTCCATCAACATTTTATATTTTTACTTGGATATAGTCAAGAAATAATCGAGAACTGATCAAAAGATCAAAAAGTCAAAAAGTCTGTTTTAGGATGGTGAATTCATTGGAGCGCGACCTGTATCCCCTTTCCAGCAGCCAAAAAAACATATGGAATCTGTCCAAGGTTTATCCAGGCACTCCGATGAACAATGTCTGCAATGTCCTTAGAATCTCCGGTGCCTTTGAGCCTTTCTTGCTTCAAAGATGCATCAAAGCTCTCTACGCTGCATTTCCAGCGCTCACCACCAGGATCGCAATAAAAAACGGCATTCCTATGCAGCATCAAAGCCGCCTTTTTCCGGTGGAGGCTCCCTTTTTGGACTTTTCGAAGGAAAGCAGCGGCGAAAGTCTCAAGCAATGGGAAAGCGCCGTCGCCCGCGAGCCAATTTCAATTGAAAACTCGCCTCTTTCATTTTTTTATATTTTTAAAGCCGGCGAAAGCAGCGGCGGGGTCATGATGAAGCTCCATCATATAATAACCGATGCATGGTCACAGGTGCTTTTGAACAACCATTTGATGCATAATTATAAGCGGTTGATGAATGGAGATGAGCTTGACGAAACAGAGATGCCGTCATATGAGGCTCATGTCGAAGCCGAGGGCGAATATATTGACTCCGCAGCCTTTGAAAAGGATATGAGCTATTGGGCCCGGCGCATACAGACTCTGTCCCGGCTTCAGGCGGGGGATTTCACCGGCCTTTGCCCATCTACCGAAGCAAAGCGCAGCGAGTTTCTGTTGCCAGCCGGCCTCAGCCGGGGGATTCTTGACTTTTGCCGCGAGGGGAATATATCGCCCTTCACGGCGATATACATGGCCTTTGCAGTCTATCAGCTTCGCGTTCATGGCAGCAATGTATTTCCGATAGGCGTTCCCAGCATAAACAGGGTGAACCACAGGCGCAAGCAGACCCTCGGCATGTTCGTCAACACACTGCCCTTTTTCACCGTTATAGATGAAGCGGACTCAAGCGCCAACTTCAGCACCCTTTGCGAAATGGTTAAAAACGATTGGTTCTCGCTGCTGAGCCATCAGCGTCTGCCATATGAGAACATAAAAAACCTGGCTCCCTCGGGCTCAGGCAATCTTTTTGATGTGGTTCTCTCATACCAAAACGGCCGTTTGGACGATAACCTTGACCCGCGCGTGAGTTTTTTAGGCGAATGGATCCACAGCGGCCATCAGGCGGAGAGCCTTTGCATGCACATCAGCCATCAGGGCGCCGATGGGCTGCTCATATACTATGATTATCTTCCCCATGCCTTCACGGGCGCAGAAATCGCCGATATGCACAGGCATATGATCAACATACTTTCTGGGGGAATCAAAAGCCCTAAAAAACCCCTCTCGCTCCTTCCCATACTGGATGAAAGCGAGGAGCAACAGCTCATCTTCGGCTTTAACCAAACTGAAACTACTCAGCCAAGCGAGAAAAATATTGCCGAGGCTCTGATGAAAGCCCTCAATGAAAACTCCGGCAAGATTGCCGTTGAGCATGGCGGAAAAAGCTATAGCTATGGCCGGCTTAATGACGATGCGCTCATGATCGCCCGTGGCCTGGCGGAAAGATTCCCATCCGGCGGCAAGGTGATCGCCATATCGATGGAAAACGGCTATGAGCTGCTAACCTGCCTTTGCGCCGTCGCCCTTTCCGGGAACGCCTGGCTGCTGATCGACCGGGATCAGCCAAAGCAAAGGCTTGGCATTCTGCTGGCCCAAGGCGGCGCCAACCTGCTGATTTCCGACAGAGCATTTCCAGAAAGCCCGGGGGGCATCAAGCAGGTTCTCCCATCGTCTTTGGGCCTTGCAGGCGGGAGCCGTTTTTCCCCTCAGGCGCAGTCAACGCCGGAGGACATCGCCTATGTGGTCTGCACATCCGGCAGCACGGGTGTTCCAAAGGCCGTACAGGTGCCTCAGGAAAGCCTTTTGAATCTTGTTGACGCAATGCGCCCATTCTATTTGCAAAAGACTGTGCTGGCCCTGTGCAACATCGCTTTCGACGCATTTATGCTTGAAAGCGTCTGCACCCTCCTTTGCGGAGGGTCAATAGTAATACCGGAGGACGGCCACAGGCATGATCCCGCAAGGCTTGGCGAATATATATCAAAATACGATGTCGGCTGCTTCGCCTTAACGCCATCGCGCCTGCAGGCGTATCTTCAAAATGATGCCTTTTGCGCATCGCTGCGAAGCGTGGAAACAGTTATCTGCGGGGGGGAACCCCTCCCCGCCGGACTTGTGCGCCTGATGGCCAGGCATAGCGGCGCAGTTTTATACAACCAGTACGGCCCCTGCGAGGCGACTGTCGCCGTCACGATGGGAAGGGCCGCAGACCGCGATCCTGTCACCATAGGCCGGCCCATGCAGAACTGCCGCATATATATACTGGACGATAATATGCAGCCTCTGCCGGCGGGCTCCGTGGGCGAAATTTACATCGGCGGCCGATGCCTTGCAAAGGGCTATGCCCTTAAGCCGGAGCTGACGGCTCAAAGCTTTGTATCCGATCCCTTCCGCCATGGCGAAAGGCTTTATAAAACCGGAGATCTTGGCCGCTGGACAACTGAGGGCGAGATCATTTTTGCCGGCCGAAAGGACAGGCAGGTGAAGCTGCGGGGCCATCGAATAGAGCTGGCCGAGGTGGAATCATGCCTGCTTTTGTTTGACGGAATCACAGCAGCAGTGGCCAGCATATATGAGGGCCGCCTTGTTGCCTATTACACCTGCGATGGAATTGTGAATCCTGATGCTCTTTTGGCCCATGCCGCAGCGCATCTTCCCGCATATATGGTTCCCGTTTATGCCGCGCAGGTTGATGGCTTCGAATCGACCGCAAGCGGCAAAATCGATTATAGACAGCTTCCGGCGCCCGACTTGGGCGATAATAGCATTCCCGCGGATGACGTTGAGCGCAGGCTTCTTGCCATATGGCAGGCTGTGCTTAAAACAAGCGATATCGGCACCCGCACCTCCTTCTACAGGGCCGGGGGCGATTCCCTCAGCGCGCTGTCACTGGTCGCATCGGTTGAGGAGGAGTTCGGCGTGCAGATTGAGCTTTCATCTTTGCAGACCCACGGCACAATCAGCCGCATGGCGCTTCTCCTGCGCGATAGAGCCGGCAAAGAAAGTTTTTCGGCGGAAATCCCCTTGGCGCCCCTGAGCGAAAGCGCGACATACCGCCCTTCAGCGCCACAGAAAAGCTTTTTCGCCCTCTCCCGTTTGGATGAATCCGGCCTTGCTTACAACATGCCCGGCGCCTTTTTGCTGGAAGGAAAGCTGGATATCAACCGCTTGGATAGCGCCTTCAAAGAGCTTATCGCCCTGGATGAAACCCTCCGCACAGGCTTTGAAATACAGGGGATGGACATCGTCTGTAAAGTTCATCAGAGCGCGGGCTTTGAACTGCAGCGCCTTAGCGGCAGTCTTGAGGACGCCATGAAAAAGTTTGTCCGGCCTTTTGATCTGGGTTCGCCTCCGCTGCTCAGGGCGGGCATTATTCAAGGTGAAAGCGCAGAGCAGATTCTGCTTTTGGACATGCACCACATCATATCCGACGGCATCAGCAGCCAGTTGACATTGGAGCGTCTCAGCAAGCTTTACCGTGGCATGGCCCCCGAAATGCCCAGGCTCAGCTATAGGGATTATGCCCACTGGAGCAACCAAGGCAGCTTTGGCCGTGGCGCTTTATCTCTAGAAAAACAGCGCAGTTTCTGGAAGGATTGCTTTTCAGGCGGCATTCCGCAGATGAGCCTGCCCACGGATAATCCGCGGCCGGCGGTGTTTAAAAGCGCCGGAAAGCGCTATGATTTCCAGCTTTCAAAGGAACTGACAGCCGGTATAAAGGATTATTGCGCAAAGGCCCACACCACCCCTTATGTGCTGCTTTTGGCAGTGTACGGGCTTTTTCTTTCCCGCTATTCAGGGGCGGAAGAGCTGGTGGTAGGCTCGCCCGTGTCGGGCCGCAGAATGAGTAGCCTTCAGCAGATAACCGGAGCATTCGTGAATACTCTGCCCATGCTCCTGGGCCCGAAAGAGGAGCTTTCCTTTGAGGATTATCTTAAAAAAACGCGTGATTTTGTGGCTCTCGCCCTGGATAATCAGGATATTCCCTTCGAGGAAATAATGGCCATATCCGGGGCTTCCCACAGCCGCCGGAGCAATCCCCTTTACAGCGTGATGTTCTCATTCGTGCCTATGGATCCGGCGGGGTTTGAAATTGGCGGATGCGCGATGACGCCCCTTAAAGTGGGAGGGGGCAATGTGAAGATGGATCTTCATCTGGAGGCGACCATGTCCAAAGACAGCCTTAAGCTATCATTGGAGTATGCCGCCGCCCTTTTTGACGAACAGACCATCGGTCTGTATGCTCGCGGGCTGGAAGCGACCATGGTCGGCATTGTGGGCGGCGCTGGTCGGTCTCTGCGGGAAGTACCCGTCTTATCCTCTGCGGACAAGGCCAGGCTTTTTACAATCCCCTGGAATATGCGTGCGCCCTATGACGACCTGCCGGTGGATCAGGCTATCGACAGCTTCGCAAAAGCCATTCCCGATGCCGCCGCCATCCGCTGGGGAGAAAACCAAAGCCATAGCTTCATCCGCGTGAAGGAGATGTCCGATAATCTGGCTGTTAACCTGCAAAAACAGGGTGTCCAGCCGGGCGATGTGGTGGCATTCATGCCCAGGCGGGACGGCGATATGATCCCCACTATGATCGGCATTTTGAAAGCCGGTGCGGCATATCTGCCGGTGGAGCCCTCCTTCCCTGCGGATAGAATAATATATATGCTTGAAATGGCAAAGGCAAGGCTGCTGCTGTTCAGCAGCAAAACAGCTCCGCCAAAGGGAATCCCATGCCCCTCTCAGGTGATCGATTTTTCCGCCCTGGAAGAACAGCCCTCTGTCCCTCCGGCCAATAGAAGCCCGGAGGACCCCTTTAACGTGCTGTTTACATCCGGTTCCACCGGCCAGCCAAAGGGCGTGATGATGATACATAAATCCATCAGCAATCTTCTGGCAAATGTGGAACCCCTCCTTGCGGGTGAGGATTCGCGGATGCTCTGCGCTTCCAGTTGCGTTTTCGATGTCTTTACCACAGAAGCCCTCCTGTGCCTGGCCACCGGCCGCTGCGCCGTCATCGCCGACGAGGAGGAGATGCTGCTGCCCTGGAAGCTTGCCGCCCGAATTGAAAAGGACGGCGCGGACATACTGCAGCTCACACCCTCTCGGATGCAGATGTGCCTTGCCAGCGATGAATTTCGCCATGCGCTAAGGAATGTCAAGAGCATAATCCTCCTGGGAGAACCATGGACGCTTTCGATGCGCGACAGCATAAAAAGGCTGACAAATGCGCGCATATTCAACATATACGGCCCCACGGAAACCTCTGTGCACAACTGCCAGGGGGATGTGACCGACTGTAGCTGCATACACATCGGCCTGCCCATAGGCAACTGCCGCTATTATCTGCTGGATAAAAAACAGCGGCTCCTGCCGCCGACCGCCCTGGGCGAAATATACATCGCCGGTGATTGCCTCGCAAAGGGCTATGCGGGCCGGGATGACCTTACCGAAAAGGTCTATCTTCCCGATCCTTTCTTCCCAGGGGAGCGGATGTACAAGACCGGCGATATCGGCAGGCTGCGGGCCGACGGCACATGGCAATGCCTTGGCCGCACCGATACTCAGCTAAAGCTCAACGGCCACCGCATCGAACCCTCGGAGATAGCCGCTCAGATAGTTCTTTCCGCCCTTGCGAAGGAAGCGGCGGTAATACCTGTGATGCAGGACGGCGTTCCCCAGTCGCTTCGGGCTTATCTGGTTCCCGACGATGGCTACAGCGAGGAAGGCCTGCGAGGCTATCTGGCAGGCAAGCTGCCCGATTATATGCTGCCTTCTTCCTTTGTGGCGCTGGACGAAATGCCCCGAAATGCCAGCGGGAAGACCGATCTTAAGGCCCTGGCCCAGATGGATCCCCAGCAGAAAATATTGACTGATAAAATATCCGCTTCGCCGGAGGAGAAAGCTCTTTTAAAGCTATGGACCCAGGCCTTGGGCAGAAAGCCCGATGCCGAGATATCCTTCTTCTCACAAGGCGGCACTTCGCTGACAGCGATAATAATACTGAACCATTATCACCAGCAAAGCATCCCCATATCGCTAAACGATTTCTACGCCCACCCCACCCTTTCCGCTCAAAGCAAATTGCTGAGGGAAAGGGCCCGCCCTCTCTTGCATGAAGTTGGCGAAAATCAGATGCTCACCAGAAAGGTGCCTTTAAACGAGAGAACTCTTGGGCTTTCAGGCGCCATATTGCTGACCGGCGCAACGGGATACCTGGGCGCGCATATTCTGAGCGCCCTGCTGAATTCGGGGGCGGAAAAGATCGTCTGCCTTGTGCGGGGCGATGCCGAAAACCGTTTGCGCAAAAGCCTTTCCTATTACTTTGGTGAAAACTTCTTTGATGAAAACAGCAGCAGGATTAAGGCCCTTTCCGGCGATATTTCCAGCAGGAACTTCGGTCTTTCACCTGAGGATTACGCTCTGCTTTCATCCCGCGTTCGGACGGTCTTTCACAGCGCAGCCGATGTGCGCCACTTCGCCCCGTGGGATGAGCTTCAGCTTGCCAATGTTGAAGGAACTGATTATGTGATCGACTTCGCTCTGGCGGCGGGTGCAGACCTTGCGCATATTTCCACTGTCAGCGTCGCGGGGGAATATCTGGTGGACCAGCCCGAAACTTCAGCCGTTTTTTCGGAGCACGATCTTGATATCGGCCAAAACTGGCAGGAAAACCCATATTGCAAGAGCAAGGCTTTGGCCGAGGCCGCCGTCGTCCGGGCGATGATCAACAGAAAGCTAAACGCTAAGATATTCAGGGTGGGCAGGCTTGTTTCAAGAAGCAGCGACGGCCTTTTCCAGCCCAATGCCGGCACAAACGCCTTTTACAGGGAGGTTAAAGCCATGTTGGGTCTGGGCTGCGCGCCCCTTAGCATGAAAAACATTCCTTTTGAGCTGACCGAGGTGGATCTTTGCGCGGACGCCATAGTAAGGCTCTGCGGGCAAAGAGGAGGTTCCTTCCATGTTTTCAACCCCAACATGCCGGCATTCGGTGAGCTGATGAGCGCCTTTGAGGGCCTGCAGTTCATACCTGATGAAGACTTCGCCGCTCTCTTGAAGGATGCTGTGAACAGCGCCGTCAGCGATGGCGGCTACATTCTCTCCCTTTCCCAGACCTATTTTTCAGGCGCCGCTTCATGCAGCAATATCTTATTAGACAGCTTCAGGACGGAATCTCTGCTGAAGCTGGCCGGTTTTAGCTGGCCCAAACCCTGCATAAAGTCCATATCCAAATGTTTTCTTGAGGCCAAATATGAGGTGAGCACATGATTTCTGAACCAATGTTTCACATATTGAACCTTACATGCACAATACTGCTGGTGTTCATGGGAAGCTGCATCATGAAGGGCGGCCTGACGCTGATGCAAAAGCTATACATGATACTGATCGGCAGCCTTGCCATGTGGATCTTGGCTCTTTTGGGCATGTACTACACCTCCAAGGACAATATGACCCTTCTTTTTGCCTTTGATGCGGTCACATGCGTGGCGCAGGCGCTCACGGCCTCGTCAATGCTCCTTGCGGCCCTTGCCTTCACAAAGAACTACAAAAAGATGCCCCGGCGCAACTACATTTTTCTAATACCTCCCGCGCTCACGGCTCTGGTCGTCGTCACCAACCCACTGCATGGGCTTTTTTACAGGGAGTTTTCAATAATAGCAAGCCAGGTTAAGTTTGGGCCCCTGTTCCCGGTGAACGGCGCTATATACTATCTTTACTATCTCGCCGCTATGATCATCTGCCTTTATAACAGCCGAAAAAGCAACCACCCCCTTTTCGTGAAGCAGGCGGCCTGGTTTTCAATAGGCATATTCATACCGCTTTTTGTCAACGTGATGGCCACCCTTAAAGTCGCTAATCTTACCATCGCCGCCACGCCCATCGCCTTTGTGGCGACTATAATCTGCCATGGAATTGCCGTATATGCGCTTAACTTTCTGAACATAAAGCCGGTGGCGGTGCAGAAGGTGTTCGACAGCATATCAGACTGTTACGCCATCATCTCCATAGACGGCTACATAGTCAACGCAAACAAATCATTCTACGATGTCTTTGGCGATTTTGGCATCCAGCCGGAACAGTATCTTTCAGATCTTGCCACGAAGCTTGATGAAAGGAACCGCGATATCGCCTACAACCTGATAAGCTCATATGAAAGCTGCATGAAAAGCGGCAGCACCATCTCATACGAGCAATCCCTCCTTACTGAAAGCGGCAAGAAGTATTACTCTGTGGAAATAACCGCCGTAAGCCTGAAGAAAAACACCCGCGCATTCATAGCCATGTTCAAGGATATCACCCGTATAAAGGAGGAAGTGCAAAGGGAGCAGCAGATACTCAGCATGTCGATGGAGCGGGAGCGCCTTGCCTCGCTGGGGCAGATGATCGGCGGTATTGCTCACAACTTAAAAACCCCCATAATGTCCATATCCGGCAGCGTCTATGCCCTTGGCAACCTCACCCAGGAATACCAGCGCAGCATCGGCGACAAGGAAGTAACCATGGAGGATCACCAGGAGATATGCCATGAAATGAACGAGTGGCACGAAAGGATACGGGAGTGCTGCGGATATATGTCGGACATAATCACAACGGTAAAAGGGCTTGCAACCAACATGAACACCTCCCGAATCACCGCCTTCTCTTTGGATGAGGTCTTCAAGCGCGTTCATATGCTGATGCAAAACAGCATCATAAGGAATTCATGCACACTGACGGAGGAAAACGAGCTGCCAAGGGATCTTGTCATAAACGGCGATGTGAATAATTTGGTGCAGGTGATAAATAACCTGGTGGACAACTCCATTGACGCCATGGTGGAACAGGGCGGAGGCCCCATAACCATGGGCGCAAAACTGGCCCAGGGCAATATACATATCTATGTCCGGGACGAGGGTAGCGGAATACCCGAAAATGTAAAGAATCGCCTTTTCAAAGAGATGGTCACAAGCAAGGGCGCTTTGGGCGCAGGAATCGGTCTTTATACCTCCAACACCCTTATACGGGGTAAGTTCGGCGGTAAAATGTGGATAGAAGATAATCCCGGGGGAGGCACTATAACAAATATTCTCATACCCCTTGATCTTCCGGGAAGTTCATAACAAAAAATCGGCATGGGAAAGGAGGGCCTAAACCATGCGTAAAAACAGGCCAGGATTCATGAAAAATGGTTTTACCATGATGACTGTGGATGATGACCCCAATATTACCGACGCTCTCAAGGCTTATTTTGAGGCGTCAGGCTACCAGGTGGATACCGAGACGGACCCGGCGCGGGCCTTGGAGCGGATGAAGAAAAAACAGTATGATATACTGCTTTTAGACTTTATAATGCGCCCCTTCTGCGGCGATGTGTTCGTTTCAAGGCTGCGCCAGTTTGACCCGAAGGTGTTCGTTATTCTCCTTACGGGGCATAAAGAGCTGGCCCCTCCCCTGGACACAATCCGCGAGCTGGACATACAGGGATATTACGAGAAAAGCGAACGCTTTGACCAGCTTGAGCTGCTGGTTGAAAGCTGCATAAAATCCATAAAGCAGATGCGCCTGATAGGCAGCTATCAGGACGGCCTTTCACAAATACTCGGCGCCACCCCCAGTATTCTCAAACTGATGCCTCTGGAGGATCTCACCGGCCGGATAAGCGAGCACCTGAAAAATCTGTACAGCAAGTGCAACAGCTTTGTGCTGGTTAAAGCCTGGCGGATAACCCCTCATCCGGAGACGGAGGACGTGCCCGAAACCATGTTCAGCGGCAACGGGCGCTATAACATCAGCCTTCAGGAGTTCAGGGAATCGATAACTCGGGAGCTGAGAGTGGACATAGAAGCTACTATGGAGTTTTGCAGGCCGATCCAATCAGACAGCCATATCATCGCGCCGCTGCTGAATCAAAACTCCCATCCTGTTTGCTTCGGTGTGATCGCCATAGAAAAATCCGTCAGACAAAGCGATGCCTCTATGCCGCTTTTATCGGTCTATGCCGAGCAGGTGTCAACGGCACTTAACAACACCATGCTTCACATGCAGCTTAACCGCAAAAATGCCCAACTCACACAGGCCTATGCGCAGATGACCGAAAGCTATATGCAGACAATAGAAGCGCTGCGGCTGATGGTGGACGCAAAGGACATCTACACCCGCGGGCATTCCGACAGGGTCGCCTTCTATTCCAGCAGGCTCGCCCAGAGGATTTCATCCGATGAAGGCTTCCTTGAAAGGGTAAAGATAGCCGGGCTGCTGCATGATGTTGGCAAGGTCGCCATTTCCGACACGATACTCACAAAGCCCAGTACGCTGAGCAATGAGGAGTTCGGCATAATAAAGAGCCATACCAATAGGGGTGCGTCCATATTGGAGCGCATCACCCTTTTCAGTGAAATTGCGCATATAGTCCGCTCTCACCACGAAAGGTATGACGGCGGCGGCTATCCCGACGGCCTTGCGGGAAACGAGATACCCATCGAATCCCGGATAATCGCCATCGCGGACGCATTTGACGCGATGATGTCCAGCAGGCATTACAGGGAGGCTTTAACACTTCAAAAGGCCATCGACGAGCTTACAGGCGGAAAGGGCAGCCAGTTTGACCCTTTCCTGATCGACGAGTTTCTTCCGATCGCAAAAGATTATCCTGCTTTGTCGCAGGAGCTTCAGTGGACATATAAACAGACGGAAAGGATGGGTTAAAGCAGCGCCGCCCAATACTTTCGCAGCGTTGCCTAAAGCGCAAAAATGAGCAGAAATTATCCGCATTATGAAGTTATAGAATATGATACAATCCCCCAGATGGTGGAGGCCTTCAAGGGTAAAAACGGCAATTACGGCTCCGCCAGAGCATTGGTTTTCTATGACAACCAGGGAAATGAATATACCTACAACTATTCGCGCTTGCACGGCGATGTGCGCGCCCTTGCAAACGGCTTGATCGCCAGGGGGCTTTCCGGCAAGCATATCGCCCTTGCCAGCGAAAACAGATATGAATGGATGGTGGCGTTCCTTGCCATCGCATGCAGCGGCAGCGTTGCTATTTGCCTTGATGTCGAGCAAAAGGGCGAGGTCATCTGGGATATGATCGCCAAGGGCGACGGCCAGATTCTTTTCTGTTCCCCTCTTGTGGCAGAGCATCTGGCAGAGAAAAGGCTGCCCCTTGTCTGCTTCAGCGGCTATGGCAAAATTCCCGGCGAATACATCTCTTTTAGCGACATGCTTGTCCGGGGGGCCGATTTCGAATCTGAAAACCCCTCCGCCCTAGATGATGTCGCGATCGAAAGAGACACTCCGGCGGCCATCTTCTACACATCAGGCACCACCAGCTCATCCAAACCCGTGGTGCTCAGCCATTATAATATAATGTATAATGCTTGCCACGCCCAGCAGCTTGTTACCCTTGGCGGCAGCATGTTCACATCTTTGCCCTTTTACCACACCTATTCACTGGTTGCCGGCGTCTTGGACATGCTCTCCCAAGGGGGCGTCGTCGGCGCAAACGGCAGCTTTAAGTATATCTTCAGAGATATACTCCTCTTTAAGCCCGTGACACTTTTTGCCGTTCCCCTGTTGGTGGACACAATCGCCCGCTATGTCCGCACCGGCGAGGAAAAGAAGGGAATCGCTAAAAAGGCGGATATGGCCGTGGCCCGGTACAGAAAGCTTTCCCGCTTCCTGAAAAGCCCGCGCACGATGGATCATCCAGGCGTTAAGGAGGTGCTGGGCGAATCCGTGAAGATAATCATCAGCGGCGGCGCCCACCTCAGCGAGGAGACTGCCATGAGGCTTAGCGCTTACGGCCTTTTGATCATACAGGGCTACGGCATCACCGAGTGCAGCCCGCTTATAAGCGTCAACCGCAACGAGTTCAACAAGATCGGCTCCGTGGGTCAGGTCATTCCGGGGATGCAGGTGAGGATTGAAGATGGCGAGATATGCGTCAAAGGCCCCTCCGTTTCATCCGGCTATTATAAAAACGAGGAATACACCGCCCTGGCCTTCAAGGACGGCTGGTTCATGACAGGCGATATCGGCTATCTGGATAAAGATGGCTTCCTTTACATCAACGGCAGGAAGAAGTCTCTCATCGTTTTCAGCAACGGAAAAAAGATCTCCCCGGAGGAGATAGAGATCAAGCTGATGGAATGCCCCTATGTGAAGGAAGTGGTGGCTTACGGCGCCAGCAGCGGCCAGTCCGCCGATGATGTGAAGCTGGCGGTGATCGTTCACCCCAACCCGGAAAAGATTGTCGGCATGCAGCCCTACGAGGTGCTGCACAGCATCCAAAATGAAGTGGACCGCATGAATCTGGGGCAGCCCCCTTTCAGGAAGATACAGATAGTCAAGCTGTCCGAGACGCCCTTTGAGAGAACGTCTACCAAGAAAATCAAACGCGAGGGAATAGTCCAATGAACAGAGGAGGCCAAAGAATGGATAAAAATGAAAAAAGCCTGTTTGATGCCATACAGGCCATAGTCTACGATGTGGCGGGCGTCAGAAATGTAACTATGGACACGGACCTTGTCAGGGATCTTTCCCTTAACTCCTTCGATGTGGCCAGCCTGCTGAATGCAGTGGAGGGGCATTTTGATATGGAGATCCCCATCAGGGATGTGTGGAGCCTGAACCAGGTGAAGGATATCGTTGAATATCTTTCTGTAAGGCTGAAGCAAAGAAAAAAATAGAGATCAATTGGCAGGGATGAAACCGTTTTTCTTTTTTATGCTCCCGGGTTAAGGCACAGAAAATGCTGTGTAAGACTGCCTTCTTGTTATGAGCCCTTTTATGTGGTAAAATAATATACAGTATTAAAAAACAGATGTGTTTGGAGGAAAATATGGCAGGGCATTCACATGCGTCAAACGTAGCGGCAAGAAAAAATAAGACAGACGCCGCAAAGGCGAAGATATTTACAAAGCTGGGCAGGGAGATATCGGTAGTTGTAAAGGAAGGCGGCAGCGATCCGGTGGCCAACCAGAGGCTGAGGGACGTCATCGCCAAGTGCCGCGCGGCCAATATGCCAAACGACAACATCCAGCGGTCAATCAAAAAAGCGGCCGGGGATATCGACGGCGTTGATTATATGCAGATAAACTATGAGGGCTATGCGCCCGGCGGAGTCGCTGTGATGGTCAACACGCTGACCGATAACCGCAACCGCACTGTGGGCGAAGTTCGCCATGCTTTCGACAAAAATGGCGGCAGCATGGGCGCAACCGGCTGCGTCAGCTACATGTTCGACCGGCTGGGCGTCATCATAATAAGCCGTGGCGACATGGACGAAGAGGAGTTCATGATGACCGCTCTTGAGGCCGGCGCAAGCGATGTGGAAGCTGACGACGAGTTCTTCGAGGTAATAACCGATCCGTCGGATTTTTCCCAGGTGCGCGAAAACCTTGAGTCTGAGGGCTTTGAGTTTGTCTCCGCAGAGGTGACTTTCATTCCCCAAAACTATGTAGAGGTAACCGACGAGGAGGCGCTTGCAAAAATACGCAAGATGATCGACATGATGGAGGATTTGGACGATGTCCAGGAGGTCTTCCACAACGCCGATATCGACGAGAGCGAATGATTGCGGGCGCTGGCGTAAAGGCATAATTATATAATTATAATAAAAATTCCCTCTGGCGCTTTCAAGTCGGGGGAGTTTTTTATTGGCAGCCGCAAATGTTTTATTCTGCATTTGATAAATTTTGCATTTTTAATGCTTTTTTGATGCTTTCTTTGCTTGTTTGATAGGCCGGAAAAAGAAGCTTACAATCTTCTTTTCGCCTCTTTTGCCTAATTTGTCGGCCGAATTCTTATCTGTATATCTGCACCGCGCCCTTCAGTGCTCTTACCTGCACATCTGAAAAAATGCCGGCAAACTCGCCGTCCAGCCCCCATTCTATCTCCTGCGGGGTGCGTATGCTGATGCTGGACGCCTGGTAAAAGCTGATATACTCATCGTCATATTGCCCTGCGAGCAGGCAGGAAATTATTCTTTCCAGCTCCAACAGATTTCTGGGGGCCTTTATGAACATCGCCTCGAACAGGCCGTCGTCCAGCCTCAGGCTCTCGAACTCTATTTTGAATATGCCCGCCATCGACCTGGAGTTGGAAACATTGCCGAATATTATCCTGTCCGCCCTTTCATAGCAATCACCCTTTGCATCGCCGCACTTTATGTTCACCTCATAGCTTTTGAGCTCCGCCAGGTTCTTTATTCCCTGAAGAAGGTAAGCGAAATAGCCCAGAATGTTTTTAAGATTCTGGGATGTCTCATAGGAAACATTTGAAAAGGCGCCAAATGTCGCCATGAATGTGAAATGTCTGGACTGGCCCGCGCCGGTGAAACTGCCGATATCATAGGGCCTGGGCGCACCATTGACCACCTTGGAAATGACCGACCTTGGCAAGCCGGTAAGGCCCATGCTGGTGGCGGCCACATTGGTGGTGCCGGAGGGGAAGTACATTATCTCAGGGCGTTTTTCCCCTTCTTCGGCCATTACGCCGTTTATAACCTCGTGGAGGGTACCGTCACCCCCCGCACAGGCGATGATATCATAATAATGGCTGCCCTCCCTGGATATTCTGACGGCATCGCCGGCAGCAGCGGTCTCAACCTGATCAACGGCGAAGCCCCCTGCGCGAAGCTGCGCGCATATTTCATCGGCGCTCTTTATCCCCAGCCGCCTTCCCGCCACGGGGTTTATTATCAGCAGCACTCTTTTGCCGGATATCATTTCCATTCTTTATGAAAACCTCCCATAACCGACAGGTTCATCGATTGTTTTAATTTAGCTTGTTTTAGTATTATATCATGTTTTGTGGCGTACATGGCCGCCCGCCGTGCAGGAATTCCTGCGGAAATTAATAAACTTATTATATCATATCATAATAAACTTAATGTAAAAATGACAAGACTTTTCAAATTGCGCGTTTTGAGATAAAATATAACATAATGCGCCATTGTTATTGTAATTATCAAAGTTATCAAAAAAAGCAGGCGTTAAAACAGGCGTTTTCAGACACCGCGCAAACTAACAGGAGAAAAACGATGAAGCTTACAAAAGAAGAACTCAACAACCGCCGCAGCAGGTTCTGCAAGGTGATGGACGAGCGCAACCCCGACTGGGACACAGCCGTCATAATGGGCAAGGCAAACCAATATTATTTCATGGGAACAATGCAGGATGCAGTTTTGCTGATAAGAAAGGGCGGCGCATTTTCATACCATGTGCGCAGAAGCCTTGAGCGGGCTTTGGACGAGTCCCCTTTCGACGATAACATCTACCCCATGCTAAGCTATCGTGATGCGGCTCAGGCCGTTGGAAGCGATCTGGGGATCACATATATTGAGACGGAAGTGGTGACATACGCCATAGTCCAGCGCTTTTCAAAGCATTTTAAAATGGCGCAGATTAAATCCCTTGAGGGTGCGCTGATGTATGTGCGCTCTGTCAAAAACCCTTATGAGATGTATTGGGTGGAAAAAGCCTGCGCGACGCAGCACTCTCTTTTGATGGAGGCAGTTCCGGGCCTGCTGAAGGAGGGCATCAGCGAGGCGGATTTCGTGGGCGAGCTTCAGGCGAAAATGATGCAATACGGCTACCACGGAATCACCCGCTTTTACCGCTTTCAAACGGAGCTTGTTACCGGGCAGGTTGGCTTTGGCATAAGCTCTCTTTATCCCACCAGCTTTGACGGCCCCGGCGGCGCCCTGGGAACAAGCGCTGCGGCCCCCGTGACGGGCAGGCGGGATGTGAGGCTAAAGAAGGGCGACCTGGTTTTTGTGGACTGCGGCTTTGGCATGGAGGGCTACCACAGCGATAAAACCCAGGTGTATATGTTTGGTGCAAAGCCTTCACCGGAGGCAATAAGCGCCCACAGAGCCTGCATTGATATCGAACAAAGAGCGGCGGACATGCTAAGGCCCGGCATAGCGCCAAGCGAAATATACAACAAGATAATGGGCAGCCTTGATGAAAGCTTCCTTGAAAACTTCATGGGCTTTGGGCAAAGAAGCGCAAAGTTTCTGGGGCATGGCGTTGGAATGTTTGTGGACGAAATGCCGATTATCGCCGCCGGATTTGACGAGCCGCTTCAGGAAAACATGACCATCGCTCTGGAGCCGAAGAAGGGCATCGCAGGGCTGGGCATGGTCGGGGTGGAGGATACCTATGCCGTCACTCCGAGTGGCGGCAGATGCCTCTCCGGCGGCGGCTGCGACATCATCGTCGTATAAGACGCGGTTCCTGCCATCGCCCGCGGGCCCGCCCACCCACGGAAAAGAATTCTTTTCCCAAAAAATTCTTTTTCTCCCCAAGGCACTCCCCGAAGGCAAGCGTCTTTTTTGCATTGGAATTCCCCGGCTCCGCCTGTCCCCGCGGGAAAGATCAGCCATGAAAAGCCAAGGAGTGAAGCGAAAATTTAAAGGATGATCTGGAAAAATTGTTATGTAGAAGGTCTTCTGTTTTCCTCCTGCTTAAGCCAATAGCGAATACCCTTGCCCGCCAAAGGTTCATCATCGAAGCGGGGTATGACATGCAAATGCGAATGGAACTCCGTTTGCCCGGCAACGCTGCCAATATTCCAACCCAAATTGTATCCTCCTGGATGGCATTTGTCATCCAGGTATTGCTTTACCCGGTCCAGCAACTCTTTCGTAGCAGACCATTCCTCCTGCGATAGATCGAAGGGCGATTGCCTATGCGCGACAGGAATGATGACGCAGGAATCAACCAGCACAGGGTTGCTGACGGCGATACAAGCGGCATACGCGTTTTCAAAAAGTATTTTGTCCTTATTATTCTTGTAATTGCAGCAATAGCAGCCTTCCATGTAATCCCCTCCGCAATTGATAGATTTCCGGTTTTCCCGGTTTTTTGACTGGTTTTTTCCTCCCGCATTGAGCGACTGATAATGCTCCGGCAAAATCAGACCGCAAGAGTCTCCTCAAATCAAGAAGGCCCGGTGATCTCCGGGCCTTTTTTGAATGCGAGGTTATGCAGCCAGGGGAAAGTGTGAGGGGCGCTACTCCCCGCAGTTATGATCCTCTATCCACTCCCCAACGGCGTTGTAGTTGACTTCACCGCCAAGCTTTTCTATCGTCTGCCGATATTCCCGCAGAGCCTGACCGGCGATGGGCAGGTCGATCCCCTGCTTGATCGATTCATCCAGCGAAAGAGCCAGATCCTTCGTCATAAGCCCCAGCTTGAAGCCCGCATCGTACTTCTTTGGCAGCATGAACTTGGGCACATTCCCCTGCATCACCCATGAATTGCCGGAACTCTTGCCCACTATCTCCAGCATAAGACCGATGTCGACGTTAAGGCGCTTTGCAAGATACATGGCCTCCGCAGCAACGGCGGTGTTAACGGCGTTTAAAAGCTGGTTGATCATCTTGACCGTCTTGCCGTCGCCCAGCTTTCCGGCAAAGAATATGTTCTTTCCCATGGCTTCAAGCAGTGGCCGCGCCCGCCTGACATCATCCTCCTCGCCCGCGCTCATTATGGTCAGCGTTCCGGCTACTGCACCGTCCACGCCGCCGCTGACAGGTGCGTCCACGAAGGAGAGCAACGCGCCCTTTTCTTGGGCAAGCTGCGCCACATGCTTTAAGGTGCTGCCCATTGCCGATGTCATCTCAATGCAAAGCTTAGGCCCAGCCGCGCTCTCGATAATGCCGCCCGGGCCGGCGTAAACATCCAATATCTCTCGGTCAGCCGGCAATATCGTGATTATCGCATCGCTGTTTTGCGTCAGTTCCGCAATCGAGGAAGCAGCTTTCGCGCCCGCCTCCGCCAGCGGAGCCATCGCCTGGGGGATCAGATCATAGACCAAAAGGCTATAGCCCCCTTTGATCAGATTCATCGCCATGGGGCTTCCCATCCGCCCAAGACCTATAAACCCAACGGTTTTAATATCATTTGCCGCATTTTTTCCCATAATAAAACCTCCTGTGAATTTTTGTCAATTACAATATATTATATCATGGTATGGGATTAATTGACAGCTCGGCACTTGTGTAGTTAAATTAATGTATAGACAATTTTTACAATATTCAATACAAAAGGAGAATACCATGATAAGATTGAACCCGCTTAAACAAGGCCTAAGGGAAGGAAAGAGCTATGTTGGAACCTTTGTGAAGATGACCGATGCCTCCTCTGTGGAGATTATCGCCTTTTGCGGCTTTGACTTCTTCGTTATCGACTGCGAGCACACCCACATCGGCAAGGAAACGATGGTCAGCCTTCTTCGCGCAGCGGATATTTCCGGCATAGTGCCCATCGTTCGCGTGCGTGAGAACAACCGCGCTCAGATTCTTCACGCCCTTGACTCAGGGGGCATGGGTGTGATGGTGCCTGAAACCAGCAGCGCCGGCGAGGTTAAGCATGTGGTGGACTGCGCCTATTACGATCCCGTCGGCAAGAGGGGCTTCACCCCCTCCAACAGAGCGGCGGGCTACACATTTATGAACGGCGGCGAATACGCCCAGATGACCAACGAGAACGTGATGGTTGTCGTCTATGTGGAAACAAAGGAGGGCCTTGACAATCTGGAGGAGATGCTGGCCGTGCCGGGAATAGATGTGATGTGGATAGGGCCCATGGACCTCTCCCAGGCGCTTGGCGTCACCGGGGATTCAAAGCATCCCAAGGTGCTGGCCGCTGTGGACGATATCATCGAAAAGTGCAAGAAAGCGGGTGTGGCCGTGGGGACGATCGCCCCAAATGCAAAGGAGGCCCAGGCCCTCATCGATAAAGGCGTGCAGTTCATCGGCCTTAGCTCAGACCAGGCGATGATCGCCTATGCGGGCAAGCAGTTCATGAAAGAACTGGGCAAAAGCGGCCGCCTGCCCTACTGAAAACTGAAAACTGACAAAAGGCGGCGTTTTTACTCCGCCTTTTTCCGTTTTCCATGAAACGCCAATAAGGCCAAAATCGTTTATATATGTGGATATGAACGAAATTTACGCTTGCCCCCGGAGGTCCCAGTGAATAAACCCATAAAAAGAAATGTAATAAAACTTGCGCTGCTCCTTGCTCTTTTGTGCTCATGCATTGCGCTCATTTCCTGCTCACAGCCGGCGGAGGATCAAAAGGTCACCGCTATCGCCCCTGCAGGCATGGACGCAAAGCGCGCTTCTGCTGCGATTTTGGAGACAGAAAGGCCCCTTCAGGGTAACGATGCAATCATAACATCGCCTGCGCCGGAGCCGACGGCAGAATCATCCGCACCTGAGCCCACCCCCTCCCGGGCAACGCCCAGCGATAGCCCGCCTGACAGCGATGATGCCGGGCAGGAGGAAGGGGTTTGCGCGGTTGACTTTGCCGGCCAGGGCAAAAAAATGGGTGACTTTTGGGTCTTTCAGTCATTTGACGGGGGCCTCGTGGGGGAAGAATATTTCTTTGTCAGCCTGATCCATGTGGGAAATGAGGCGGGCGAGCTTCTCTGGAGCCTTGATATCACCGCTCCCATCACCGAGCTGCTCACCATTTCGGATGCCTTCCCCTGCCGTGATATGCTCTACATACAGGTCGACGGCGATCTTTTCGCCTATGACATGCTCACCGGCGAGGAAAGATTTGTCGCCCCCGGCGTCGGAGCCAGCATCAGCTATGGCTTCGGCCCTGATGACATTCTCTACATCAGCGGCTATTACGGCCCACTCCTCACCGCCGTTTCCCCTGAAGGGGAAATGCTTTGGCGAATCGAGTCCGCCCAGCTTGATGATCTGGATTTTGTTTGGCCGCAGCAGGTGGAAGTGCTGGAGGATAATATAAAAGTCCTTGGTGAAAGTGACAGCGAGCCCCTCTTGCTCATCAGCGATTTTTCCGGCAATTACTCCGTTGAAAAGAAATACCCCGGCGAGAGCCATATATACATCGCCGAGGATCATGGTTTTTCTCTTGCCCTGCCCTCAACCTGGGATGGGCATTATAATATTATAAGCGCCGATTACGGCCTGCTGTTTGAATATCTGTATTCGGCCGCAGAGGGCGCTCAGGAAACTGCGCTGTACATGTTCTCAGTATCGGATGACCCATCAAAAGCCTATGACGGCGAATATCTTGAGATCGGCGAAGCAGGCGGCCGCGCATTTTACTACCTGCTGGAGCGCGAGCCCGAGCTTGACGCTCTTTCACCGGCGGATGAAGCCGAAAGCATCGACAGCATTGCCCATCATCAGATGCAGTCCATGATGGCGGACGCCCATTATATAACGCTCTCCTTCGAGGCGGCTGATTGATTTTTACCAACTTTTTACAAGCTTTTATTTCTTACAAGCTTTTGCATCGGGTAGCCATGCTCCATTATCAGTTCCCCATCAGCAAAGCCAAACTTACCGTAAAGCGCGCGGGGAGCATCGCCCAGAGGGTCGCCCTCACGGAATGTGGTCACCGAAATCTCCGCGTCCGGCGGAAAGCTCTGTATCATCTTTTCAACCAAAAGCGAGCCTACGCCCTTTTGCCTGTGAAGGGGGCTTACGGCCATGCAGGAAAGACATTTCGCCTTTAATGAATAGAGCAATACCCCGACGATCTCGCCGCTAAACTTCACACAAAGGGCGCTGCCGCGAAGAATATTCTTCCGCAGCGTCTTTTCATATTCCTGCGCACAAAAGCCGGGGAAACTCTTGCTTACCTCATCCGCTAATGCCATCCAGGCGGCGACGTCTCCCAACTGCGCTGCCAAAATCTCGTATTCCATACCTTTTCCTCTTACTTCATCTTTTAAAAAAAGCAGGAGATCTCCCCTGCTTTTATGCCCATGTCTTTATGGCTCTGTTTTTATTTTGATTTTTGCATCACGAGTTTTTCATCACGATCATCTCAAGGGAATCCGCCACATGCTCGCAGGCATCGCAGCAATCCTCCAGGCGGTCGTAAAGCTCGCTCCAGGCAGCCACCTCGATTGCATTGCCGCCTTCCTCGAACACCTTCCTCACCGCTTCGATATAAATCGCATCAGCCTCCTCCTCAAGCGCGTTCACATTGATTATGGCCGGCATCAGCGCGGTTGATTTATGGAAGTTGGGAAACTCTTTTATCGCCGTTTGAAGAGCGTTACAACAGCGCACTATGACATCAGCGAACTTAAGCGCCGACTGGCGTACTTCTTTTATGTTGTACATATACATGCGGATGAGTATGTCATCTATCTTGTCAGTGACCTCGTCCAGCTCGTTTGCAAGCAAAATGATGTCCTCGCGGTCTATCGGAGTGACAAACTCCTTCGCCAGCCGCCTCATCATGCCGTGTTTGATGGTATCCTCGTCATGCTCAATTTCGTGCATTATCTTTCGGCTTTCCGCAAGATTTTCGGGCTTATAATCTTTCAAAACAGTCTGAAGAAACTCTGCCGCGCGGCATGAGAGGTCCACCATTAAAATAAAATCATCAAAATAAGAGTTGTTCCGCTTTTTTGCCATCTATCGCACTTCCTTTGTCACTTTTAATAAAGCTTTTGTCCTTTTATTTTTGTTGACCTTTGAAGCCTTCCCCTGCCTTTGTTAAAATTTTGCCCCAAAAACAAACTGCAGGAAATGGCCATGCAAAAGCCGTTAGAATAAATACACAAAAAGCCTGGCCATCACAAAGCCTATCAGCCCGCAGCCGGGGAAAGTCAAAACCCAGGCCAGCACCATTTCGCCTACCACGCTCCAGTTGACGCTGCGCAAACGCCGTGCCGCACCCACGCCCATTATGGCAGTGGTTTTGGTGTGCGTGGTGGAAACGGGGGTGCCTGTCAGCGAAGATATAAGCAGGCAGCCCGCAGCCGCGATATCGGCGGAAAAGCCCTGATACGTTTCCAGCTTTACCATGTCCATGCCCACAGCCTTGATTATGCGGTAGCCTCCGATGGAGGTACCAACGCCCATTACCACAGAACATAGAAGCACCAGCCAGAAGGGTATTTCAAAAACGCCCGGCGTTGTCTGGCCCTTTGCCAGAGCCATGCCCAAAAGGAATACCCCCATGAACTTTTGGCCGTCCTGCGCACCATGCATGAACGCCATGGCTGCCGCACCGCCAACCTGCGCTTTTTGGAAAAACCCGTTGGTCTTTCGCCTGTTGGCCTTTCTAAACAACAATTCTATGATCTTTACCGTTCCATAGCCCAGGCCAAAACCCAGGAATGTGGACAGGCCAAGGCCGTAGAGCACCTTGACCCACTCGTTACCGTTAACGCCTGCAAGGCCGCCGTGCACGGCTATGGCCGCTCCGGTTATGCCGGCTATCAGCGCGTGGCTTTCGCTCGTGGGAATTCCAAAACGCCAAGCCGCAACCGCCCACACAACTATGGCAACCATGGCAGCACAAAGGGCCACCAAAGCTTCATGGGCATCCTCGCCGAAGTCAACCATATTATATATGGTTTCAGCGACAGTCTTGTTGATCGTCGTCATCACCAAAATGCCCAGAAAGTTGAATACGGCCGCCATCAAAATTGCCGACTTCGGCGCCATAGCACGGGTTGAAACGGCAGTTGCTATGGCGTTAGGGGCGTCTGTCCAGCCGTTGACCAATATTACAGCCAAGGTCAAAAGCACAGTTATCAATAGCGCCGGATTTTGTGTTACCTGCCCTAAAAACTCTATAAACTCATTCATTAGTTCGCACTTTCTGAGTTATTCCCAAACCTTTCAAGAACTTTTATGGTCACAATTATTAGACCCATAACGACGAAGATTCCCAGCATGCCGAAAAGCATGATTTGCAATGCCTGTACTATCATAATTAAATACTTCTCCTGTTCCACAGATTTAATAGCGTGTAGCCTTTATAAACTATTTTGCCACCAGGTTCAAAATCAAGCCGCCCGCTATAACGCTTGCGATCTGACCGCCCACGTTGACGCCCGCCGCATGCATCAGCAGGAAGTTGTGGGGGTCTTCAGCCAGACCCATTTTATGCACCACGCGGCTGCTCATGGGGAAAGCGGAAATACCGCATGCGCCGATCATCGGATTCACCTTATTCTTGGAGAAAAGATTCAAAAACTTCGCGAACATAACGCCGCCGATGGTGTCAAATACGAAAGCGAACAGGCCAAGGCCCATTATCAGCAGGGTTTCTACCGTCAGGAAAAGATCAGCCTGCATCTTAACCGCAACAGTGATGCCCAGGAAGATGGTGATCAGATTCGCCAGCGCATTTTGTGCTGTCTCGGAAAGGCTGTTTAAAACGCCGCACTCTCTGATGAGATTTCCGAACATCAAGAAGCCGACAAGGGCTACGCTTCTGGGAGCTATCAGACCGGCAATAACGGTGACCACTATGGGGAACAGAATTCGCACGGACTTTTTAACTTCACCGGCCTCATAGGGCATACGGATAAGGCGCTCTTTCTTGGTAGTCACCAGCTTTATGCACGGAGGCTGAATGATGGGCACCAAAGCCATATAGCTGTATGCTGCCACCAAAATTGCGCCCATATACTTGGTGTTATAGTAGTTTGCAACGAAAATTGCCGTGGGACCGTCCGCAGCGCCGATTATGCCTATGGCAGCAGCGTCCTGCAGCGAGAATGTGCCGGGGAAGAAGTGGCCGATTGTGACCGCCAGCAGCAGCGTGAAGAATATGCCGAACTGGGCGGCAGCTCCAAAGAGCAGCAACTTCGGGTTTTTAAGCAAGGGGCCGAAGTCTATCATGGCGCCAATGCCTATAAACAGAATCAGCGGGAACAGCTCGTTTGCGATGCCCGCGTCAAAGAGAACGGATAGGGGGCCTGCCTCGATATGGCCCTCGATCACCTGGGTGATCGCGCCGGAAAAGGGCAGGTTGACCAAAATCGCGCCGAAGCCCATGGGCAAGAGCAGCGAAGGTTCCATTTCTTTCTTGATCGCCAGGTAGATAAGCGTGCCGCCAATGACCCACATTACCACCATTTTGATGAGATCTACCGGCGTCATGGCTAAAATTGATCCAAATATTGCATCCAAAAAACTAGTCAATATACTCATGGGCTTTCTCCATATTATAGTTTTGCGGATGAGCCCGAAGAAATCAGGCTCATCCATGTGCTAAAACGCTGCTTTAAAGCATTACTTTATCAGCGAGAACATCAGGAACAGTGAGGACATCATCGATGCTACCAGAGACACAACGGTGATCTGGGTGTTGATGGAAGGTCCTGCGGTGTCCTTGAAGGGGTCGCCGACGGTATCGCCGATGACGGCTGCCTTGTGGGCTTCGCTGCCCTTGCCGCCATTGTTGCCGGCTTCAACATACTTCTTGCTGTTATCCCACAGGCCGCCCGCGTTGGACATAAACAATGCCAGCAGCAGACCAGCCACTATGTTGCCCGTCAGGAAGCCGCCTATCGCCTGAACGCCGCCGATAAAGCCCACCGCCAAAGTGGCGAGGATGCTGAACAGGCCCGCAGGGATAAGCTCTTTTATAGCGCCGTCAGTTGCAATCTCGATGCACTTGTCATACTCGGGAATAACGCCTTCTTCGCCTTCCTTAAGGCCGGGGATTTCGTCAAACTGCCGGTGAATTTCTTCGACCATGCGCTGCGCATTGCGGTCAACACCCAGCATAAGCATGGCGCTGAACACTGCCGGTATGGCTGCGCCCACCAGCATTCCGAAGAACACATTGGGGTTCATGACGTCAAAGCCGGAGATGAACTGCTGGCCGGCCTCGATAAGGCCCATGACAATAGCCGCCTCGTTCACTTCGCTGATGAATGCGCCCAGCAGCGCAATAACGGTAAGACCCGCCGCGCCGATGGCAAAGCCCTTTGTGACGGCCTTGACTGTGTTGCCGGCAGAGTCCAAAGTGTCGGTGATTTCAAGCACTTCTTCGCCCAGACCGCCCATTTCGGCAAGACCTCTTGCGTTGTCCACGATGGGGCCGTAGGCGTCGTTGGAGATGATCATACCAACGATGGAAAGCATTCCTACTGCCGACATGGAGATACCGAACAGAGCATAGCCTTCACCCAGAGGCGCACAAAGCTTATAGCTGATCAGGGCTGACAAGCCGATGCCTACCAAAGCCGGAAGAACGCTCAAAAGGCCATAGGAGAAACCGGAAATGATGGTGAGGGCCGGGCCCTTTTCACTGGCCTTAGCAGTCATGCGCACGGGCTTTTTGCTGTCATCCGTGAAGTAGTCTGTGGCTATACCAATGACAACGCCCACCAGCAAACCTACGACGGAAGCGCCCCAGATGCGCCATTCAAACTTGAACACAGCAGTTGCTACGGCAGTCAATATTGCATATATAGCGGTGGTAATATAGGTGGAAGAGTTAAGAGCAAATGTGGGGTTGTCGCTCTTGCCCATGCGCGCTCCGGCAATGCCGATGATGGACGCCAGAAGGCCGATGCCCGCATAGCAGAAGATCATGGCTTCGTTTATGATGCCGCCGGTTGCCTTGTCCAGAGCAACGCCCATGACCAAAGCCGCAGCCATGCTGGCCACGTGGGAGTCAAAGAGGTCTGCGCCCATGCCGGCCACGTCGCCCACGTTGTCGCCCACGTTGTCAGCGATAACGGCGGGGTTGCGGGGATCGTCCTCGGGGAGACCCAGTTCAACCTTACCGGTCAGGTCAGCAGCGATATCGGCAGTCTTTGTGAAGATGCCGCCGCCCGCCTTAGCGAACAGAGCAAGGCTGGATGCGCCAAAGGAGAAGCCCAGCAGAGCTGAGGTTTCACCGGTGATCCAGAACACCAATGCGGTGCCCAGAAGCGAAGCGCCCACAACCGCCATACCCATGACTGCGCCTCCGCGGAAGCCAGTTAGGAAGGAAGGACGAATGCCCTTTTGGGCGGCCTCGGCGGTCTTGCCGTTGGCAATGGTGGCAACATGCATACCGATTTTGCCTGCAAAGCCGGAGAACACAGTACCAGCCAAATAGGAAATGGCCATGACGATATTATCGACAAAATTGCCGGCCCAAATCGGCGAGGGCAGGAAGAGCAAAATTATCAGCGCCACGACACCGGCAAACTTTGCCAGAACCCTGTATTCCTTCTTCAGGAATGTGGCCGCGCCCTGGCGGATATATCCGCTCACTTCCTCGATGCGCTTATTTTCAGAAGGCTGCTTCTTTACCCATTTATACAGCCACCATGCAAAGACAAACGCCGCTATAGTGATCACGATCGACACAATCATAAAAACGTTTAAACTCATTGTCAGGTTCACCCCTTCTATATTTTGTGTGGTTTTATTAGCCAGTTCTACCAATCCGTCAGGATGCGTGTTCGCTTGCCAACCTCCTTTCGCTGCAAACGGTAGCCTCATCCGAGGCGGGTGGCTTATAAATATATCAAGCGCTATCTTGCCAAACGATCCGGCCCCATCTGCTGTGAGAAAGTGTCCGTACTGTATAAAAACAGGGCTTCGTCGTAACGTTGGGCTTCGATTAACGCGCCATGATCATCAGCTACAAGGCTGCGCAGATCCACAAGGCGTATTTCGCTGTAATCCTCAAGGAGCATCGGCGCCAGGCAGTGGGCGTAAGAATCCTTGAATATAAGCAGCTTTTTGCCGGTACTAGAGCCGGTGTAGATGGTCACATAGGGCTGGAGCCTCCCCAGAAAAAATGCATACTTGTCCTTTTGCTGCAAAAACTCCGGAAAGAACATACTCTCATGCTGCGTCGTTATATATTTACCATCAGCTTGGCCGTAGGTTTCAAAACTTTCGGCCCTGCCGATCTGGTACAGCTCAATTGTGTCCGGGCTCACAAGCGGAAAGCCCGTGCGCGAATGATTCGTGCCAAGAAAACTTTCATCCACGGTGGATATCTCAATCTCCGGGCTCCTGTCGGGCAAGCCCATGGCGCGGGCAAGCTGCAGATAACCCAGGTATGCGCCATAGCCGGTCCAATGGTGGTCCGTCCTGTAGTATATATCATTATCCCACTTTAGCGCAAGTGCTGAAAGAACATCTATGGATTTTATGCCTTCGTCCAAAGCGGCGTAGGTCGCTTCAATATAGCCTTTTTCATCCCAGACAGGCGCCAGCCACGGCAGTTTTTCCTGCTGAACATATGTTGAGCTCGGCACCAGCATGAAGTATATCGGCATATCATATTTTTCAGCAAAGGCATTTACCCCTGCAATGTTTCCCAGAGTGATGCCCATCCCTTCATTTGAATAGTGCCTGTAAAGGGCGTTTCTGCCGATGTAAACCTGGCTTATCTCTCTTTTTCCCAAAACATATTCCTTCAGGCTGTCAGAAGCCACCCAATGCTGCCTTCCGATAAAATGATCATTCAGATAGTCATTCATGTCGTTCATGAAGTCGCCGTCCAGCAGTCTTCTGAGGCTGTATTGCGGAAAGGCGGCCAAGCTGCGGTTTTCCGCCTGTGAAAACTCCTGATTCGGCCATGCAATATTTATAAGGGCTATGCCCGCCCAAATTATTATGAACGCCAGCGAAAAGGCGATGTTTTTTAATCTGCCGGTACCGAAAACTTTTTCCACGGAACGCCTCCTCCCCGCCTTTCTTCGATCTCTTCCTTAGAACCTGAAGTACAGGAACGGATTATACTGACTGCTTACTATCGACGCCACACAAATTATAAAAACCAGCAGATATCCCGCCGCCGTAAAGCCCCAGACCGGCTTGCTTTCGGAAAGCTCCGCCTTTTTCAGCAATCCGCGGAAATGGGGCGTTGCAAAGTAGCCGGCGATTATGAATATCGGCAGGTATTGCAGCAGGTTGAAAACCGCTCCCGCATCCCAAAGGGGCAGGCCCCCCAGGCCGAACATCCCCGCAATATAGCCGCCTATTGTCACGCCGATCATGTCGTCGCCGGTGAATATAACCCAGCTTACTACAACCAGCAGCATTGTGTAGACATGCTGCACCGCCCTTGGAACCTTTTCCCAAAACCGAAACAATACGAACTTTTCAAGCACCAGCAACGCTGCAAAGTACAGGCCCCATATCACAAAATTCCACGAAGCGCCATGCCAAAAGCCCGTCAACGCCCAGACCACAAGCAGGTTGAAGAGCTGCCTGGGCGCGCCCTTCCTGTTGCCCCCAAGGGGAATGTAGACATAGTCCCTGAACCATGCGCCCAAGGTGATGTGCCAGCGCCGCCAGAACTCCGTGATGCTTCTGGAGACATATGGCGTGTCGAAGTTCTCGTCGAATGTCAGGCCGAAAACCCTCGCCAGGCCGATGGCCATGTCCGAATAACCGGAAAAGTCGAAATATATCTGGAAAGTGTAGGCGATTATGCCCACCCAATACAGCAAAACCGTCGCCTCGCCGGCATAGCCCGTGGAGACCTGGCTCCACAAAAACCCGACGTTATTGGCGATCAGCACTTTCTTCGCCAATCCTATTATAAACCTTCGCATCCCCTCTGAAAAGCCGTCCCTTGTGATCTGATGGCTGTCCAGATCCTTTTCAACTGTCACATAGCGGACTATCGGCCCTGCGATTATCTGGGGAAACAGCGTGGTATAGTGCAGGTAATCGTAGTACTTTCTTTCCGCCTTTGTGGTGCCCCTGTATACATCTATGGCGTATGACATGGACTGAAACGAGTTAAATGAAACGCCTATGGGCAAAATTATCTGCGGATCAAAGGCCGTTCCCGCAAGGGCGTTAAAGTTGTCTGCGAAAAAGTTTACATATTTAAAGAACAGCAGCACTCCCAGGTTTGCGCCCACGCCGATCAGCATGTATACCAGCCTGCGCTTGTCGTTGCTGCGGTTTTTTTCCATCATGCGGCCGCAGACATAGTCCACCACCGAAAGGCCCAGCATCACGGGGATGAACCTGATCTCCCCCCAGGCGAAAAACACCATGCTGGCAAGTATCATAACGCCGTTTTTCAGCTTCTTGGGAGCGGCCAGGTACAGCAAAACCAGCACCGGCAGAAAGTAAAACAGGAAAGCAACGCTGCTGAATACCATCGCCCACTCCCCTCCTTACGCTGAAAGCTTAGGTCTTTTTGGCGCGATTCGCATCAAAAGCCAGCACCCGACCGCGCTTAGAGCAAACAGAAAAACATCCAGCGCCAGCTTCCAGCCCTGAACAAAGCCGGGGAAAACCGCCACCACCGAGCCCAGCAGAAAACCGATCACAGCGTAATAAGCAGGGCCGCGAAAACGCTTAAACAGCCTGTCCGCACCGAAAACCAGCGCCAGGGCAGTGATTACGCCGCCCACCCCCACCAGCGCAATTATGGGCAAATTAAAGCCGGTCAAAACCTCCAGCAGCCTTTCATACACCCCAAGCTGCATCAACAAAAAGGACGAACTGACCCCGGGGATCACCGTGCCTGCGGCTATGACTGCTCCGCTTATAAGCGAACCCACCACGTCCAGCTCCATGCCCGTGGGCGGCAAAATCCGCGTCATCACGCTTTCGATGAACAAAATCAGCGCGAAGGCGGCCAGCGATATCAGAGCATAGCCCTTGCGGAAGCCGCCGGCGTTCGCCTCGCCGATAAGGGTAGGCATACTGCCGGCCACCAGGCCGATAAACACAAATATGACGGTTGTGGGCGCCACGGTCATCAAAAACTTCATCAGGTTTCCAAACGAAAGAATGCCTATTACAGCGCCCACACCCAAAGGGCACAGGAAAACAAAGCTTCGTTTGAACTGCCTGTGCAGATGAGCTATCGCGTGGAGCATAGGCTCATAAAGACCGATGGCTGCGGCGATGACTCCTCCGGAAAGGCCGGGGGTTATGAAGGCCACGCTCACGATCACTCCCAGAAGCATGCGCCGCAAAAAATAGCGCAAAGAAGCAGCCTCTTGCTTTGAATAATCCTGTTTTTTGTTATCTTTTACACCAATATGTGGCATTTATCCATCCTCAAATTTCAAAAACCACATCTATTATACTATAAAACTCGTGGAAAGGTATAAAGAAAATATAAATTTTGCCCGTAAAAATTTTCATGGGCAGAAGCGTCCGTATATCGGCGCAATTTTCTCATCACAGTCTTTTCTTCAGAAAATATTGAACAATGCCGTCGGGATAATCTTTAAGCTCCGCGAAAACCTCATATCCACATGCTTTATAAAACTCCGGAGACTGATAATTGAAGGTGCAGGTATGCGACAGAACGCACCCTGCTCCCTTGGCGATTTCCTCCGCCTGCGCTATTAGCGCTTTCCCATATCCCCTTCCCCTATATGCCTCGTCAACCCACAAAACGTCGATATATACCGACATGTTGAACGTATCGCACAGTATTGCCCCTATAACCTTGTCCTTCTCCTTAAGATAGATGTTGATATCTAATCCCGGCTTTTTTAAAAGCCCGGATGTATGCTTGATATTATGCGATATAAGATTTTCGCACACATATGTCCTGTCGTTGTCAGTATGACAAGACGTCATGCTGATATCATCGGTCAGGTCCAGGCTAAATTCCTTCCTGGAATTATACAGCAATGCAATGCATCCCTTTCAAACAAAAACAAGCTGCCCTTACGCGGCTTTCACAATGCTCTCGCCGGCTTAGTCCGCAGGGGCTTCGTCGCTTTCCATCATGCGGTAGCCCACGCCCACCTCCGTCAGTATGAAGCAGGGGTCGGCGGAGTTGATCTCGATCTTTCTTCGCAGATTGGCCATGTTCACCCGAAGCGCCCTGTTGTCACCGGCGTATGGGCCCCAAAGCTCCTTCCTGATGGTGGCGTATGTGATGACACCGCCCGCGTTTTTTGCCAGCAGCGTCAGTATCTTATATTCTATCGGCGTCAGATGAACAACTTCGCCGTTCAGGCTGATTATGCGCTTGCCGTAGTCTACGCAAAGAGCCCCGTCCCCGAAGCTCTGCTTCGACAGATGCCGCTCCCCCTGTCCGATGGTATTTTTCCTAAGGGCGGTGCGCACCCGAGCCATCAGCACCGAATTATTAAAGGGCTTGGCGATGTAATCGTCCGCTCCGCGATCCAGCGCGCTTACGATGTCCTCCTCCCTCTGGCGCGCCGAAACGATTACCACCGGCATGGCGCTCCATTTGCGTATCGCGTCAAGCACCTCCATGCCGTCCATATCGGGCAGGCCCAAGTCCAGGAGCACCAGCTCCGGGCAATGGGACGCAGCCATCGAGATGGCCTGCTCGCCGGTTGCCGCCTCCAGCACCCTGTATGACGCGGCAGAAAGCTGCGCCGCTAAAAAGTCTCTGATGGCCTTCTCGTCATCGACCACCATTATAACCGGCTTAGTCGCCATAGTTATCTTCCTCCTTGCTAATCGGAAGCGCAAATGTAAAGCCTGCGCCGCCCTGGGGAAGGTTCTCCCCCTTTATCCAGCCCCCGTGGGCCTCGACAATGGTTTTGCATATTGAAAGACCTATGCCCAGCCCTCGCGACGAATCCTGCCCGTGACCGGCTCTCACAGGTCTTATTTCAAACAATGTGGGCAGCACCTCGGGCGAAATCCCCGGCCCTGTGTCCTCCACCGATATTTCCGCGAAGCCGTCCTTTTCACCAAACAAAATCTCCACTCTGGCGCCGTTTTCTCCGGAATGCCTTTGTGTGTTTTCCAAAAGATTGTTTATCACCTGGGTGATCAGGAGCGCGTCCATGGGCACCAGCAAAAACTCCTCCGGCGGGCGTATGCTGATCTCAACCCCGGGATAGCGCTTGCGGAAAACCGCCACGGCCTCCCCCACGATCTCCTCAGCCGCTTCCTCGGTTTTAGCTATCTTCATATCGCTTTGGCTTATCCTTGTGACGGAAAGTATGTTTTCCACCATGCTCAAAAGCCACTGAGAGTCGGACTGTATCCCCTTCACAAGCTGGGCCTGCGTGCCTGCCGACAGCTCCTTCTGGTTTTCAAGGAAAGTGGAACTGGCTCCGATGATACTGGTCAACGGCGTTCTCAGGTCATGGGATATGCCGCGAAGGAACCTGTTCCTGGCCTGCTCCGTCTCCGCCATCACAAGGGTTTCCCTTTGCTGGCGGGTAAGATCCTGAACCTTCAGCGCCTGAGCCGCTTGCTCGGCGACCATGTACACGAAGGGCATATCTTCCGAGGGGATCGGCCCTGTACGGCATGAGATCCCCAAAACGGCGTAGATTTCCCCCTGTGTCATCACCGGCAGATAGCAGGCCGACATCGCGCCCCCCACGGCAAAGCCCACCCCCACGGCCTCTCTGCGGCGGTAAGCAAGCTGCGCCGCCCAAAGCTCCTCCGGCCGGGAAAACATCTGGGAGGCAGCGTCCCCCTCGGCGCGCCTGAAATAGTAGCTCTCGGACTCCCAGTCATCTAATGAAGTGTAAACAGCGACGGACCTGTGCAGATAGTTCCTTAAATATTCCATCGTATAGCGGGCCACGCCTATCTCATCCTTGCTGGAAAGCAGCTTGCGGTTTATTTCGTATAGAAACTCCGCCTGCTGCTCCTTCCCGCGCGCATCTTTTGAGCGCCTGATTATCCTTTCAACAATCGCTCCGGAAACGATGGCGACTATCAGCATCACAGAAAGATTAATAAAAAAGCCGCCGGAAAGCTTGACGGCAAACCGGGGCTCTATAAACAGAAAATCATGAAGAAAGGCCGCTGCAAAAGCCGCTGCGAAGCCGTAGGCATAGCCGCCGGACACCGCCGAAACAGCGAACACGGCCAGGATCATCACCGCGCTTATGCCCGGCTCACCCACGCCGAAGCGCAGTAGGATTTCGCACAGCAAAACCGCCGCCGCCATAGCGGCGAGGCTCCGCAGAGCGTCTCCCAGGGCGCCCTTATGCTCTTTTGGGGCGGCGGATATCTTCCTCAATGCCTTCCTCTCCTCAGGAATATAATGTCGGTATAATTATATCATTCCTGCTGCACAAGGGCAATTGCTCATATTTTGTTATCCTAAAATTGCGATGAATATGCCTGCCAGCAGCGCCGAGCCCACCGTGCTGGAGACTATCGGCCCCATGGCGTGCATCAGCAGATGGTTGCCGGGGTTATACTCCTGCCCAAGCTTTTGGGAAACCCTTGCAGCCATGGGCATCGCGGAAACGCCCGAATTGCCGATGAGGGGGTTCAGCTTGCCGCCGCTAAGCCTGCACAAGAGCTTGGCCATCAACATGCCGCCCACAGTGCCCATTCCGAATGCGAACAGGCCCAGCAATATCACGAACACGGTTTTGATGTTCAAAACCTGTGCAGCAGTCGCCGTTGCGCCGACTGAAAGGCCTATGAGCAGCGTTAAAAGGTTCAAAAGATCGTTTTGAAGCATCCTTGCCAGCCGGTCGGTCACGCCGCTTTCGCGGATCAGATTGCCCAGCATCAGCATTCCCACCAGGGGGCCTGCCGCCGGAACCAATACCAGCACTCCAAGCGTGATCGCTATGGGGAAGATTATTCTGGCTCTTTTGGAAACCTGCTTGGCCGGGGGCATCTGGATCATCCGCTCTTTTTTAGTGGTTAAAGCGCGCATTATCGGCGGCTGAATGAGGGGCACCAAAGCCATATACGAATATGCCGCTATTGCGATGGTGGGAAGAAGGCTCGGCGCCAGCGTCTCCGCGGTGTATATGGATGTGGGGCCGTCTGAGCTTCCGATCATTCCAACCGCCGCCGCTTCCTGGACGGTGAAGCCCTCGAACCCGGGGATTACCGCCGCCAGGGCATTGCCCAAAAACAACGCTCCCACGAAAGCAGCGAATATGCCAAGCTGGCCGCCGATCCCTATCAAAGCGCTCTTGGGCGATGATATAAGCGGGCCGAAGTCGGTCATGGCGCCAATGCACAGGAATATCATCGGCGGATATATCCCCAGCTTTATCCCCTGATATAGGTAATATATGAGCCCGCCTTCGTCGTGGGCGCCCAGCCCCGCCAGGGGAATGTTTGCTATCATCATCCCAAAGGCGATGGGCAAAAGCAGCAATGGTTCATATTTCTTGACGATGGAAAGCCACATCAATACCAAGGATAGCCCCACCATCACCACCTGCTGCCATGTCATTGTAATGAGGCCCACGTTCGCCAAAAGCTTCTCAAAAAAACCCAACTAATATCTCCTCCTGTCAAAATCTGGTGTAGCCATCATAATTTACGATGGCGTCAAGCCGGTTGCCCATCTTGCACATGTCGCACTCCGCAGGCTTGTAAAGCCTGTATCCCGGTATGTCCTCGCTTGAAAAGACACTGTTGATCTTCTGCCCGGCAATCTGCGAAACCGCGGAAAATATTGAGGATATGCCCACCAGAAGACCGTTATAATATTTCAGGCAGTCCAGCGCCCGGTGGACTGTCATGCCCGTGGACGCGGAGGCAACCAGAAGTATCACATGGCGGTTATACACGGTGCGCTCCGTGCTCTGCTGAAAGATAAGCTGGCCGTTGACATTGTTAAGAGGCGTCACGACGCTGATATCCCTGTCTGCATTGACGATCATAACGCCGTTTTCAATCAGCTCCTCGGCGAGATAAGCGCCTACAACCTCAGTTTCCTCCATGCAAATTATTGTGTCCACCAATGAGTTTGTCAGATATGCAGTCGCCATTTCCCGGGCGATGTCCCTGGCTGCAAGAGCGTTGAACTTCAAGCGGCTCATGTCCAGGTAATGAGTAATATGGGAGTTGCTGGTCGTGAAGTGTCCCGGTATAACATCTAGGGTGATAAGCTTGTTTTTTGGTGATGTGATAGTAAATTTTCTATGTTCCATGCTATTTCCCCCCTTACGTTGTATCGTTATAATTATAAGAGACTACAGCGCAAAAATGCTGTTAAGATTCATCTTTTTTTATTTCCGCCCCCGTCCGAAGAAATGTTTGCTCTTATTTTTTTTGCAAAAAGAAGGCCTTAAAGCTGTAAAAAGCCGAGACGCACGCCTCGGCTTTTTCAGGACTTTTCATTTGTTTTCTCCCGCTGTCAATCCGCAAAAATCATGTTATCAATAGAAAAACTCGCAGACATAACCTCCGGAACTGCTATCCCAGGTGATGTCAATGTAAATGACCATCCAGGGGTCGAAGTAGGACATCGAAACGCTGGTGTCGCCGTCCACATCCTCCACATAAAGCGTCCATGTGGTTGCGCCCTGGAACTGGGTGCCGGCCACCGAGCCTTCCACCGTGGTTGAGCCCTTGCTCTTGAGCACTTCGGCCAAGATGTCCACAGTTTCGCTTTCAGAGCCGTCTGGGGCCATGTAGATGGCGTATATGTCGTAATCGGACTCGTTATATATCTGGAAGCTGAAAGGATCCTGAGTGTAGTCATATTCCTGTGGCTCATCTTGCCCGCCCGGTTCAGAAACGCCTCCAACATCGCCCGAAGACAACTGCAAATTTCCGCTTACAGTGCTGCTGGTTCCATCAGGGCCGGTTACAGTGGCTATCAGGCCATCGCCAAAGGAAATGTCCACCTTGCTGCCTTCAATCAATGACACATACTGGAAGAAGTAAACATCCTCATCCTCGTCCACGATCTTAATATCATAGTTGGTAAAATCATATTTTTTCAGTTTGATATCAAAGGAGCCGTTCTTTTTGAGTATGCTGGTGCTTCCAAGATGGTCAGTTCCCCATTCATTCATCGATGTCGGAGTAGCATATAGCTCGTTGAAAATATAGCTGGAGCTGTTGGTTATGGTAACATTGATATTCTGAGGCGCTGTTGCCGCAGGCGATGTGTCAGGGGCAGGACTTGCTGTAGCTTTAGAACTTCCGCCATTGCAGGCGGCTAAAAGTGCAGCAATCATAAGCAGACTCAGTAAAATTGCGGTAATTCTTCTTGTCATAGATTACCCTCGCCCTTCATCAATTTTGCTTAAAACAACGGGATATAAACAAAATAATTATAGCGTTCATGCCAATATTTGTCAACAAAATAAAAGTGTTTTCCCGCCTTGCACCATACTTCTTTTCATATGCTTTTATGTGTAAACCAAGGCGGTTTCCCGCAAAGCCAAATTGCTTCGGCCTGCATGAAGTCTTATCGTCGCAAGCCCGGGGGCACCTCTTTCAAATTTCTTCCATGCATCGTTTCTCTTTCTGATAACGAAAGAAGATTACCCATTGCCATTTTTCGCTATGAATGGTATAATGCTTTCGCTGGTTTGCTTGTATTAATGCCGCTGTAACAAACGCGCTTTTTGTTTGCATCGGCTTCCGCATAGCATTTCGATGTTTATAGCTGAATTACCAGCCGGGCAGGGCCTGCAATATTTACACACGGAGAGGTATCGAAGCGGTCATAACGGGGCTGACTCGAAATCATGTGATAGTGTCCTAAAATTGAATATTTATTCCGTGGAGAGGTATCGAAGTGGTCATAACGGGGCTGACTCGAAAAGATATGGCTGAAAGCGAGGCTCCATAGCCACGGAACGCCCAATATTACTGGGTTTTCCATCAATACTAACTTGGTTTGTGACGGTGTTTTCTAACACTTTCCAAACACATCTCATAGCTTCCCACGAACCATGAGGTGTGCATACAATTTCATACGGAGGCGTATCGAAGTGGTCATAACGAGCTCGACTCGAAATCGAGTTGCCCTTTGCCGGGCACGTGAGTTCGAATCTCACCGCCTCCGCCAAATCTAAACATCGTTATTGATACAATGACGAGTAGCGAAAAAGTCCTGTATTACTGGGCTTTTTTGCATTTCAGAGCAGAAGCCGCGATGTTTTGAGAGGCATTTTCTTACGCCTTTTTGCACCATCCCGTGTCATGATGCACCAGAGGTTTTTCTGCGCCCGTCTTTCGTGTC